>NZ_JBIOSQ010000001.1:217500-815000 GCF_051714845.1 Enterococcus sp. AZ088 | reverse complement strand
TCCGAGGCTAGCCCTAAAGCTATTTCGGAGAGAACCAGCTATCTCCAAGTTCGTTTGGAATTTCTCCGCTACCCACACCTCATCCCCGCACTTTTCAACGTACGTGGGTTCGGTCCTCCAGTGCGTTTTACCGCACCTTCAACCTGGACATGGGTAGATCACATGGTTTCGGGTCTACGACTACATACTCATTCGCCCTATTCAGACTCGCTTTCGCTGCGGCTCCGTCTCTTCGACTTAACCTCGCATGCAATCGTAACTCGCCGGTTCATTCTACAAAAGGCACGCCATCACTCATTAACGAGCTTTGACTTGTTGTAGGCACACGGTTTCAGGATCTATTTCACTCCCCTTCCGGGGTGCTTTTCACCTTTCCCTCACGGTACTGGTTCACTATCGGTCACTAGGGAGTATTTAGCCTTGCGGGATGGTCCCCGCGGATTCCGACGGAATTTCTCGTGTTCCGCCGTACTCAGGATTTTCCTAGGTGTTGTTAGCATTTCGTCTACGGGGCTTTCACCCTCTTTAGCGGAATTTTCCAAATCCTTCAACTATACTAACAGACTACCATATTGGAGTCCTACAACCCCAACAAGCAAGCTTGTTGGTTTGGGCTCTTCCCGTTTCGCTCGCCGCTACTCAGGGAATCGAATTTTCTTTCTCTTCCTGCAGGTACTAAGATGTTTCAGTTCTCTGCGTCTACCTCTAATCAGCTATGTATTCACTGAAAAGTAATATCCTATAAAAGATATTGGGTTCCCCCATTCGGAAATCTCTGGATCATAGCTTACTTACAGCTCCCCAAAGCATATCGGTGTTAGTCCCGTCCTTCATCGGCTCCTAGTGCCAAGGCATCCACCGTGCGCCCTTATTCACTTAACCTTATCAACCTTACGGTTGGGTCTTGATCACTTCTTCTAGCGATAGAAGGTTAATCAATAAATAAGCAATTGAACTTATTAAAAAACTCATTCAACGCGGTGTTCTCGGTTTGTTTTGATTCTTTTTACTTCAATATCCAGTTTTCAATGAACGAATCTGATAGCAAAAGCTATCAATGGAGCCTAGCGGGATCGAACCGCTGACCTCCTGCGTGCAAAGCAGGCGCTCTCCCAGCTGAGCTAAGGCCCCGAACTTATTTGATTGAGAGTAGACCTCTCAAAACTGAACAAAGTAAAGACGAAATGTGTATTTCCGTAATATTCCTTAGAAAGGAGGTGATCCAGCCGCACCTTCCGATACGGCTACCTTGTTACGACTTCACCCCAATCATCTATCCCACCTTAGGCGGCTGGCTCCAAAAAGGTTACCTCACCGACTTCGGGTGTTACAAACTCTCGTGGTGTGACGGGCGGTGTGTACAAGGCCCGGGAACGTATTCACCGCGGCGTGCTGATCCGCGATTACTAGCGATTCCGGCTTCATGCAGGCGAGTTGCAGCCTGCAATCCGAACTGAGAGAAGCTTTAAGAGATTTGCATGACCTCGCGGTCTAGCGACTCGTTGTACTTCCCATTGTAGCACGTGTGTAGCCCAGGTCATAAGGGGCATGATGATTTGACGTCATCCCCACCTTCCTCCGGTTTGTCACCGGCAGTCTCGCTAGAGTGCCCAACTAAATGATGGCAACTAACAATAAGGGTTGCGCTCGTTGCGGGACTTAACCCAACATCTCACGACACGAGCTGACGACAACCATGCACCACCTGTCACTTTGTCCCCGAAGGGAAAGCTCTATCTCTAGAGTGGTCAAAGGATGTCAAGACCTGGTAAGGTTCTTCGCGTTGCTTCGAATTAAACCACATGCTCCACCGCTTGTGCGGGCCCCCGTCAATTCCTTTGAGTTTCAACCTTGCGGTCGTACTCCCCAGGCGGAGTGCTTAATGCGTTTGCTGCAGCACTGAAGGGCGGAAACCCTCCAACACTTAGCACTCATCGTTTACGGCGTGGACTACCAGGGTATCTAATCCTGTTTGCTCCCCACGCTTTCGAGCCTCAGCGTCAGTTACAGACCAGAGAGCCGCCTTCGCCACTGGTGTTCCTCCATATATCTACGCATTTCACCGCTACACATGGAATTCCACTCTCCTCTTCTGCACTCAAGTCTCCCAGTTTCCAATGACCCTCCCCGGTTGAGCCGGGGGCTTTCACATCAGACTTAAGAAACCGCCTGCGCTCGCTTTACGCCCAATAAATCCGGACAACGCTTGCCACCTACGTATTACCGCGGCTGCTGGCACGTAGTTAGCCGTGGCTTTCTGGTTAGATACCGTCAGGGGACGTTCAGTTACTAACGTCCTTGTTCTTCTCTAACAACAGAGTTTTACGATCCGAAAACCTTCTTCACTCACGCGGCGTTGCTCGGTCAGACTTTCGTCCATTGCCGAAGATTCCCTACTGCTGCCTCCCGTAGGAGTCTGGGCCGTGTCTCAGTCCCAGTGTGGCCGATCACCCTCTCAGGTCGGCTATGCATCGTGGCCTTGGTGAGCCGTTACCTCACCAACTAGCTAATGCACCGCGGGTCCATCCATCAGCGACACCCGAAAGCGCCTTTCACTCTTATGCCATGCGGCATAAACTGTTATGCGGTATTAGCACCTGTTTCCAAGTGTTATCCCCCTCTGATGGGTAGGTTACCCACGTGTTACTCACCCGTCCGCCACTCCTCTTTCCAATTGAGTGCAAGCACTCGGGAGGAAAGAAGCGTTCGACTTGCATGTATTAGGCACGCCGCCAGCGTTCGTCCTGAGCCAGGATCAAACTCTCATAATAAAAGTTAGAACAATCTTGCGATTGTTAAGCTCAATTTGTTTGCTAGCATATTGCTTGCTTGTTAAAAATGTTTGTTGTCTTGAATTGAATCAAGACGCCCTACACATTTGGTTCGTCTATTCTTTGTTCAGTTTTCAAAGGTCTACGTTACCTCGCAGCAACTTTTATATCATAACAAACTTTCGTTTGAATGTCAAGAACTTTTTTCAAAAGTTTTCTCAAGTTGTTTTGCTCGGTTGTTGTCGTCTGTTGTGACAACTTCTATATCTTATCATTATCTCAGTTGTTTGTCAACAACTTTTTAAAACTTTTTTGTTATTTTATAACAAGTTTTTTTGATCAAATGATTGATTTAAAAGCAATCTCTTTAACGACTTTGTTATTCTAACATGTTATTTATCTTTTCGTCAAGAAAAATTTTTAACTTTTTAAAACTTTTTTCTTAACGAACTGTTTGTCAGAACAGATATTAATATACCAAGGATTTTTCTAAAACGCAACTATTATTTTGCAGAAAAATAACATTTTTTTCAATTTCGAACGATGAATATTTTCTGCAAAGAAAACATTCGTTTCTTTATCTTATAATCCCTTTTCTCTTACTGAAATGTTCGTTAATCATTCGTAAAAAAAGCAACGTACTTTGGAACTGACCTAAGATTGTGAGACAGGAATAAAAAAGCATTTTCCTAGACTGCTGATTTCCGATAATTTATCGGCGATTGGTAGTCTAGTTTTTGTTGAATTCGACTTTCATTATAATAAGTAATGTATTTTTTTACAATTTCTATTACAATAGATGTAGGTTCATTTGTGAGCCCATCTAAGTAGAACGTTTCAGACTTTAGTGAGGCATGAAACGATTCGATGCAGGCATTATCTGAAGGTGTCCCTTTGCGGGACATACTCATGGTAATGCCTTTTGTTTTTATTTGATTCTGGTAGTCAAAAGAAGTATAAACAGAGCCCTGATCACTATGCAATAGACAATCCGTTGTTTGGGGCAATTGATCAAGTGTATCCAGAACAAAAGCCGTATCTTGCTTATCACCGATGGTATAGGCGATAATTTCACCATTGTATAAATCCATAATTGAAGACAAATACAATTGCTTTTGACCAAAAGGCAGATAAGTAATATCTGTTACCAATTTCTTTAAAGGAGCGTCTGAAGAAAATTGTCTATTTAGCTTGTTCTCGACAACCGTGTAAGGTTGTCCCACTTTACTGCGTTTCTTCATTTTCACGCGACAATTCCAATGATATTTCTGCATAATCTTTTGTACGGTGTTTTTGTTTACTTTGTATTCCTGATTAATCAACGCAGTAATCTTTCGATAGCCATATCGAAACTTATGCTGGAAGCAAAGTCGACGAACGGCTTCTTCAAGAGGTGTTAACTTTCCCAAGTCTTTTCGATGAGTCCAACGATAATAAGTAGCTCGCGAAACGCCGAAAAGTTGACACAATACAGTAATGGTTATTTTTCCTTTCATTTTTTTAACTAATTCTACAAATATTTCTGGCTCCACGTCCTTTCCAATTCTTTGTACTTTTTTAGCACCTCAATATGCATTTTTAAATAGTTATTTTCATTTCTAAGCTGTTGTTCATTTGATAGAATTTCTGGACCTTTACCATAAGCATATTGTTTTCCAACGGGTTGAACCAGACGATGATTCTCGCCATTACGGTACCAACGCCACCATGTTTCAATTTGTGTTTTGTTTTTAATGCCTAATTCTTCCATAATCATTTTTACAGGAATATTCTCTTTTTTCATCTGTATAGCCATTTCTTTGATGTGAATCGGATAAGACACTCGATTTCCCATTGAAAAAGCACCTCCTAGTTAAATTCATTTTAACGTGAATTCAACAAGAGGTGCTTTTTTATTTTGTCTCAGTTTATTGGGTCAGTTCACTTTATTGTACGTTGCTCTCTTCTTTTATTCCAGCGATTGGAATAAAAATTCTAAAGATCGTTCCTTGATGCAATACGCTTTCTGCATCAATACGTCCTTTATAGTTTTCGACTAATTGTTTTGCAATCGATAGTCCTAAGCCATTACCGCCTTTATTTCTTGCACGGGCTTTATCTACTCGATAGAATCGATCAAATATTTTCTCCAAGTCTTCTTCAGTGATTCCTTCACCAAAATCTTGCACAGCTATTTCAAATTCATTCATCGTTCGAGAAATGGAAATATGCACTTCTTTTCGATCGGTTGAATATTTAATCGCATTATCTAATAGAATAATTAGCAATTGTTCAAAGTGATTACGATAGATTTTCAGTTCAACTTCGGTTGGTAAATCGTCATCTAATGTGATATGAAACTCAGGATAAACCAATTGGAAGTTATTAAATACTTGGTAGACTACTTGTTTAGCATCTGTTCGTTCATTTGCATATTGGGTGTCCACTTGTTCAGCGCGTGAAAGGTCAAGCATTTCTTGGACCAAACTCTTCATACGACTAATTTCTTGTAAACTGGCCTTTAATGATTCATCTAAAATTTCAGGATCGTCTTTCCCCCAACGATTTAAAAGGTTTAAATGGCCTTCCATAATCGCAACGGGCGTTCTTAATTCATGGGAAACATCTTCAACAAACTGCTCTTGTTGTTCGATATAGCGTCTCATACGATCTAACATTTCATTAAAGATTTCCGAGATATCTGCTAACTCATCTCTCGTATTAATCTCCGGCATGTGGACATCTGATTGCGGGTCTTTGCGGATTGTATCCATCGTATCTCTCAATACTTTTAATGGTTTTAAGAAATAAGAAGAGAGGATAAAGCCTAAGACACTACTTACAATCAGAGAAATCACTTCTAAAACTACAAGTGTTAATAATAAATGATTACGAATTTCATAAAAAGAAGAAAGTTCATAAAACGCTTGAATATAGCCAATCTTTTCTCGTGTTTCTTTTGAAAAAATAGGTTCCACGGAATAAAAACCGGTTTTATCAAAAACGGTTCGAACAACAGGTAATTGTCGATCCAATTGTAATAACTTATCATATTCATTTTGTGTTTTAAAAACTAGCTTTTGGTTTGTGTCATACACAGATAAATAAAGTTCTGGTTGTCCTAGTTCAGATATGAAACTGTCCATTTCCATAAACGAACCTTCTACTGCTGTATGCTTATTATAGTAGTTTTCATCTCTTTCACTCGGCGTTTTTAAATAGTCAAAAACGTCTGTTACCGTTAAATTTTCATTGGCATTAGCTAATCGATTTGTTACTTCTGCAATCGTTGCTTCGACATTTTCCTTTTCTTTGGCAACAATAAGACTGACAGAAGACTTATAGGTAATCACCGCAAAAATGGTAAAAACTACAAATATAAAGAAAGAACTTGCGAAAGCCCACTTTATAGTTAAAGATGGGCCTTCCAGTTCTTTTTTAATCGTTCTTTTCATTAATTAGTTCTCACGAACGCATAACGTAGCCAGTTCCACGGACAGTTTGGATGTAGCTTTCTTCTCCAGGTACGTCAATTTTATTTCGTAAGTAGCGGATATACACATCCACAACGTTTGTTTCTACTTCTGTTTCATAGCCCCAAACTTTATTTAGTAACACATCACGTGCCAAGACAACGTTCACGTTTTCCATTAGCGTTAATAGTAATTCGTATTCGCGTTTTGTTAATTCAATCATTTCAGAATTACGACGAACGACACGATTTTCTTTTTCAATTGTTAAATCACGATATGTAATCGTTGTTTGTTTTGCAACGTTTTTATCGCCCTCAATATCAATACGACGAAGTAACGCACGTAAACGAGCTAACAATTCTTCAATTGCAAATGGTTTAACAATATAATCATCCGCTCCATGGTCTAAGCCAGAAACACGGTCAATTACTGAATCACGCGCAGTCATCATAATAATTGGTGTATTTTTCACTTGGCGAACACGGCGACATACTTCTAATCCATTTAATTCTGGTAACATCAAATCAAGAAGGATAGCATCCCATTCGTTGTTAAGAGCGGCTTCCAATCCTGTACGACCATTGTAGTGTACTTCTGTCGTATACCCCTCATGTTTTAATTCAAGCTCAACGAATCTCGCTAAGTTCTTTTCATCTTCAATAATTAAAATGTTGCTCATTTGATTAATTGTCCTTTCTCTTTAAAAGCTATACTCAAGCTCAACCTTTTTATTCCTTACTACTTATTAGAGAATTACTACTCAATCTGTCTGGTTCTTTTTTAAGCCACAGTAAAACCATGAGCATGGTGAGCCACACTCATGGTCTCCAGCGTGTTTATTCTTCGTTGTACCAGCTGTAATGGTAGATTCCTTCTTTGTCTGTGCGTTCGTACGTATGAGCACCGAAGTAATCACGTTGTGCTTGAATTAAATTCGCTGGTAAGCGATCTGAACGATAAGAATCGTAATAAGCAATTGCAGATGAGAATGTTGGTACAGGAACACCTGCTTGAACAGCAATCGCAACAACTTCACGAACGGCTTGTTGATATTTTTTCGTAATTTCTACGAAGTATTCATCTAACAACAAGTTTTCAAGTGCTGGATTTTTTTCATATGCATCGGTAATTTTTTGTAAGAATTGTGCACGGATAATGCAACCTGCTCGCCAGATTTTTGCAATTTCACCAAATGGTAAATCCCATCCGTATTCTTCAGAAGCTGCACGGAGTTGTGCAAACCCTTGCGCATAACTCATTAATTTACTAAAGTATAATGCTTCGCGAATTTTTTCAATCAATTCTTTTTTATCGCCTGCAAAGTTAAAGGCTGTAGGTTTTGATAAAATGCCACTTGCTTTTACGCGTTCTTCTTTGTAAGCCGAAATAAAACGTGCAAATACTGATTCTGTAATTAATGGTAATGGTACGCCAAGATCTAACGCACTTTGGCTTGTCCATTTACCTGTTCCTTTGTTGCCTGCTGCATCAAGAATAACATCAACGATTGGTTGGTCGGTTCCTTCATCATCTTTACGTGTCAAAATGTCAGCCGTGATCTCAATAAGGTAACTGTCTAATTCGCCTTCGTTCCATTCTTTGAAAATCTCTGCCATTTCATCAACAGATAAACCTAAGATTTGTTTCATTAAATCGTAGGATTCAGCAATTAATTGCATATCCCCATATTCAATCCCATTATGAACCATTTTTACATAATGTCCAGCACCATTTGGGCCAATGTAAGTCACACATGGTTCACCGTCTTCTGCTTTAGCTGAAATTTTTTCAAGAATTGGCGCAACTAACTCATACGCTTCTTTTTGTCCGCCAGGCATGATAGATGGTCCTTTCAAGGCTCCTTCTTCTCCGCCAGAAACGCCAGTACCAATAAAGTTAATTCCTGAGTTTGCTAGTTCTTCATTACGTCGCATTGTGTCTTTGAAGAACGTATTACCGCCATCAATTAAGATGTCGCCTTTATCAAGGTGTGGTAACAATTCTTGGATTGTCGCATCTGTTGCAGGTCCAGCTTTAACCATCAACATAATTCGACGAGGTTTTTCAATTGCATTCACAAATTCCTCAATTGAGTATGTTGCTTGAAAGTTTTTGTCAGGATGTTCTTCAACCACTTCTGTTGTTTTTGATCCTGTACGGTTATACAGCGCAACTGTATAGCCTCTGCTTTCAATGTTTAAAGCAAGATTTTTCCCCATGACAGCCATGCCGACTACGCCAAATTGTTGTTTTGTCATTTTATGACCTCCTATATTATAATCAACGAAAATTCTATGAGCATTCTCTTATAATCCTCACTATTATAACGCACTATCTTTCATATGAAAACAATATAGTGCCAATAAATTTCCAATTTCTTCATATTTTCTTAAAAAAATACAAATCCCCTAGGCTCCATGGTTAGCCTAGGGGATTCAACATTTCAAAAAATGTTTTTATGCTTATGCTTCTTTAGACATTACGTCTTTTCCATCGTAGTGACCACATGCTGGACATACGTGATGGCTTTTTTTCATTTCACCACAGTTTGAGCATGCATTTAAGCCTTTGATTGTTAATTTGTAGTGTGTGCGACGTTTTGCTTTTTTCGCTTTAGAAGTTCTTCTAGCTGGTACTGCCATTGTTGTTCCACCTCCTTGTAAAGATGCGTGTATTTACATACACAATATATTCCAACCTAGCTGTTATCTTCCTCTTCAGCATTATCGCTGAGTAATTCTGATAGTTTAGCCAGACGAGGATCCACTGTTTGTTCTGCTGCTTTCTGCTTACTTTCCAAATATGCTTCTTCTGAAATCACTTCCCAGTCATTGCCACTTGGCATTTCTTGACTGTTTTGTTCTTCTTCTGTAAGCACTTGAATTGGAATGGACAATAGAATGTTGTCTTCGACAGATTCATCTAAATCAATTGTTGGCTTATCCAATAAAATAATCTCTTCAACTGCAAATCGTTCATCTCTTGTATCCATTTGTTCTTTTGTCATAAAGACTTCATCGACCGTGATTTGCATTGGCAAAGCCACAGGTTCTAAAGAACGGGATGAAGGAACGGTTACAGTTACCTGAATAGTGTAATGAAGTAAATATTCTGATTTATTGACTGCTAATAAGCCTTCTACTTTGATTGGACTTACATCCAACAAGGTATCATCTCGTTGAAGAAGCTCTTCTTTAAGATGCAATGTTTCTGAAAACACTAGCGGCTCTTCTTTGTATTTATTTAATTCTAACAAAGACCACTTCATAATTATCACTCCTAAGCAACAAAAGCTATTATACAGGGGTATGAAAGCTTTGTCAATGAAATTTTCTTGACAGCCCTTTCTTATTTCCTGTTTTTCTTTCGTTTTTTTTATAATTGTTTTTCTGTTGAAGATAACTTAGCGCTTATTTAATTAAATAACAAAATTTTTGTGTGAAATAACATAAATAATTTAAAACTAAGACATAATTTTACTATTTGCGCCCAACTCTTTATTTACTGAATACGTGTTTTCTGAACATTTCGTACTACTGTCTTCCTTGTAAAAAAAGCTGAGACAAACTGACGAATCGGTTTGTCCCAGCTTTGCGTCCGAGTACATATTGCTTAAAATCAAATGATTGAATTAATTAGACTTAGATAGCTGTTGTTGCTCCGCGGTAAACAATACCACGACGAGGATCAACAGTAATCACTTCGTCATTATTAATTAATGATGTTGCATCTGCAGCACCTACGATAACTGGAATATTTTGTGCAATCGCTACAACAGCTGCATGAGAAGTTAAACCACCTTCTTCAACAACTAATGCTGATGCTTTTTCAATTGCAGGCATGTATTCTTTATCTGTTGTTTTTGTAACTAAAATAGCTCCTTCAGTCGCTTTAGCAACTGCTTCTTCAGCAGTTCCTGCAACAACGGCTTTTGCAATAATTGCTTCTTCGCCGACACCTTGACCTTGAACTAATTTAGAACCGATCATTTGAATTTTCATTAAGTTTGTTGTGCCTTTTTCGCCAACTGGAACACCAGCAGTGATAATGATTAAATCACCTTCTGAAGCATAACCTTCTTCTTGTGATACTTTTGAAGCTAAATTAAACATTTCATCTGTGCTTGATGGTTTGTCAGCAACTGTTGCGTAAACACCCCATGATAATGATAAGCTACGTGCTTTTTGTTCTGAGAACGTAATTGCAACGATATGTGCTTTTGGACGGTATTTAGAGATCATACGTGCTGTGTGGCCTGATTCTGTTGCCGCAACGATTGTTTGGATACCCAAGTTACGTGCTGTATGGCCAACAGATTGTCCGATTGCTTCAGTCATATCTGTTTTGCTATATAATTTCAATGCGAATGAATCTTGGTTAACTAATGTTTCTTCTGTACGAACTGCAATACGAGCCATTGTTTGAACAGCTTCTAATGGGTAATCCCCTGCTGCAGTTTCGCCTGATAACATTACTGCATCTGTTCCATCGTAGATTGCGTTTGCTACGTCATTTGCTTCCGCACGTGTTGGACGTGGGTTACGTTGCATTGAATCTAACATTTGTGTTGCAGTGATAACTGGTTTACCTAAAGCATTACATTTTTTAATTAAAGCTTTTTGGACAACTGGAACATCTTCTGTTGGAATTTCAACACCCATGTCACCACGAGCAACCATTAAACCATCAGAAACTTTTAAGATTTCATCGATATTATCGATACCTTCTTGGTTTTCGATTTTAGGAATGATTTGGATGTGTGTTGCGTTTTCTTCTTCTAAAATTTTAGTGATTTCTAAAACGTCAGAAGCACGACGAACGAAGCTAGCTGCGATAAAGTCAATTCCTTGACCAATTCCGAAACGGATATCGTTAGCATCTTTTTCAGTGATCCCTGGTAAGTTTACAGAAACGCCTGGTACGTTAACGCCTTTTTTGTTTTTCAAGACGCCTTCGTTTTTAACAACTGTTACGATTTCGTTTGCATCACGGTCGATATCAGTTACTTCTAAATCAATTAAACCATCATCTAAAAGAATGTGTGAACCTACGTTTACATCATTGATTAATTCTGGATAAGTGATTGAGAATTTTTCATTTGTTCCTAAAACTTCTGTCATAGAAATACGTACTGAGTCACCAATTTTCATTGTGATTGCGCCATTTTCCATGTCATTTGTGCGGATTTCAGGACCTTTTGTATCTAGTAAGATCGCTACGCGTTTCCCTGTAATTTTTACAGCTTCACGAATGTTTTTAATACGAGCACCATGCTCTTCGTAGTCACCATGTGAAAAGTTCAAACGGCAAACATTCATACCTGCATTAATTAAGTTTACTAGCATATCAACGGATTCACTAGCTGGTCCAATCGTACATACGATTTTCGTTTTTTTCATTACTAAAACGCTCCTATTCCAAATTTGTTTATACAAAGCTAATAAGATTAGCTAATATACAAGATTAAAAAGAAATTTCATGATTTAACTCATAAAGAGATAAATCTGGTTTGTGTTTATTGTTTTCTAACGTGTCAATAATATCAGCTGCAACTACTTGGTTATCTAACATACCGATACATAAACCGCCTTTGCCTTCTTTTAGAAGTTCAACAGCATATGACCCAAATTTACTTGCTAATACACGGTCACGAGCACTTGGCGAGCCCCCACGAACCACGTGTCCTAAAATTGATACACGCGTATGGAAATCACCGTATTCAGAAAGTTTATCAGCAAATTCATTTCCGCCCATTACGCCTTCTGCTAAAATGATTAAGCAATGTTTTTTCCCGCGGTCGCGGCCTTCTTGAATACGTTTGGCAACGTTTTTCATATCAAAATCATGTTCAGGAATAATGATTTCATCTGCTCCGCCTGCCACGCCTGACCACAATGCGATATCACCAGCGTTACGTCCCATTACTTCGATAACGAATGTACGAACATGAGAAGTCGCTGTATCACGAATTCGGTCAATTGATTCCAAAACAGTGTTAATTGCTGTATCAAAACCGATTGTGAAATCTGTTCCAGGAATATCATTATCAATTGTTCCAGGAATTCCAACAGCGGGGAAACCACGTTTTGTCAAAGCCATTGCGCCATGATAAGAACCGTCTCCACCAATAACAACTAAGCCTTCAATACCGAATTTTTTCAATTGTTCGATTCCTTTTAATTGCCCTTCTTCAGTAGCAAATTCAGGATAACGAGCAGAGTACAAGAATGTTCCACCACGTTGAATCTTATCGCCAACGTCAGCAACATCTAAACGACGGATGTCGCCTGCGACTAAACCGGCAAATCCATAGTTAATACCGTAAACTTCGATTCCATCAAAAATACTTTTGCGTACGACTGCACGAATTGCAGCGTTCATTCCAGGGGCATCTCCCCCGCTGGTTAAAATACCAATGCGTTTCATTCGCTATTTCACCTCATATAATATACTTTCAACTGCCAAAAGAAACCTTTTCGCAAAAATTGATATACAAAAATATTACGTCATTCATTTTACCATTAAAGAACCAAAATGTCTTGAGTTAAGAAGAAAAAAATGAAAAAAGTTGAAAACAACTAGTATTTTTTACCGTAAATCATTTGAAAATGACGTTTTGCTCGCCTAAAACGTAAGCTAATTGTTGCTGACTAGCGCTTGTATGAGCGACCCAATTTTCTTCATTTAATACTATTTTCTTTCCTGTTTTTTCAAAATAGACAATCACTGGAATGTGTCCAGCATGACGACTAAGTACCTCTTTCATTTTCTGAAAAACGTCCGTTTGTTCGACATCTTTTGTAATTCTGATAAAACACGTTTCGTCACTAATTGATGTTTCTACTTGTTGCGCTTTTTCTATTCGTTGAACCAATATTTGCAATTCTTGATTGTACGTACTGCGTTCCACTTTTCCTTCCACATAATAAACTTGCCCTTTCTCGACACTCTGTCTTAACTGGCGAAAAACGGTTGGGAACAACGTTAGTGAAATACTTCCTGTTGTATCATCCCCATCAACAAAGGCCATTTGTTCTCCCTTTTTGGTCCGAATCGTCCGAATGTTTTTGACATAAATCAATAATTTCGTGGGCTGATTTTCAACAAGTTCATGAACAAGTTGCGTTTGCTTGGCTAAGCGTGTTTTTTTGAACTCTTCTGTCGGATGTCCTGATAAATAGACTCCTAAATATTGTTCTTCTTGTTCTAGTCGCTCTTCTAGCGGATAATCGGCAATTTCTTCTTCCTTTGGCTTCAACGTTTCTAACAAATCCATACTACCACCGCTGAGAAGAATACTTTGGATATTACTCTCTAAACCTACCGCTAATTGACGGCGATTAGGCGCAATTTCGTCAAATGCACCGATGGCAATCAATGGTTCGATATTTTCAACTTTCAACCACTTACGGTCAATTCGCAAAAGAAACTCATCGAACGTTTTGTACGGTCCATTTTCTCGGCGTTCATTTAAAATATTTTGAATGAAGTCTCGGCGGATTCCTTTTAAAGAACTAAAACCAAATAAAATTTGCTGTTGCTGATTTAGGTAAAAGCTGTAGTGACTTTGGTTAATTGACGGCTGCAAAATCGTCTGCTTGTTTTTTCTAGCTTCGCCAATATATTCTTTAATTTTTGTTGGATTATGACGAACAGAATGCAACAATGCGACATAAAAAGCACTTGGATAATGAACCTTCAAGTAAGCCATTTGAAAACCAATAAAGGAATAGGCAAATGCATGCGAGCGGTTAAAGCCATAATTAGCAAAGCGCTCAATATAATCGTACACTTGGTTAGCTGTTTCTTGGGGATAGCCTTGTTGTAACGCACCATTAACAAAATGATTTCGTTCTTCATCTAGCACATCTTTTTTCTTTTTACTAATGGCCCGACGTAAAATGTCAGCTTGCCCTAAAGAGAAGCCAGCCATTTTCGCAGCAACTTGCATAATCTGCTCTTGGTAAACAATAATTCCGTACGTATTTTCTAAGATGGGGGCGAGACTAGGCTCTGGATAACTAATTTGTTCCAAGCCTTTTTTCCGGCGGATGAAAACATCAATATTTTGCATCGGACCAGGACGATACAGGGCATTGACAGCAGCAATATCTTCAATGCTAGTTGGCCCTAATTTTCTTAATACATTCCGAATTCCAGCAGATTCAAACTGGAAAACGCCACTTGTTTCCCCTTTTCTAAATAAAGCCAGCGTTGTTTCGTCATCTAATGGAATCTGATTTAAACGAATGGTTCGATTATAGACGCGTTTAACAGCTGTGAGGGTATCATCAATGATGGATAAATTTCTTAAGCCCAAGAAATCCATTTTCAGAAGACCAATTTTTTCAACATCATTCATAGTAAATTGGGTCAATAAAATTTCATTCGATCCTGGTTGTAACGGAACCAAATTCAAAAGATTTTCATCACTAATTACCACACCTGCTGCGTGCGTAGAAACATGGCGAGGCAATCCTTCTAGCTGAACAGCTGTTTTATAGAGCAATTGATTATTTGGTGAAAAATTGACCAATTCTTGCATCCGTTTCGACTCTTGGTACGCTTCTTCTAACGTAATTTTCAGCTTGTTTGGGACAGCTGCCGACCAACGATTCGCTTCACTCTGGGACAACCCGAAAACACGTGCAACGTCCCGTAAAACCATTTTCGCAGCCATCGTACCAAACGTGGCAATTTGCGCCATGTGATAATGACCATATTTTTGACTGACATAAGCTAAAACTTCCTCCCGCCGATTATCAGGAATATCTAAATCAATATCGGGCATCGTGTAGCGTTCTGGATTCAAAAAACGTTCAAAAAGCAAATCATATTTGATTGGATCTACATCTGTAATTGATAACACATAGGACACTAAAGAGCCTGCAGCTGAACCTCGGCCAGCGCCTGTAACAATTTGATTGTTATGACAGAAGTCCATCACATCCCAAACGATTAAAAAGTAATCATCAAAGCCCATATTGTGAATGATGGTTAACTCTTTTTCTAATCGTTTTTGGTAAACTTCATTTAGATGAGGCACTCTTTCTGGTAATTTTTCTAAACACAATGTGCGTAAATAAGAACCAGCCGTTTGATTATCAGGCACAGGAAAATGCGGTAATAATTTTTGATGTAAAGGAATGTCAACTCGGCAATTTTCAGCTAGCTGAATCGTATTCTGGACCACTTCTGCACCAGCTATTTGAAGCATTTGTTCCATCGTCGTCTCTGCTTCGCGCAAGTAATTCAGACCTTCTATTTCCGGTGTTTGGCTTGTAATATTCAATTGATTATTTTCTTTGATGCTCTCAAGAACAGTAACGGCAAAGCCTTCTTCCCTTGTTAAATGACGTACCTCTTGCAAAGCCACGCCAGGTAATTGTTCTCTTTGGTAAAAAGAAAAGAGCGCTGGATTGCGTTGTTGATTCATTGAAAAAGAATGTTCAACAAATAACGACTGGGGATCAAAATATGAAGCAAGTTGTTGGAAAGCGTGAACCGCTTGTTGTTCATCTTCAAAAAATGTTTGGGCGACTTCTCCTTTAGCTGACAAAGTCACGGCAAATAAATCACTTAATAAGGATTGATGTTCCGCTAAGTAAAAGGGACCCTCTGTCGTCATTTTGCTGCTAGATAGTTGCATTAATTGCTGATACCCTTTTAAATTTTTAGCAAATAAAAGCAACTCGGAATGCCCTTCTTTTTCTACTGGGGTATATTCTAATCTTAAACCGATAATTGGTTGAATTCCCGCTTCTTGGCATGCTTCATAAAATTCAACCACCCCATGCAAGACATTGATATCGGTAATCGCTAATGTTTGATAACCTAACGCTTTCGCTTGTTTTACATAGGAACGAATCCTAACCGTACTAGATAAAAGCGAATAGGAAGTAACGGTATGTAATTGTGGAAATGACATTGGACAGCTCCTTTTTGAATCCTTGCTATTTTTTGCCTCTTCTCTTATTTTCCTATCGCGGATTCTTTACTTTTAAAGAAAATATGCTAAACTAAGAGCTAGAAAAGAGGTGCTCATATGCGTTATCTTGTTGTATTTTTCTGGACCTTCGCATTAGGCCAAGTCGTTGGATATATCGGCGGTGCATTATCTGGTGGTTCATACGACTTTAAAATGACAACGATTCTATCGTTGGCAACAGCCGTTATTATTTTATTAATTGCACACTTTGCAGTACCGAAAGAAACCAAACCTGTTAAATAAGAAAAAACCAGTTACTAAAGTTATTGTAACTGGTTTTTTTATCTTTTCAACTGTTTAGAGCTTTTTATTTAAAACTTTTCGGAAATTAAAGAAGGACAGCCCAATGTTTCCTAAAACGAAACAAGCGGTTACCAGAAAAACAGAAGAATAGCCAAAACCATGGGCAACAGTCGACCCTACCATCGGTCCTAAAACTTGACCGAAATTACTACACATCTGATTGTAACTATAAACTCTACTTACGCCCTCCGTTGGCGTTATTTTACTAATTAACGTATTAATCGATGGCATTAATGCGCCTGTTGAAAAACCTAAAAGGAATCGTAAAACACCTAACTGAAAAGGTGTTTGCACAAACGCCATGGGAATGTAACAAATAAAAGAAAGAATTAATCCGCCTAATAAAACTTTTTGGTTCCCAATGCGGTCCCCAATTTTTCCCAAAGTTGGAGAAGAAATAATTGCTGAAACGCCGGCAATCGAAACAATCAAACCACTAACAAATAATACATTCTCTGTATCGCCACTTAAAGATCGAATATATAGCGTTAAGATTGGGCTGATACTTGTAATTCCTAATTGTAAAATTAACGTAGTCACAAACAAACCAATCAATACTGAAACATGATCCATCTTACTAAAAATTTCTTTCGTCGTTAATAAATCCTTTTTCTCAACTGGTTGAAAATCTTCTTTAACTAAAAAGATAGTCAACAACGTTGTAATGAATAAAATAACGCCGGTAATAATAAAGACATTTTCCATTCCAAACCACTGTGCCAACGCACCGCCAATCGATGGCGCAATTAACGTCCCAGCAATTGCACCTGTTGATAATGTCCCTAGAGCCCAGCCATTTTTCTCTTTTGGCGCCTGCGACGCAATCATCGCTGTTGCGTTAGGAATATAGCCGGATAAAATCCCGTTCATAAAACGCATAATCAACAGCCAGTATACATTAGGGACAAATGCTAACGCCCCCATTGTGATCGTCATTCCTGCTGCAGCCCGAATCATCATAATTTTCCGACCTTTTCGATCAGCTAAATTTCCCCAAATCGGTGCAACAATCGCAGCAGCAAACGCCGTGACAGAAATTGCCAATCCAGAAAACAACTCTACTTGACTCTTAGGCGTCCCTAATTGTTCAACATATACTGGAATAAACGGCATAACTAAGCTAATACTCGCCCCTGTAAAAAAGCAACCAATCCATGCGACTAATAAATTCTGCTTCCATTTTATTTTCATACTTTTATCCACCTTATCACCTCTTCACCTACCACTATACTCTAAAAGAGTGAATCTCTCAAAAGAAAATTCTTTTTAAAAAAAAGTCTGACAGACCGGTCAAAACGACCAATCTGCCAGACTTCTTAACACTTGGGCTTAAGATAAACAGCTGAATAAATGCAACACCTTCAAAGCTAACCGCTGTTATCTCAGCCTCACTTCTATTTACTATAAAATAGCTAAGATTACAAAGTTTAAGATAAACAACGCATCAATGACCCAAATAATTGGTGAAACTTCTTTGGCTTTTCCTTTGACTACTTTCACCACTGCATAAAAGATGAACCCAGCAGCAATCCCATAAGAGATGCTATAACATAATCCCATGAAAATTGAAGCAAAAAATGCTGGAATCGCATCTTCTAAATCCGTCCAATTGATGTCTTTGAAAGAAGCTAACATCATAATTCCCACTAAAATTAACGCTGGAGCCGTAGCTTGTGCTGGCACAATAGCAATAAGTGGTGAAAAAAGACTACTTAGGGCAAATAGAATTGCTACCACTACCGATGTCAAACCTGTTCGACCACCCGCACCGATTCCTGCTGCACTTTCTACATAAGTTGTCGTATTCGATGTACCAAAAATCGCACCGATAGATGTTGCAATAGCATCTGCAAATAGAGCTTTGTCCATTTTAGTGCTGAAACCCTTACTATCTTCTAAAGCTAATTCATCTTCTTTAGAGAAAATCCCTGTTCGACGTCCCGTACCGATAAATGTTCCAATTGTATCAAACGTATCTGATAAACTGAAGGCAATAATGGTCATTAAAACTTGAGGAATTTTTGAAGAATCGCTAAACAATGACTGTAAGCCCTCAGCACCAAAAGCAGCGCCAAAAGTTGTACCTAATTCTTTAAATGAATTGCCCAACGAATTAGCATGCCAATCAACCGAAGCAGTGTCTACCACCCCCATTGGAATTGCGACTAACGTAGTAACTACAATGCCAATTAAAATAGCCCCACGAACATTCGTGACAACTAAAATCGTTGTTAAAACTAACCCAATTACCGCCAAAATAATGGCTGGATTATCAAAATTTCCTAAAGCGGGCACGATACTCGAACCATTCACAACACCATTTTGAGGTTCTGCTTGCACTGTGAAACTTAGTAAGCCAGCATTTTTCAACCCTACATAAGCGACAAAAATTCCAATCCCACCACCAATAGCATGTTGTAAACTCTCTGGAATTGCTTTAATAATCATTTTGCGAATTTTTGTCACTGTAATCAAAATATTAATCAAACCACAAATAAAAACCATTGCTAATGCTTGTTGCCAAGTATACCCCATCCCAAAAACGACCGTAAACGTGAAGAAAGCATTGAGTCCCATCCCCGGTGCTTGAGCGTAAGGTACATTAGCAAACAGCCCCATAATTAATGTACCGATGATTGAAGCAATAATGGTCGCTAAAAAAACAGCCTGAAAAGGCATCCCTGTTTCTGAAAGAATGGACGGATTAACAAATAAAATATAACTCATTGCAAAAAAGGTCGTAACCCCTGCCATTATTTCAGTTGATACCGTTGTCTTGTTTTCCTTTAATTTGAAAAACGTATTCATAATTGCACTTCTCTCCCTTAAAATCCATGTTTTCGAATAATTACTCTTTGATTATAAGAGAATCGCTATCTTTTTACAACAAAATATTAACTATTATATATATTTTTCTATATAACGTTCGTGTTTTGCTGATATAAAAAAGAAAAAGCTTTACATTGCTTCTTCTTTTCCTAATAATTGGATTAGCCCAAACAACAGCATCTGTAGAAACATCATTAATAAAATAAACATTAATTTTTGAAGGGACCAGTCAAAAAAGATAATTTTCACTGTTTCAATTGGACTCATAAAAAGATAGACACTGTGTAATCGATCAAAACGTCCAACATAAATCGCCAAAGCAGACAAGAAATGAAGGCTGGCTTGAAAGACTACAATTGTTCTATAGCCGCAATAACTTTGCAATTTCTGGCTAACAGTTGTTACTGTTTTCATCCCTAAAAGCCCATATATAACAATCCCGCTAGTTAAGCAAACAAACGCCCACCAATCACCAATTTGGTTTGCAAAAATCGTATTAAAACCTCGATAAATAGATAGCGTTTCTAAATGAAAAAAATCCGTAAATAGGTACGGCGCATTAGGATAAAAAATTAACCAAGCAAAACCTATCAACCAATCCCTTTTACGTTTTTCTGCGTTTAAAAGATAACTAAGTTCAATTGGAATATAGGCTAACAACACGTTCAACGCCATAAAATGAAAATGCGTAGCAAATAACCACATATAGATACAATAGACTAAGGTGATCACTCGTAAATAATTTCTAGAATTTTTCAAGATGCTCTGCGCTCCTTTTTCAAACGGTTTATTTTAGTGTAGCATACTTCTTAAGCTTTTTTTTAAACCTTATAAATGAACATGTTTCTCCCCTTGATAATCTTCGGTTTTATGCTAGACTGAGTAAAAGGCATTTAGGAGGAATTTTTACTTGAAAAAATTAATTGCTATTGATTTAGACGGCACAACATTAAATGCACAGTCTTTAATCAGTCCAAAAACCGAACAAACACTAAAAAAAGCGATTGACAACGGTCATTACGTCAGTATTGCCACTGGACGTCCCTATAGAATGAGTCATCAATTTTACCAACAACTTGGCCTAACGACCCCTATGGTTAACTTTAACGGCGCTTTAGTCCACATTCCAGAGAAAAAATGGGACTTGGAAAGCGAAGCCAATATTGAGCGTGACCTAGTCTTTGACATTTTGGCACAGAAAAAAGAATTACAATTAGATTTTGTTGCTGCTGAAAACAAAGAAACATTTTATATCGATACGTTAGATGGGTTCGATCCGAAATTTTTTGCTTCCAAAGCAACCTTAGATAATTTACTTACTGCTAAAAATTTACGAACAAATCCTACCTCAATGATGGTTCGGACCACACCAAACCAAGCTGAAAAAGTTGCTGATACATTGACAAAACAATATGGTGATTATATTGATGTCCGCACTTGGGGCGGTCCAATGCCTATTTTAGAAATGGTCGCAAAAGGAATTCAAAAAGCCCATGGCGTTGATCAAGTGGCGAACTTTTTATCTGTCAAACCAGCTGATATCATTGCTTTTGGCGATGAACATAATGACGAAGAAATGTTAAGTTATGCTGGTTGGGGTGTTGCTATGAACAATGCCACGGATAAAATTAAATCCGTAGCCAACGATGTCACTGAAAAAACAAATGATCAAGATGGTTTAGCAGATTACTTAGAAAATTATTTAGATCTATAAAAGGCTAAAATAAAAGTATTTCTTTAAAAAGAACTCACTTTGGTTTAGCTGATAATCTTAAGACTACAAAAGTAGGGCATAAGTCGAAACGACTTATGCCCTACTTTCGTTTTTTTATTCCTTCAATGAATTTTGAAACGTGCTGATTTTTTCAGCCAATCTTTGATAAGTAGTAAAAGACGGATGCTTTAGCTCTTGTTCTTCGTTAACGGATAAAGTTTGTTGTGTCGTAATGGCCTTTGTTAGTGCATCTACAAAATGAATAAAAGAATTGTTGGTTTGTTTATTGTATCCTGGTGAATAATATTTCGATTGACGATAAAAAGGCCGCAGGGCTGTTTCTGTGATTTTTTCCTGTTCATCTGAAAAGTATTCATCATAGCTGACATGTTTTATTTTCTGCTCTTCTGTTATCACTTGAAGTCGAGCGATTAGGCCATTGCCTAAATCTTCTGCGTAACTGATATACGTTTCTTTCGATGGCTCTTTTAGCCAAGTGTCCATCTCTGCTGCTAAAGGCATTAAACCTTCACGCGCAGAAGTTGATGAACCGCGTACCGTATAAAAATTACCTGTGACACGATTTTCGTCACGCATTTGTTTTTCTACATAAGTAATACCATTAACAACGGTGACTAACGTATCGTCTGTGCGCGTGTTGCTTGCTTGAAATTCAGGATAATCCGACAGGCGTTTGTTGACACCCGAATAGCGTGTATCGTAATAAGGATCACTAGCAAACTCTGTAAACTCAACATTCAGAATCCGTTGCGTTTCAGGTTCCGTAATAATCTCTACAATGCCGTAATTTCCGCCAGTAAATACACCTTCATTTTTATAATAGTTACCCGTCATTAATCCCAAAGGCGGTTGATTGGACCAAAACATTTTTTCCTTTTTTTCTTCTGGTGTATATTTTGCTGGTGGGGTTGTCCCAAATGTCGTTTGTGTGGCCCCTGTAACCACTTCGTACGTGTATTCATGAGAATCAAAAGTCAATTGATTAGCAATCAGTTCGTCATTTTTAGTCGGCGCTTGTTTTTCCACCGCAGAAGTCGTTTGATTGGTGACGGTAACTTGCTTCACTTGCTTTGTCTCTTGCGGTCCACTTGTTGTTTGTTTCGTTGGCTCTTGATCTGGCGCACAACCAACCAAAATAAATAATCCGATAAAAACCAACATTCCTTTAATATGTTTCATTCACTTCTCTCCTTTTTATAAACGCTTAATTTCCTCTTATCTCCAGTGTAGCAAACATTTATAAACCAAAACTGACGGAAAAATGAATAAATAATAAACAAAAACGCTAAGTCTCCTGCAGCTTAAGAGACTTAGCGTTTTTTTATTTAATTGCTTGGCGCTTTTGGCGCAACCACTCTTCTTTAATGTGTTCAGATAGGCGAATCATTCGTTTACCAACTTCACTATATTGGTTAGTAGCTAAATTGGCTAAAGAAATTCGAACTGACCATTTGTCACTCCCGAAAGCATCCGCTTTTAAAAGCATTAATTTTTCTTTTTCTGCTAAAGAGGTTAATACTTTTGTGATCGTCCACGATTTCGTTAAATAACTTGAAAATTCTGGGCCATAACGTTTTTCTGTCCAATCTCTAAAGTTAATTTCACAATAGTATGCTGTATTTAAACTTGCTAAAGGCTCTTCAATGCCTAAGGTGCGGAACAAGAGCTTTTCACGCGTATGACAAATATCCATCACTTCGTCTTTATATGCTTGACCGTCTTTTAACAAAGCATACAAACTAAATAAAGCCATCATTGCTTGCTGAATAGAAGAAAGTCCCGCTGCATGGTTCAACGCAATATCGCGGCTGTCTGCGACTAAGCGGCTGATAAAGTTAATTTGGCTTGTGTCTGCATTCAATGTAGCATAACGTGCCTGTAATTCCATTTTTCGAGCCACTGGCAATTCTTTTAATAATTGGTCAAAGATGTTCTCTTGGCTAACCGCAATAGTCCCCACACGCCAACCGGTAGCGCCAAAGTATTTAGAATAAGAATAGATACAAGCTGTATTGTAAGGTAACTCCGTAAATAGTGAACGGAAAGCTGGCACAAAGGTTCCGTAAACGTCATCTGTTAAAATCATTAACTTAGGGTTATCCACTGCAACGATTTCTTTGATTTGTTCAATGGTAGGTTTTCCCATAGCATTAGCAGTTGGATTGCTGGGATTTACGACAAAAACCGCTTTGATGGACGGGTCTTTTAATTTATCAATTTCCTTGTTTGAGTATTGATACGTCGTTTTTCCATCAATAATCATTTGCTCTGCTTTGATTTTAACCACGTCAAAATCATAACGTGGTAGTTCTGGAATTTCTAGATAAGGAGCAAACGTTGGTAATAACAACGCAATACGATCACCTTTTTCTAGTAAATAATTATTTGCCAACGTATCAAACAAGTAACAAATCCCTGCTGTACCACCTTCAACGGCAAAAATATCAAACGGTTGTGCTTCGCTGGAAAATAATTCTTGATTTAAATAGGCTTTAATCGGTTGTTCACACGCCTTCAAGCAACGAACAGGATTCGGATAATTATCCCCAATCACATAGTCTAACATGGCATCTAACCACATTTCCTTATCCATCCCAAAATAGTTATGCTCTGCTGTCCAAATTTCTTGTAAGAAGGTTGCCCCTTTGCTTGGATTTTCTGCTAAAAAGTTTAAGAAGCGTTGTGTTCTACCAAAACTTGGCTGAATCATACCAGCCGTTTGTTCGCTCCCCTCTCTTAACGTTTCTTTTGTAGCAAATTGACCTAATAAAAAAAAGGCTTCCCTTGGTGTTGGCGCCGTCCAATTAGGATTGCCTCGCCCTGCATTTAACAATGTTTCTAAATTATGATTTTCTTCATGTAATTTCTTCTCTAAAAATAGACTTAATTCAAACGGACTAAGATTTTCTGTCAATTCATCACTTGTTATCATTTTATCCTCCTGAAGCACACGCGGTCATTTAGTATTTAGTATGTAGTCTATACTACTCTTCTACCTCCAGATGTCAACCATTTAAGCGGAATATTCTGACAATTAATAAAAAAGAAACAATCCTTTATAAAAAATAAAGGATTGCTTCTTTTTTGATGATTAACCAAAGAACCGTTGCATCTCAATTTTTGCTGATTGAACAGAATCAGAAGCATGGATTAAATTTTTGGTGACAGACAACCCATAATCCGCTCGTAAGGTGCCACTTTCAGCATCTAACGGATTCGTTGCTCCAACTAATTTACGCACTTTTTTAACCACATTGTCCCCTACAACGACCATCACAACCACTGGGCCACTTGTCATATAGGCTAATAATTCAGGGAAAAATAGTTCATCTTTTAAATGCTCATAGTGTTCCTTCACTGTTTCTACTGTTAGTCGTTCGAATTTAAGGTGCAATAAGTCAATATCTTTATCTTCAAAACGTTGAATGATTTTGCCAACTAACTTTCGTTCAACGCCATCTGGCTTAATAATTACTAAACTTGTTTCCTTCATTTTTTCCATCCCTTTCAAAACTTCCTTTTCCCCTTTCCCAAGGGGTAGCTACAGAATAAAATGAAAGCGGATACTTTGTCAATGATAAATTTTCTTTTCCTTTTGATTAAATAAAAAATTAAAGATTATTCACAAGGTTTGTGAATTGTTCTTTCAGTTCTGTATTACTTGTTTCTTTTAAAAACAAATAAGGTTGCTCTTCTACTGGCTGTTCTTTACTCACATAAACTTTGGCTTCACCATTCACTAAAGTAAATAAATAGACATGCTTCTGGGCAACTTGTGTCGCACTGTCAGAGTATACTGCCACCAGACAATAACCCCCTTCGCTGCCTGTTTCTGACCAATTTAACCAAATGGGATTGTTCCCAATAGCTGGTTGTATTTTAGGTTCATAACTCAATAAATCATCAGGCACTTGAATCGTGTAAAAAGCTACAGAGTGACCTGGTTGGTACGCTTGATAGTTCTGATTGCGTTCTTGACCCCAGGTTTCCATGTATTGTCCTAACTGTTTTGCTTTTTGCTGATTCCAAATCGTCCCTTCTTCTGTAACTAATTCAGTTAATTCTTGTGTTTGCGTTGTTTGCTCTAATTCCAACGCCGTAGTTTGACTAACTTCGGTTGCTGAAATTGCTCTTGTTTCTTCAGTATTTACATTGTTTGTTTGTACGGTTTGTACTTTCTGTGATTCCTCTTTCGATTTTTGCCAACCACAGCTAGATAAAACGCTTCCAACAACTGCTATCATAATAATCCCATTTAGTTTCATTCCTTAAACTCCTGTTTTTATTTTTATTCTATCGAAATAAACCTAAAATCTCAATCCCTTTCTTTGGATAGTTGAAAACCATTTGGGAACTAGTAATTCTCCACAATTATAGTCCTCTAGTAATTGTTGGTATTGCTGTTCCATAGTCCTGATTTCTTTTTCACCAAAGCTCAGTGCCC
Source organism: Enterococcus sp. AZ088 (assembly GCF_051714845.1). Taxonomy (NCBI): domain Bacteria; kingdom Bacillati; phylum Bacillota; class Bacilli; order Lactobacillales; family Enterococcaceae; genus Enterococcus; species Enterococcus sp. AZ088. Next base: position 789,478 of record NZ_JBIOSQ010000001.1, on the reverse strand, counting down.
AAACTAAAGAATAGAGTCCTGCGTGAAAAGTATAAAGCTTTTGAAACTGCCAAAACAAGGTAGGAACTTTCCCAGCAAAATAACCTTGTAATTGACCATAAGCAAACAATGGCGAAACATTTCTTGAAAAAAATTGTAACTTGTAAAATTCTTCATAAGGATCCCCAAAATCCCATCGATTAAAATCAATCACACCGACCTGCCTAGTTGGCAAGTAAATAAAATTTCCCACATGGAAATCTCCATGCTGATAAACCACAGGCCGTTGTTGCAATAACGGTAATTGTTTTTCTAAATATGAAATTATTGGCTGCTGGTACGGCATACAAAATTGAGATTCCTTATACTTATTTAGTTGGCTCTGCTTTTTTTCGTATAAATTTCGCGCAATCTCTCTTTGACTAATCCTTTCAGGCAACAAAAGCTTATGGATTTTGTTTAAATAGCGGCCCGCCTCTACGCCTAAGTTCAGTTGTCTTTTAGGAGAAAGAGCGGGTAAAACATCGCTTAAGTCTTCACCTTCTAGATACGTTAATAACATGTATCCTTGTTCACTTTCAGGAATAGGTGCACATAAAAAAGGTTTAGAACTGGGAAATCCTAACGGAACTGACCTAAGATTGTGAGACAGGAATAAAAAAGCATTTTCCTAGACTGCTGATTTCCGATAGTCTATCGGCGATTGGTAGTCTAGTTTTTGTTGAATTCGACTTTCATTATAATAAGTAATGTATTTTTTTACAATTTCTATTACAATAGATGTAGGTTCATTTGTGAGCCCATCTAAGTAGAACGTTTCAGACTTTAGTGAGGCATGAAACGATTCGATGCAGGCATTATCTGAAGGTGTCCCTTTGCGGGACATACTCATGGTAATGCCTTTTGTTTTTATTTGATTCTGGTAGTCAAAAGAAGTATAAACAGAGCCCTGATCACTATGCAATAGACAATCCGTTGTTTGGGGCAATTGATCAAGTGTATCCAGAACAAAAGCCGTATCTTGCTTATCACCGATGGTATAGGCGATAATTTCACCATTGTATAAATCCATAATTGAAGACAAATACAATTGCTTTTGACCAAAAGGCAGATAAGTAATATCTGTTACCAATTTCTTTAAAGGAGCGTCTGAAGAAAATTGTCTATTTAGCTTGTTCTCGACAACCGTGTAAGGTTGTCCCACTTTACTGCGTTTCTTCATTTTCACGCGACAATTCCAATGATATTTCTGCATAATCTTTTGTACGGTGTTTTTGTTTACTTTGTATTCCTGATTAATCAACGCAGTAATCTTTCGATAGCCATATCGAAACTTATGCTGGAAGCAAAGTCGACGAACGGCTTCTTCAAGAGGTGTTAACTTTCCCAAGTCTTTTCGATGAGTCCAACGATAATAAGTAGCTCGCGAAACGCCGAAAAGTTGACACAATGCAGTAATGGTTATTTTTCCTTTCATTCTTTTAACTAATTCTACAAATATTTCTGGCTCCACGTCCTTTCCAATTCTTTGTACTTTTTTAGCACCTCAATATGCATTTTTAAATAGTTATTTTCATTTCTAAGCTGTTGTTCATTTGATCGAATTTCTGGACCTTTTCCATAAACATATTGTTTTCCAACGGGTTGAACCAGACGATGATTCTCGCCATTACGGTACCAACGCCACCATGTTTCAATTTGTGTTTTGTTTTTAATTCCTAATTCTGCCATAATTATTTTTACAGGAATATTCTCTTTTTTCATCTGTATAGCCATTTCTTTGATGTGAATCGGATAAGAAACTCGATTTCCCATTGAAAAAGCACCTCCTAGTTAAATTCATTTTAACGTGAATTCAACAAGAGGTGCTTTTTTATTTTGTCTCAGTTTATTGGGTCAGTTCATAACGCCGCTACTTTTTTGATAAATTGATATTCTTGTTGTTTGGCTAATAACTCTTCTTGTTGAAAAATTCGCAATAAAAAGGTTTCTTGATTTTTGGTAACTTTAAACTTTAAATCAGTTGACCAACCACGGTGAATAGCTTCAACTTTTTGCCATTGCTGAAACGCTGGAATCTTCTCAAACGCCCTCATTACTTTCGCCTCCATTTCCCTATTGGTTTTAGTATACCAAAGAAAAAAGGCGAGCCTGGGACAAAAATCACTTTGAATTTTTGTTCCAGGCTTAAAAATTGATAAACGGCGGGAACAGAAGCAACTCCTTCGGAAATAAGCCGAAATTCTCCAAAAATTAAAGAACAATTTTCGGAAATTCCTTCTTATTTCTCGGAGTTAAACACTTCTGTCCCGACCTCGTCACTGGTTATCGTTTTCTAGTTTTCCTTATATAAATCGTTCCACTCGTTACTAAGAAAGCTCCTCCTAAAACAATCCAGAAAGTACTAGGTACTTCTGCACCTGCTTTTGGTAATACTTTTTTTGGAAGCTGTTCTTGTTTCCCAATCATACTTTTATTAGAAAAAGCATGCGTACTTTCTGTTGATTTGGTTCCCTGATTGGCTGATGAATTCAGCGAATTATCTAAGGATGACTCACTAGTAGTTTTTCCAGATTTGTCTGGGTTTTGGTTTTGGTTTTGGTTTTTTCCTTCGCTTGGTTCTTCGCTTGTTTTTGGTTCTTTATCTTTATCTGGTTCGCCACTTGCATCTGGTTCTTTGTCTTTGTCTGGCTCGCCACTTGCATTTGGTTCTTTGTCTTTGTCTGGTTCGCCGCTTGCATCTGGTTCTTTGTCTTTGTCTGGTTCGCTACTTTCATCTGGTTCTTTGTCTTTTTCTGGTTCGCCGCTTGCATTTGGTTCTTTGTCTTTGTCTGGTTCTTCTACATGTGGTTGATTTATCTTGTGGTTATTTTCAAATAAAGCACCTAATTGTAGCAATGTTCGGTCTTCATTTAATGCACTATTAAATTGAATCCCCAAAGGCAGTCCTTCTTTTGAAACGTAAGTTGGCACACTTAATGCTGGATGTCCAAATAAATTTGCTTGTTGTGTAAACGGTGTATATGTGAACGCCGTCAGCCATTGGTCATAAATCAATTGTTTTTGTTCTGCTGGTGACAATTGATCAATTCTTTCCATCTGTGCTGCATGTTCTGGTTTTAGTAACGGATTATCAATACTAGGTGCGGTGGCAGCTGTCGTTGGTGTTAATAAGATAGGATACTGTTGATAAAATTCGTCCATCGCTTGTGCTTGTAAAGCAATATCTGTCCAAGCCGCAGTTGTCTCTTCACTCGTTATATTTTTTCCTGTTTGAAAAAGCGCCCATGTTAACAGTTCTACATCATTTCGTTCAAGCGGTCTTTTCAATTTCTGCCGCGCCATAAAATCGGCAATTCCTGCTGAGCCAGCAGCTACAGTATAATAATTTTTCATTAGACGTTCCCCATCAACAGGGTGCTTCACTTCAACCAATGTGTACCCTTGGTCTTTTAAAAAAGCAACAGCTTCAGCGACCGCCTCTTTTGCTTCGGCACTTACAGGCGTTCCGGCAGGGGATTCTGTTGTATAAGCAATGGGTTGCGCTTGACTTAAATGTCCCGCAGGAAGATCTTTTTTGGTTAATAAGGTTTCAAATAATGTATTTGTATCCGCCACGGTTCGACTTAAACCAAAGTGAACAGTTTGACCTTTTGCACTATTAGAATTGCCAATGATTACTCCTCTAGAAGGTTTCAAGCCTACGGTGCCTGTCCAAGAAGCAGGGATGCGGATAGAGCCACCAGCATCACTTCCAGAAGCAATGGGAACAAATGCCGCGGCGACACTAGCGCCCGCTCCGCCTGAAGAACCACCTGAATAATGGTTAGGATTCCATGGATTGACGGAAACGCCATATAACTTTGAATCTGAAATATTCTTCCAACCTAATTCTGGATAATTCGTTTGACCAATGATTATGAATCCAGCATTTTGTAGTGCTTTGACAAAGGTCGATGTCCCACCAGCTACTTGATCTTGGAGAAAACCAAAACCGTTCGTGTTGCTTTCACCTTTCAAGGATTGTCCTAACCCTTTTAGTAAGAGCGGCACACCTAGAAATGGTTGACCTGTATCTTGTAAAGCTTTTGCTTCTGTCAAAGCCGCTTCTTCTCGTAAAGTAATGACCGCATTTAATGTAGGATTTTCACGTTTAGTGATGGCCAACGCAATTTTTACTAATTCTTCGCTCGTTACCTTTTTTTCTCTTACTAAAGTTGCTAACTCCAGTGCAGTTGCTTGTTTATAATCTGCTTCTGAAAAAACATTCTCTGCAGAAACAGCTTTTCTATCTGTATCACTATTTTGTATCTCATTTGTGGTTTCAGTAGTTACTGCAACCACATTTCCGCTACTGCTTTCGGCGATTGCCGAAGAGGATTCTTTTTCCTGCATCACCGTTTGGCTAGTAGTTTCAGATTCCAAATTAGCTACAGTCTGACTGGTTTCTGTTGTTACTGATTCCGTCTCTGTTTGAACGGTTGTTTCTAGTATACTTTCTTGTGCCAACATTGGTACCCCTACCAGTGTTTGGCTAATTAATAAAATAATCCCTAACTTTTTGAACAAAATCGACTTCTTCATAAGTCACATCCTTTATCTATTAATACAGATAAAAAATCTGTATTACTTATAGCATAAATGAAAGCGATTAAAAAGTAAAGTTCTCTTGAAAATTCCCATGTTCAACTTTTAGGCTAGGTTCTTTTTATATGCTAAAATAGAATAGAAACGGAGGTTTTTTAATGGAATGGATTGAAATTAAGCACGCAACACAAAATAATTTGAAGAATATCTCTGTCAATATCCCTAAAAAGCAACTAACTGTTGTTACTGGACTTTCGGGTTCAGGAAAGTCCTCCTTAGTATTTGACACATTAGCCGCTGAATCACGTCGTGAACTAAATGATACATTTAGTTCGTTTGTTCAAAATTACTTACCCAAATATGGTCGTCCAGAAGTTGAAAAAATCGAGAATCTTCCTGTTGCAATTGTCATTGACCAGAAAAAAGTAGCAGGTAATTCTCGTTCGACAGTGGGAACGTACACAGATATTTATACGTTTTTACGTTTGCTGTTTTCACGAGCAGGTTCTCCATTTGTTGGTTATTCAGATACTTTTTCGTTTAATCATCCGGATGGAAAATGTCCAACATGCGATGGCTTAGGAAAGATTACCGAAATCAATCTTCATCAGCTAGTTGATTATGACAAATCATTAAACGAAGGGCCTATCGATTTCCCCACATTTACAGTTGGCAACTGGCGGTGGAAGCGTTATGCTCATAGTGGTCTATTTGATTTGGATAAAAAAATCAAGGACTATTCTCCTGAAGAGTTAGCATTATTTTTATATGCTCCACAACAAAAACTAGCTAATCCACCCAAAGAGTGGCCTCATACAGCTTTGTATGAAGGAATCGTCCCGCGTATGCAACGTAGCATATTGCATACAGACGAAGGCAAACGTCATCAAAAATACCTTAATCACTTTGTTACCGTAAAAAGATGTCCTGATTGTTTAGGAAGTAGAGTCAATGAACGTGTTCGTAGCTGCAAAATTAATCAGAAAAGTATTGCTGATGCTGTTGACATGCCACTCACTGAATTACATTCTTTTATTCGTTCAATGGACCTATCCTTAATAAAAACTATTCAAGAAGAGCTACTTGTACGTCTAGAAGCATTAATTAATATCGGTCTCTCCTACCTCACATTAGGACGGGCAACTGAAACACTTTCTGGTGGTGAAGCACAGCGGATTAAAATTGCTAAGTATGTAAACAGCGCCTTAAACGATATTATGTATATTTTAGATGAACCAAGTGCTGGCTTACATCCAAAGGACATCGAACGGATCAGTCGTGCATTGCTCAATTTAAAAAATAAAGGAAACACCGTGGTTCTGGTGGAACACAATCCACAATTAATTAGAGAAGCTGATTTTATCATCGATATAGGACCTTTCGCAGGCGAAAATGGTGGCCATGTCCAGTTTTCAGGAACGTATGACGCATTTTTAGCCTCCAAAACCTTGACTAGTCAAGCGCTTCAAGAGCCGCTCCCTTTAAACGACCAACCAAGAAAAGCAAGGAAGTCTTTAACAATCGAACATGCGACACTGCATAATTTAAACAATCTATCTGTCGAAGTTCCGTTAGGAGTTTTGACTGTTATTTGTGGGGTCGCTGGTTCAGGTAAATCATCATTAGCGGAAGAAATTTATCAAAAAGCCCAAGCTGATAACCAAGAAATTATTCATCTTTCACAAAAAAGCATTACCGCAAATTTACGATCCACACCAATGACCTATCTCAATATTTTTGATAAGGTCCGCAAACTGTTTGCGGAAGAAAATCATGTTAGTCCAGCTTTATTTAGCTATAATTCCAAAGGCGCCTGTCCTACTTGCAAGGGGAAAGGAATAATTGTCTCCGATATGTCTTTTATGGAGGATGTCACTAGTATTTGCGAAACCTGTCACGGAACGCGTTACAAAGAAGAGGTGCTTCATTATCTGTATAACGGAAAAAATATCGTTGAAGTACTAGCTTTAAGCGTTAAAGATGGCTATGATTTTTTCAAAGACCAGCCTTTTGCTCTTTCATTAAAAAATTTACTAGAAGTTGGCTTAAGCTATCTTAAACTCAATCAATCGCTCTCAACATTATCTGGTGGCGAATTGCAAAGGGTAAAATTAGCAGACACACTTCACCAAAAAAAAGCTATCTATTTAATGGATGAACCTACAGATGGTTTACACTTAATTGATATCCAACAAAGTCTTCAACTTTTCAATCGAATGGTAGAAGAAGGAAACAGCTTAATTTTATTAGAACATCACATTGACGTGATTAAAAGTGCCGACTGGTTGATTGAACTAGGTCCCGAAGGTGGAGAAAATGGCGGACAGCTTCTTTTTACAGGAACGCCAGCAAATATGTTAAATTCCACTCATTCTATTACTAAAGGCTATCTGTAAAATAAAAAGTACAAACGGTGCAAGCAACAAGCACCGTTTGTACTTTTTCTATTTTAACCCAACTTCCATCTTCACAGGTTGGTGATCTGTATATTTAAATTGTTCGTCCTTTGTTTTCACGCTATGAACAGCCACATTATCAGAAACAACAAAACCATCAATTACATACACTTGGGATGTTTCATAAGAGCCAGTGTAAGGCTTATTAAGCACCCGCACAGTCGGTTGTTGATCATCATAAGCAAGTGAAAAATGTTTAGGTAAGTCTGCAGGATCAATTTCTCCTGGCGCCCAACCAGCTTCCCCTAAGTCAGGATATCGATGACTGCCTTTGAAAACTTGATTAAAGTCACCTCCAGCAATTACATAGTTTCCTTTAGCGTATTCTTGGGATAATACCTCAGCTAACTTTTTGCTTTGAGCAATCTTCCCTTCCCCATTGTCATAGGCTTCCAAATGTAAGTTAAAAACCACTAATTCTTTGTCTGTGCCTTTAATTGGAAAGCGCGTTTCTAGAAGCGCTCGTTTTAAGTTACTAATGCTAACGGGCCAACGAAAGGGATTGGGTAAAGCAATGCGTTGGGCCTCTGTTATTTTTTCATTTGATAATGTTAATAAACCACTTTCTACTCGTCCAATCGGCGGCCAAGGAATGGGCACATAATCTACCTTAAAATTATAAGCAAATGCGCTGTTCAGCTGTAGCTGTTTTTGTAATTCTTCCTCTTGATTGACTTCATAAGAACGTTGCGAGCGACGATCGACTTCTTGGAATAAGTAAATCATCGCTGGTAATTCTTTTAAAGTTCCTTCAATGCCTGTTAAATTCTGTTGGACCATTGCCTTATTAACTGGTTGGACAGTTTTGCCACCGTCCATAAAAAAATCTTCTGTTTGTCCTAGGCCAGCATAGCCTATGTTATACGTGACTAAAGAAATGGATTGCTTTTTTTCGATGGTTTGCTCTGAAAATTGTTTATTTATAGCAACTGGTTCAACCGCTCGTGGTCGAAACTCTCGGAAGGTTAAATATCCTATCAAAATTAAAGCTATGCTTAGAAGAAGGACCATCAAGCTACCGAGATATTTAAAAAACTTTTTCATTGATTCCGATGTTCCTTTCACATTATGTCAAACCAAAAGTAGCAATTATCTTCGTTGCTACTTCTTCTGGTGTCATGTTTGAATTATTTATTTTCGTTATTTTTACATTTGGAAATGTACTTTCTAGTTCACCTTCGTGGCTTACTAACCGATGTTCTTTGAAGGTATTGAGTAATTCTTTTCGAGAAAAGTCGACATCGCGTTTTGAAGGTTTTGCCTCTAGCCGCTCTGGATGAACATTCCGTTCTAGGCGGATTTCTGTTGAAGAGACGAGTTCGACGAAATAAACGGACTCATGTTTACTAAGAAAAATTTCTGATATTTCTTCTAAAAATTGAAAATCCTGTTCTTGATCAAAAGCAATCACCACTGTAAAAATAATGTTTTTTGTTGTATTTGTGGCTGGATTTTCTACAAAGGCATGAAAAAGTTCCTTTCTAACGGAATCAGACAATTGAAACGCACGTTCCGTATACCCAAGATAGTTTGCAAATAAGTCAATGGTTTGATGATTAAATAGTAATTTAGCATCTAACTGCTTTTCTAAAGCCTTGCCAACGGTCATTTTCCCGACAGCTTGGGCACCAATTAAAACGATTAAAGACATCAACTTTCCCTCCTCTAGTCTAATTTTTAGGTGGCTATCTTCTACTATATCACACTATATTACAACACCTTACAAAACTGTTCGGAAAATTTTCTGTTTTTTATTACAAAAAAAAGACAAAAGACTCTATAATGAGAGAGGACTCGATTGATTATAGATGAGATAGGTGACGGAGAATGGCAATAGAAAAATATTTTCAAACAATAGATGGCAGTCAAATTTTTTATCAAATTTTTGGCAAAGAAACAAATTACCCCCTTGTGTTACTTCATGGTAATGGCAATGATCATACTTTTTTTAATTATCAAATTTCTTATTTCTCCAAGGAGTATCAAGTTATTGCGGTGGATACCCGCGGACATGGACGTTCCACCAATACACAAAGTCAATTAACTTTTCCGCTTTTGGCAGAAGATTTAGCTGGTATTATTCAACAAGAACACTTAACAAAAATTAATTTATTGGGCTTTAGTGACGGAGCAAATATTGCCATGGTTTTTACCCATTTATATCCTGATTTCGTCAACAAACTCGTCTTAAATTCTGGAAATGTCACCATGTCTGGTCTGAAAAAATATGTAACGATTGCCACTTATTTTCAATATTGGTTTTGTCGTATTGGCGCCTTTTTTTCAAAAAAATTGCGCGCACGGCTCCCTATCGTGGCTCTGTTATTTGAAGATACTGGACTGACAAAACAAGATTTAGAACACATCCCCTGTCCTACTCTTGTTATTACTGGCAGTCGAGATTTAATTGCGCTTTCCCATTCACGGGCGATTGCTGATGCCATTCCTGATGGCAAATTGGTCTTGGTAAATAAACAGGGTCATTTATTTGCCAAAAACTCACCAGATATTTTTAATAAAACAATCGAAAAATTCTTAAAGGAAATGAAGGTGTCTAAATGAAACAAATTATTCATTGGATCAAAACGCATACAGGATTACTAAAAACACTGTTTGTTATTGCGGTCTCAATTATTGTTGTTGCCCAACTTTTATCAATTGGTAAAACGATCTCATTTGAACAGTTAAAACAGATTTTTGATGAGATTCCGCTATGGAAATTGTTATTGATGATGGTTATCGGTTTAGTTTCCGTTACTCCGATGCTAAATTATGACTTAACATTAAATCGCATTTTAAACTTGAAAGTCTCAAAACGGGAACTCCTTGAATCTAGCTGGATTGTCAATACAATCAATAATATTGGTGGATTCGGTGGTTTGGTCAGCATGGGACTTCGTTCTGAATTTTATGGAAATAAAACAGAGGAAAAGAAAATTTTACCTGCGTTAACCCATATTTTACTTTTTGTGTTATCCGGTCTATCTATTTATAGTATTCTTTGCTTTTTCCTTGTTCAGTTTGATCCAAAGATGGCTTATTTACAGCAATATTGGATTTGGTTATTAGGTGGCGGTCTTTATTTCCCGTTACTTTATCTTATTTTACATTTCCAAAAAAATAGTTCCTTTGGTAACCTCGATGCAAAAAATCGCTTATCTTTAGTTGTTTCTTCGTTTTTAGAATGGACAGGTGTTTTAATTACCTTTATTAGTATTGGTTACTTATTGGACGTGCCGATTCCTTTAATTGATATTGTTCCTTTATATGTAGCAGCTTCGATTATTGGGATTGCTTCGATGATTCCAGGGGCTTTAGGTAGTTTTGATGTCATGATGATTTTAGGACTGAGCAACTTAGGTGTCGATCGTGAAATTATTGTTTTGTGGTTATTGCTCTATCGTTTATTCTATTATATTATTCCTTTCTTAATTGGCTGTTTGTTCTTTACAAAACACTTAAGCCAAAAATTGGATACTCATTATCGACAATTACTGAAACAAATTACTTTGGAAATTGCCCACAAATTGGAAGTGGTTTTACTTTATTTTTCAGGAATTATGATGGTGCTCCTAGCCACTATTCCAGAAGCCTTCACTCAAGTGCATTGGTTAAGAGATATTAACCCCTTCCGTTCACATATTATTATTCAAATTCCGAGTATTGTTTTAGGCTTTGCATTATTAATTATGGGACGTGGGATTGCTGATCGTGTTAAAAGAGCCTATTATCCAACGATTATTTTATTAATTGGTGCTATCTTGTATTCATTTGTTGTTGACTTTAGTATGTTTTCCATTTTCTATTTAGCTATTTTATTATTTATCGTTATTTTTTCAAAATCAGAATTGTACCGTGAACAACTGGTTTACTCTTGGGAGTGGATGACGATTGATGGGTTTATCTTTGGCTTATTGACTTTGTTATACCTGGTAATTGGTGTTTATAATTTACCGAACTTCCCACACCATCGTCATCATTTTGTGGAATTTTTCTTGTTCCCTTCCGAACGGATCTGGTTGTCAGGATTTATCGCTATCCTCTTAGTTATGAGTTTTAACTTTCTATTTGTTCGCTACCTCCAAGGGAAAAAACACCAAGTGGGTGAGTTTCCAGAAGATAGTATCTTGCATAATATCTTAACAACTTATGGCGGGAATATTGACAGTGAACTTGTCTTTCTTCATGATAAACAGGTTTTCTTATATCCCAAAGAAGAACCGACTGTCTTTTTACAATTCAACACCATTAATAATAAATGCGTTGTGATGGGCAATCCTTCGGGGAACAAAGAAGATTTTCCTGCGGCGATTGATGCATTCCTTAAAGAAACAGATCGTTTCGGCTATGTCCCCGTCTTTTACGAAACCAATGAGGACAGCGTGATGTTACTACACGAATATGGCTACGAATTTATCAAAATGGGCGAAGAAGCCTTAGTTAATCTAGAAACATTTACGATGTCTGGGAAAAAATTCAAAGGCACCCGCGCAGTGTTTAATAAAATTACCAAAGCCGGCTATTCATTTGACGTACTCCAACCTCCTTTTAGTGCCGAACAAATGCACGAATTAAAAGCTATTTCGGATAGTTGGTTAGACAATCGAAAAGAAAAAGGCTTTTCACTAGGATTTTTCGATGAAGCGTATCTTCAAAGAAACCCAATTGCTGTTGTCCGAAATGCTGAAGGAGAAATGGTCTCTTTCGCTAATATCATTCCTAGTTACACAAATGAAGTTGGTACCATCGACTTGATGCGTCACCATAAAGAAAAAGCCCCTTCTGGAAGTATGGATTTCCTATTTATTCATTTATTTGAATATATGAAAACAGAAAATATTCATTATTTCAATTTAGGGATGGCTCCGTTAGCCAACGTTGGTCAATCAAGAAAAAGTTTTATTCAAGAACGGATTGCTGCGTTAATTTATGAATTTGGTTCAGAAATCTACTCCTTCCAAGGATTACGCGAATACAAGGAAAAATTTGCTAGCAAATGGCAACCCCGCTATACACTTTATTCTAAAAGTAGCTGGATTGTCTACGTGATGATCGCTTTACTCATTGTCGATCAAAAAAATATTGACTAACAAAAAGAAGCCCAATTAAGTATAAAAAGCTTGGCAACTTCACTGAAATTTAGTGAGGTTGCCAAGCTTTTTAATTTCTTTCATCTAGTTTTTCTTTAATCAAAAAGGCTGTTTCTTCGACAGATTTTGCGGTTACATCAATCACTGGGATACCATACTTCGCAAAAATTTCTTCGGCATAAGCTAATTCTTGTTCAATCCGTTCAACATTGGTATAACTGGTCTCATTACCTAAACCTAAGGAAGCCAACCGACTGCTACGAATCTGTCCTAATGCTTCTGGCGAACAAACTAAACCAATCATTTTTTGTGGATCCATTTCTTCCAAAATTGACGGCAATGGAACTTCTGGAATTAATGGTAAGTTAGAAACGCGGTAGCCTTGATTTGCTAAATACATACTGACTGGCGTTTTTGAGGTCCGCGAAACGCCTAACAACAATATATCAGAATCAAGAAACCCTTGAGGATTTTTGCCATCATCATATTTTACAGCAAATTCAATCGCTGAGATTTTATCAAAATAAGCACGATCTAGTTGGTGGCGTCGTCCAGGCTCTTCAATAGGATCTACTCCGGCTTTCGCTTGAATTAATTCAAAAAATGGCGCCATTAAATCTAAATATAACAACCCTGTTCGTTCACTAAATTCTTTCGCCGCTGTGATTAGTTGTTTACTGACTAATGTACTGACAACTAAGGCTTTATCTTTTAAGGCATCTTTTAAAATCTCTAATAATTCTTCTTCTGTTGTGACAAAAGAAAAATTGTATCGATTAAGAAAAGAAATATCTGGATATTGTGCGCTTGCTGCAGCTAACAATTTTTGTGATGTTTCTCCAAGTGAATCGGAAATAGTATAAACAATGATCTCTTTTTTCATAATTAAGCTCCCTTATCTATTTTGTGCGGCTTCTTTCGCTTGTTGCGTAATATAGGTTAAAATTTTCGTTTTCGTAATTTTTCCAATAACTTTTTTAGGATTTTCTTTTTCAACGACTGGCAAAGAATCCACTTCGTATTTTTGCAAAGTGTCAGCAGCTTCAAGAATAGTAAATTCTGGTGTGCAGGTTTTCACATGTGGCACTCTTGTCATACAAACAGCAACAGGTGTGCCATCAATATTTGTATTTAAAGAGGCTCGTAATAAATCTTTTCGTGACAAAACCCCTAATAATTCTTTTGCTTCATCCATGACATAAAGAGAACCGACATCATACATAAATAAGTTGGTAATCGCATCTCGAATTGAGGTGTCTTGGGCAACCATCAATGGTGGACTCATGATCTCCTGAACTTTTGTTTGAAAAACATCAAAAAAGAAAAAAGCCTCCATATTATCACTTTCGTAAGTATAACCAACTTTCGGACTTGCTTTTAAAATTCCTGAAAGTGTTAAAAAAGACAAATCAGAACGCAATGTCGCACGTGAAACGGCTAGTATGTCCGAAATGCGTTCACCACTAACTGGCTGATGCTCTTTTACAACAGCGATAATTTGCTCTTGTCGTTTACTTAATTTCATCATTTCCTCCTCAATTCCTCTTAAACAAATTGTGCATTCGCTTACAATTATACACATATTTATTGTTTTTTCAACATATTGACAAGAAAATTTTTCTATTGACAAACTTATTTCCGTCTATTATGATGTTTATTGAACATATAAGACACATATTAAACGGAGGTCACGCATGAAAAAGTTTATTTATTCTTTTAACGAAACACACAATGAAGGTAAAGAGACTCTTGGTGGTAAAGGGGCGAACTTGGCAGAAATGACACGCTTAGGTTTGCCGATTCCGCAAGGATTCACGATTACAACCCGTTGCTGTATGGACTATTTGGCAGATGCTACTTTCTTTGAAGAACACTTACAATCAGAAATTTTGAAAGCGGTTAAAAATCTAGAAACTGAAACAGGCAAATCTTTTACCGCGGACAATGAGATTCTCTTAGTTTCCGTTCGCAGCGGTGCTGCCTTCTCGATGCCTGGTATGATGGATACTATTTTAAATTTAGGTTTAAATGATCAACGTGTGAAAAAATTTGCGACCTTAACCTCTCCTGGTTTTGCTTTTGACTGTTATCGCCGACTTATTCAAATGTTTGGAGACGTCGTCTATCACATTCCCAAAGAATTATTTGACCAACAAAAAGAGCGCTTGGAACAAGAGTTAAACAAAAAAATTACCACTTTTCAAGAAGCAGATCATTTTGCCTTGATTGTCCGCTACCAAGAAGTTTTTGAACAACATCAGGTGGTCTTCCCGCAAGACCCTGTCGCACAACTTTTTGAAGCAATCAAAGCTGTTTTTGATTCATGGAATAATCAACGTGCGGTGGTTTATCGAAACTTACATCATATTGCACATGATTTAGGTACAGCTGTCAACATTCAAGAAATGGTTTTCGGCAATCGTGGACTAGACAGTGGCACTGGCGTTGTTTTCACTAGAAATCCGGTCACAGGGGAAAATCAACTGTTTGGAGAGTTTCTTTTGAACGCGCAAGGAGAAGATGTAGTGGCTGGTATTCGGACGCCAGAACCCATTCGTCGTTTACGTTTGACTATGCCAAAAGTTTATCAAGATTTTCGCCATTACGCAGAACTTTTAGAATATCATTATCGTGACATGCAAGATATTGAATTTACCATTGAAAATGAAAAATTATATATTTTACAAACAAGAAACGGGAAACGAACCGCCGCAGCTACGGTTAAAATTGCTTTAGACTTAGCCAAAGAAAATCGTATTACTAAACAAGAAGCACTGTTGCGTGTGACACCTGATACGATTGATCAATTAATTCATCCCGTGTTTGATCAAGAGAAACGACAACACATGGAACGTTTAGCTATGGGACTTCCTGCTAGTCCTGGTGCAGCAAGTGGCCAAATTGTTTTTACAGCAGAAAAAGCCAAAGAACTGACCAATCTAGGAAAGAAAGTCATTCTTGTTCGTCAAGAAACTTCACCAGAAGATATTGAAGGCATGGTTGTAAGCGAAGCAATTGTGACCAGTCGTGGCGGAATGACTTCTCATGCCGCTGTGGTCGCACGAGGAATGGGAACTTGCTGTGTGACTGGTTGTGAAAGTTTAACCGTTAATGAAGAAACCAAACAACTACACTGCGGGCCACAGGTCATCTTAGAAGGAACAATCATTTCCGTCGATGGCTCAACGGGGGAAATTTATCTTGGCGAAATTCCTACAATTTCTGCTGATAATAACGATGACCTTCAAGAGCTCTTGTCTTGGGCAGATGCATATGCTGATTTAACTGTTCGTGCCAATGCAGAAACTACACAAGATTTAGAGACTGCTATCCGTTTTGGCGCAGCGGGGATTGGTTTAGCGCGAACAGAGCATATGTTTTTCGGTGAAGAGCGTGTCTTGGAAATGCGTCGCCTGATTTTAGCAGAGTCTGAAAAGGAAGCAACCTATGCGTTGGAACAACTTCTTCATTTTCAACAGGAAGACTTTTATCAAATGCTGAAAGTAGTTCAAGACAAGCCCATGGTGGTCCGCTTGTTAGATCCGCCGATGCATGAGTTTTTACCTCATGAAAAGAATGATATTCAATTATTAGCGAAGCAACTACAACGGTTCCCGGTGACCATCGCCAAACAAATTGAACGGTTACAAGAAACCAATCCAATGTTGGGTCATCGTGGTTGTCGCTTAGGTGTGACCCAACCACAAATATACAAAATGCAAGTTACAGCCTTATTTACTAGTGCCATTCGATTAGTCAAAGAAGGAATTACTGTTTATCCAGAAGTGATGATTCCTCTAATCGCCGAAAAAGAAGAACTTCTCTATCTCAAACGCATTTTAAAAGAAACGATTGACGGTCTCTTTGAAGAACATAAAATGACTCCTTTCCCTTACGAAATCGGGACAATGATTGAACTACCTAGAGCTTGTCTGATTGCGGATCAGTTAGCAGAAGAAGCAGACTTTTTCAGCTTTGGAACAAATGATTTAACACAAATGACCTATGGTTTTTCTCGTGATGATATCGGTAAATTCATTAATACGTATCGGGAAAAGAAAATCATTACCCAAGATCCGTTTCAATCATTAGATCAAACAGGTGTTGGTCAATTGATTCAATTAGCTGTAGAGAAAGCGCGTCGCACTAAACCAAACATGAGTATTGGCGTATGTGGAGAAGTCGGTGGTGATCCGCAATCCATCACGTTTTTCCAAACACTTGGCCTAAACTACATCTCTTGCTCACCTTATCGGGTACCTATTGCGAAACTCGCAGCTGCCCAAGCCAAAATTTTAACCGAACCGGCTGTGACTGAAGAACAAATGGTCCTTCTTTAATTTAACGTGTGTAACAAATGATTCATCCTTACAAGATAAAAAGTGCTAGGAACATCAGTCGAAACGGCTGATGTTCCTAGCACTAAATTTTAAGATCAATGATTGCACTCTGGTTATTTTCTTATAAACGCGGCATCTTTTGTCAAGGGGTCTGTTACATCTGATACATATCTTTCTACTTTCATATGCAAATCATATTTTTCTCTAAGTTCCGTAATACGGGTCATCATTGGAGAAGCGTGGTGCTTGTCTAATGCTTCCTGGTCTGTCCAACTATCAATCAGCAGAACTGTTTCTTCATCGTCCATTGGAAAAAAGTATTCATAGCGACTATTCCCTTTTTCTGCACGAATCGCCTCTACAATTCCGCTGGCAATCATTTCTTTGGCAAATTCTCTTGCACGTCCATTTGTCCCACTATAATAAATATTTATAGTAATCGCCATCTGTCTTCCTCCCTAAATTTACTTGCCTTTTTACGTTCCCGACTGGAATTGAACCAGCGACCTACCGCTTAGGAGGCGGTTGCTCTATCCTACTGAGCTACGAGAACAATCTGTTTTAATTTTAGAAGTCTTCACTACATCTGTCAATAGACAAAAAGAAAGTATCTCGCATAAACAATTATGCGAGATACTTTCTTTCAGTGAAACACGTCGTTCGTTTATCTATTATTTTTTTTGCCGCCGATCAAGAATCATTTTTCCTAAATAATAAAGTCCTGTCGCAATAGCTATATATTGCCCAATTTTATTATTGCGTGCAACTTTTTCTTGTTTCGTTTTCGCCATTGTCCCCATCACCTTTCTAAAATAATTCTTTTTACATTTTTATTATAGTAGGTTCTGTCATTTTTTGCGAATAAACACACTTTTAAAAATAATCTTCTAAAATTGGCATACCTTTGACTAAACGTTGGCCTAAACGTTGAGCTGTCGTTGCGTCTCCTTGCAAGCGTTCATAAAAAGATAACGTCTCTGCTGAACGATAGCCCAAGAATAGTTGCGTCCACGTTTGGATATCTGCTTTCAAAGCAGCAGTCCCTTCTTTTTCCGCAGCACCTTTAGTCACTGTCGCTTTTCCTTGTTCGTCAATTGTGATTGTCCAAATGCCTTCATTCCATGGCCCATAGGAATCTTCAATCTCTAAAGAATACGTTTCTTTTTCTCCTGATTGAAATGGATACTTTTCCAGAAATGTTTGTAACTCAACGATTCGTGCCATCATGTAAGGTAAAATTTTTACAGAAGCTGCTGGCGTTGGCATTAAATCATTTAAATCTTTTCCAGCAAAACCATTAATCCAATGGAACGATTGAACGGAACCACTATGTGAGCCAATAAACCCAGCTAAAGCTTTAAAAGCTGTATTAGTTAAATAGTTCCATTCTACGATTTCAAAGGTGCCAGCAGCTATCCGATAAATCACATAACCTTCCGCTTTCCCTTCTGACGAATAATAAATCGCTTGATTATTTGGTTTACTTGCACGATTCAGCGTATAATCCAGCCACCAAGTTTCACGGATCACACCACCAGAGTGCGCTCTTTGATTTTCAAGGTATACGTCTTTAATGACCTCTTTACCGTCAGCCCAAGAAACTCGTTTAATGGTACCTGGAACTCGTTTAACACGTGGCCAATCTTCCGTTTTAATTGTATACTCTGCTTGTTCAAATGTTTGTTCATAGCCATATTGACGATAAAATGGATATGAAAACGGTGCTAAGTAAGAAAGGGCAACCTTTTGTTTCGCTAAATCAGCCAACATTTCTTTCATAATAGCAGAGATGCCGCCTTCACCACGATATTCTGGATAAGAAGCCACATAGCCAATTCCAGCCATGGGATAGCGGACACCATGGAAATTCACTTGAAAAGGTGTCGCCATCACTTGACTTGTTAATTGCTCATCAATTAGGAAGCCATAGCTTTGCGTATGTGACAACAATTTTTCAAAACGTTCTTGGCGTTCCGCCGTGGGTTCCTGATTAAAAGCATAGATAACAAGATCAAACATCTCTTTCATTTCTTCTTTGCCCATTTTTTTGACTCTTTTAGTTGTCATTTTCTTTCCTCCTCGCACATTGTATCAATTCATTTTATCACAGAAACGGTTCTCTTTCTAAAAGCCGTTATTTGCTGTCATTTCTTTGAACCAACGACCGCTTTTCTTAATGGTCCGTTTCGCATCATCATCTAAATCCACAGCGATGAAGCCATAACGATTTTTATAGGCATTAAGCCAAGACCAGTTATCCATACACGTCCACATATGATATCCTTGAACATTACTACCTTCTTGAATCGCTTGATGCACCCATTTCAAGTGATCTTGCACGAATTCAATCCGATAATCATCTTCAATGACTCCTTGTTCATTGACAAAGCGTTCTTCTCCTTCTACGCCCATGCCATTTTCTGAAATGTAGCAGCGAATGTTGCCATAATTTTCTTTTAAATTCATTAATGTATCATAAATGCCTTTTTCGTAGATTTCCCAGCCACGGTAAGGATTCATTTTTTTGCCAGGCATATCGTAGACATCATAAAAATCTTCTGGAAGTAAGCCTTCTGGTCGTGTTTCAACAGGTGTTTCTTTTGCTTTGGCACGACGTGGTTGATAGTAGTTTACTCCTAATAAGTCCACAGTATTTTCAGCAATTATTGCTAAATCTTCTGGCGTTGTTTCTGGCAACAAGTCATTTGCTTTCGCCCAGGCAACCATATCTTCTGGAAAATGGCCTTTAACTGCCGGATCTAAAAACGAACGGTTAAAGAAACCATCGACAAATTTAGCCGCATTTACATCGGCTTCATTGTGCTCATCACGAGGATAAGTCGGCGTTAAGTTTAAAATAATGCCAATTTCACCTGATAAGTTCATAGAATGATAAACAGCAATCGCTTTGGCACTAGCTAAAGCTTCATGATAGAGTACTTGAATCCCTTCTTTTAGATTCACTTTATCAGGATAATGCCAGCCATAGAGATAACCACCTTCAACTGGTACAATTGGTTCATTGTGCGTAAACCATTTTTTCACGCGATCGCCAAACAATTCAAAACAGGTTTTGGCAAAGTCGACATACAAATCAACCACTTCACGGCTTTCCCAACCGCCTTTTTCTTGAAGTACCATCGGCATATCAAAATGATACAAGTTCATAAAGGGCTCAATCCCGTGTTCTAATAAATCATCAATCACTTGATTATAAAAATCAACTGCTGTTTGATTGACTTTCCCTGTTGTAGGGTCTGGAATTAAACGGCTCCATTGAATGGATGTTCGAAAAGAGTTATGTCCCGTTTCTTTCATTAACTGAATATCTTCTTGGTATTTTTTATAAAATTGTGAGGTCTTATCTGGACCGACTTGTTGAAAAAATTTTTCTGGCGCTTCTTGATACCAAAAATCCCAAATATTTTGACCTTTACCATCACCTTCAAAAACGCCTTCTGTTTGAGGACCGCTGGCTGCAGAACCCCACCAAAAATTTTCTGGAAATTGATATTTCATGTTATTTGCTCCTTTACGATTTAATCATTAAAAAAAGGATTGAACCCTCCGTAAGAGTCCGGACGATTCAATCCTTCGATTTTTTACTCAGCTGCTTCTGCGGCTGCTTCTTGTTTCAAGTATTGATCTGTTGCTACTTTTACGAAAGGCATGTAGATCAAAATAGAAATCAATAAGTTAACAGCTGCTAAAACTCCGCCGGCGATACTCTTCGTTGCTAAAAATCCGCCAATAATTGGTGGTGTTACCCAAGGTGGCATAAAGGTTGCAGCTGGCACTAAACCAGTTGCTGTCGCCACATACGCAACAGTTACAAGAACCATTGGGACTAAAATGAATGGGATAAACATAATTGGGTTTAAAACAATTGGTAAACCGAACATGACTGGTTCATTAATATTAAATAGTCCTGGTGCTAAACTTAAGTTTGTAATGACTTTGTATGGTTTGTTACGACGACCTACGATAAAGATAGCAATTAACAGACCTAATGTTGCCCCTGTTCCACCTAAGTTTACAAATGAATCAAAGAAAGGTTTGTTTACAATATAAGGAATTGCTTTACCTGCTTCTAAAGCTTTAATGTTCGCATCAATCGCTGGTACGTTGATTGTTTGCATTAATGGGTCAACCATGTTGGCACCATGTAAACCAAAGAACCACAAGAATGGTGTAATGAAAGCTAACAATAATGCTGATGGGTAGCTGTTTGCAAGTCCCATAAATGGTTGTTGAACTGCTTCATAGAATGAAATAACGATATTGTCAATTCCTAAAGCAAATAGAATTGATGTAATTAAACTAAATAAACTGATTGTAATCATTGCTGGTAATAATGCCGCAAATGATTTTGCTACTGCTGGTGGTACACCATCAGGCATTTTGATAACTAATTTAGGATTGCCAGATAAACGTTGGAATAGTTCTCCTGAAATAAGTGCAATAATCAAAGCAATAAATAATCCAGTTGCGCCCATGCCTTCTAAGCCGCCAACTGCGAAGAATGAAGCTACAGAAACTGTACCGGCTGCAATGCCGTCTTTTCCATAAGATTTAACTAAATTGTGTGCTACTAAAAAGGCTACTAAAACGGCAAAGATTGCGAATGTACCGTTCCAAATGTTACCACCAAAGCTTTTCCAAATTGGTGCATCGTTATACATCATTGGGAAAATTTTGTTTAAAAAGTCCTCATATCCTGGAATTGGAATATTATTAATTAATACCGCCAAAGCCCCTAAAATCATTAATGGCATCGTTACGACAAACGCGTCACGAATTGCTACCAAGTGCCGTTGCGCTGCGATTACTGACGCTTTCGGCATAAAGTGTTTCTCCATCCATTGAACAAATCCGTCCATTGTTATTCCTCCTAATTAACGCTTTCTCAAGCGCGTTTTTCTTATAAGACGTATTGACAACGAGATTACTCGTTATCAATACGGCGATAAAGATCGATAATTTCTTTTGCTAAATCTGTAAATGCAATCGCAGTCATTAAATGATCTTGACTGTGCACTGTTAACAATGTTACTTGCATGTTATTGCCTTTTGCTTCTTCTGTTAACATTCCTGTTTGCGAATGATGTGCATGTACAAGTGATTCTTCTGCATCTGCAATTTTTTTGTCTGCTAATTCAAAATCCCCCGATTTTGCTGCGGCAATCGCTTCCATTGCATCGCTTTTAGCATTTCCGCCATACATGATTAAACCCATGATTGCTTCTAAGTTCTGTTGTCCGTCCATTACCTCTACCCCATTTTCTGCTCTAGTTTGATGATCCCATTAATGAAATTGCTTGATCTAAAACTTTTTCGCCATTCATCATGCCATAGTCCGCCATGTTAATTACATCTAAAGGAATTCCTTTTGGTTGTAATTTTTGTTCAAATTGCCCTTTCATGAAACGAACTTGTGGGCCTAATAATAAAACATTTACCTCTTTATTTTCCAAGTTTGTATCTGCTTCAGAAGCCGATACTGCAAAGATGTCTGCTTCCATGCCACGATCTTCTGCTGCTTTTTGCATTTTTGTTACTAATAAACTTGTGCTCATTCCTGCGGAACAAACTAACATAATTGTTTTTTTTGCCATTTTCCTTCATCTCCTAAATTCTCTTTGTTTTGCTTTACACCTTTATATAAGCAAGAAGCGTGCCAAGTTTTAACACATTGAAAACCTTGATATGACAACGTTTTTCAACATGGAAAGCGTGTACACACTAAAAATAAAACGATTACACACAGCTTTTTTGTGTGCGTTTCCAAAATAATAGGGCAACAAAAGAAAGTGAGCGATAAGTCGAAACGACTCATCGCTCACTTTCTAAAGCTGAAGAGAATCAACTGGACAAAAGCCACTTTTTCCCTTTAAGCAGTTTCCATCATTTTAAGCATTTTATAAAACTGTTTCTTTTTAAAATAACTTAAAAAGATACCTAATACTGCATCATTCAGTTTTTGTAACGCCCCATAAGAAACCATTGTTTCTGTATAACGCAGTTCACAGCTTTTTTCATCAATTGGCTGGAGCTCATACCGCACCGAGAAATCATTTTTAGTTGTGGATGTTCGAAATTGATAGGTCTTATTTTCTACAGCTTCTTCAATAACTATTTTCGCGCGACTATTTTTACTATATTCTTTGATGTATTCAAACTTACGCAACTGCTTTCTTGTAAGAGTTTTGCCTGTTTGCTTACGGATATCAAAAATAACAGAATTCATTAATTGCGTGTAAAATTCATCTGCTGAAATAGTTAATGTTTTCGTAATTTCCATTACCGTTTCACCTCATCCTTTGTCGCCTCTTCTTCAGCAACTTTTTTTCCTTTAAAAAACAGGTAACCACCAAGTCCAATGAAAAAAATCCCCGTTGTCAGACTTAATAAATCATAGTTTAAGGAGCTGGGATTCAACGAATACAAAACAATCAAGAAGCCAATACTACATAAAAATAATCCATTTCTAATCATTTTCATCCATCCTATCTTTTTAGACTACCGTTGCTTGGAAGTATAAAACGCCTCCCCAAGGTTGTTCCTTAATCAGCTGTTTTGCTACTTGTGCAGCAGTTTCAGGATCTCCTTCAACTTCAAAAAATAACTTAATACCATTCTTTTCTTTAAAAGTAAATGTTTCATTTTCCCCTTGATATGCCTCTAATAAAGTAATAATTTCCTCTTGCTTCATTGCACTTGCAATCGAAATCATGCCGCTTGCTCCTTTCTATACAAGTAATTGCTGTTTTTATTGCTTATTGCTCTCTTTCGCCTAATGCAGGATCCATTTTGTTAGCAGCGATAACAAACGGTGTCCAAATCAAGAAAGTGACTACCATACATACCAACGCTACAATTGGTGCGCGCCAGTCGGCACCTGTCGCTAAGAAAGATAATAGCAACGGCGGTGTCACCCATGCGACTTGTTGAGAAACTGGGGCGACTAGCCCAAGATACGTTGCAACCCAGCCAATTGTAGTAGCAACTAATGGCGCAATTACAAATGGAATAAACATAATTGGATTCAGAACAACTGGTAAACCAAACATAATCGGTTCATTGATATTAAAGATCCCAGGTCCTAATGATAATTTACCAACTGTTAAATAATCTGCTCGTTTGGAGAATAACAAGATTGCAATAATTAGGACAATTGTACCGCCTGAACCACCAAACCAAGCAAAAGCATCAAACGAACCACGGACCCACATGTAGGCTTTACCGTCGTCAATAGCGGCTAAAACCGCAGCTGTTCCTGTTTTTCCTTCATAACCTTTTTGGAAAATATCAATATTGATTAATTGTGCTTGTCCCCAAATTCCTTCAAGAACTGGTGCCAAAACGTTTGGCCCATGAATACCAAAGAACCAGAAAATTTGAACAAAAACTGTTACGATTAACACAGCGCCTAGTCCTTGTGATAACCCAAGGAACGGTTCCGCGATATATTTTTGAATTAAATCAATTAATAATTGACCGCCTGAAAGTTTTGACACCGTAAAGTTAATAATCGCTACGACATACAACGCGATTGTTGCTGGTAAAATTGCCGCAAACGCTTTTGAAACTGCTGGCGGAACAGAATCAGGCATTTTTATTGTTAAATCCGCTTGCATTAATTTACAAAAAATAATAGTTGATAAAGCGCCCATAATCATCACTGTAAAGAAAGCGTTACCATTTAGATGGTTGAGATTTAACCAACCCCATGGATTGACAGTCAATTGATTATTAGCAATTGACGCACCAATTTCTGCCCCATTAATTGCGTTGGCAATCTTTTCTGGCACTTTTACAGCTAATTCAGCTGTGTTATTCGGTGCAAAAGCAACACCTGAAATTAAGGTAGCTAAACTGACAATCCCACCAGCTAGCTCATTCACATTGTATGCTTTCGCTAAGTTATAGCCCCAAGAAAAAGCGAAAATCAAACCAGCGATAGCCAATGTACCATTCCAAACAAAACCATTAATCCCAATGATGACATTCAATACTGCAAAAATACCTTTGTCTGCTTCCAAACTTGCCGCATAAGTTGAGACAAACTCTTGGGGAAGATCTCGAATAATTGCGTTAATCATTACGGCGACTGATCCAGCCATTGTCGCAGGTAATGTACCAATAAAAGCATCCCTTAGTGCCACCAGATGTTTCTGTGCACCAATTTTTGCGGCAGTTGGTAAGATATATTTTTCCATCCATGCCATTAATCCGTTCATTTTTATTCCTCCTGTATCCATTTATATTTATTAAAAAGGCAGTAGCCTCATTAAACGAATGAATCGAGCGTACAAAATAAAACCTTTGGTAACATGCACTATCCTTGTTTGCTATTCACTTTTCTTAAACCTTTTAATTCCTTATCCCATTAATGAGATTGCTTGATCTAAAACTTTTTCGCCATTCATCATGCCATAATCTGCCATGTTAATTACATCTAAAGGAATCCCTTTTGGTTGTAATTTTTGTTCAAATTGCCCTTTCATGAAACGAACTTGTGGACCTAAAAGTAAAACATTCACCTCTTTATTTTCCAAGTTTGTATCAGCTTCAGAAGCCGATACTGCAAAGATGTCTGCTTCCATGCCACGATCTTCTGCTGCTTTTTGCATTTTTGTTACTAATAAACTCGTGCTCATTCCTGCGGAACAAACTAACATAATTGTTTTTTTTGCCATTTTTTCTTCATCTCCTTAAAAATTATGACGTTATACACTTTATTTATAGCAATAATTGTGCCAAGTTTTTTCCTCATTAAAATACTGATATAACAGCTTTCACCATCAAAAAAAGCGTGCACACACTAAAAGAAAACGCTTACACACATGAAATTGTGTGTAACTTACAAAAAGAAAACATCAAGAAAAAAGAGAGCGTTTTCTCATTTCTTGATGTTTTTTTATTTATTATTGTTTACTTTTAATTTCATTTTCTAAAAACATTTGGGTAACATGCGCAACTTCCGCTTCTGGAATCGTCACACGATACGCCCGTTCAATTAACATAAAATTCGTGCGTACGACATCGATTTCTAAACGATGTGTTTTAACATATTCCGCTAAGTTTGGAAAATTTCTTGTTTCTTCTCCTTTAATTAAAGCATCTACCAGAAAAGCCAAATGAATCATGATTCCGGCATCCACCCCTGGTTCAACAATAATATGCATGTCTGTTTGTATTTGATGAACTGTTTTTTGTAACATGAGAATTAATTTTTGTAAGGAGTCCACAGAAGTAATGACGCCACTTAGTGAATGAACAATTGTATCAATTGCCACTTCATCACTAGCAATCCGTTTCAATACATTTAATTTTTCATCATCAAAAATATCATAGACGGAAAAGAAGGGAATATTTTGATATTCAACATCCACAGTTCCCGCAATGGCCTTAATTTCATATTCTTCCATCAAGTTGTCGATATGCTTTTTAAACGTTTCTCGTTCAATAAATTGCATTTGAATCAGTTCTACTTTTGTTTCATCAATAACGGGTAAGATTCGTTGGTATAGTTTTGCGGCGACCCCTTCTCCTGTAAAGCACGTCACGATTACTGCTTTTTTTACGTTTTGACGTTTTTGCAGACTAGAGCGAAATTGTTCTCTCACAACGCTTTCAAAAGAAAGTTGAATATTTTGGTAAATGTCCTCTAAACTTCGTCCCACGCTTGCCATTCGAATAGCTTCTAAGACAATCATTGTGCTCGTCATTGTAATCGCCTTCGTTCGGATACCTGTTTCTTCAAACAACATATTTCCAAACGAATTTAATGAACCCATATCGGTCAGTAATAAAATCCCATTATTTAACGATTCTTTTTGCGTAATTACTTGGTTTCGTAATTGTTCATACATTGTTTGAACTTCCATCGTTAACGGCATATTCATCGCTGTTCCGATTGACGTTCCTAAAAGTTCTTGGGCGGTTTTCAACATACTTGAGGCAGTAGAATCCCCATGCATTAAGACGAACACACCAACATTATTTTCTGGAGTTCTTTCTTCTTTACCGACATTAATAGATAAAAACATACTAATAAAGCCAATTTCATCGAAAGGAATCTCTATGTTGTTCTCTTCTTCAATAATAGAAGATAAATCTAAGGCTACTTGAAATTCTTTTTTCATATTTTTACGGACATTATTTAAATCAGGATGGACAATCACGTGACCTTCTTTGACACGTTCAATCGTACTTTGTAAATGAAGCGCAAAGGCAAAGCGCGCAGTTTCGTTGTACGTGTGTTCCAAACGCTCTTCTGCGATATCATAAAGACGATTCGTTAAGTCCCAAATAGCTTCTGGTAATAACTCCTTATGTAAAGAATGTTGGGTTAATTCTTCGACATAATTTTTAAAATACGCATTCATATCTTTGGAAATCAATTCTTCTAAATCAACATTTTCTAAGTCAGCTTCGGACAAGTCAGCGACTTTTTCTTCGATTTCATTGTAAACTTGCATGTCTCTAGCTGGATCTTGTGACCAAACAATTTTGTTGGTGCCTGGCTGGAAAGATAAATAATTACTTTTACTATCGACAAATTGATCCAAGCGCTCAGGTACTTCTTTAATTTTTAATAATCCTTTTTGGACAGGTAACGACAAATCCCGTTTACGGATAACCAAATGTTCTAAATTGTGCGTCCGATAATAAAGGAATGACTTAGCACAAACTAATTTTAAGTCCCGCTTCACCTGACCAATATTTCCTTCTGCATCGTATAACATAAAAGCCAAAACTGCTTCACGTTCGATATCAATTTGTTGGCCCAAACGTGTTGCCTCTTGCTGAATAAATAACGAAATGATGGCATAACGCTCATCTAGCGTCCGTGCATCTAAAGATGGTAATGTAATCGACATCGGAATCCGCCGATTAAAAGTGGTTAAAAAGTTTTCTGAGGATTCCGTTGTCGCACCAATAATTTGAACAGAGGCTTCATAGGTTTGACCACTTTCTCCTAATGGACGGTACACGCCTTTATCAATAAACGTAAAGAGCATTTCTTGACCTTCTGGCGGTAAGCGATGAATTTCATCTAAAAAGAGAATCCCGCCATCTGCTTTTGCCATTAAGCCTGGACTATCTTCATTCGCACCAGTATAGGCACCTTTTTTTACGCCAAAGATATGACCAAATAATAATTGTGGGTTTTGTGCATAATCAGCACAATTAAAAGAGACAAAAGGGGCATCTTCATCTAAGGTTTTTGAATCAATGGCAAAACGGTACATACATTCAGCAAAAAGAGATTTCCCTGTTCCTGTTTTCCCAAAAATAATCGTATGCAAACCTCTTGGTGGATATAAAATAGCCGCCTTAGCCTGCTGAATACTCACTTTTAAAGAATCATTGGCACCTACTAATGTGTCAAAACTAACAGAGGTGGACTCATCTACATGGACTTGTTCTCCTTCATTGATTGTTGGCACTGAATAGATAACAGGACGTCCAGTACTTCTAGTAATTTTCTTTTCTTTGAATAATTCATTTAAATAACGGCTGGCATTACTGCGATCAATCATTAACTGTTCTGCTACCGCTCCTGCCGTTAAGCCAGTTTCATTTTTTTGAAGTAACGCTAAGATTTCTTCCTTCCGAGATTTCATGGAATCCTCCTCGATACAACGTTCTGCTTGAAGCTCGTAAAGCGTTATTTCTTCGCTTTACGAGCTCCTTTGTTTTTCGTGTTTTTCTTTTTGTTTTTCTTCTTTTTGCGTGTTTCTTGTGGTTCTTTGACAACAGAATTTACTGTTTCTGGTTTTCTTTCTTTCGTACTCTTTTTTTCTGAATACGTATCTTTGACTACGTTCTTTTTTTCTAGTTCATCTTTGGCTTTTGGCTGTTCATGAAGTGCACCATCATATAAAAAGATTTCCTGATAAGGAATGGCCAATTGTTTCATCAAACGTTGATAATCCCTTTTGGTGCCATCGTTGATAAACGTAATCACTGCCCCTTGTGCACCCATCCGGCCAACGCGACCAGAACGATGAATATAGCTCTCTTCGGTTAAAGGAACATCTACGTTTACGACGTAAGGGACCCCAGTGAAATCTAAGCCCCGTGCCGCAATATCCGTGGTTAATAACAACTTCACTCGTTCTGCTTTAAATTGATCGATCGCCAATTTACGCAACTGTTTACTTTGATCTGAAGCCAGACCAATAGCCGGAACATTCTCATAAACTAATTTTTCTTCTGCTGCACCTAAATCAGCAACTTGATTGAAAAAGACCATGCTTCTGAATGCTTCTGTATGGGCCAAACGACGTAAGTAATCAGCTTTTTTTCTTGGTGCTAACCGAATAAAGTAGTGGGCGACTTGGCCTGCTGAAGTATCTTCTTCCGTCACATCAATCACCTGTAATTTTTGGCTTAAAGATTGCGCTTGATTCACGACACGATCAGCAGTCGCTGAATAAAAAACAAGTTGGTATTCGGTTGGTGTGTGTGTCAAAATTTGCTTGGTTAAACTTAGCTCTTCCTCTTGGAAAAGTTGATCAACTTCATCCATTACGATTGTTTTTAACAACTGAGCTTTGACTTTTTTATTCTTCATTAACTCTAAAATTCGACCTGGTGTTCCGATTAACACTTCGGGACGTTTTTTTAACTTGTCAATCTGGCGTGAAACATTTGCCCCGCCGATTAACGTTTGAACCTTTAATTGAAGTGGCTTAGCCCAAATCCGAGCAACTTCAGCAATTTGCATAGCTAATTCTTGAGACGGAGCAATAATCAACAATTGATTTCCCTGTCCTTTTTCAACAGTTAAGAGTAAAGGCAGCATGTAAGCAAGTGTTTTTCCAGTTCCTGTCGGCGAAATTCCTAAAACATTTTCTCCTTCGCGAAGGGGCGTAAAACTTTTTTCTTGAATTGTTGATGGTTCGTTAAAGCCAGAAGCTTGCCACTGTTCTTGCCAAGCCTCTGGAAGTTGTTCTAAAAATCTCATATTGTTCCTTTCCTATCGCTTAATTCTTATTTATCAGCATCAAAAATAATGCCGGCACTATGACGTAAATCAGTGACTACTTTATTGACATTTCGAGCAAGCTCAACCCATTCTTCATACTTGGTGCCCCAATACTTATCTGTTGGGTTATTTAAAACTGCTGCAAAATCACGGGCTTCTTCAATCATTGGATTATCGGCTACTTGAATATCTAAGACATCACGTTCTTCATGTGCGCGATCATGGTACTCAGCCGAAGAAATAGCATTGACACTATCTAAAATCAAGGTCCCGTTTTCAAAGTAAATTTCGGATGGCGCAAAAGAATCACTAATTTTCCCAGTGTTTAACGTCACGTCAAACTGATCATATCGTAAAATAATTGTTCCTAAGCCATCGACACCTGTCGCAATTTTACTAGCAAAATAATGGCTTTCGTTTGGTACGCCAAACCAGCCTAAGGCTGCATAAACTAAATAAACGCCTAAATCCGCTAAGGCTCCCCCAGAAAAATGAGGAGAAAAAATATTTGGCTCTTTGCCTTCTAATACTTGATCATAGCGAGAAGAATATTTCATATACGTAAAATTCGCACCTAAAATTTGGTTTTTTAATGGCAATAATTCAGCAATTTTTTGGAAACTTTGCTCATGAATATTACGGGCCGCTTCAAAGAAATACACACGATTTTTATTCGCTAATTCAATAATTTCTGCCATCTCATCAGGCGTTGAAAAAGCTGGTTTTTCAACAATTACATTTTTTTTCGCTAAAATTGCTTGTTTCGCTTGTTCAAAATGTAATGAATTTGGTGAGGCAATATAAACCGTATCCATATGTGCAATACCAAAAAACGTCTCTAAATCAATTGCATATTCCACATCCCCATAGCGAGAACCAAATTCTTGTGCCGTTGCTAGTTTCCGAGAATAAACAGCCGTTAAATCATACGCACCCGTTTCTAAAGCTGCTGCAACAAATTGATGACTAATCCAATTGGTACCAATTACGCCTAAATGTATCATAATCAAAAACCTCCATTTTTTGTTTATTTACTCTCTTTATAATAGTAATCTCTCGTACAAAAGTCACGTAATTACCCTGCCTTAAAGCGCTAGGAGTTCTTCAAGTTATTTATTAGGATCATCAAATGCCTGTAATAAATCAAAGGTTACCTGTGACTTAAGTTCAATCGTTGCTGGTGTTACGTGGCAATTGTAAGCAAGGACTTGCACACCTTGATCAATTGCAGCACCCACATTTTCAGCAAAGGCGGGTTGCATCTCTTGGTGAAGCGTTGCTTGCTTAATTTCTTCAAATTGGACCACAAACAAAATGTAACAGCGGTAACCCGCTTTAGTTGCAGCCATTAGTTCAGTGACATGCTTCAAGCCACGAAGTGTTGGCGCGTCAGGAAAAGCACCGATGCCTTTATTTTCTAAAGTCATGCCTTTCACTTCGACAAAAGCTTGTTCGTCCGCATCCGTTTCCACTAGAAAATCAAATTTTGAATGTGCAAATCGTTGCTCACGTTTAACAGTTTGGATCGTACCAACTAAACCAGGAAGCACAATTTGACCATTTTTTAACGCTTCATTGACTAATGTATTCGGTACTTGGCTATCAATATTAATCCAAAAAGAACCTTTTTTTACTGCAATCAAATCGTAATCTGTTTTTCTTTTAGGCGATGGTTGATAACTAAGCGCCACAACAGCACCTGGTAAAAAAACTTCTTTCCCTCTGCCAGTATTTTTGACATGTGTGATTACTTCTTCATTCGTTTCCATTAAACGACAGTGTGCAATAAACCGATTGGGTCGTTCGATAAAATAAGCAAGTTGGACATTCGGGTACTTCATACACAGACTTCCTTTCTTACACACTATACCATAAAAAAACAAGGAAAAGTATAGACCAAAACCAACAATTTTACTATCTTGTGTCAATCATTAAATATTTGTCAATTCTCAGCGATTTAGTCGAATATTTTAGACAAGTTCTATATAATAAAGGTAACGAAGACGAATAAATGAAAATGAAGGTTAGGAGGAATTTCTTTGAAAAAACATTGGACTTTCTTGGTTGGTGCATCTTTACTTACTGGATTAGCAGGCTCTATCCTCTGGAAAAAAAATAAACAGCTCCCTTCCCCACAGGAGCTTCAACACAACTATACTGGGCATTGGTGGTTTGTGGACGTGAAGAAAGCCACGCAACACACCTTAGAAATCACCTCATCTTTCAATGTTTTCATTGATGGCAAACAAACGCATGCCTTGCTTGTTGAATTAACCCCTAAACGCTTAGTTATCTTAGACAAGTTAGGTTACCATTTAATCATTCAATGTGAAAATGGTGTCCCTGCGACGCTTTACGATGAAGCCGACGACGAAACCTACACACTAGAACGGGCCATTTACAATTAATAAATCACCCACGACACATAAAATGAAGTATGTGCGGTGGGTGATTTATTTTTTTACATCCCTTGCAAAAGCATTCAGAAAGTTTTCTTACAACTTGAATATTATTAAATAGTCAAATGCGCCTTTTTCTGATAAACTTAGGATGATGTTTTTTTGAAAGGATGAGCCCCTATGACACCAAATCGCGAAGACTATTTAAAATTAATTTTTGAATTAGGTGGCGACGAAGTTAAAGTGAATAATAAACAAATTGTTTCTGGACTCGATGTTTCGGCAGCTTCGGTTAGTGAGATGATTTCAAAGTTAGTAAAAGAAGATTTGGTTGAGCATTCTCCTTATCAAGGGGTACAATTAACTGAAAAAGGCTTAAAAAAAGCGAGTACGTTAATTCGCAAACACCGAATCTGGGAAGTCTTTTTAGTAGAGCACTTAAATTACACTTGGAATGATGTGCACGAAGAGGCAGAAGTTTTAGAACATGTTACTTCACAGACGCTTGTGAACCGTTTAGCGGATTATTTAAATCATCCAGAATTTTGTCCACACGGTGGTGTTATTCCCGAAGATAATCAACCCATTCATGAGGAGAAACGCCAAACGTTAACAGACTACCCTGTTGGCACAAAAATTCGGATTGCACGTGTCTTAGACGAAAAAGAATTACTGGATTATTTAGTTTCCATTGATTTAAATATTCAAGAAGAATATACGATTAAAGAAATTGCTGCATAT
This sequence comes from Enterococcus sp. AZ088, assembly GCF_051714845.1. NCBI lineage: Bacteria > Bacillati > Bacillota > Bacilli > Lactobacillales > Enterococcaceae > Enterococcus > Enterococcus sp. AZ088. Next base: position 756,886 of record NZ_JBIOSQ010000001.1, on the reverse strand, counting down.
GAAGGACCGATCACCATTTATAATGAAAACAAAGAATTATCCGTCAGCTTTAAAGCAGCAAACACAATTTTTGTTGAGCCGTTGATTAGAGAAAGTGAGGAAAACTAATGAATGAAAAAGTAGCATTATTTACTATTTTCGGGGGGACAGGTGATCTTGCCAAACGCAAATTGTATCCTTCCCTGTTCCGCTTATATAAAAAAGGATTATTAGCTGAGCGTTTTGCGGTGATTGGTACCGCACGTCGGGAATGGACAGACGAATACTATCGTGAAATCGTTCGTGAAACCATTCAAGACTTAAATCCCACGGCCGAAGAGGCGACTGAATTTTCTAGTCATTTCTATTACCAATCACATAATGTGAATGATACGGAACATTATAATACCTTAAAAGAATTATCTGATCGCCTAAATGAACAATACCACTTAGAAGGCAATCATGTTTACTATTTAGCTATGGCTCCTCAATTCTTTGGAACCATTGTTAATCACTTGAAATCACAACATATTATTTCGGAAGAAGGCTTTGATCGTCTAATTATCGAAAAGCCATTTGGTTCTGATTATGAATCTGCCTACGAATTAAATGAAGAAATTCGTGCTGCATTTCCTGAACAAGATATTTTCCGAATTGACCATTACTTAGGCAAAGAAATGATCCAAAATATTTCAGCCATTCGTTTTGCCAATAATATTTTTGAATCACAATGGAACAATCGTTACATTGATAATGTCCAAATCACCTTCGCTGAAAGCTTAGGTGTCGAGGATCGTGGCGGCTATTATGACCACAGTGGCGCACTAAAAGATATGGTTCAAAATCATATTTTACAAGTCGTTGCATTGCTTTCTATGGAGCCTCCTGTTGCCTTTTCTGAAAAAGAAATTCGGACTGAAAAAGTAAAAGCTTTACGTGCCATCCGCCTTTATTCTGAAGAAGAAGCCCTTCAAAATTTCGTGCGTGGACAATACGGCGAAGGTCAGCTAGCTGATCAAACATTTGCAGCCTATCGTGATGAACCAAATGTGGCAGAAACTTCATCCACTGAAACTTTTGTTGCTGGTAAATTTTTAATTGATAATTTCCGTTGGTCTGGCGTCCCTTTCTATGTTCGCACAGGTAAACGATTAACTGAAAAAGGTACACGCATTAACATCGTCTTTAAACAAGTACCTATTAATGTCTTTAAAGATGATACGTGTGAAGAATGCGATAAAACCGATTTACCACCGAATGTTTTAACTATCTATATCCAACCAACTGAAGGATTTTCATTAACCTTAAATGGAAAAGAAATCGGTCAAGGGTTCAATACAACTCCAGTGAAACTTGATTTCCGTCAAAGTGCTGAAATGACTGAAAATAGTCCAGAAGCATACGAAAAACTTCTATTAGACTGCCTAAATGGCGATAGTACAAACTTCTCTCATTGGGACGAAGTTGCCCAATCTTGGCGCATTGTTGACATTATTCGACATGCTTGGGATAAAACAGACGTTTCTTTCCCTAATTATGCCGCTGGCACAATGGGCCCGCAAGCTGCCTTCGACTTATTAGAAAAAGATGGCTTTACTTGGGAATGGCAACCAGATAACTGGTACCGTGACCGCGGTCAACTTGATCAATAAATAAGCCAAAAAAGATCCGCTAGTTAACGACTAGCGGATCTTTTTTCTTGTTTATTCGAATCCTTCAGCAACCGCTTCTGGATAATTTTCTTCAACAATGTGTGCACAACGGCCACAAAGTGTTGGTAATTTTTCATCTGAGCCGACATCTTGACGAACGGAACGACAACGGTCACACGTTTCGCCTTCTGCTTTTTCAACTAAAATAGCCATGTCTTCAAATTGAACAGCTTCACTAGGTGCTACTTCTTTTGATACTTCAAAGTCGGAAACAATTAGTAATTGAGCAATATCTGCATCAACAGCTGTCATTAATTGACGAATTTGTTCATTTGGATAAACGGTCACTTTGGCTTCTAACGATTTACCGATTAATTTAGAATGACGAGCTTCTTCCAACGCTTTTAAGACATTGTCACGGAAATCCATAAAGGCTGCCCATGTATCCATTAATTCTTCTTCATTAGTAAACGTTTCGTAACCTGGGAATTCAGCTAATTGCACATACTCTTCTTCTTCTTGTAAGAAACTCCAAATTTCTTCCGCTGTATGTGGAATAATTGGTGTCAATAATTTTGTTAATGAAACCAATGTTTGGTAGAAAACAGTCTGCATACAACGACGTTGATAATCGTTTTCTGCTTCAATATAAACGACATCTTTCGCAAAGTCTAAATAGAAAGAAGATAAATCTACAGTTAAGAAGTTCATAACCGTTCGATAAATATGCATGAAATTATATTTTTCATAACCATTTTCACGGATTTCTTGAATGACTTGATTTAAACGAACCGTCATGTATTTATCTACAGAACGTAAATCAGCATAAGCTACAGTATGCTCAGCTGGATTAAAATCACTCGTATTCGCTAACAAGAAACGCATAGTATTACGGATTTTCCGGTACACTTCAGATACTTGGTTTAAGATATCCATTGAGACACGCACATCGGCTTCCGCGTCAACACTACTTACCCACAAGCGTAAGATATCTGCCCCCATTTGGTTGATAACTTTTTCAGGTAAGATAGTATTGCCTAACGATTTACTCATCTTACGGCCTTCGCCATCGAGAACCATCCCTTGAGAAATGATTGATTTATAAGGCGCTACCCCATTGATAGCGACACTTGTTGTAATACTTGAGTTAAACCAACCACGATATTGGTCAGAACCTTCTAAATACATATCTGCTGGGAAAGTTAACTCTTCTCTTTCTCGTAAAACTCCTTCATGTGAAGAACCTGAGTCAAACCAAACGTCCATGATATCTGTTTCTTTGGTAAACTCGCCATTTGGTGAACCTGGATGTGTAAAGCCTGCTGGTAGTAACTCTTTTGCTTCACGCATAAACCAGATATTTGATCCATGTTCTGCAAATAAATTCGCTACATGTTCAATTGTTTCTGGCGTAATGATGGCTTCCCCGTTTTCAGCATAGAAGATCGGTAATGGTACACCCCACGCTCTTTGGCGAGAGATTACCCAATCACCACGGTCACGAATCATATTATACAAACGTGTTTTTCCCCAAGGAATTAGCCAGTCAACTTTCTCAACTTCATCTAAAATATCTTGACGGAATTTAGAGATTGAAGCAAACCATTGTGGCGTTGCACGGTAGATAACTGGTTTTTTGGTACGCCAGTCATGTGGATAACTATGCGTAAAGAAATCTAATTTTAATAATGCGCCTTTTTCTTCTAATAACTCAGTAATCATTGGATTCGCTTTGTCATAGAAAATTCCTTCAAAACCAGGTGCTTCATCTGTAAAGACCCCACGGCTGTCAACAGGAGAAATAACAGGTAAATCATATTTACGGCTAACGATATAGTCATCTTCACCATGTCCTGGTGCGGTATGAACTAAGCCAGTCCCGGCATCTAGCGTCACGTGGTCGCCTAGCATAACAAGTGATGTTCGATCATAGAATGGATGTTGAGCTGTCATACGATCTAATTTTTCACCAGAAAATTCTCGCAAGACTTCTACTTCTTCCCAACCAATCGCTTCTTTAACTGTTGCTAATAAATCTTTAGCAATTACAAATTTACGACCGTCTGCCTTCACTTCAACATACGTAAAATCAGGATTAACTGAAATACCTAAGTTGGCTGGTAATGTCCAAGGGGTTGTCGTCCAGATGACGAAGGCTGTCTCGTTATCTAAAAGACCTTTACCATCGACCACATTAAAAGCTACGTAAATAGAAGGTGATTTTACATCTTTGTATTCAATTTCTGCTTCTGCTAAAGAAGATTCACTTGAAGGAGACCAATAAATTGGTTTTAAGCCTTTATAAATATAGCCTTTTTCTGCCATCTTACCAAAAACACGAATTTCTGCTGCTTCATACTCTGGATCTAACGTAATGTATGGATGTTCCCAATCGCCTGACACACCTAAACGTTTAAAATCGTTACGTTGTTTATCGACTTGTGATAAGGCATACTCTTTACATTTTTCGCGATACTCAGCGACAGTCATTTCTTTACGTTTAACCCCTTTATTGGTTAACACTTGCTCAATTGGTAAACCATGGGTATCCCAACCAGGCACATAAGGAGAACGGAAACCAGACATTGATTTTGAACGAATAATAATATCTTTACTGATTTTATTCAAAGAATGTCCTAAATGAATATTTCCGTTTGCATACGGAGGGCCATCATGTAAAACAAAGGTTGGTTTTCCTTCGTTTAATTTTTGACGTTGTTCATATAAGCCTTTTTCTTCCCAGTCTTTTTGCCATTCTGCTTCACGGTTTGGCAAGTTCCCACGCATTGGAAAAGCTGTTTTTCCTAATTGCAATGTTTCTTTCATTTTCATATGCATTTGCCTCGCTTTCATTTTATCGATTTAATTGTGTTAGTTCATACTAAAGATGAACGATAGCTGATAAAAGTAGATAAAAAAAGAGTACTCCATCCCAAGGGACGAAGTACTCGTGTTACCACCCAAATTCAAAGTAGAGTTGCCCCTACTTTCTCTGAAATTGATAACGGTAATTATCCGGCAGTTCCTACTCAAGTGTTCAGAACTGCATCTAGGATAGAGGATCTGTTTAATGCCAGTGTCTGTCAAACTTTCACTATCATTGACTCGCTGCTAAGAATAAACATTAAACGTTCTGTTCTATCTATTTTGATTCTTCTTCAATTGTTTCTTCAGTTACTTCAATTACAGGCTTTTTTTCTACTACAGCATCTGTGTTCTCTTCAGAGTTTACAACAGTTTCATTTTCGTTGTCAAGGTCTTGTTCATCAAGAATTTCCTTAACTGCTGTATGTTTGTCTCCGACATAACTAGAAAAAGGCTTTAAAATCTCTTCCCACTCTTCACTCTTCACTTGCTCTAATTGAGTTTCAAGCATTAAGCTTAAGCGTTGATGGAAGACACGTGTTTTCTTCTTCAAGTCTTCTGTTTCCCCAGCTAATTGACGGGCACGTTCAATTGCTTCTGCTAAGATTTGTGTTGATTTCGCTTCAGCATCTGCAATCATTGCATTTGATTTACGTTCAGCTTCTACCAAGGTTTCTTTGGCTTGGTTATCTGCCGAAGTGATAATCATTTCTGATTCTTTATTGGCACTTGATTTCACTTTATCAGCGGTATCTTGTGCAACAATAATTGATTGGTTCAATGCATCTTTCAATTCATTGAAGTATTGTAATTTTTCTTCTGCGTGTTTTAATGATTTCTCAAGTTCACGATTTTTTTGTAATGCATCTTCATAATCACGTGTGACTTGATCTAAAAAGTCATCTACATCGTCTTGGTTATAGCCTCTCATTTTTGTTGAGAAGTCTTTGTTTTGAATATCTAATGGAGTTAATGCCATATTCCTTCACCTCTTTGGATTATTTTTGTAAAACCCCTTATGAACACATTCTCATACTAATCCTGAAATAGCAAATATCTTACTTTTTTTATTATACACAACTTCGTCTGAATGAACAGCCAAAATGGTTTTCTTAAACAAAAGTTCGAGATTATTTTCTCAATACCCCTAAGAGGACACGAAATTTTTCTTTCTTTGTTTTTCCTTCTAATTCTTGAATCTGAAGGCGCCCAAATCCCCGTATCGAAACAATATCTAATAAATCTAAAGCAAAATCTGGTCGTGTCGTTTCTGTCCAATTGACTTTTACTTTACCAGATTCGATCAATTGTTTTGATCGTTGCCTTGAAATATTAAATACGGCGGAAATCACACTATCCAGCCGCAAAGAGCTCATAGTCGTTCGCTCTTCTTGCCAACCATCCTTCGGTATCAAAATTTGTGTATAATCCCGCTCTTCTAAGCGAACAGTAATTTTACCAATTTTGTCGACTTGGTTAACAACGAAGCCAGCTACTTCTTGTGCTATAAAAACCTGCCACTTATCACCATCGGAAATAATATCTCCAAAGGCTTCCCTACGAACCCCAACATTCATCAAGGTGCCTAAAATTTTCCCATGAGATAATGTCGCAAATTTAGATGGATAAATAATTTCAAATAATACAACACCAAAATCTGTCTCTTCTGGTATGTAATACGCTGGATAAATCAAGCAGCGTTTTCGTTCTGCTTGCTCATAACCACCATAAAAAGTAAACGATAAATCACTGTTTTGTCGAATCAACGTTTCCAAAATATACGCCTGTCTAGGATCAAGAAAGTCTGTCAAATAAGGCGCGTATTGCATCTCCACTTGCTCTAGCCAATCCCCGACAGTGTCAATAAAAGGATGTTCATCTTTGCGGAAATGTTGATACACATTTGCGTTCATAGATAAATCATCCTTTCTAAAAGTTATTAATAAACAATAGCTCGTAAAATGACTGCTAAGCCACCCGCTGCTAGGTTAAGGACAATAATCCCTACCATTACGTTAAATCCAACCATTCCAATCCTTAAATTCAAACGGTCAAACAAACTTAAGTATGGTTCACAAATTCTAGAGAGCAAACGCCCGAAAGCAGAATCATATGCTCCTGGAAACCATGAAAGTAGCGCGTAAATCACTAGTAATCCTGAATAGATTTGAACGCCTTTGTATAATAGAGTAATCAGTGTTGCGATAATAACACCTCCCTAAGGCTTAGAAATCAAAGAATTGTTTGTTGGCTAAAGATTGTGCTGTCGCACTATCAATTTCCATATTCGCTGGTGTGCATAAGAAGATTTCATTGCCAACGCGCTGAATATCTCCGTCTAAAGCATACACAGTACCAGTTAAGAAATCAACGATGCGTCGTGCTTGGTCTTCTTCTACTAATGTAAAATTAACTAGCACGGCTTCTTCAGCAAATAAATGTTTCGCAATGCTCATTGCTTCTGAATACACACGTGGTTCAATAATAGTAATTTTATGTGTTTTTGCATTGGCGGTGCTTTCTTGTGCTCGTCTTGTATTCGTAGTCGCTGATTGATTAGAACTACGCATAGAAACCACTTTTTTCTCTGTGTAAGCAGCTTGTTGTGTGTCTCTTTCTTGATGCGCTTCAGCAGAACGATAGCGTGCAGAAGGTTTTTCAACTACAGGCTCACTTTGTTGTGTATAAGCTGGCTGACTGTAACTTTCCTGTTGTTGAACAGGGCGTTGTGGTTTAGGCCGAGCTGCACGACGCGGTGGTTCATTAACTGCTTTGCGCTCTTCATATTCTTCGTAGTTATCATAATAATCATCTTCTTCGCCAGATAAGCCAAAAAAGCTCGATAACGCATCCTTGTTAAAAATTGACATAAATTCCTCTCCTTTACGCATCTCTGAATAACGCTGTTCCGATTCGTATAAAAGTTGCACCTTCTTCAACTGCGATTGGGAAATCGTTACTCATTCCCATGCTAAGTTCTGTACAAGGAGCAAAAGATAAATGTTTCTCATTTACGGTCATTTGCAGCTCTTTTAATTCTCTAAATGTTGCATGTAATACTTCTTCACTTGCCCCAAAAGGTGCCATAGTCATTAGACCGACGATTTGAATTTTGTCCAAATCAGCAAGTTCTTGAATGAAAGGTAAGACGTCTTCTTTACGAAAGCCGTGCTTGCTTTCTTCCCCAGTTATATTCACTTCAACAAAACAACGAATAACTTTCGTTGCTCTTTTTTGAATTTCTTTGGCTAGACTCAGACTATCTAATGCATGAAAATAATCTATCTCATTAATAATTAATTTTACCTTCCTACGTTGTAAATTACCAATTAAATGCCACTGAATATCATTAAATTTTTCCAATCCAGCTTTCTTTTCTAGTAACTTATCTACTCGGTTTTCAGCTAAATTCTGGACACCAAGCTGAACAAGCTCTGCTGATTCCTCAATTCCTACTGATTTAGTGACGCCAATCATTGTCACATCAGCAACAGAGCGCTGTGAGCTTTTGCATGCTAGCTGAAGTTGATTATTAATATTTGTTAAGTTTTCAGCTATCATTTCTAATCGATGCTCCTTATCGTTTTCTGCGGAAAAATGGTGGCGTACTTAATTCGTCATCATTGTGATTTGGTTCTTCACGGTGGAATGTGTCAAATTCTTTTTTGTCTACTTGTTCTAATGAAGATTCATCAACTTTTGGACGTGTATTTTGTTCTCTGCGAATATCCCAATCGCCAAAAGCACTTGCTTCTTCTTGTGATTTTGGTTGATCCATTTCCACAGATTGAGTTGTTTGTTGCATTGGTTGAACCGCTTGTCTTGTTTGACGGTGCGGTTTTCTATCCTTTTTTGATTCATCAATACCTGTAGCGATTACTGTTACACGAATTTCGTCGCCTAAATCTTCATTGATTGATGTACCTAGGATGATGTTCACATCACCTGAAGCAGCATTTGTAACGATATCTGAAGCATCTTGCGCTTCAAACAAGGTCATATCTAAGCCACCAGTAATGTTTAATAAGACTTGTTCCGCACCATCGATTGATGTTTCTAACAATGGTGAAGAAATAGCTTTTTTCGTTGCTTCAATTACGCGTTCTTCGCCGCTCGCTACACCAATCCCCATTAAAGCTGTTCCTTGGTTTTCCATCACTGTTTTCACGTCAGCAAAGTCCAAGTTTACGTAACCTGGTGCAGTGATTAAATCTGAAATCCCTTGAACACCTTGACGTAATACATTATCAGCTTCTCTAAATGCTTCAAGCATTGGCGTTTTCTTGTCAACGACTTCTAATAAGCGGTTGTTTGAGATAATTAATAGTGTATCAACGTTTTCTTTTAATAAGGCAATTCCTTCAGCGGCAAAACGACCACGTTTTGGACCTTCAAAACTAAATGGACGAGTTACTACACCAACTGTTAAAGCGCCTAATTCTTTAGCGATTTTTGCAACTACTGGGGCAGCACCTGTACCAGTTCCGCCACCCATACCAGCAGTAATGAAAATCATATCCGCGCCTTGTAATGATTCTGAAATCACTTGTTCACTTTCTTCTGCAGCTTTTTGGCCAACTTCAGGTTGTGAACCAGCACCTAAACCACGAGTGTATTTAGGGCCTAATTGAATCACTGTTTCTGCTTTTGAATGTTTTAATGCTTGAACGTCTGTATTGGCTGTGATAAATTCCACGCCTTTAACGTTTTCTTCGATCATACGGTTTACAGCGTTTCCGCCGCCGCCACCTACACCGATAACTTTAATGACTGCACCGTTGTTAATGTTATTGTCTAATGAAAATTCCATGATATCGTATCCTCCTGTTTATGTGATTAGTCGAAAATGTTCGAGAAGAAGTCTTTGATTTTGCCTGTCACTTTTTCACCAGACTCACGTTCGTTGAATTCTTCGTATTCTTCTTGAGGCTGTTCAGCATATGTGTCATAGCGAACTTCTTGTTGGACAGCGACTGATTGTGCTGGTTTCGATTTTTCACCAGGGATTGCATATTTGGCAATGTGATAAATATCGTTTAGTTGCGCTGAATATTCCACAATGCTAATGACATTAGCAAAGACTGGGTTACGTAAGCCCATGTGATTTGGTACGTATAGTTTTACGTTGGCTTCAAAAATCTCTTGCGCCAAATCGACAATACCTGGCATACTAGCGGCGCCACCAGTTAACACAACGCCTCCAGGTAATTCAAACGCATCAATTTCATCCAGAACTTCTTTTGATTTTCTCAAAATTTGTTCCACACGCGCTTCAATAATTTCTGAAAGGTAACGTTCGTCCACTCTTACAGGCTCTGACTTACCGATAACATCAACAGGAAACTCTTCGTTTGCTGAAGTTCTTTCTGGATAAGCATCCCCATAATTAATTTTTAAGGCTTCGGCGTTGTTAAAAGAAGTATTCAATACGATTGAGATATCTTTCGTGATGAACTCGCCGCCTTCTTGGTTAACATGAGTAAATTTCAATTGTTTGTCGTGAATAACAGATGTCGTTGTTTGACCGCCACCCATATCAATGACAATTGTTCCAAAGTCTTTTTCGCCATCTGTTAAAATTGTTTCTGTTAAAGCAAGCGGTGTAATCACTAATTCGTTAATTCCTAAGCCAGCTTTTTCAACACATTTACGGATGTTATGGATGATTGTTTTTGGTCCAGTATAGACAACGCCAAACATCTCCATGCGAACGCCAAGCATTCCACGTGGGTCTTTGATGCCTTCAAAGCCGTCGACGGTAAAGTCTTGCGGTAAGATTGCAACAATTTGACGTTCAGGAGGAGTTGAACGAACCAAAGCTGCAGATGCGACGTTGCGCACATCCTCATCTGTAATTTCTTTTGATTCACTGCTAACAGCTATCATTCCTTGACAGCTTTCTACTTCTAATAAATTCGCTGGTAATCCAACATTTACGCTTTTAATTTGAATGCCGGCTTTTTCTTCGGCTTGTCGAACGGCCCGTTGGATTGCTTGAACTGTTTGATCAATATCGACGACAATCCCTCGATTCAAACCGTCTGATTTTGCATTTCCAACGCCGATGATGTTCATTTGACCTTCAATATATTCAGCGACAACTACTTTGACAGAAGTTGTACCAATATCGAGGCCTACATACATTCCTGTTTTTGCCATGAACGGAATTCCTCCTCCTATTAATTCCAATATCTAAGCGGACAAAGGCGTCCGTTTAACTATCTCTTTTTTAGTATTATTCACTTCTTCCAATTTTACCATAAAAATGGGGGTTTTAGAAAGCAGATTATACGAATTTGTTCGTTAATTTTTGAAACATTTTTGTAAAAAACTTATTCTGCTTGTTGCACTTCTTGATTTTCTCCATTTGTCGGCGTACCGTTATTCGCTTCATCCGTTGCTACGCCTGCATTTGGGTCCACAACTTCTTGATTTTCAACCGCTGAATCTTCGGAAACTTCACTGCCCGTTTCTTCACTTTCTTTTTCATACGGATAAGAAAAAATGCCGACTTCCATATCAACGATTCCAGGTTTGTCCATTTGCTCGGCTACTTGTGAATAATAAGCCATTTTTTCACTTAAATCAGAAATATTAACAATCACTCGATTTCCATCATTCATATAGACATTAATCAAGTCTTTATTGGTTTTTGATGGTGCATATTTAATTTCTGAAATTCCTTGTTTAATTTCTTGAGGTAATTTGTTGTAAGAGGCCATTAATTCAGGGATTAATTTATCCTCTTTGAAATTCTCAAAAATTGGTTTGCCACTTTCAGCAGCTTTGGTGGTTTCCGCCAAAGTTTTACCATTCTCTAAAATCGGATGATAGCCGCCTTTAGTCGCAGCAAGAGCGACAATTTGATACTCTTGAATATCAATTTTAAATGAATTAATACCATTTAACTTAATGTTCGCCTTTTTTATAATTGGAAACTTTTTCTGAATATTTGCAGAAAAATAATTTCTATTTGAATACTGCTCCCATAAGCCACTGCCAGTTTCAAGTTTTGACTGCTGAATAATCGCTTGACTCTCCACACTTTTGTTACCTGAAACTGTTACTTCACTCAATCGACTAAGAGGCGAAACAAAATACAATGCCACTAAAATGGCTGTCCCTAAACAAGTTAAAATAAAGGCTAAACGCCTATATAAGCGCTTGTTCCGTGTTTTCTTAACGTTCGGTAAACGATCTGCAAAATGCTCCTCATCTTCCACTGTTTCTTGTGGAAGATGTTGTTGAGGCTCTTCTTGACTTTGTTCTTGTAAAGTGATGGTGACTTCTGCTTGTTCGTTTTCACCTTTTGAAGCAGCTTCTTCCGCTTGCTTCTTCAAATATTCTTGGTTTTGTTTTTGCCAAGGTGTCAGTTCAGGTTGAGACTCTTCCGATTTTTTTGGAGGTAATGGTTTTCTTTTTTTGAATATATCGTTCTCGTTACTAATCTTCCACACCTCCTATCTCAGACTAACGTTTTCACAACTTGATACAAACGATCACTTGCATCTGGGATGCCTTCCCCTTTGGACGCCGTTGCCATCTGTTGTCTTTTTTCATTGTTTAATAAAATATCATCAATTGCCGCAACTAAACGAGCGCCGGTCAATTCTGCATCTGGAATCATTTCAACAGCACCAACTTTTACTAAGCTTTGCGCGTTTTTCGTTTGATGATCATTCGTGACGTAAGGACTCGGAATTAAAATTGCTGGTAATCCTAATGCGGTGAACTCCGCAATTGAGGTTGCTCCTGCACGTCCCACCATTAAATCGGTATTAGCCATCACTTCAACCATTTTATCAATATACGGTTGCACACTTATGTTTGTCAATTTCTTTTCAGAAAGCTTTAGACTTTCTTGAAGTTCCTGATAATATCTTTCTCCTGAAGCGTATAAAACTTGATACTCTCTCTCTTCAAACAAAGGAAAGGCCTGTTCAAACGCTTGATTGATTTTCAAGGCGCCACGACTTCCGCCAAATAAAACCACCGTTTTCTTTGCTGGATCCAAGCCAAACTCTGATAAAATAGCTGACTTTTCCACCGTTACGACTTCTTGTCCCCGCGGGTTCCCTGTTAAAATTGTTTTTTCTTTCGGGAAAAAACTAGCGACATCTGGAAAACAAATCGCAATTTTATCCACATAACGACTTAAAAATTTATTTGTCATTCCAGGGATACTATTTTGTTCATGAATAATTGTCGGTATTTTCAATTGATGGGCCGCATAAACCACTGCACCAGAAACATAACCGCCTGTACCAATGACCACATCTGGTTGAAATTCACGAATAATTTTTTTTGCTTTATTAATGCTTGTTAAAAATAAATAAATTGTTTTAAAATTTTGAGGACTTAGCGAACGCTTGAATCCTTGAATTTTAATCGTTTTAAATGGAATTTTCGCCTTTGGCACAATTTGACTTTCTAAACCATTTTCTGTTCCCACATACAAGAATTCTGTTGCAGGTGCTTCTTTTTTGACGTGTTCGACGAAGGATAACGCAGGATAGATATGCCCACCTGTGCCACCACCAGTTACTAGTATCTTCATTTTCTCACATTTCACTTTCTTTTAATTGTTGAACAGCTTGCATAAAGGCTTCCCCGCGTACTTCAAAATTCGGGTATTGGTCCCAACTTGCGCAAGCAGGTGATAGTAAAATAGTATCATCTTTTTCCGAATAATCAAAGGCAATGGTAACCGCCGTTTGAACATTTTCAGCAAATAAAATTGTTTCAATGTTCGCTTTTTTAGCAGCTTCCGCCAATTTTTCTTTGGTTTCTCCAAACAAAACAATTGCTTTGAGTCCCAACAGGGCAGGAATCAATTCATCAAATGAGTTACCGCGATCCAAGCCACCCGCAAGTAAAAGTAGCTTTTGGTTGTCAAACCCACTTAACGCCATCTCTGTAGCTAAAATATTGGTTGCTTTTGAATCGTTATAAAAACGTCTTTGCTGAACTTCGCCAACAAATTGCGTTCGATGGGGAACGCCTGAAAAGTTTTTCAAAGTTTGTCTAATTTGAGCATTCGATACATTTTTTAATTTAGCTACACAAATCGCTGCGAGTGCATTTTCAATATTGTGACTGCCAGGAATACCTAACTCATCGGCGGGCATAATATATTCTTCATTAAAATATAATTTCCCATCTAAAAGATAAGCCCCTTCTACTGCTTCTTTCGTTGAAAAAGGCAATACGTTGGCAGCTGTGGTTTTGGCTAACGTTTGAAGCTCTACTTGATTCCAATTTAAAATCAAGGTATCCTCTGCGGTCATGTTTTTTTGAATGGCCCATTTTGCAGCAACATATTCTTTCCGCGAACCATGATAATCCAAGTGTGCTTCAAAAATATTTGTAATTACTGCAATTTGTGGGTGAAACGTCTCAATTCCCATTAACTGAAAACTAGAAAGTTCCATCACAAGATCATCCTTGGCTGTTGCTTCTTGAGCCACCGTACTCGCTGGAAAACCAATATTTCCCGCCAAACGTGCCTCACCAGCCGTTCTGTCAGCATTTAGCAGTAAACCAATCATCGTGGTCGTGGTTGTTTTACCATTGGTGCCCGTAATGCCGACAATTGGACATTCGGCAATTTGACCTGCTAATTCCACCTCAGTTATGATAGGAATTTTCCGAGTTAGTGCTTCTGCCACAAGTAGATTTGTATAAGGAATACCAGGATTTTTAACGATTAGTTCAAATTCTTCATCCAACAATTCAATTGGATGCCCCCCTGTAACAACACGAATACCCAAGGTTAATAAATCTTGGGCGTCAGGGTTTTGATCAAATTGTTTTGCGTCATTAACGGTAACGAGCGCACCTAACTCATGTAAGAGTTTCGCTGCGCTGACACCACTTTTAGCTAGTCCTAAAACCAACACTTTTTTGTTTTGATAGGTTGTTATTTTTTTCATTGTCAATTTCCCCTTTGATAGATTAGAAAAGAATCCATAATGTGATTCCTGAACAGATTAAACCGACAGACCAAAAGACAAAATCAATTTTCCATTCAGACCAACCACACATTTCAAAATGGTGATGAATTGGTGACATTTTAAAAATCCGTCGACCAAATAATTTAAATGAAGCAACTTGTAAAATAACACTTGCTGTTTCACAAACGTAGACAAGTCCAATTAAAAGTAGCGTCCATTCTTGATGCAAAATAATTGAAATTGCTGCTAACAATCCACCTAATGCTAATGAACCAACATCACCCATGAAGATTTTTGCTGGTTTTCTATTATAAGGGAAAAAGCCAATCAGCCCACCAATCACACTTAGGCAGATAATCACAACATCAAATTGTTGTTGTTTCCAGGCAATAATTGCATAAGTACCAAATGAAATTGTTCCTAAACCAGCAACTAAGCCATCAATCCCATCTGTCAAATTCACGGCATTAGAAAAACCGACTAACCAAAAAATAATAAACACGCCATAAAAAATACCTAACGGAACTTCTGCTACTCCAAACAAATCTAAGGTGTCTGAAAAGCCTTCACTTCGATAAACAAAGTAGAAAACCAACCCACCAAAAATTTGACCAATTAATTTTTGACGAGAATTCAAGCCCATGTTCCGTTTTTTAAAGACTTTAATGAAATCATCTAAATAACCTAGCAAACCGTATAATACTAAAATAAATAGAATAATTAGTAGAGACGGCGTAAATTGGTGGAAAAACAACCCCATTGCTAATGAAGTAATCAAGCTGGCTACAAGGAAAACGACTCCCCCCATTGTAGGGGTACCTGTTTTCACGCTATGCCAAGTCGGGCCATCTTCACGAGTAACCTGCCCTTGTTTTTTCATTTGAAAATAGCCAATGAATAGTGGCATTACGCTCACTGTAATGGCAAAACTCACCACTATGGGAATAAAAATCTGTGTCCACTCCATGTTATCTCTCCTAATTATTCTACGTTATTATTCTGTGCCTTCTAAAGTCACGGTTAATTTTTTCTCCGTAATTTCAGTTTCAGCAGCGATACTTTGTTTCGTCACATAGCCTTCACCTTTAAACTCGACAGTCAAACCTAATAGATCGCCAAACTTGGTAACATCGCTCTTCGACCAGCCGGTTAAATCAGGCATATAGTTCGTTCCATTTGTGATCAAAATCAATTTCTGATTAGGCATTAATGTTTGACCAGACGGCGTTGATTGTTTCTTGATTTTTTCACCATCGCCGATAATCACAGGATCAACCCCGTTCACTTTGGCATTGGCCAACGCTTCCGCTGGTGTCATGTTTTTATAATCAGCAACTGTGACTTTATCAGAAGCTACTTTCGTTGTTTCCGGATCTGTCTCTTTAATGTCTAACGCTAATTTCATTAATGGATTTGCAATTGCCGCCATTGCTTCTGAAGGCGAACCTGATTTTGCTTGTCTCAGTGTAATATACAAAACATATTCAGGATTATCCGCTGGGACCATTTCCACTACAGAAGACAAGACTTGACTTGCTCCATCAACGTACCCTTTACCATCTGAAATCTGCGCAGTTCCTGTTTTGGCAGCAACATGATAGCCTGGTACTTTATAAATATCATACGCAATCCCGTAAGTCGGGTCTTCAACAGTATCAATCATGTACGTACGAATCTGTTGAGCTGTTTGCGCTTTGATTGGGGTTCCTACGATTTGTGGTTCCGTAATCGTTTCTTTTCCTGTATTTTTGTCAACAATTTTGC
Source organism: Enterococcus sp. AZ088 (assembly GCF_051714845.1). Taxonomy (NCBI): domain Bacteria; kingdom Bacillati; phylum Bacillota; class Bacilli; order Lactobacillales; family Enterococcaceae; genus Enterococcus; species Enterococcus sp. AZ088. Next base: position 740,673 of record NZ_JBIOSQ010000001.1, on the reverse strand, counting down.
TGATGTAATGAGGTTGCAACATTGAACCGTCATTTGCAATAGCTGAGAAACCTTTCATCATTTGGAAATTAGTAACCGTAATCCCTTGACCAAAAGCTGAATTGGCCCGATCAACAATATTATTATCTGGAAGTTTCCCAGTGTGTTCTGAAGTTAAACCTGAATGTGTGCTTGAACCAAACCCAAATTTTTTCAAATATTCGACCCACTTGTCGCCACCCATTCGTTGTTCCAAGTTCACCATTCCGATATTACTAGACCAAGAAATAGCTTGACGATAAGTTAAAGACGTTTTGTCTTTTAAATTGCCGACATCATGGTCGTTAATCGTGGTGTCACCAACAGTGATACCACCTATACGGTTAAATGATTCATTTGGATTAAACAATCCTTGCTCAATGGCCGCCGCCGACGTAAATAATTTAAGCGTTGAGCCAGGTTCATACGGACTTTCAACCAATAGGTTCTGCCACGTGCCATTATTGTCTAATCCTTGTTTCGTTTCAGGATTAAATGTTGGCCGTTGAGACATGGCAACAATTTCGCCTGTTTTTGCTTCCATTAACATGGCAGTCATGGAAACTGGTTCATATTTTTCATTAACTTGCGTCATTAAATCCTCTAAGGTATTTTGCAAGCGACTATCCAGCGTTGTGTAAATATCTTGACCATCCACTGCTTTTTTCTCTTCCGCCACAGTTCCTGGTAAGGCATTACCGTAAATATCTTTTTCAAAATACACACGGCCATCGGTTCCGCTTAAAATATCATTATAGGCCTGTTCTAGTCCCATCGCGCCTACTAAGCCTTCTTTATCATCATCTGGATTGGCTGCTTTTGTATAGCCAATAAAGTGAGAAGCAAACTGCCCATTGGGATATAATCTGGCTGGATGTTCATTGAAATAAACACCTGAGATTTTTTTCTTTTTCAAATCTGCTTCAATTTTTTGGCGTGTTTCCAAGGTGATGTTTTGACCACCTGTACCAAATTCCACTTGATATTGTGTTGACCCATCTTCATGGATCCCATTATTCAAGTATTTCAATGCTGTTTTTTTGTCTAGTTTGGTATATTTCGCTAAAATTTCAGCAATATCATCGAAGTCTTTTTTCTCCGCATATAGCTTTTCATTATTTTGTCCCGTATATTTTTTTGATAATACGACATATAACGAATAGGAAGTAGCATCTTCTGCGATTGGATTACCATATCGATCTAAAATTGATCCTCGCTTAGCTTTTACCACTTGGCTTCCTTCATATAGAGAAGCTGTTTTTTCCTTTAGTGATACACCGGCTACTTTGCCTGTTGCCACAATGTATGTCGTTCTAAAGGCAAATAAAAAGAACAATCCAATACTCGTAGCGAATAAAATGATGCCTACTTTTTTACGATTGTTCATCGGATTTAAGTTTTTCTTTTTCATGAATTGTTTAAATTTATGTCTTTTACTCATTATTTAACAGTCCTAACATTGTCGCCGTTATTTTCTAGTCCTTGCTTTTTAGCGACATCTTTGATTCGATCTGATTTAGAAAGTTCGCTTCTTTCTTGTTCCAATTTCAAAGCGTTATCTTCCTTTTCTTTAATGACTGCTTGTGTTTCTGTAATATCGTTCATGGTTTGGACAATTGTCGTTCTTACTTGAATTGTCGCAATTGCAATACCAATCGTTGCACAAACTAATACAACACCGATTAATTTTTCTAGTAAAGAGACATTTTTTAGTTTCTTTTTGGGTAATAGAGTGGGGACAGGTAGTGTTTCCTCTTGCATTTTTCTGTCTTGCTCTGTTGCCACAGTTGGCTGATCCATTTCTGGTGCTTCATAATGGAAATCATTTACTTTCTTCAATTCAGCCATGTGTCTACCCCTCTCTCTATCTAGATTTTATTTTTTCGGCAATGCGTAACTTCGCACTTCGTGAACGATTATTCTCAGATAACTCACTGTCACTTGGTAAAATTGGTTTTCTGGTAATTACTTTTAATTCTGGTTGAAATTCTTCTGGTACCACTGGAATGCCTGGTGGCAAATCTTGTACCGTACTGTATTCTTTAAACATTGTTTTAACAATACGATCTTCTAACGAATGGAACGTAATCACACTGATTCTGCCATTTTTCGCTAGCAAATCAATTGCTTGTTCTAGCGACTCTTCAACTGCCCCTAATTCATCATTAACGGCAATGCGAATTGCTTGGAAAATTCGTTTTGCAGGATGTCCACCTTTGCGTCTTGCTGGAGCTGGAATCGCCGTCTTAATAATCTCAACGAGTTCACCTGTTGTTTCAATTGGTTGCTTTTCACGAACACGTTCAATTTCTCGAGCAATCTGTTTCGAAAATTTCTCTTCCCCATAACGAAAGAAAATTTTTACTAACTCACTATAGCTATACGTATTCACCACTTCGCGAGCCGTCAAGGGTGCGTCTTGATCCATGCGCATATCTAAGGGCGCGTCTTGATGATAGCTAAAACCACGTTCTGCTTCATCTAATTGTGGTGAAGAAACACCTAAATCGTATAGAATCCCATCAACATGGAACACCCCGTGTTCTGCCAATTCTTCTTTAATATTTCTAAAATTTGATTTGATGAAGGTCACTTGACCTTTGTCTACATATTTCTGCAAACGAGTCTTAGCATGTGCCAACGCTTTTTGGTCTTGATCAAAGGCATATAAATGACCGTGCTCATTCAATTGTGTCAGTAAGTATTCACTATGTCCGGCACCACCGAGTGTGCAATCTACGTATACGCCATCCGGCTTCACTTGTAATCCATCCACTGTTTCTTTTAAAAGAACGGTGTAATGGCGAAATTCTTCAGTCATCATTTGCCTCATTCCTAAAATCCAAAATCAATCATTGTTTCTGCTAATTCATCAAAGTTTTCTTCAGCTTCATCAGAGAATGCATGCCAACGTTCGTCACTCCAAATTTCAATTCGGTTAGAGACGCCAATAACAACACAGCCTTTTTCTAAACTGGCATGTGTTCGTAAATTCGCCGGAATATTGATACGACCTTGCTTATCAATCTCACATTCTGTTGCAGCGGAATAAAAGAATCGTACAAAGGTACGTGCATCTTTCTTAGCTAAGGGCATTTCTTGAAGTTTTGCTTCAAGTTGTGACCATTCATTTAAAGGATAACCAAATAAACAGCCATCCATCCCTCTCGTTACCACAAATTTTTCACCAAGTTCCTCACGAAACTTTGATGGAACGATTAGGCGGCCTTTGGCATCGATATTATGTTGGTATTCACCCATAAGCATAGCCAATACACCCGCTTTTCCACTTGATAGAACAAGTCTACCACATCCCACCACTTTCTACCACTATAAATCTAAAAACTTCTATTTTTTAACTGTTATTTAAAATTTCTGTAATATTTACAGGGTTTTATGTAACAAGCATCACCCAACAAAAAATGTTATTATAACAAGGTTTTTACTATATTTTTTATAAAATAACCCCACAAATAACAAAAAAACCCCACGGAGTGGGGAGTTGTGGGGGACATTTTCCCACAGCGTATTTCCCCTATTGTCTCCACGCTTTATTACAGTAGATAATGACTGATATTTAGCAAGATAAGCAACACATACAACACAAACGTTAGTAAAAACGTCAACCGCCAAAACATCTTGAAATATCGTCTATATAAAATCTCTCCATAATAATAAGCTTGAAACAGGGCAACAGCGACTCCTAATAACAAAATAGAAATCACAAAATACGGCATAATCGATTCATCATAACTATCTTTGGATAACTCATGGATCCCTATGAATAAAAACGGAATGGCCAAATCCGGTGCTTTTATTTTCCAACGTTCCGTTAGGGAAAAAGTGGACACGAGAAAATTGCACGCAAAGAGCACAATTACCGGAAAAATATACCAAAATAACATTATTGCCGAAAACGACACCATTCTCTCAACAAATCCTTTCATTCCACCTGCTATAACTATACTTCATCAACGTTACACAGATGTTTCATTTCGTTTAAATATATGTGCTAAAAGCCCTTTTTGCTTGCTTTTTCATATAAAAAACGGATTACTTATCAAACCATTTTCAAAACGAGGCCTCACCTATCGCGGCCACTTATTTTTGAATGTTTTTTATAAGCTTTTCTTCTCGTATTGTGTCATACTTCTATTATAATGGATTTAGAACAAAAAATGTTGATTCGGGGTGAATCTTTTGATTAATTATTTATTATTGAAAAATGACTATTTTGAACCTTGTTCACCAGACGATGAAGCCCTAAGTTGGATTTCGGTAGAATCTCCTACAGAAGAAGAAATCGAGCGTCTCGTCAATCAATACCACTTACCAACAGATTATCTTACCGGCGTTTTAGATGATGAAGAAAATGCTCGAGTGGAAGGCTTCCGCCACGAAAAATTACAAACGCCTACGTTACTTTTATTTCGTTATCCCAAAGCTAGTATCAGTCCTAGTGGCTATCTGCAAGTAGAAACGGTGCCGATTGCTTTAATCGCAACCATCGATAACAAACTAATTACTGTTAGCAACGGGCCTAACGACATCGTTCATGGGATTCAAAAAGAGGCGTTCACCCATCAAGATCTTTCTATTGAGAAGGCCTTAATTTTAGCCCTTTCATGGAAGATGGCCCTTTCCTTCAATAAAAACTTACAAGCACTTATCCAACAAACCAACAAACTTGAAGGAGAGCTCCAAGTAGCCACAGAAAATAGTCAATTGTATCAGATTATGGACATTCAAAAAAGTCTAGTTTATTTCGAAGCAGCTTTAACGGATAATTTAAAAGTATTAAAACGTTTATATAGCGCTGAAATTTTTAATCATCCAGAAAAACATTTGCCATTTTTAAGGGATATTCTGATTGAACTAGAACAAGGACTGAATACGACTAAAATACAACTAAAATTAGTTGATAACATTAGTAATACTTTTTCAGCAATCGTTTCAAATAACTTAAATAATGTCATGAAAATTTTAACATCCTTAACAATTGTCCTGACCATTCCGACCATCATCGGAGGAATTTACGGCATGAATGTGAAACTCCCTTTTGCAGAGCATGAATATTCTTTTTGGATTATTTTTGCCATCACTACCTTAATCTGCGTAATTAGTATTCGAATTTTAAAGAAAAAGAATCTCTTATAACTTTAGGTTGCTGTTTTCAGGAAAAGGTTGTACACTATTAGCAGAAATTAAAAAGGACGTGTCATTTATGAACGACAAAGAACAAAGTCGCTTTTCAAAAATCACGAAAGTCGTGGTTTGGCTAATGCTGATCGCAATTGTAGGTTCAACTGTTTTAACAGCGATTCTTAGTCTTTAAACTGGAGAACTTTTTCACACATTAAAAGTAAAAAAACAGCCCCTTCTATCAATTGAAAGGGCTGTTTTTTTACTTGCTCAAATAGAGCGGCTATTTTTTCGCCATCGCCAACAGCTCTTGTGCATGTTCAATGGTTAATTTCGTAATTTCACTTCCTGCGAGCATACGCGCAATTTCGTTTACTCGCTCTTTTTCAGATAAAATTCGGACGCTTGTTTCTGTCCGCCCCGCCACAATTTCTTTTTCAATAAAATAATGTTCATCGGCAACGGCCGCCACTTGTGGCAAGTGCGTGATACACAACACCTGCGAATTTTCTGAAATTTGATAAATTTTATCGGCAATCGCCTGTGCTACTCGGCCACTAACTCCTGTATCCACTTCATCAAAAACAATACTAGTGATCCCTTGCGTTTGAGAAAAGATTGTTTTCATAGCCAACATCACTCGCGAAAGTTCTCCGCCAGAAGCCACCCGAACTAACGGTTTTAATGGTTCCCCTGGGTTAGTAGTAATATAAAATTCTACTCCGTCTAAGCCATTTTCTTGTAAATGCTCAAGTTCTGTAAAGCGGACTTCAAATTCAGTTCGCTCCAAATATAGTTCTTTTAATTCGGTTAAAATTTGTTGTTCGAGCTCTTTGGCTAGGCGCTTTCGTTCTTTTCGTAAAGCTAACGCTTGTTGATGAGCCGCTTGTTGTTTCTCTGCAAGCAACGCTTCTAAGTCACCTGTACCGCCTTCCAAAAAATCAGCCTCTGCTAACTCTTTGGTGATTTCTTCATAGTAAGATAAAATCGTTTCGATTGAATCGCCATATTTACGTTTCATTTGACGGATTAATTCCAAACGATTTTCTACTTCATTCAAGCGGCCTTCGTCTAGTTCTAAGCCATCAATCAACCTAGAAAGATCTCCACTGGCTTCTTGTAGTAAGTAGTAAGCATTTTGAACAGTATCTGACAATGTTTTATATTCTGAATCAAGGGATTCAATCGAAGCGAGTTCATTCATACTTGTTCCGATTTTATCCAAACTACTATCGTCTTCACCATTTAGCGCGGCATAACTAATCGTCAGTGCATCAGCAATCTTTTGAAAATTGTTCAGTTTATTGCGTTCTTCTAACAATTGTTCTTCTTCGCCAGCGACTAACTGTGCACTAGCAATTTCATCACTTTGAAAATGAAGCATGTCCATTCTTTGGGCAAATTCTTTTTCATTTTTTTGTCGCTTTCTGACTTTGGCTTCGAGTGCGCGATACTCTTGATACGCCTGTGTATATTTTTCTTTGACTGCTAAAAGTTTTTTCCCACCAAATTCATCTAACATATCAATATGGCGTTCACTTTGCATCAATTCTTGATGTTCGTTTTGGCCATGAATATCTACTAAATATTCCCCAATTCTTTTTAAATTAGTAATGTTGACAATCCGTCCGTTGACACGGCAAACATTTTTACCAGAAGCGGAAATATCTCGTTGAATCACTAAAGAATCTTCTTCTGTTTCAATACCTAATTCTTCTAATAATTTCTTTAATTCTTGACTTTTCGGCATTGAAAAAAGTCCTTCTAAGGTGCATTTATTTGCTCCTTGACGAATATAGTCACTGGAGCCGCGTCCGCCTGTGAGTAATCCCATTGCATCAATAATGATGGATTTCCCCGCACCCGTTTCTCCCGTTAAAACGGTCATACCCATTTGAAACTCTAATTGTAACGAAGAGATAATCGCAAAATTTTTCACGGAAAGTTCTTGTAACATCTTGTTCACCTCATTCTTTATAGATAGCTTAACAGCTCTTTATGAAGTTTTTCTGCTGCTTCCTCAGTTCGTGCAATCATGAGGACACTATCATCATCGTTGATGACGGCAAAAAGTTTCTCTTGGTAATTCTTTTCGATTAAACTACCACACGCCGCCGCATTGCCAGGAATGGTTCGTAATACGACATATTTTTCCATTTGTTCTGCAGCTACAAAGGCATCTTTTAAAAGCTTTGCAAGTTTAGCACTCGTATTAGCTTGTGTTTCTAATGGAAGGCTATATCGATAACCCCCTTCTGCAGATGGAACTTTGATCAGTTTCATATCTTTAATGTCGCGAGAAATTGTTGCTTGTGTTACAGCTACGCCCTTTTCTTGTAAGTAGTTGACAAAATCTTCTTGCTTTTGAATATTTTTTTCAGTCAATAAACGTGTAATTAAACGGTGTCTATCTTGCTTTCTCATGGCGCCGCTCTCCTTTTCAGTTTACTCTTGCCCTCATCATAGCTTATTTTTATGCATTTTAAAAGATGAATTACTAGATTTATACAAAAAAGAAGCTTTCACCTATAGGCGTCCACTTCTTTCTTCTAACTTTTCTCATCATTCCGCTAATTTTTGATGCGCATGCGCGACAACTTCTTCAATGGATTCTGGCGCTTGATAGGATCCTTCCCCTTCAACAGAAACTAAATGTGCCAAAAATTCAATGTTTCCTTCGCCACCAGTGATTGGTGAAAAATCTAAGTTTTTCACATCATAACCGTTATTCATGGCAAAGCGTGTAATTTCCTCCACAACCATTTGATGGGTTTCTGGATCACGCACGATTCCTTTTTTCCCAACAAACTCTTTGCCAGCTTCGAATTGTGGCTTAATTAACGCCACCACACTACCGCCTTTTTTCAAAATATCATGAAGAGGTGGCAAAATTAAGCGTAATGAAATAAAGGAAACATCAATCGTTGCAATATCCGGCACCCCTTCAGTGAAATCTTCAGGTTTACTATAGCGAAAATTGGTACGTTCCATTACCACCACGCGTTCATCTTGCCGAATTTTCCATGCTAGTTGGTTATAGCCAACATCTAAAGCGTAACTCAAACGAGCCCCATTTTGTAAAGCAACATCGGTAAAACCACCTGTGGAGGAACCAATATCTAACATTGTTTTGCCTTGAACGTTGATTGCAAAAACATTTAGTGCCTTCTCTAGTTTTAAGCCCCCACGAGAAACATAAGGCATTACTTGGCCCTTAGTATGTAAGGGTGTCTCCACAGAAATTTTTTCCCCTGGTTTATCTAAACGTTCATTTTTATCATTGTAAACCAAACCAGCCATCACACTACGTTTGGCTTTTTCTCGTGTTTCAAATAGTCCTTGATTAAACGCCAAGACATCGACGCGTTCTTTTTTCATAAGTGCCTTCTTTCTATCTCAATTGTAACTGAGTTAACAAGTTTGCTAAATGTTCTTCTGAAAAGTTGGGAACATTTGCTTTGATTTTTTCTAAAACAGCGCTACCTTCTGCTAATTGATGTGTTAGCGCATCTTTCGCGCCAGCAATCCCTAGAAGAGCTGGATACGTACTTTTATTCAACGCTTCATCTCGGCCTACTTTTTTACCTAAATCTGCTTCTGTACTTGTGGCATCTAATAAGTCATCACGAATTTGAAAAGCCAAGCCATAGTGATGCGCAAACTGTGTCAGTAAACCAATGACTTCTTCTGTTTGATTGGCTAATACGCCCCCAGCAATTAAGGCGAATTCAATTAGCGCTCCGGTTTTCTTTTCATGAACAGCCGCTAACTCTTCTAAAGTCAAGCTGACTTTTTCTCCTTCAATATCACCCATTTGGCCGGAAACCATGCCTTGATTCCCCGCTGCCTTTGCCAGTTGTTGCATCAGTAAAACTTTTTCACTTAAGCCTAATTGACTCAAAGAAAGCAACTGAAATGCACCTGTTAATAAGCCGTCCCCTGCTAAAATGGCAGTCGCTTCACCAAACACTTTATGATTGGTTGGTTTGCCACGACGTAAATCATCATCGTCCATTGCTGGTAAATCATCATGAATTAATGAATACGTATGAATCATCTCTAAAGAGGCAGCCACTTGATAGTCTTGTGTTTCCATCTCTTTTTGAAAAGCGGCCACTGTTGTTAACACTAATAGCGGGCGTAATCGTTTGCCACCTGCGTGTATTGAGTAGAGCATTGCTTCTTTCAAACGCTCATTTTCAGTATATTCTGCGATAAAATCGACCATGACTTTTTCAACCAACGGTAAATGCTGTTGACTAAAATTCGTCATTACGCTTCCTCGCTCTCTTCAAAAACAATTTCTTCATTGTTTTCTGTCATCATTTTCGTTAAAGTTTTTTCCGCTTTTTCCAATGTATCTTGACATTGTTTACTTAATGCCATGCCCTCTTGAAAGGCAGCTAAGGCTTCTTCCAAAGGAACATCTCCTCGTTCTAAGCGCTGAACGATTTCTTCTAAGGCATTTAATGATTCTTCAAACGTTTTTTCTTTTGCTGGCATGTTAAAACTCCTCTTTTTTCGCTGTTATTGTTTCGACGTTTGCTTGAACTGTACCGTCAGCATAATGAATCGTTAATTGATCTGCTGGCTGTAACTCGGTAACAGTTTTAACGACACGGTCCTCTTTTGTAGTATAACTATATCCTCGACCCATAATTTTGAGTGGGCTGAGTAAGTCTAGTTGTTGAACAGCAGACGTGAATTGCTTTTGTTTGTTTAGGAACAATTGTGTCATTTGTGTTTGCAAGTTTCGTTGTAAAAATGCCAATTGTTGCTGACTTTCTCTTAATTGTCCCTTTGGTGTCTGTTGTTGCAATTGAGCGATAATTCCTTGGGCTTGACGTTGTTTTTGGTGATGAATTGTTGTCATTGCTTGGAAAAGACGTTGCGTCATTCGATCTAATTTAATCGTTTGACCTTCATAAAGTCGCTCAGGTTGCTTAAACACATAAGAATTTTGTAGTCGTTGGAAACGTTCTGTTCGTTGTTGTAAGAGATATAAAAAGCTTTGTTCTAAACGACTACGCCGTTCACTAATTCTTAATAGTTCTTCATTTAAAACTGGTACCGCTAGTTCCGCTGCTGCCGTTGGCGTTGCTGCACGAACATCTGCTACCATATCGGCAATTGTCACATCTGTTTCGTGACCAACCGATGAAATAATCGGTGTGGTGGCAGCATGAATGGCTCGAGCCACTTTTTCTTCATTAAATGGCCATAAATCCTCGATTGAACCACCGCCACGGCCGATGATCATCGTATCAAAATCGCCTTGCGCATCGGCTCGCTGAATGTTCCGCACAATGTCATCCGCCGCCTGCTCGCCTTGGACCAAGGTTGGAAAAAGGACCAGTTGTGCAATCGGATACCGTCTTTTGACTGTCGTAATGATATCCCGAATAACAGCACCACTAGGACTTGTAACCACAGCGATTCGTTTGGGATAACGAGGCAACTGTTGTTTAGGCCCTTCAAAAAGTCCTTCTTTTCCTAGTTTTTCTCTTAATTCTGCCAATGCTTGATAAAGTGCACCTACACCATCTGGTTCCATATGTTCAATATAAATTTGATAGGAGCCGCTGTTTTCATAAAGCGAAATACGCCCCACCACCATGACTTTCATGCCTTCTTTTGGTTGAAACTTCAATTTTTGAAAGGCTGATTTAAACATAATTGCAGAAATCTTCGCATGATCATCTTTTAAACTGAAGTACTGATGCGCGTTCGCTCGGAAGCGAAAGTTCGAAATTTCACCTGTTAAATAGACACGTCCTAAGTAAGGGTCTGCATCAAATTTACGTTTTAAATACTTCGTTAAGGCTGTTACTGTTAAATACTGTTGCGTCATTTTTTCACCTTACTTTTGTTTTTTTGCTGCCTCGACTGTTTGATACATTAACATGGTAATCGTCATTGGGCCAACACCTTTGGGAACCGGCGTGATATAGCTTGCAATTTCAGAAACTTCATCGAATGCTACATCACCAATCAGTTTTCCTTCTTGATTGCGATTCATGCCCACATCAATCACTACCGCACCTGGTTTCACGAACTCTTTGGTGACAAAATGCCCGCGTCCAATTGCTACAACTAAAATATCCGCTTCTTTTGCAACTTCTGCTAAATGTTCAGTTTTAGAATGGGCAATCGTCACGGTCGCATTTTTCATTAACAATAATTGTGCCATTGGCTTGCCAACAATATTGCTTCGACCAATAACCACCGCACGTTTACCTGTTAAATCAATATCATAAGCTTCAAACATCTTCATAATTCCATACGGCGTGCAAGGAATCATTTCAGGTTTGCCTACAAACAAACGGCCTAAATTCATTGGATGGAACCCATCTACATCTTTTTTGGGATCAATCGCTAATAAAATCTTTTCTTCATCAATATGTTTTGGCAAAGGTAGTTGTACAAGAATGCCATGAAAGCGTGAATCTTGATTATATTTGTCAATCTCAGCCAATAATTCTTCTTCTGAAATAGTTTCTGGCAGTTTTTCGACCTTTGACAGAATGCCAATTTTGGCTGCTGCACGTTCTTTATTTCTCACATACGTTTGGCTGGCAGGATTTTCCCCAACTAATAAAACAACTAATCCTGGTTGGATGCCTTGTTGTGTCATCTTTTCTACATCTTTTTGAATCTCTGCTTGCATTTGATCTGCTAATTCACGACCGTTAATTACTGTACTCATTCCTTCGCTCCCTCTATTGTTTCTTTACTTCTTTAATAGTATTTATTTTAGCATATAACCCAGTATCTTAACACCAGTTAGATAGTAAAAAAAGATTCAGAGCTTACGCCTCTGAATCAATTTCTTTCATTACATTTGATAACACACCATTAACAAATTTACGTGAACGGTCGTCGCTGTATTTTTTACTTAACTCAACGGCTTCATTTAATGCCACAATGTTTGGCACATCTGAAACGTATAGCATTTCAAAAATAGCTAAACGTAAAATAACAATATCTATTTTTGCTAAGCGTTGCATAGACCAGTTATTACCTAAATGGTTCGTAATCACTTCGTCTAGTTCTGCTTTGCGGCTACACACACCGCCGACAAGTAAATCTAAATACGTAGGGACTAGGTCTTCGCCATCTTCACTGACGATTTCCCGATTATCATAAGCCAATGCATAATCAATGGCATCTTGTTTGGTTAAATCAGCATTAAAATCTAAAGGAAAAAGGGCTTGGAGCGCTTTTTCACGAATCTCGTGACGGGTTAATTCTGTTTTACTCATTCTCTTCTCCATCTTCATCTTCTGGGAATAATTCATTTAAGTCTGGTTGAGGGATTTTTTCAGGTACTACCGCTACAACATGAATATTCACTTCAACTAAATCAATATCTGTCATAAATAAGACTTGTTGTTTCACACGGTCTTGCATTTCTAACGCAACTTTTGGTACAGAAACACCGTAGTTCAAGTAACAATAGATATCGACTTTTAAGCCTTCTTCTTCTGTTCGTAAATATACACCTTTGCCGTGTGCTGCACGGCCTAATAATTCATTCACATTATTGGCAAACGTGCCGCGCATCCCATAAACGCCCTCTACTTTTGAAGCAGCGATTCCGATAATTACTTCAATGACTTCAGGAGCGATCACGATTTCTCCTAAAGAATCGTTTGCATTGATTACAAGATTTTTTTCTTCTGACATTTGGTTGTCCTCCTTATCTATTACGCACAAAATCGTTAAATAAACGATTTATTTGATGAATCACTAAGTCTCTTAAGGATTCTCTTTTAAGCAACGGATGATTCTTAAAAATTAAAACAACACTGGTTTCTTCAGTTAGTTGTGAAAGAACGTCCAAATTTTGCTTATCAATACTCGTTCTTAGTTTATCATTAATTAGCCTATTTCGCTACCAGAAAAGCTAAGTTCTGACTAAAAGAACAGATAATTTCTTGTCATAAATTTCTAATTCAAGCCTTTAGACGTAAAAATAAGAAAGACCAAGTAATTTTGGCTTTCTTATTTTTACATCTTTATTCTTCAGGATAACGTTCCATTAGTTTCGTCCGATGCTTTTGCATAATCATTTCTAAAGAGATGTCATATTTATCGGCTAAAATAAATAAATTATCCAACACATCGCCTAACTCTTCCGTTAAATTTTCCAGATTCTCTTCATCCGCCAAAACTGTTTCATCCGGTCGATCACGGCCAATTTCAATTGTCCGAATGGCCCGACAAACTTCGCCGACTTCTTCTGTTAAAAAGTTGGAACGAATAAACGGATCATATTGATACCAGTTACGTTTTTTATAAAACGCACTAATAAACCGCTGATACTCTTGGATATCCATGTTCTCCCAACCTTTATAAAATGATTAATTCTTTTGGCGCATGTGTTAATACACGATTACCTTCAGCAGTAATTAATAAATCGTCCTCAATACGCACGCCACCAATTCCTGGCAAATAAATTCCAGGTTCGTCCGTAATCACATTCCCTGGTACAAACTGTTTATCTGCTCGGAATGAAACATTTGGTCTTTCATGAATTTCTAACCCAATGCCATGACCAGTGCTGTGACCAAACGCATCGCCATAGCCATAGGAAGCAATATGATCCCGTGCAATCGCATCTAATTGAATGCCCGTCAACCCAGGTTTAGCTTCTGCTAACACTTTTAATTGTGCTTCTAAAACAATGTCATAAATTTCTTTTAGTTTTGGCTGAATACTACCAATAGCGAATGTCCGTGTCATATCAGAAACATAGCCTTCATAATAACAACCGAAATCTAAAGTGATTAACTCACCTTTTTCGATGACTTTATGGCTAGCAACGCCATGTGGCATCGCTGAACGTAGACCGCTGGCCACAATTGTCTCAAAAGAAACACCACTGGCTCCTTTTGAACGCATGAAGAAATCTAATTGATTAGCCACTTCAATCTCTGTCATTCCAGGTTTAATCATCTCTAAGACAAAGGCAAATCCTTGATCCGCGATGGCACACGCTTTTTCAATAATCGCTACTTCTTCTTCATCTTTCACTTCTCTTAATTCTTCAATCAAACCCATTACAGGAACTAATTCACATGGTAAAATTTCTTCCAATAAGCTATAATCAGCGAAACTAACTTGCGTTTCTTCAAAAGCTAAATTATCTAATTGCAAACGTTCAGCTAAATCTGCTACTTCGTCAAAAATATGTCCTGTGTTTTTAACGATAGTAAAACCAGTTGCTTGTTCCGCAGCTTGTTCCGTATAACGAAAATCCGTTACAAAAAAAGCTTTATCTAATGTAATCATTGCCAAGCCTGTTGTCCCAGTAAAATTGGTTAAATAACGTAAATTATACGGACTTGTCACTAAAAATCCTTGTAAATTATTTTCTTTCATTAACTCCCGTAGCTTTTCGACTCTTGCCATCATTGGTTCGACCTTCTTTCTTTTTTCTCATTTTTCATTATAGCAAATTTACTTCAGAAAAGCATGAATCACCAAAAAACTTCATCGAGAAAGTTTACTGAAAATTTTACCTTTCCTTATTTTTTGCTTAACACTTTTGTAGTAAACTACTTTAGCGACTTCAAGGAGGAAATTATGAACGTTTATTTATTTCTGGCACTATTTTTCATTATTATCGGCATTTTAAGCTATAGTTTTTTTATTGAACCTAAATGCTTAGTCATACACAAAAATCAAATTAAAGTAACAGAATCAGGGAAAACCTTACGGATTGTTCAACTCTCTGATATTCATTTAAAAAAGAATTATTCTGTGAAGGCCTTAAAACAGATTGTTGAAAAAACAAATACATTACAACCAGACATAGTCGTTTTTACAGGAGACTTATTTGATGATTATGCCCGTTTCGGTATCGAAATTCAGGATGAAGTGAGTCAACTTTTCCGTAAAATTAACGCCCCATATGGCAAATTCGCTATTTATGGCAACCACGAGTATAGCGGGTTAGATACCAATTTTTACGAAACAATCTTAGAAGCTGCCGACTTTACCGTACTAAAAAACACGGGCAAATTACTGCCTGTCTCACACCGCATCTCCTTGTACGTCGCTGGTTTAGAAGATTCGTTATATGGACAAACCGACTTAGCTGCAGCTTTAGTCAACCGCCCTACTGGAACGCCCACTCTGCTACTAACCCATGAGCCAGATGTCGCAGACTCAGCAGTCAACAAAAACATTGACCTCATTTTAGCAGGACATAGTCACGGCGGACAGATTCGCTTGCCTTTTTTCACTTACAAAAATCAGCTTGCTAAAAAATATACACATGGGCTTTATCATTTAGAAGATGAAACGCCGCTAATTGTTCACCCAGGAATCGGAACCACTAAAATCAGCGCACGCTTTGGTGTCTTACCAACAATTGAACTGATTGAGTTAACTATTTAACTATGCATTAAAAAGACCGCCCCACGTTAGAGAAAAATTCTCACGTTGGACGGTCTTTGATTATGTTCGATTAATGATGAAAATCTTGCTCGTGATCTTCTTCTACTTTCGCTTTTCCTAGCGTATAAAATTTGCTGCCATTTAACCCGAGAATAAATAGCACAACCACTAGTAAAAGAATTGATAAAGATAACAATAAGGTCTGCAAGCCATCGCCATGTGCAACCATTAATTGACGTAAAATTGCGGTTAAACAAATTAAAATCAAATAACGAATCGGAATATGGTGTCCTTCTTGAATATAGCGAAGAATCATCATAATAAACTCAAATAACATAAAGAATGAAATAATTTCTTGCATGATAACTGAAAAATTATCCGGCGTCATTGGCTTCATGAGATATGTAGCGAGGTCAACTAAATAACTAGCCATAAATACTAATAAGAAAACTCCTAAAATCCCTAATACAATATCCAAAATCAAATTCACGTACTTCTTTACTACACTAAAATTCTTCTGCATAATACCCTTCTTTCTTTTGACTCAATTATTTTATAACATGCTTGTTATTACATTAAATATATCATCAATTAACCTTGTCAGACAAGCAGTTAAACCCAATGTGAGATTTTTTTTATTTTGAGATGTTTCTTTACGGCTAACCCTTTATGCAAGACAAAAAAAAGCTGAATCCGCAGATTCAGCTTTTTAATCGTATTAGTTAGCTACTGGATAAACTGATACTTGTTTTTTGTCGCGGCCTTTACGTTCGAAACGTACCACACCGTCAACTTTTGCAAATAACGTATCGTCGCCACCGATTCCAACGTTCACACCTGGATAAATTTTAGTTCCGCGTTGACGGTATAAAATTGAACCACCTGTAACTGTTTGGCCATCAGCACTTTTAGCGCCTAATCGTTTAGATTCAGAGTCACGGCCGTTTGATGTAGAACCGCCACCTTTTTTATGGGCAAATAATTGTAAATTCATAGTCAATAACATAGTTTGCACCTCCTATTTCTCAGTGATTGTTTTTATTTGAATAAATTCAGTATTTTCGTTCTCTATTGATTGTAAACCTAATAAAAGATTTTCTAATAGAATTTGGGCAATATTTTTTTGTTCCTGATTGACAGTTGTTAACATCTCGACATAAAGGTAGCCACCTTCTACATCGTCAACTTCGACAATCGGTTCAAAACCTGCTAAGGCATCAATCCCATTGACTGTGCTAATTGCTAAGGCAGAAACTGCCGCGCAAACCACATCGCTGCCATAAGGACCTGCTTCAGCATGCCCGGTTAATTCGAATGAAACGATTCGGCCGGAGCCTGTTCGTTTAAAAGAACCTTTAATCATTGATAGGCCTTCTTTCCTGTCAACAAGAGAGATTAAGCGTTGATTGCTTCGATCATAACTTTTGTATACGGTTGACGGTGACCTTGTTTACGGTGAGAGTGTTTTTTAGGTTTGTATTGGAAAGTCACGACTTTCTTTTGTTTGCCGTGTTTTTCAACAGTTCCTTCAACAGTTGCGCCTGCAACAGTTGGCGCACCAACTTTTGTAGATTCGCCACCTACTAAGATAACTTCGTCAAAAACAACTTTCTCGCCAGCCTCAACGTTTAATTTTTCAACGTAGATTGCTTGACCTACTTCAACTTTCACTTGTTTACCACCAGTTTTGATAATTGCGTACATGCTATACAGCACCTCCTTCTTCTAGACTTAGACTCGCCATCCCAAGTGATGATTACTCATGCTTAAAAACTTGTTCTGTGCGGTTGTAGCTGTGGAGACCACAATTACAACACTAACTATAATAACAGAACCAGAAAACCTCGTCAATATAAACTCTCTATTTTCTTCACTTTCTCTCTCCAAAAAAACTTCTTCTGTTATTTAAATTTCCGATTGACTTTCTAACACTACTTCCATTATAATTAGCTTTGTTGTGTTACAACTATTGTCATAGTAGCTCAGCAGGATAGAGCATCCGCCTTCTAAGCGGACGGTCGGGGGTTCGAATCCCTCCTGTGACGTAACAGACTGACAAAGACAGCGTTACCTTTAGAGGTGACGCTGTTTTTTTTAGAGTTTATCCAATTCTTTTCGATATGTTCTCGTCCATTCACGTTCTTTTTCCTCTAATTGTTGTCTATAACGATTTCCTTCTTGATGTATCAGATGATCACTTTGTTCCATTGCATGGTAAAATTGCTGTTTGTGCCATTGATCATTTTTCGTTAAATAATTGACTTTATCTACCAATTGTCCAGTTTCTCTTCTAAAGTTTACTAATTGATTACTCAGCACTTCTTGTTGGCGGTGAATTTTATTTTTTTCTTCATAATATTGTTCTTCTAAATATTGCCGTTTTCTTCGCTGTTCATCCATTTGTCGGTCACTCTCCCTTGACAGGTGTTTTTAAATTTGGTCTCTGGCTTCCTTTTAAAAATTTTCCTGCTGATTCTGCACTTTTCCCCTGCAAAGCTCCGTTCAAGGCATTAGGTAGGGCGCTATTTGTTTGTTGAAACATGGCTTCTGAAAGTTCTGTCAAACTTGCGGTTGTGTTTTGTTTGGTTGTAGCAATTCGTGTTTTTTTAGCAGTAATTACTGTCTGGATTGCTACTCGTTCACGAGCTTTTTGTTCTATTTCTAATTTTTCTTGAAATTCTCTTTCATCCATAGGAAAACCCTTTCATTTATTATTTTTGAAATAAACTACTTCTTGCTTGTTGATCGTATGCTTGAATATTTTTAGCAACAGTTGTTAATTTTCCGCTAAAATCAGTTAATTTTTGCTTGTATTGCTTGGCTTGGTTGCTAGTATTTGTTGCTTCAGCGCTATCCCAAAGACGACTTTTTTCGTAAGGAGCAATCATTGCTTGGACTTCTGCATAGGATAGATACTGTCGGATATTCATTGCACTTTCACGAATTTCCTTTGAAACTGTCTGGACTTCATCTTCTGCTTCTTGGAGGATATTTTTCACAAGTAGTTCGTATTCTTTTCCAGCTTGCTGCGCTTGTTTTGCAACTAGTTCTGCTAATTCACTACGTAATTCAATCTTTTGACTACCTGAAGCACTGGCTAAACTTTTCTGAATACGACTCACTTTCCCTTGCCATTGGCTGGCAATTTTTGCTTCATGAATGATTTTTTCATATTCTTTGATGATTTTCTGGCGATTTTCTTCAGATAGCAGACTTAACAAAAATTGGAGACTGTTTTTAGCTAAGGATTCACCTGAAGCATCCATGATTTTCCCTAAATATTTATCAATAAGTTTGGAAACTTTTACTCCTGCCGCAAAAATATAGCCATGTTCCTTTAGATTGGCTTCTTTGGGCGTACCATCAGGATTTAATTGATACTGACCAAAATCATGACTAGAACCGTATTTGTCCGTCAGATCAAAAGTAGTGGTGAACGTTTTCGGTAATAGATAATGCACCCGACCAATTTCATCTACCCCTTTTTTATTTCGATTCAACATGGAGACAATATCAAACGCATTCACATAATAATCGATTTTCCCTTGTTCTTCTAATTGTTGAAGATTTTCCTGAGCTTGTTGAGACATTTTATTAATGCTTTCTCGCGCATCAGGGCCTTGAAACAATACTACTTTATCAATTTTAGCAAGATCGGCTTGGGGGAGATTGGCCACCGCTTGAATAGAAATCATGGTTCCTAAAGAATGACCTGTAATCGACATAGTCGCATTTGGGGCTTTAGCACTCATCTCCATTATCTTTTGATGCATGGCTTCATTGGCTAATTTTGCTTGAGGCAAATAGGCATTAAATAACGTAAAGGAACCATTATTATTGACCCAGTCATTCAAATTATTCCCTGACCAACCTTTTTTCACGTCCATTGAAACGCCGTCACTACCGCGAGTGGCAAAATATGTATGCTGCGTTTTTGGACTCAAGGTCGGCGTATCTGTTACATAATAAGAATTATAGCCAGCTTTCTCATCTGTTAATAACCCTTTTTTATAAACCGTTTCCCTACCTACCCAGTTTTTTTCTTTGATTGTTTTTATAGCGTTGTCGGGTTGGAGATAGACAGTACTGGCGTCATTTCCATGGGCGTCTTTGGCGTTGGGAAAATGGAATTTGACATATCTTCCTTCCTCAAACCTTATTCTCTGTTTCTTTGTAAGAAAATCATTGCTAAAATTTATAGGTCTCTTAATATATGAAGCTTCTGATAAACTCACATACAAGTTATAATAATTATCAAGATTTTTCATGGATAGCTTCTCCTTGTTTCCAATTTACTAAAAATAGTCCTTTTATTTCATCCAGTTTTTTTACATCTACGTCAATCACTAGAGAATAGGTATCTGTTTCTAAATCATCTTTACTTTTTATTTCAACACGTAATGATAGATTTTCTTTTGTAAATACGCTACTAGATGACTTTTCTGTAGTATCCCAAAGATAATTTATATTCTTAATATTTGATGATTTCGATTTTACATACTTTGTCATTTCTTCTTCATGCTCTTTTAAAAAAGCAATTTGTCTTTCTTTTTCTGTTGGTTCGTTCATTTTTTTCACTCCAATCATTCCAATTATGGCTACTGATATTACTGCGATTAAGATACCAAATTTTATTTGCTTTCTATTTTTCACTTTTTCACCTCCTTATTATGTATAGAAAAGAGTTTCTATATGCTTTTTCCGATTTGAATTGTTTTTACAGTATTATCAGGTTGGAGATAGACCGTGCTAGCATCATTTCCATAGGCGTCTTTGGCGTTGGGGAAATGGAATGTAGCATGTTCATTTATCTTAAGATCTTCTTTTTGAACTTGTGTCAATTTAGCAAACATCAACCCTTCTTTTCGACCGATGTATGCTCCTTGATCTAAATCAGCATAAATATTAGTATACTTTTCTAAATTTGCCGTTAAATTTCATCTCCTTAACTATGCAATATTTTTTATCTCAGTCGGATTTTTTACATTATCTGGAAGCACATATATTTCAAACCCATCTAATTTTTTACCAGTACCATCAAAAATAGATACTTCAACAGCTATAGTTTTTGGGCTAAAAGCCATACTTCGAACTTCAATCACTGATTGCCAACTATAGGTTACTTCTTTAACATCATATTGTTTTAAAAGTACATATTCACTTTCATACTTTACATACTCCGTCATTTCCTCTTCATGCTTTTTCAAAAAAGCAATTTGTTTTTCTTTTTCTGTTGGTTCGTTCATTTTTTTCACTCCAATCGTACCGATTATGGCTATTGCTATTATTGTTGCGATTAATATACCAAATTTTATCCGCTTTTTGTTTTTCACTTTTTCACCTCCTTAATATGTATGGGGAAGAGTTGCTATGTGATTTTTTCTATTTTGATTGTTTTTGATTGACTTTTCCTATGTTGATAATCCTTTTTTATAAACCGTTTCCCTACATACCCAGTTTTTTTCTTTGATTGTTTTTACAGTGTTGTCTGGTTGGAGGTAGACAGTACTGGCGTCATTTCCGTGGGCGTCTTTGGCGTTGGAAAAATGGAATGTAGCATATTTTTTTATCTCCATTTCTTTCAATTGATTATCGTCAAGTTTAGCTAACGATTTAGACTGAGGTCGCCCTTTATACGAAGCTTGGGATAAATTGGCATAAACATTATAATAATTTACTAAATCACTCATATATATTCTCCTTTAATTTATGTTACTAATTTTCTTAGGATCTCTCACATTGTCTACAAAAATATTAATCCAAAAACCATTTATTTTTATATTTCTTCCGTCATAAATATTGGTTTTAATTGTTAAAAATTCTTTTGTAAATGCCATGCCTTTATCTGATTTAACCGTATTCCAAAGGTACTCAACACTGGCCACTTTATCTAACTCTGATTGTTTAATATACTCCGTCATTTCCTCTTCATGCTTTTCCAAAAAAGCAATTTGTCTTTCTTTTTCTGTTGGTTCGTTCATTTTTTTCACTCCAATCGTGCCGATTATGGCTATTGCTATTATTGTTGCGATTAAGATACCAAATTTTATCCGCTTTTTGTTTTTCATTCATTTAGTCTCCCTTTGTATCTACATACAAGAATTAATCTTTCGCTTTCTCCTTTTATTCCATTGTTTTATCGAGATTTTTACAGCCAGTTTTTCTTTGTTTACAGTTTATCAAAAATCAATCTGGCATTTTCTCAATTTTTTTAACGTTAGAGTAATTATTAGAGAATAATGCTGTATTTCTATGACACACTGACTTTCTATCTCCAATTTTTTACTGTCTTGTTGATCACTACAGGATCATTAGTATTTTACTTCTATTGTAAAGTAAAAAAGTGGTACTCATCTCTGAGCACCACTCCTTACTACATTTCTTTTTCTAAAATTTCTGTTCGCTCTTCAAAATTTAGTTCTTGGTTAATTTGATGTACCATCCACATGTAACCAAATGGATCAACAAATAACGAATTTTGAATAGCTCCTTCCATCATTTCTGTAACTGGTTGCATCTCAATGCACTTATTTGCTAAGGCTTTTTTATGAGTTTGCACAATATCTGCTACCGTGATATTGAACCAAATTGTATTGGGATGTTCTGAATCTGGTGCTTTTAAACCAAATTCTTCATTAGCATCTAACATATGGAACCGAGTATCATATAAGTTAAACACTACTTCATTCCTTCCAACAGGATACTTTGTCGCTTCAACTACATGGACCTCAAAGATTTCTTTATATAAAGCTAATGCCTTTAAACTATCACTAACAATAAAATCAATTTCTGTGCCTGTAATCATTGATTGTTCCTCCTTAAAATTTTTTGCAGCAGAAAACTACTTTTTATTTCTGTTTTCCGCAAACCCTTCAGAATTTCTTAATACTGGCTATTTTCCACTTCATTATTCTTTTTTAGAAGTTCTTCGATTCATTTGTTTCAACACTTATTTTTCTGGCACTGGATATTTCACCGCATTTTTCTTCAACTTTTCTTCGATAATTTCGTCCAAATCAAACCCTAAATTATCAGCCATCATGTAGGAGTAAATGAGAACATCAGCCAATTCTTCTTTGATTCGTTCTTCTTGTTTGATGCCTTCTTCTGCTGTTTTCCATTGAAAAAGTTCTAACAATTCTGCCGCTTCTAAACAAATTGAGAGCGCCAAATCTTTTTCATTATGGTGGGGGCGCCAATTTCTTTCATCACGAAATTGATTAATTTTTGCCATTGTATCCATCTGTTCCCCTGCTTTCTTATTCATTTGATGGCAACTGAAACCCATCGAACGTTTCACCATCATAGTATTTTAATAACTGTTCTGTAGACAATAATGAGGAGGTTATTTCTTCCTCTTCAACAACTGCTTGATTCTCTTCTCTATACAACAAATAAGCCTGTAAAAGCTGTTGGTAGAGTTTTTTTCGTGAAGAGGCTTCCGCTGAAAGAAACGTTAATTCTTTTAAGTGTCCGCGATAGACAGGCAAATCATCAACGAATTCGATTGGTAATTCTACTACAGTTAACTGAAATTCTTCAAAGACTTCTTCGTACATCTGCCATTCCCTCTTTCTGTCGATATTGTTTTGGGGTCATGCCCATTTCTTCTTTAAAACGTTTATAAAAAAAGGCTTTGTCTTGATAGCCGATTCGTTCAACAATCGTTTGAATCGATAAATCTGTTTGCTTCAAGTAGTTTTTCGCCAATTGGATTCGGTAGGCTAAGACAATTTCCGTAAACGTTTTGTTTGTTTTGTCTTTTAAAAAATTCGATAAGTAATTCGGATGAAAATGAAATTTAGCGGCGACTTCTGCTAAAGTGACATGCGCAATCTGTTGCTCAATATACGCTAAAATCACCTCAACACGTTGATGATTCGACAAATAATTATCTTGCATCTTTAAAGCTTCTCTAGGCAGTTGACCTAGTTCCACCACTAGCAAAACAAAGGCCGCTTTGGTCACTTTATTATTAAAATAGGCCATTTTCACAATTTGTTTCAGTAATAATAGCGAATAGACGTGAACATCCGAATTTGGTTGGCTAGCAAAAACGAAATATCGAGGAATGTTTTCAAATTCACTGCTAGCAATTTCTGTAAAAAAACGATACATGACTGGTTCTTCCGCCAGCTGGTTTAAGAGCGTATCAAGAAAATAGTGCTTTTTAAAATAAAATATAATCATAGACATTCCTTGCCCCTGATAGCTAACCGAGGTGGCCTCATTGACAATCATGACTTGGCCAGCCGAAAACGAACACCTTTGTTGATCCAAATAAGCATTGCCATCTTGCTCTAAACAATAGAGCATCCGAATAAATCCTTTCGGAACGTCAATTGTTTCCGAAGATGCCAGCATAAAGCCCGCAATTTCTCGATGTGGATTTTCCTTAAATTGCGCTACTTCATTCTCAAGAGCATTGGTAGTGGTTAAATAACAATCTAAGGTCTCTAAAAACTGATAAAATGCTGCATATTGCTCTTCTTTGCTTGCCAATTAATCACCTCATAATCCAACACTTTTTACTTTACTCCCTCTATTTTTTTCTTTGGCGTTTCCTTCTATACTAGATACATGGTAACACGAAAAAAGAGATTCAACAGTTTTTAGGAGGAATTTTTTATGAAAATTAGTTTTATCGGTGCTGGAAATATGGCATCCGCCATTGCCAAAGGTGCGCTAAAAAAGCAATTTATTGCCGCAGAAAACCTTTATTTTTATGATATTCAAGTCGAAAAAACCGCCGCTTTTGCACAAGAAATTGGTGCACACGCGGTTGCTTCACCACAAGAAGCCATTGCAGTAGCTGACTTAGTTATTTTAGCGGTGAAACCGCAATTCGTTCAAGCAGCTTTACTTGAAGCAAAAGAAGCAATTTTAGACAAGCAACCGTTAATTGTTTCCATTGCAGCAGGTACGACTATTGCAGAATTGTATCAACTGTTTGAGACTACCCAACCGCTTCGCCTTGTTCGTGTGATGCCCAATATGAATGCGTTGATTGGCGCGGGTGCAGCAGCTGTCTGTGGTAACGCTTTTGCATCCCCTGAAGACATCCAGACTGTTTTATCGTTGTTTCGAGCAGTTGGCCAAGCCTGGGAATTAGAGGAACAGTATTTTTCGATTTTTACTGCTATTGCAGGTAGCACTCCTGCGTATGCTTTCTTATTTATTGATTCGATTGCCCGAGCAGCCGTTAAAAATGGTATGAATAAAGAGTTGGCCTTAGAAATTGCCACACAAGCTGTACTAGGCAGCGCTCAAACTTTGGCAAATAGCACAGAGAATCCTTGGACTTTAATCGACCAAGTCAGTTCTCCTGGTGGAACCACGGTTGCTGGGATTGTCGAATTAGAAAACAATGCGTTTATTTCAACAGTCATCAAAGGGATTGAGGCCACCATCCTTCGGGATCAAGAATTAGCCAAACAAGACTGAGAAGAATAGTTACATGAGCGAATAAATAAGAAAAAGCGCTGAAAATTCAGCGCTTTTTCTTATTTTAGTTGAATGAGTAAGCCAAAATGATCACTGACTATCGGTGTTTTCCTACCATCAAAAATTACTTCATATTTTTGTACGTGCCACTGTTTTGGAACAAATGCGTAGTCAATCCGCAAGGCTGCTTCATTTTCTTCCCAGCCATCTATTTTTTTCTCTACTGTCGCTTCACCGCTTGTCTCTTCCGCTACAACAAATGCATCTTGAATCGGCAAGTAACTATTTTCCACTAATTGATAGCCAGTTGTACCAGCTGGGTTGTTTAAATCGCCTAAAATGACTAACGGTTGTTGCCCCGTCGCTAAGTATTTCTCTAATTGTAGCCATTCATAGGCAAAACCTGTACAGGGTGTTTCCCACCAAGAAAAGTGACCAGAGACAACAGTAAGCGTACCTTTTGAACTCTCTGTCTCCGCTACTAAGATTTTTCTTGTTCGATAATTCGTTGGTTCTTGGCTTTCTGAAATAAGGAGAGCTTCACTAGTCAACGGACATTTCGAAAGTAGTGCGTTCCCTTCTTCATAAATAGCATAACCAATGTGGCTCATTTCCCAACTCCAATAATAGTGTTGGCCTTTTTCAGCTAGATATTGAACGATTAGATATGCAAAATTATCTTCATGGACCGGTGTTTGGGTCGCTACGGGACAAAAAGTAGTTAACTGTTCTAACGGCACTTTCTTGGAAGCGACTTTCTGATTCACTTCTTGTAAGGCAATTATTTCACTTTCAGAAGATAAAATCACCTTGGCAATCTCCTCTAATTTTTTTAACGGTTCTTCTTCTAACCAGCTATGAGTATTGATTGTTAAAAGATTCATCTTTTCCCCTTCTCTTACATGTTATTAGGTCGGGCACAATTATTGATTGTGCCCGACCTAATCATTTAAATTTCAATCTGTCCGATCACAGTTCCCGCAGTGGTGGTTCCTAGTTGATGAATAACTACTTGTTCCACTTTCTCGCTGTTTGTAAAGGCGACAATAATCGTTGTTTCTTTGCCAGCTTGTTCAATCACATCCAAGTTCATTTTAGCTAGTTTCGTCCCAGCTTTCAATGATTGTCCTTCTTTAACAAAAGATTCAAAAGCAGGAGTTACCATTTCAACTGTATCAATCCCCATATGGACAAGTACTTCGATGCCTTCTTCTGTTTGTAGCCCAATCGCATGTTTGCTTGGGAAAACACTTAGAACTTTCCCCGAAATTGGTGCCACCACCTCTCCTTCTAGAGGCTTAACTGCAAATCCATCCCCCATCATTTTTTGTGAAAAGACAGGATCATTGACTTGCGCCATTGGAATAACTTCCCCTGTCGCCACAGCCACGAAATCTTTTTTCTTGCCTAAGAAATTCGTTGCCGGCACTCCTGTTGTACTTTCTGCTATAACTGGTTCTGGAATGTCAACGCCGGAAGCTAGTAAATCTTCAATATCGGATTTTAAAACATCGGCTTTTGGTCCATAAACGGCTTGAACGCCATTATCTTTCACAATCAAGCCCATTGCGCCTGCCCGTTTCCACGCCTCTTCCGAACCGACTTTTTCTCGATCCTTTACACTGACACGTAAGCGTGTCATACACGCATCAACTTCTTTGATATTTTGTTTACCACCAAGTAAGTAGACAATTTGCGCGATTTGCTGATCGACGACGTCTGAACCAGCCGCGCCAGATGCGATTTCTTCGCCGTTATCATTGTCATAGTTTCCATTTCTTCCAGGTGTTGCGTAATTAAATTTTTTAATTAAGAAATTCGCTAAGAAATAAGTGACAACACCAAAAATGATGACCATTAAAACAAAATTGATTAAATCGCCACCTAAACCAGCTTTTATTGCTAGCGGTGTTCTTGTTAACAATTCAATATTTCCAAACGAATGCACACGCAATGGTAAAATATCAGCCATTGCAAAAGCAGCACCTTGGATCACCGCATAAATTACATAAAGCGGCACTGCAGCAAACATAAACATGAATTCTAACGGCTCTGTCACACCAGTTAAGAAAACAGCTAAAGCAGCAGAAAAATACATTGATTTATATTTAGCTTTTTTATCTGCATCGACATTACGATACATCGCCAAAGCCATCCCCATTAAAATCCCTGAAGAACCAATCATTTGGCCTACTTTGAATCGAGCTGGTGTCCAATTTTCTAAGACAAACTGATACTTGCTCATATCACCAGCGCCTTTAAGATTCACTAAATCTGTTGCCCAAGCCAACCATAAAGGATCTTGACCAAAGACTTGGGTTCCAGCTTGTGCGCCAGATAAAATTTCATACGTTCCACCTAATTGTGTATAGTTGATTGGAATCGTCAACATATGATGTAACCCAAAAGGTAATAACAAACGTTCCAACGTTCCATATAAGAATGGCGCTAAAATAGGTGCACTATCTTGAGATTGCGCAATCCATAACCCAAAATTATTAATTCCCGCTTGAATATTTGGCCAAATAAGTGCTAATGCAATTGAGACAATTGTTGACCATAAAATAACGACAAATGGGACAAACCGTTTACCATTAAAAAATGATAGCGCATCTGGTAATTTCCGATAATTGTAATACTTGTTGTAAGCCATCGCACCGACAAAACCAGCAATAATCCCTACAAAAACACCCATATTTAATGCCGGGGCTTCTAAGACACTTGTAAAGAATCCCTTCACCATAATCTTCGTGCCAAATAAGGTATGCGTGAAAGCTTGTTCATCTGCCAACATTTCATTTGTTACACCAAAAATGGCTCCAGTAATACGGTTGATTAAAACAAAAGAAATCCCCGCTGCAAATGCTCCACCTGCACGATCTTTGGCCCAACTGCCACCTATTGCTAACGCAAATAGTAAATGTAAGTTGCCAATAATTGCCCAACCGATACTCTCTAGAACTCCGCCTGTTGTTACTAACAAGCCTAAATTAGGATCGATTAAAGGAAGCGATTTCCCAATACTAATCATTAAACCCGCTGCGGGCATTACTGCCACAACGACCATTAAAGCTTTCCCGAATTTTTGCCAAAACTCAAAACTAAACATTTTTTTCATTCCTGCCACTCCTTACGCAATCGGTTTCGTTATGTTGCCATTATATACTCCTGTTTCCTTTTTGTAAATGCTTTAATTTCAAAAATATTGTGGAAAACAACTCCCTACTACTTAATCCTTTTTTATTTTGTCTTTTAATAAAGCAAATAAAGCTCCTTCTATCCTACCTTTGTTTCAGCTTTTATTCATAAGATTACACTTTTTAAGCATTGACTATTGACTAATGCAATCGGTTGCGTTTATGATAGACCTATCAATAAAATCACTGAGGGGGATTCTCATGAAACAAATCAAACGTTTATTCCAAATTGATCCTTGGAAAATCCGTACTACACACTTAGATAAAGAAAATTTACGTTTACAAGAATCATTAACGAGCATTGGCAATGGCTATATGGGGATGCGGGGAAATTTTGAAGAACACTATTCTGGCGACCACCATCAAGGAACCTATTTAGCAGGTGTTTGGTATCCAGACAAAACACGTGTTGGTTGGTGGAAAAATGGTTATCCTGAATATTTTGGCAAAGTGATTAACGCAATTAATTTCATCGCAATGGACTTACAAATTGATGGACAAACAATTGATTTAGCCACTACACCTTACGAAGATTTTTCTTTAGAATTAGACATGCAAAATGGGGTCCTTTCTCGGCAATTCACCATCCAAACACCGAAGAACAAAGTGCGCTTCTCTTTTGAACGTTTTTTAAGCTTAGAAAAAAAAGAAGCGGCTTACATCCACTTAACAATTGAAATGCTGGAAGGTACAGGCACAATCACTCTTCACTCAAAATTGGATGGCGATGTTCAAAATGAAGACAGCAATTATGAAGAACATTTTTGGGAAGAAATAGCTATTGAAACACAAGAAACACTTGGCTTTGTTACAACTAAGACCATTCCTAACAACTTTGAAATAGAGCGTTTTACAGTGACTGCAGGCATGCGCCATTTCATCGATGGAGCCGCTGTTGTGCCTACATATACACAACAGCCCTTGGCCTTAACCGCAGAATTGACAGTGTCTTTAAACGAAGGCGAAACGACCGCCATCACAAAAGAAGTGCTTGTCGTTACCAGTCGTGATGTGCCAGAAACGCAACAAATCACACGAGTAAACGAATTATTTGCAGAAATGACTACCTTGTACCCTGAAGCAAAAGCTGGGCAAGCTGCCGCTTGGGCAAAACGTTGGCAATTAGCTGATGTTGTTATTGAAGGAGATGATGAAGCCCAACAAGGCATTCGTTTTAATCTTTTCCAACTTTTCTCAACCTACTATGGCGAAGACGATCGTTTAAATATCGGACCAAAAGGCTTTACTGGCGAAAAATATGGTGGTGCCACATATTGGGATACTGAAGCATATGCTGTCCCACTTTACTTGGCGTTGGCTAAGCCCGAAGTTACTAAAAATCTACTGAAATATCGCCACAATCAATTGCCTCAAGCCATTCATAATGCCCAACAACAAGGGTTAAAGGGTGCGCTTTACCCAATGGTTACTTTTACTGGTGTCGAATGTCATAATGAGTGGGAAATCACTTTTGAAGAGATTCACAGAAATGGTGCGATTGCTTATGCGATTTATAATTATGTCAACTATACAGGAGACGAAGATTATCTAAAAGATGCTGGTCTAGAAGTACTTGTGGCAATCGCTCGTTTTTGGGCAGATCGGGTCCACTTCTCCCAACGTCATAAACAATATATGATTCATGGCGTAACGGGGCCAAATGAATATGAAAATAATATCAACAATAACTGGTATACCAATACCATCGCTGCGTGGGTTCTACGTTACACCCGTGAGTCTTATTTAAAATTCCAAGAAGAAACAACGCTCAAAATTGCAGACGACGAATTAGCTAAATGGGCAGACATTGTAGAAAATATGTACTTCCCAGTGGATAACGAATTAGGCATTTTTGTACAACATGACACTTTCTTAGATAAAGATTTAATGCCAGTTTCTGATTTACCACTTAGTGAGCTGCCTTTAAATCAACATTGGTCATGGGATAAAATTTTGCGGTCTTGTTTCATTAAACAAGCCGATGTTCTTCAAGGAATTTATTTCTTCAATGATGCCTTTTCTTTAGAAGAAAAACGCCGGAACTTTAATTTTTACGAACCAATGACTGTCCATGAATCTTCCCTTTCACCAAGCATTCATGCTGTGTTAGCTGCTGAATTAGGCATGGAAGAAAAAGCAGTGGAAATGTATCAACGAACAGCGCGCCTTGACTTAGATAATTACAATAATGATACAGAAGATGGCTTACACATTACCTCAATGACTGGTAGTTGGCTAGCGATTGTTCAAGGTTTTGCCCAAATGAAAACGGACCATCAGCAACTAAAATTTGCACCCTTTTTACCAGCGACATGGACAGCCTACTCATTCCACATTAATTATCGGAATCGTTTACTATTTGTTGAAGTTGCAGCAGACCAAGTGGCCTTCACTTTACTCGACGGCCCTGCAATTCCATTAACTGTTTACAATCAAGAATACACATTAAAAGATCGATTAGTTTTACCGATCAGAAAGGAAGAAGTTCATGTTTAAAGGCGTTTTGTTTGATTTAGATGGCGTTATTACTGATACAGCAGAATTTCATTACCACGCTTGGAAAAAATTAGGGAACGAAATTGGAATTTCCATTGACCGTGTTTTCAACGAACAATTGAAAGGTGTAAGCCGTGAAGATTCTCTGCAGTTACTGTTAAAATACGGAAAAAAAGAAGGCACGTTTTCTTCTGAAGAATTTGCCCAGTTAGCGCAACGGAAAAACGATTATTACTTGGAAATGATCCAAGCGATTACACCTGAAGATGTCTACCCAGGAATTCTTTCTTTATTAACGGAATTACGTGAAGCCAATATTAAAATCGCCTTGGCTTCTGCAAGTAAAAATGGGCCTTTCCTTTTAGAAAAAATGCAATTGACGCCCCTTTTTGATGCCATTGCTAATCCAGCAGACGTTCAGGCAGGCAAACCCGCTCCAGATATTTTCATTTTAGCTGCGAAAGAAATTGATTTGACACCAGCAGAATGTCTTGGCATTGAAGATGCCAAAGCTGGGATTCAAGCGATTCTTGCTAGCGGAGCGCAACCTGTTGGCGTTGGCCGCAAAGAAGAGTTAGGCGAAGGGGTGCCCATCGTGCCAGAGACGAGCGCTTTAACGTTTGATTACTTAAAAAAAGTGTGGCTTGATCATGAAGGATAATCGTATCACCGTAACCGATATTCCAAACACAAACTTAAAAAAAATTACTTTGAAGAACGACTTTTTAGAAGTCGTTCTTCTCAATTATGGCGCGCGCCTCCATCAACTTTTGATGCCAAACAAAAATAATCATTGGGAAAATATCCTTTTATCGTATGATTCTTATCAAGATGTATTAAAGGATCAAAGCTTTTTTGGCGCCACTGTTGGACCAGTTGCTGGACGCATTCGTAATGGCCATTGGCAAAATGGAATATTAGAACAAAACAGCGACGGTCATCATCTCCATGGGGGCTCAAAGGGGTGGTCTTTTCAATATTGGACAGTCGAGCCCTTTGAAAAAAAGGATATCATTGGCGTTGTCTTTCATTTAACCGACACCCTTTCTGGCTATCCCGGACCAATTGAGGCCACCATAACCTATCAGCTAGAGGATAATCAATTACGAATGATCAGTACTGGACGGAGTAAACAGGAAACACTTTTTAATCCTACAAACCACGCCTACTTTAATTTATCTGGCGATGGAAAGTTAGACATTCTGTCACATTTGCTATCTTTGAACTGTCAAGGTATGTTAGAATTAGACGATAATAAGCTGCCTACTGGACGGATTTTACCAGCTTCTGAACTATCCATACGTTTTAATGAACTGACACCTATCGAAACAATCCTCCAACGCTATCCAACTGGGTTAGATGATGTTTTCCCCTTAGTTGGCTCTGACTTAAGACAGCCACAATTATGCTTACAAGAGCCTACTTCTGGAAGAAAAATGACGATAGCAACAACGAACCAAAGTATGGTATTATTTTCTACGACTGGTTTTGAGGCTCCATTTTCTATTAATGGACAAACGATGCATTCAAACTATGGCTTAGCAATTGAACCACAAGAGTATCCAGACATTGTTCATCATCTTCAGTGGGGCTCTATTTTATTACCAGCTAATAAAAAGCAAACCTACCAAACGGTTTATCAATTTAACCTTCTATAATCACTAAGAAAGGCGTGGCAAAAATGGCAATTACAGTAAAAGATGTCGCTAAGAAAGCGGGGGTTGCAACTTCAACCGTTTCGCGTGTCATTAACGATCATCCAAGTATTTCTGAATCGACAAAAAAGAAAGTGCGAAAAGTCATGGATGACTTAGGCTATGTGCCAAATATGACGGCACGGAATTTGGGTAAACGAATTTCAAGTGCCATTGGCGTAATTTTACCTCCTTTAGATTCGAAAGAACGGTTAGGGAATCCATTTTATTTAGAAATTATGGAAGCCATCAACGAGGAAGCCCGTCTTTATGATATGACTACTGCTATTGCAACTGCCAAAAGTTTTGATGTACTATTGGAAAACGTTAAAAGAATGCATCTTCAAAAACAAGTGGACGGTTTTATTCTTGTGTATTCAGATAGTAAGGACCCCGTCATTGATTACTTATATGAAAACAACATTCCCTTTACTTTAATTGGTCAACCTTACCAACATGAAACGGAAATAGTTTACGTGGATAATGATAATCAATTATTAGGGAAACAAGCGACGGAATTTTTAATTGAAAACGGCCATAAAAATATTTTATTTGTGACCAATACAACGCATGAAAGTTTGTACTTTGAACGTTACTTTGGTTATCAAAAAGCAATGATGATGCAAGGATTAACTGTTTTACCAAGCGTTGCGTTAGAAAAACCTGAAGATTACATGGCTTTTGATGACATTCTTCATCAAAATAATGCCACGGCGTTGGTGGTGATTGATGATATCTTTGCTTTGCGGACGATGCAACTTGCGCAAATCTATGGTTATCAAGTTCCTGAAACGTTATCCATTATTAGTTTTAACAACTCAATCTTTTCAACATTGACACATCCTTATCTAACAAGTATTGACATCGACACGTCAGAATTAGGTCGAATGGCGATGAAAAAATTATATGAATTAATCCACGAAGAATTGACGAATGGTGTCCGTCTCGTTATTCCTCACAAATTAATTAAGCGTGAAACAGTTATTCCTATTCATTAAAAAAGAAGCATAAGCAGTTTGACACTGCTTATGCTTCTTTCTATGTGTACGCTCTTATTCGTATGTATTACTTTTATAAAATAACTTTTTGCGAAATTTTTTTCCAAAACGTTTCTTCTTTTGCATCAAATTGAGCTGGTTCCCCGTCAGACAATTTTTCATTTAATAATGATAATTTTTCTTGATGTTTTGCATACTCATCTTTTTTTATTAGCTCTAAACGATACGCACGATCCAAGATCGACTCTCGATAGTTAACATTCATTTTCGTTGCCTTCGCCATTTCTTACATTCCTTCCCAAAATAAATTTTCATTTTTTCGTTAAATTCTTCTATAATTATAACAAAAATATCAGAAAAATAAATATGAAACAAACGATAATTGCGAAAATTTTGTTTTTTCATGCAATTATCGTTCGATTATTTAAGAAATTAAAATTATTAACCAATAATTAATCAATCAGCAAACGCATTAAATGAACATCTAAAAATTCACCTTGGTCTGTTTTGGCACCCCGAGGCATAATTGCCTCTGTTTCAAACCCTAATTTTTTATAGACATGAATCGCTCGTTGATTGCGATCCTGTACCGTTAATTCCAAGCGACGAATAACATGACTTTCATGCGCCCAGCGAATAAGTTCTTCCATTAGGATACTGCCTAGTCCATAGCCCCAGTATTCTTTTAAAATACTAATGCCGATTTCACCAATATGCTCCATCCGCTTTTTAGAAGAAGCAGACACAGATGCGGTCCCAATGATCGCTTCTCCCGCTAATGCCACCAATAAAACATTATTTGGCGATTCATAGAGTGTTGCTAGATTTTCAGCCAATTCTGTTGTCGACATGGCCATTCCTCGCTCATCCATTACCAAATAGGGCGTTTCACTCCCAATTTTTGACATCACAGATAGTAATTGATCCGCATCAGTAGGCACTGCTTCTCGAATAGAAAATGTTTGTTCAGTCATATTCGCGAGCCTCCCACGCTTGTAAAATCTCTGCTATTCTTTCTTCTGCCAATGGACCAGTTCCACGGAATTCAAGAACTCTCTTGTCAGCTTCTTGAGAATCTTTATTTAAAATAATTTCTAAATAATCTTCTGGCAATTCTTCTTCAATCAAGCTGCCCCATTCTACAACGGATAGCCCATCTCCTTCAAAATACTCATCTAACCCTAATTCATCCGCACCCTCTTCAACACGATAGACATCCATATGGTATAACGGAAGTCGTCCTTGTGGATATTCGCGGATAATCGTATAGGTGGGACTTTTAATCATTTGGGAAATGCCTAATCCTAAAGCAATCCCTTTCGTCATTGTCGTCTTACCGGCCCCTAAATCACCAGTCAGGACAATTACATCACCAGCTTGTGCCTTTTGTCCAATGATTTTAGCAATTGCTTCTGTTTCCAATAGATTGTTCAGGACAATGTTCATTTTTTTGCCTCCCATCTGCAAGAATCTATGTATGAAAGTATACCGAAAATTCAATAAGTTGACTAGTAGCAGCTTCAAAAAAATAAAGTTGAGGCCCAAGTGTCCTGGGAACCTCAACTTCTACTTTGCTTATTTATCATGCTTCGACATAGTTAATTAGTCGTTCATTAATGTTTGAGCAGCTGTAATGATTGATAATTTATAAACATCTTCTTCGTTTGCACCACGTGATAAGTCAGAAACTGGTTTGTTCAATCCTTGTAAGATTGGGCCAATTGCTTCAAAGTTACCTAAACGTTGAGCAATTTTGTAGCCAATATTTCCTGATTGTAAATCTGGGAATACAAAGACTGTTGCTTCTCCAGCAACTTTTGAGTTAGGCGCTTTTAATTGTGCGACAGAAGATACGTAAGAAGCATCAAATTGTAATTCACCATCAATCGCATATTCAGGTGCTAATTCTTGCGCAATTTTTGTAGCTTCAGCAACTTTTGTTACTTCTGGTGCTTTTGCAGAACCTTTTGTTGAAAAACTTAACAATGAAACTTTTGGTTCAATGTCAAATAATTCAGCTGTTTTGGCACTATCAACAGCAATTTCAGCTAATTCTTGTGCAGTTGGGTTCACGTTAATCGCGCAGTCTGAGAATAAATATCTTTCTTGGTCACGACCACGAATCATTAAGAAAGCACCACTTGTACGGCTCACGCCTGGTTTTGTTTTAATAATTTGTAACGCAGGACGAACTGTATCACCTGTTGAGTGGATAGCACCACTAACCATACCATCAGCAATACCCATGTAAGTTAACATAGTACCGAAATAGTTGACATCTTTTAAGATTTTTTCAGCATCTTCTTTAGTAGCTTTTCCATTACGGCGTTCAACAAATGCTTCGACCATTTCATCCCATTTTTCATAATCATTTGGATTGATAATAATAAAGTTTGATGTGTTGATTCCACGAGCCATAGCAGCATTTGCGATATCTGTTGGATCACCAATTAAGATTGGTTCTACTAATTCATCAGATTTTAAGCGGGCAGCAGCACCTAAGATTCTAGGATCTGTTGCTTCAGGGAAAACAATTTTGATATTACGGCGTACGACTTTAAATTTTAAGCTATCGAATAATTCCACGATAAACCCTCCAGTTTTATATTTACAAAATCCATCATACACTATTCTCAAAGAAAAT
This sequence comes from Enterococcus sp. AZ088, assembly GCF_051714845.1. NCBI lineage: Bacteria > Bacillati > Bacillota > Bacilli > Lactobacillales > Enterococcaceae > Enterococcus > Enterococcus sp. AZ088. The sequence goes on along the minus strand of NZ_JBIOSQ010000001.1, from coordinate 704,636 downwards.
AACAGTTTTTTCTAGCTGTATTAGTCAAAAAAACCAATAATCCGATAAACTTTTCACAAACTAACTCTTCTACACTATAACAGCTTGCACTGTTACATTACACTGTTTCAGGAAGTTGCCAATCAATCGGCGTTTCCCCTAAACGTTCTAGAGCGGCATTCGCTTGAGAAAACGGACGTGAGCCAAAAAAACCACGATGCGCTGACAATGGACTTGGATGTGGCGATTTGATAATCACATGCCGAGTCGTATCAATCATTTTAATTTTTTCTTGAGCTGGACGTCCCCATAAAATGAAAACAACGGGTTTTTCACGCTCATTCAACTTTTCGATAATGACATCTGTCAGTTGCTCCCACCCTTTGCCTCGATGGGAATAGGCTTGACCTGCCCGAACGGTCAACACAGTATTTAATAATAACACGCCTTGTTTGGCCCAGCTTTCTAAAAAGCCATGGTTGACGGGTTGGTACCCTAAATCAGCTTGTAATTCTTTGTAAATATTCGCAAGAGATGGCGGCACTTTCACACCTGGCTGGACAGAGAAACTTAGTCCGTGTGCTTGATTGGGTCCATGATATGGGTCTTGTCCCAAAATTACTACTTTTACTTCTTCAAAAGGGGTTAGTTCTAACGCTGAAAATAAATGATACATATCTGGATAAATCGTTTGTGTCTGATATTCTTTTTTCAAAAATTCCCGCAATTCTTGATAATACGGTTTTTCAAATTCAGCAGATAAAACAGTTTGCCAACTATTGTGAATAATTTCTTTCATAATGCTCACTCCTTCGCTCTCTAAGCATAACGAATTTCTCCAAACCTGACAAGAAATTTCTGGGTACTTTCTCTTGGAAAAACGTGGTAAACTATAGGTAAGCTTTAAATAGATAATGAGGTGTAGAGAATCGATGATTAAATTAATTGCTTCAGATATGGATGGAACACTTTTAGATGCAAAAATGAGCATCACAAATGATAACGCTTCAGCAATTCGCGAAGCGGAACGTTTAGGAATCGAATTTATGGTTGCTACTGGCCGCGCATATACCGAAGCGAAGCCCGCGTTAGAAGAAGCTGGAATTGACTGCGCCATGATTACTTTAAACGGCGCCCAAGTGTTCGACAAAGATGGACACTCACTTTTCACGGCTGGGATCGAAAAAGAAACAGTAACAGAAGTACTAACTATTTTGAGTCAACACAATGTTTACTATGAAATCTCTACAAATAAAGGTATTTTTTCTGAACATCAAGAAAAAAGAATTGAAAACTTTGCCGCTCATATTGCAGAATCCATGCCCCATTTAACTTATAAAGTGGCGATTGCCATGGCTTCAGCACACCTATCTTTATTGCATATTACCTATGTTGATCGTTTAGACGACATTTTAAAAGATGACTCGATTGAAGTCCTTAAAATTATTGGCTTCAGTATGAATGGGCCGAAAGTATTAGGTCCTGCTGGGATGGAAGTAGAAGAACTAGATGACTTGGTTGTTACCTCTTCTGCGCTTAATAATATTGAAATTAACCACCGCCTAGCACAAAAAGGGATTGCGGTTGCGCGCGTCGCTAAAGAACGTGGGATTCCCGCTGAACAAGTCATGACTATTGGTGATAATTTAAATGACGTCAGCATGATTCAATGGGCCGGAGTAAGTTTTGCAATGGGCAATGCCGAACTGGAATTAAAAGAATATGCTAAATATGAAACAGCCACTAATTTAGAAAATGGTGTTGGCGAAGCCATCCTGCGTGCAATAAGAGAAGATTTGTAATAAGCACTACCAGTTACAGCACTCATTTATATATAGAAAGGAGATCGTGTCGTGTCTGAATTTTTTATTCAAGAACAACAGTTAGGAAAAGTTACGCGAACCATCGTGAAAGACCAAGCAGGCCGTTCACTTTTTCTATTGGTGGGGCGCTGGGGCACACGAGGAGATGCGCTTTCTTTATATGCAATGAACGGAGAAATTTTAGCCAGTATTAAACAAGTTTCTTGGACTTTTGGTACACGATTTGAGTTATATCAGCGTTTTGAAAAAGTGGGTACTCTACGAAAACTGTTCAATTTGAATGCTGATTTCTATTATGTTCAAGGCCTTCACTGGGCAGTTGTTGGTGATATCAAAGCGCATCAATATTCAATTTATCAAGTCCATAAAAAAATTATGTCAATGGATAAAACCATGCTTTGTACAGGCGACTATTTTGTTTTAACTGTTGCCAATGATGAGGACGCACCGTTGTGCATCTGTATAGCAGCTGTCCTTGACTACTGGTTATATAATAAGAAAAAACAAAAAACTTCCGATGATTTTGGATTAGATTTTGATCCTTTAACGGATTAATGAAAAATAGAGCCTGGGACAAAAATCACTTTGGATTTTTGTCCCAGGCTTAAAAATTGATAAACGGCGGGAACAGAAGCAACTCCTTCGGAAATAAGCCGAAATTATCCAAAAATTATAGAACAATTTTCGGAAATTCCTTCTTATTTCTCGGAGTTAAACGCTTCTGTCCCGACCTCTATTTTTACACTTCTTTTTGCATATGATTGTATAAGTGACCACTAATAGTCATTGTTGTGACATCTTTAAAGCCTTTGCTTGCGTATAACTTTCTCGCCCCTGGATTGTCAAAATCAACATTTAGACCCAAGGCTTGCTTCCCGCTAGCTTTAGCTACTTCAGGTAAAGCATCTAATAACTTAGAACCAATTCCCATTCCACGGAAACGTTCATCCACAGAAATCGTGTCTAAATACCATTCATTAGGCAAGGTTTCTTCTTCAATAAATAGCCGAACATCTTCTGCTAAGCCATGTTTTTTAAAGACTTCTCTTAAAGGTTCATCAATAATCTTTTCATCTTCTGCAGGATAGCCGACAGCAATCCCTGCAACTTCATCTGCATGTTCATAAACTAAAATTCGTTGATAGCCATAGCGATAGGTTGGATACGCCGTTGCCTCTGCTAACAGGTCAATCATTTGTTCTTCTGAGACTTCTTCTAAAATTGGTAACTCCATATCTTTTAAAATAACTAAGACCAGCCGAGCAATCGCTTGACCGTCTTCTTTTGTTGCCGAGCGAATCATTGTAATTCTCCTTTACATTTAACTAAAAAAGAACTGGCTACTATCATTACTGACTTAGCCAATTCCTTTTATCTTGTCTTTAGTATAACAAATTTATTATTGAATTTCTACTGTAACCTGACGTCGTCCCCAAAGACGGCATTGGTCTACTGAATCAAAATGAACATCAATAATATTTCCTTGAATAGCGCCACCTGTATCTCCAGCAATAGCAAAGCCATAACCAGAGACTTTCACTAATGAACCTAGAGGAATTACACTTGGATCGACTGCAACTACATTGCTTTCTTTACTTAAGTCAATACCAGTAGCACTTAGATTACTTGCACCAGCTTCGCGCCAAGAATAAGCAGTTGATTCCATCTGAAGCACACGACCAGAGCCAGTTCCTGGTGTTGATGATTCGCCTGTCGATGATTCTGGCGTTGATGACGATTCGGATGAACTAGCAGAACTTGAAGATTCAGTGCTACTGCTTTCCGTACTTGTAGAAGAGCTTGATGCTTGACTGCTTGACTCTTCAGCAGCTTCGGCTTCTAGTTTAGCCGCCGCATCTGCTTGCGCTTGTTTGTCGGCAGCTGCTTGTTTCTTCGCTGCTTCTGCTTTTGCAGTTTCTGCCGCACGTTTTTTCTGTGCCTCAGCTGCTGCTTTTTCGCTGACTAAGCGTTGTTGCTCTTTCTGTTTGTCTGTCGAAATTTGAGCCAATAATTCTTCATTATTCGCCATTTTTTCTTTTAACTCAGAGACTTTATTATTCATTGAAGAAGCTTCAACTTGTAATTTCTCTTCATTTTGTTTTAAAGTTGTTTGCGTATTTTCAACTTTTTCTTGTAATGCAGCTAACTTTTCTTTTTCGCTAGTTAAGCTTTCAATCTTTTCCCGTTCAAAGTTTTGTAAAACGGTCATGGCGTAGGCCCGATTAAAGAAATCTGATAAATTTTCTGCATCTAATAAGGCTTGCCAAGTACGTTGGTCGCCATTTAATTGAATATCCTTCATACGATCGCCAACAGCTTCTTTACGACGAGAAATATTTTTTTCTGTTTTTTCTATTTCCTCTTTCGAAGTTTTCAACGTATCTTCCGCTTTTGAAATTTGCGTTTTTAAACGTTCGATTTCCGCATATTTAGCATTTACATCGTCTAAGGCTGAATTGATTTCTTTACTAATTAACTCCCCAGATTGTTTCGCTTGCGCTTCTTTTTCTTGCAATGAATCAAGTGATTCTGCTGCAGCAGCGACTGGAAGTCCAAAATTGATAAGCATCATTGTTGTTAAAAATGGTATCAACTTTTTAACCTTCACTAAATCCAACACCTTTCCTAACTTATCTAAAACACCTACTCATTATACTAGTCAGGAGGGCTTGTTTTATTTCAATAATGTTACAATTTATTACAATTTAAATGCAACTCTTTTTTTATCCTGCGTTTATTCATTAGTCCATTTCTATCTAAATTCTTTAAGAATTTCTTAAGACGGCTTAAAAACTAGCTTTTGACGATTTTTCTTTTTTTCATCCCATTAGACCATTGATTGAAATATTTTGTAATATTTTTTGTTAATTATTGGCCCTTTTTCTTCAAATCTTCTAAGAGATGCCGAACTTCTTTGGAATTTTTAATGTTTTTTAAAGTTAGTTTTGGGTAATTGTTAATAAAACGACGTTGTTGGAAATTTAACCGATTTTGGAAATGCTCTTTTTTGGTTCGTTCTTTTAACTTCTGCCAATCAGCTGTAGCGATTTCCATTTTTGTGTTCAACCGTTGCTTAAATTCTTGTTGGTTCGTTTCCAACGTTTGGCCCATCTCGGTAATAAGTTTTTTGAAACCTTGCATGTTCAGCAACGTATAAATTAAGTCAAGCCCCATTACAATCACTATGCAAAGTGCTAAGTAGTTGCCAAAGGTTGCTTGTAAAAAGCTGACAACTTTGGCGATTTCTGGTTGAATAACTTTGACAATCAAGACACACCCCAATCCCCAAAAAAGAGAAACCGGTAAAGCCACGCGACCGTTTAAATTAAAAGGTACATCATGATAATCCCACCAAGAGGCATGGAACAGTTTTTCCAAGCCATAACTAGTGACATATTCTAAAATCGTCACTAAAACAGCCGATCCGACATACAATACCAAGAGATTGTTCTCAAAGGGTTCCACAAAATAGAGAACGCTTAAGACCCCAAATCCATAAATAGGACAATAAGGCCCTACCAAAAATCCTCGATAAATAAATTTTTTGGCTTTTAATGAACAATACACCGTTTCCCATAACCAGCCGATAAAGGAATAAATAAAAAATAACAAAATAACCTGACTCATTTTTTCCACGTTTCTGTCACACTCCACTTCTTTGCGCTTTTCTTCTATTTTAACAGAAGTTGAGAAAATGTAGCGAACAACTTTCTTTCATTGAAAGATTAGGCTACAATGAGAGCAGCAAAGGGAGGAATCTTATGTTTGGTTTATTGAAATACGCAAAAAATTATCGAAAACAAATTATCCTCGGTCCAGTCTTCAAATTTTTAGAAGCTTGTTTCGAGTTAGTCTTGCCCTTATTCATGGCTCACTTAGTCGATGTCGGTATTCGTCAAAACGACCGACAGACTGTCATAGAAATGGCCCTCTGGATGCTTGTTATGTCGTTAGTTGGTTTATTTTTTGTCATGATTTGTCAATACTATGCTTCAGTCGCTTCGCAAGGTTTTGGGACGGAGCTAAGAAATCAATTAATGAAGAAAATTAATCAGCTTTCACACAAAGAATTGAATAGTTTTGGTACAGATACCCTCATCACCCGGATCACAAACGATATCAACCAGCTTCAGTTGGCTTTAGCGATGTTTATTCGGTTGGTCATTCGGACACCTTTTTTAAGTATCGGTTCTGTGGTCATGGCTTTTTACATTGACGTGCAGATGGGTTTTCTTTTCCTATTACTTTTACCAATTTTTAGCCTTATTCTCTTTATTATCATTAAAGTGACTGTGCCTTTATATCAAAAAGTCCAAGAATATTTGGATCGGTTAAACCGTCAAATCAGTCAAAACTTAAGCGGTGTCCGTGTAATCCGTGCGTTTGCTAGAAAGGAAACAGAGCAACGACATGTTGATAAAGCTTCCGATGATTTAGGCGATATTTACATTCGCGTATCGAATGTCTCTGCTTTATTAACGCCTTTAACCACTTTGATTATGAATGTTGGAATTTTATTTTTACTTTATTTTAGTGGCTTAAAAGTTTCTTTTGGTTCCCTGCAACAAGGGGAAGTTTTAGCATTGATCAATTATATGAATCAAATGATGCTCGCTTTAATTGTTGCTTCTAATCTCGTGGTAATTTTTACGCGAGCTGCCGCTTCCGCAAACCGTGTCAATGAGGTTTTAACTGTAGAAAGTCAGTTAACAGATACACCAGAATCAGCAAAAACATCTCCACAATTTGGTGATATTACCTTTGACCATGTAGATTTTCGCTATGAACCAGAGGCCGGTTTGGCTTTGGAAAATATCAATTTTACGATTCCTAAAGGCTCAATTCTCGGCATCACGGGACCTACCGGCAGCGGGAAAAGTACCTTAACCCAACTCATTCCCAGATTTTATGATGTGAGTGCAGGAAACCTTTTTATTAATGGTGTAAATGTGCGCGATTGGCCGCTCTTTACTTTACGCCAACAAGTGGCAAGTGTCCCACAAACTGCCGTCTTATTTACAGGGACTATTCGAGAAAACTTACAATGGGGCAAACCAAATGCAACTGATGAAGACTGTTGGGAAGCATTAGCTATCGCCCAATGTAAAGAATTTGTTGAACAATTAGACCAAGGGTTAGACACGCCTGTTAACGAAGGCGGAAAAAACTTTTCTGGTGGACAAAGACAACGGTTGACCATTGCCCGTGCCTTGATTAGGAAACCGCATTTACTTATTTTAGATGATTCCTTGAGTGCCCTCGACTATCAAACAGATTTGAATCTGCGCCGTGCTTTACAAAAAGAACGAGCAGAGACAACCGTTATTTTAATTTCACAACGCGTGAGTTCGATTGCAACGGCGAATCAAATTTTAGTCCTAGATAGTGGAAAAGTCGCTGGCCTTGGCACCCACGAAGAATTACTTACTTCTTCTAAAGAGTATCAAGAAATCGTTGCGTCACAGGAGGAGGATACCCATGCAAACTAAAAAAATTCATTTTGGTGCCTTCTCACGTTTTAAGCCGTATTTACTACGCTATCCAAAAGAAATTATCGGCGCCTTAATCCTAGGAATTCTCAGTGGTTTTTCGACTGTCCTCATGACTTATTATATAGGTAAATCCGTTGATACAATGGTTGGTAAAGGACAAGTCAATGCTGCGCAACTCATCAAAATTTTAGGTTTATTAGCAGGAATTTTACTCGTAACCGTTCTAAGTCAATGGCTGATTCAACGTCTCGGTAATCGTGTGTCTTATTTATCGACCACACAGCTGAGAAAAGACGCCTTTGCCCATTTAAATCAATTACCGTTAAGTTATTATGACCAAACATCACACGGAAATATCGTCAGTCGCTTTACCAACGATATTGACAATATTTCAATGGCTTGCTCGGCTGTCTTCAACCAATTATTTTCCGGCATGGCCACCGTCGTTGTTGCTTTGCTCTTTATGATTCGGCTAAGTCCCCTGCTCACATTAGTGGTTCTTATCAGTACGCCGATTATTTTTATTGTAAACTGGCTTGTTGCAAAAGCTTCACAAAAAAACTTTGCTGCACAACAAACGATTGTTGGTGAAATTTCCGGCTTCGTTTCAGAAATGGTTGGCAACCAAAAAATTGTTAAAGCCTTTCAACAAGAACAAGCTACGCAAGAAACATTTGAAGCATTGAATCAAACGTTGTATGAAAAAGGACAGAAGGCTCAGTTTTCTTCCTCCTTAACCAACCCACTTTCTCGATTTATCGACCATTTATCTTACTTATCGATTGGATTAGTCGGTGGCTTGTTAGTTTTAAGTGGCAATCCTTTAGTCACAGTTGGTGTTATTTCCAGTTTCACCATTTACTCTAGTCAGTTTTCTAAACCTTTTATTGAACTCTCAGGAATCACCAACCAAATCCAAGCCGCCTTAGCTGGATTGGAACGTACTTTCGATATGATGGATCAACCAGTTGAACGTCCTGATGCCCCGAACGCAATTGTTTTGAAAGAAGCGCGAGGCCGTGTTGAATTTAAAGACGTTGATTTTTCTTACACGCCGACACGACCTTTAATCGAAAACTTTAATTTAATTGCTGAACCAGGAGAAACAATTGCCATTGTTGGGCGAACTGGTGCGGGTAAATCAACATTAGTGAATTTGTTAATGCGCTTTTACGAGGTCGACCGTGGCCAAATTACGGTTGATACTCACGACATTACTCAAATTACTCGGGATAGCTTACGAAAAAGTTTTGGTATGGTTCTCCAAGATACTTGGCTATTCGATAGCTCCATTCGGGAAAATTTAACGTACGGAAATCCTGAAGCCTCTGACGAAGAAATTATAGAAGCCATGAAAAAAGCCCATATTTTTGATTTCGTCATGCGTTTACCTCAAGGACTAGATACCGAGATTGGTTCCCAAGGCGTTAAAATTTCTGAAGGACAACGACAATTAATGACTATTGCACGCACGATGATTAGTAATCCGCCGATGCTTATTTTAGATGAAGCGACCAGTTCAGTTGATACATTGACCGAGCAAAAAATTCAGGATGCTTTTTTACAAATGATGACTGGCCGGACCAGTTTTGTTATTGCCCATCGCTTAGCAACAATCAAAAGTGCTGAAAAAATTCTAGTTATGGACAATGGTCAAGTAGTTGAAATTGGCACCCATGACGAATTATTGCAAAAAGAACAGGGTTATTATCGTGACCTTTACGAAGCACAGTTTAATCAAAAAGCACAATAAAAAAGAGTCACTTTTCTGGGATGATGAAAAGTGACTCTTTTAATTTTAAATTTATTGATCTAATTCAGATAATGGTTTTCCAAATAAACGTTTAAAGGGAATTTTATTGCCTAAATAATAAGTGGCAATTACTTGAATAGGAAAGAAAATAACTGTTTTAATTAAGCGTGGCACCCACCAAGCAAAATTTGCTAGATTGACGCCATACATTAAACTTAACCACAAAGGAGTTAAAATGATATTAATTAAAACGGTGACCAACAATGTCGCCAAAATCACTCGTTGCCATGTCATTTCTTTCTTATAATAGAAATAACCATAAATAGCACCAGCCAAAAAGGCATTTAAAGTAAACCCAGGAAAATAGCCTGCCTTTGGAAAAAGCAGCATTCCTACCACATCAGCCACCGCCGTGCCGATTCCAGCCCAAAAAGGTCCGAAAATCATCCCAATCAATGATTCTGGGATAAACGTGAAACTGATTTTTAAAAACGTTGTTTCATACGCAAAAAAGCGTGAAAAGACAACGACCACCGCAATGAGTACGCCCATTAACGCAATGGATTTTGTGCCAAATTTTTTCTTTGTCATTTTTAGCATCTCCTCTAAGAGCTGCTACATGACGAACCATGCAGCGAATGCGAAAACAAAACCGCGAACATTAAAAAGCTGAACGTGTTGTTCTGATGATAAGCAAAGTAAGAACCTTTGCTTTCTAGCAACACACTGTTTATGTTCTTCGTCCAAAAGGCAACATCCCATCCTTTTAGCACTTAACGCTTTGTCTCCTACTCTGTTATTTTATTTGGACAAAAGTCCTCATAAAATATACCACAAAATAGTCAAAATAACCATTAAGGTTCTCTAAAAAGCTAACGGTCGACGATCCCCTTCATGGATAACCTCACGGAAGTCCGCAAACCCCGCCTCGACACCTCTCAAAAGAATTTCAGCACTGCCGATATTGGTCGCTAAAGGAATTTCATAGACATCACTTAGACGAATCAAAGCCGTCACGTCTGGTTCATGCGGTTGTGCGGAAAGAGGATCTCTTAAAAAAATAACTAAATCAATGTTGTCTTCTGATATCATTGCGCCAATCTGTTGATCCCCACCTAATGGCCCCGATTTAAAGCAATGCACGGGTAAGCCAGTTGCTTCCATCACTTTCATGCCTGTCGTTCCCGTTGCATACAATTCATGTTTTTCTAAAATATGTTTATAAGCGGTTGCTAGTTTGATCATTAATGTTTTTTTACGATCATGAGCGATTAAAGCGATTTTCATGTTATCCAACTCCTGTCTTTGTTATATTATAACAAAAGTTTATCGATAAATCCGCTGAGAGTGTTTGCCCTTTGTCACCTTGACGAAAAAGTCTTCTTTTTCTTGTGCAACTCTCCCTTGCCGAAAGATAGCGTTTTCATTTAAACTATGAGTAACAAATCAAAAAGAAAAGAGTGACGTATCAAATGGTGGAAATGGCGCTTAGAAATGTGTATAAAAAATATGACAATGCAGAACATTATTCTGTTACAGATTTTAACTTAGAAATTACAGACCGTGAATTTATCGTCTTTGTCGGACCTTCTGGTTGCGGTAAATCAACAACATTGCGCATGATTGCTGGCTTAGAAGATATTACTGAAGGTGAATTATCAATTGGGGACAAAGTCATGAATGACGTTGCACCGAAAGATCGTGATATTGCCATGGTTTTCCAAAACTATGCGCTTTATCCGCATATGACTGTTTTTGATAACATGGCCTTTGGTTTAAAACTAAGAAAATATGATAAAGCTGAAATTAAAAAACGGGTGGAAAATGCTGCGGATATTCTGGGCTTAACAGAGTACTTACAACGTAAACCTGCGGCGCTTTCTGGTGGACAACGCCAACGTGTTGCACTTGGCCGGGCAATTGTCCGTGATGCCAAAGTCTTTTTAATGGATGAACCTTTATCAAACTTGGATGCAAAATTACGTGTAGCCATGCGTGCTGAAATCGCTAAACTACACCAACGTTTAGAAACTACGACAATTTATGTGACACATGACCAAACCGAAGCGATGACCATGGCTGACCGAATCGTAATTATGAAAGATGGCTTTATTCAACAAATTGGTTCACCAAAAGAAGTTTACAATACACCTAAAAATATGTTCGTAGCAGGGTTCATCGGCTCACCTGCCATGAATTTCTTCAAAGTTACCTTAAACAATGGGGTTATTTCTAACCAACATGGCTTAAAACTAGCAATTCCTGAAGGAAGAAACAAAGAGCTTGTTGAACATGGTTATGAAGGCAAAGAATTAATTTTCGGTATTCGTCCAGAAGATATTCATAGCGAACAAGTGGCTTTAACGGCAATGAAAGATGCGGTGATTAAATCTGAAGTCGTTGTTTCTGAATTATTAGGGGCTGAATCCATGCTTTATACAAAAATTGGTGATACAGAGTTTATCTCAAAAGTAGATGCTCGTGACTTCCACCATCCTGGTGAAATGATTGACTTAGCTTTTGATATTAACAAAGGACATTTCTTCGACCCTCAAACAGAAGAAGTCATTAAATAAAAAAATCTCGAGGCATCCGTCACAATGACGGATGCCTCGATTGTTTCTCTTTATGCTAATTTAACCTTCTTCTTTATCACTTTGGGTTGTTTCGCTTCTGTAAAAGTTGGAATATCTACATGTTTACTTAAGGTACTTGCTAAAAAGTAGGCAATACTGAAATCCACCAAACTATGAATTAATCCACCAACGCCCATCAAAAGAAAAATAGAATACATGAAGCCGGCTGTATAATAGGTTCCTGGCAAGTTGCCCATTGTGTAAAATACAGAAACAACCACTAGCTCGGCAGCGGAATGAATCACTCCAATTCCCACGTTAAACAACTGTAATTTCCCATTTAATAAAGTGAATTTCCCCTCTTTATTGATTAAAATTTCTGGATGCTTTTGTAAAATCACTGCGCCAATGACTGCAAAAATCAAATGAGATAAGGCCCGCAAAGCAATAATCGGTGTTGCGGATAAGAAAAAACCAAAACCTGTTCCTAGACTAACCGCAATTGCCACCACTGGAGAAATAAACATGGCAATAAAAACTGGGACGTGACTTGCTAACGTAAAACTGGCTGGACCAATGGTAATTCTTGGCATAACCATTGGAATGATAATCCCCATTGCAATTAAAAGTGCTGAAATTGTTAAACGTTTTACTGAGTTTGTTTTCATTAAAACTGCCTCCTGAAGGTGTCATGACACCTTTTGTTTTTCTCAAGTGTAGCTGAACGGCCGCAATGTGTCAAGACACATAAAAGAACTTTCTGTTATTTCTCATAAATAACAGAAAGTTCTTTTTTATACTGGTTTATTTTTTTCTAAAGCATTACTTAAACGAGCGAATTCTTCTAAAGACAATGTTTCACCACGTCTAGAAGGATCAATTTCTGCTTCACCTAGGCTCTCTTTTAGCCAAGCCACCGTTTGTTCATCTTTCCCATAAAAATGCGTTAAGTTATTCCACAATGTTTTACGTCTTAATTGGAAACTGGCTTTGGTTAATTTGAAAAATTCTTTTTCATTGGTCACTGTCACTGCTGGTGTAGCACGGCGCGTCAATTTAATAATCGCCGAGTCAACATTGGGCTGCGGCACAAAAACCGTTTTTGGCACAATAAAGGCGACACTTGCTTCCATAAAATATTGGACAGCAATTGATAATGAGCCATAAGCTTTCGTTCCTGGTTTAGCAGCAATTCGATCAGCGACCTCTTTTTGCATCATCACAACCATTTCGGCTACATCTAAAGAAGATTCTAAAAAATGCATCATAATTGGCGTAGTAATATAGTAAGGTAGGTTAGCTACCACTTTAATCGGATACTTCTCTTGAAAAACTTGGTTGGTTGTCTTGACCAAATCAGCTTTTAAAACATCCTGATGAACCACTGTCACATTATCATAGCGACTTAAGGTATCCGCTAAGACAGGAATCAAGCGATCATCAATCTCAAAAGCCACAACTTGTGCCGCGTTCATCGCTAATTGCTCTGTTAATGCACCAATTCCAGGCCCGACTTCGACAACATTTGTCTGCTGATTAATTCCCGCTGTTTCTACAATTTTTCTTAAAATATTAGGCTCTGTCAAAAAATTTTGACCTAAACTCTTTTTAAATGAAAATCCATGCTTTTTTAGTATTTCTTTGGTTCTGGATGGTGTGGCAATTTCTTTATAGTCCGTCACGCTTGTTCCTCCATGTAGTTATTCTTCGTTTGCAAGTTCTTTTAAAATACGTGTCATGCTTTCTTTCAATTCTGCTTCTGTAATCCGAAACATGCTTAACCGTTTGACTAACTGTTTGCTATTTGTATAGCCAATTCTTAGGTCATCACCTAATAATTCACGGTATTTTTTTGCATTTGCTCCCGCTATTAAACCATATTCAACTAGTATTTGTCTAGGAATTTCTTGATAGTCTTCACCAGCTTGAACAGGTGTTACGACTTTTTTTAAGGCTTCAATAATTGCTTCATCACTAGCATGTTCAACCCCTAGGCTACCACCATTTTTTTTAGGAACTGCAACTTTTCTTGATAAAAAAGCATGCTTTGCATCAGGAACGACTTCCATTATTGTTTTACGAATTTTTTCGCCCGAATAGTCTGGATCTGTAAAAATAATCACGCCTCTCGTTTCTTGTGCGTGTTCAATTTGTGTCAAAATTTCATCATTGATAGCAGAACCAATCGTTTCAATCGTATCCGCTGCAACTACCTCTTGAATGCGGCGTGTGTCGTCTTTTCCTTCAACGACAATGATTTCTGCAACTTTCATTTTTTCCTTCATTTATCTATCCGAAACAAGCGATGAGCGTTGACTCTCGTTTGTTCTGCCACTTCTTCAAAGGTTAGTTGACGCAATTCAGCAATTTTTTCCACTACGTATCGTGTATAGCCTGGTTCATTCCGTTTACCACGATAAGGAACGGGAGCTAAATAGGGTGCATCTGTTTCCACCAACATTCGTTCGAGTGGTACCGCCATCGCCGCTTCTTGAACATCCAATGCCTTTTTAAACGTTACGACTCCACTAAAAGAAATATGCAAACCTAAATCTAAAAATTTCTTCATCCACTCAGCATCGCCACTGAAACTATGCATGATTCCACCAATATCTGAAATTTTTTCATCTTTTAAAATTCGATAGGTATCTTCTAATGCCTCTCTCGTATGCACACTAAACGGTAAATTCATTTCCCGAGCAATCGCAATTTGACGGCGAAAAACTTTTTCTTGCACCTCTTTAGGATCCTCCATCCAGTAATAATCAAGACCGATTTCACCTAATGCGACAATTTTTGGCAACGTTAATTGTTCTTGTAATCGTCGTTCAACCTCTGGCGTATAGCTACCCGCTTCTGTTGGATGCCAACCAATGATACTATAAATATTGGCATATTCCTGACTAAGTAAAAGAGATTTTTCAATCGTTGGTTCATCAAAACCGACCACGGCCATCTCTGTAACACCCAATTCTTGGGCATGTGCAATCGTTTCTGGAATATCATCATTAAATTGTTCTGCATTCAAATGTGTATGTGTATCAAAAATCATTATGATTGCCTCCTTTATCTCCTCTCTACTTTATCATATTTCTTGAAAAATCTGAATGACTAGGCGACAAGATTCGCCATTTCCTCATAAACAGCGCTTGCATTTATGCTAAAAGTAACGTATACTATTCAGTCATGTTATTAAAAGGAGGAATCTCCATGACCGATGAAAAAATTTATGAACAACAGCATTTAACAACGGTTTATCATGAGCTGCAAGCGGCTAAAAAAGTTTACGAAGAGCAATTGGCGAACACAATGAAAGATGGCAAACATATGCTAGAGGAATTTGGTCGCGATTCTAAGCTGAATTTTGATAGTTATGCCGATAATCTAGAAACGTTTGCCATGTTGGAAATGAAGAACCGTGAAATTGATCAGTGGAACTTAAAAAATGAAGCAACGGCTAAAAATTTAGACAAAGTGAAACGCCTATTACAAGTTCCTTATTTTGGCAAAATTGGCGTGACTTTTGAAGACAGCCCTGAAGAGCCAGAAAACTTTTATATTGGCGTAAACGATTTTACTTCTTTAGAAGAAGAAACGCGCATTCACGATTGGCGCTCACCGATTGCTTCGTTATTTTATGACAATGTTTTAGGAAAAACAGCCTACATGGCACATCAACAAACCATTCCTGTACAACTTGATTTGAAAAGACAGTTAATTATTGAAAAAGATCAATTAATCAACTATTTTGACACAACCATTGCGATTCAAGATGATGTGTTATTGCATTCTTTAGAAGAAGATGCTTCTCCTTATATGAAGGACATTACGACAACCATTCAACAAGAACAAAATCAAATAATTCGTGACGAAACGCAGCCACTCCTACTAGTCAACGGGATTGCTGGTAGTGGGAAAACGTCTGCGATTATGCAACGGATTGCTTATTTACTTTATCAACATCGAGCAGAAATTACAGCGGATAATATTTTATTACTTTCACCAAATTCAACATTTATTGATTATATTTCTCAAGTTTTACCGAATTTAGGCGAACGAAATCCCTTGAATTTGACTCTTTTACAATTTTTGCGCTTCACTACCAAAGAAGCATGGCCAATGGAAGAAGAAACGGACTATTTCGAACGCATTACTCGCTCTGAGGCAACGGAGCAAGAGCACGTTATTCGTTCAAAAGAATTTGCAACGTTTCTTTTAAGCAATCCTGAAAAAGCGGTTGTGCAGCCACATTTTTTCCGTCCTTTAACTTTTAAAAAGCAGACCTTATTTACTTCAGAAACAATTTTTAAACTTTATCAAGAAACACCAGCTGACTTGAGTATTCGCCAACGAATTTCAGCCACAAAAGAAAAGTTAACCAGTCTTTGGACACGGTACTTATTAAAACAAGCCCATTCTAAAAAAATGTTGGATCAATTCCAAGATTTAACAGAAGCTGAACAAGTTCGTTATTTTGGCACAGTGATTACCGAAGATAATGAAAAACATCTGGCTGATTTTGCTTTAAAACGTTTGAAGAAAAAATATCGCTCTATCACTGCCGCTATCAAAAATGATGCTTGGCTAGATCAATGGGCCTTTTTTGAAACGTTTTATTCTTTATTCACTGAAAAATCGTATCAAAAAGAGACAGCTGTTTTCACAGCCGATGAAATTGTGGCCCTTATTTTGGTGAAACATGCATTTATTGAAAATCTCGCCAACCAGCAAATGGCTTTTATCCTAGTCGATGAAGTCCAAGATTATACAGAAGCCCAATTATTATTACTGCTGACACTTTTCCCTAAAGCTAGTTTTACTTTAGCTGGTGATGAAAATCAAGCCATTTTTAATACAGCCATTGAATTTTCTGAAGCCCATGATTTATTGGTTAACGAAACCAGCCGTTCTGTTGGAACCTATCAATTATTAAACAGTTACCGTTCAAGTAAAGAAATTACACGACTCTTCCAAACATTAGGCACTCAACCAGAGCAATTAACCATTGTGCCCATCCGGCATGATGGAGAAAAGCCGACATTTATTCCTTGTGACTCTGCGTCTGACTATCTTAAAGCAATCGTCACTTCCATTGCAACTTTTGATCCGAAAGAAAGCACCGCCATTATTACTAAAACATTTGCAGAAAAAGAACAATTAACAAAAGAACTTAGTGCTTCTCTTTCATTGGAAGAACATCCGTCACTGCAAGTTTTATCAATTGATATGGCAAAAGGTCTAGAATTTGATAATGTAATTCTTCATAACCCAAATGTTAATCGTTATTCCGACAATAAACGAGATAAAAAAATCCTGTATACTGCTATTTCTCGTGGAATGAAACGGGTCGTTTTACCTTATACCGGCACACTTTCTGAATGGTTTACACCTTACTTGGCAGCCCAGTAACTGAGACTTAAGGCGGATTTTATTTTTAGAAAAACCACTTATAATAGACGAGTAGGTACTGCTTTTTAATTAGCAGACCTACTCGTTTGTTGTCTCTTAAGTTGAGAGGAGCGTGAGAAGGTGAAACAATCACCTGATTTAGAAAATTTTTTAAAAACCTCTATCCAAAAAAATGTAACTATTGAGCGAAAACAACAAAACCAAACCATTTGGCACTGGCTACTGCTTATTTTATTTGGCTTGCTGACCTTTGGCTCACTGACACAGCAGTTACTCCTAATTGGCTTGTTTACACTTATTGCCGCTATTGTTAAAGGTCCCTTAATGATCGTCTGGGGAACCATCTATTCGGCGTTAGTGGCTTTGTTTCCACCTTTTGCTTTAGTCCTATCTTTACTTTTTTTTATAATTAATTTAGGCACCGTTATGAAAAGTTGGCGTATTACTTTAACAAGTGCTTACTTTTATCTAATTCCTTTAGGTTTTAGTCTCTTGAAAACGACCGACTGGGTATCAACGCCTTATTTCCTGACAGGCTTGGCTTTGTTAAGTATTTTAGGACTGCATTTTATATTAGAGTGGCTCTATAAAAATAATAGCTTAGGTCGTTTACTCACGTGGCAAATTATTAGTGTCCCTTTTTCACTCTTACTGATCATTTTACCAAGTCGCCTAACGAAAGGCCGTTTTGGTAAAAAACGAATACCTAAAAAAGTGAAACTCTAAAATAGAAAAGCCTAGGAAAAATCGCAAATGATTTTTCTAGGCTTTTCTTCGATTCTTTTAATTTAAAAATTCGTTGATTTTTGATTTTAGGACGTCGATAATATTATTTACTTCTATATCGCCACTTTCTATTTTTTTCCACAAAACAAAGCCCCAAATAATTATATTTATCGTAACTAAAGCACCAATAATACGTTTATTCCTAGCAGATGTATAGGCCTTTCTCCATTTTGGATCATTTTTACGTCTTTTTAAAAATTCATAAGTATGATAAGCCATCAAACTTCCCCCACATCAAATCACTTTTCTTCTAGTATACAAAAAAAGTAGTAAAGATAAAAGGTTATAATTCACCTTTTATCTTTACTACTTATGCTTTTATGCGATTCCTGCACCATTTGGCATTTCTTTTGGTGCTTCAACAATTTGAAGTTTCCCTTCTGGTGATTCAGCTGAAAGAATCATTCCTTGGCTAATTTGACCACGCATTTTTCTTGGTTTTAAGTTAGCCACAATGACTACTTTTTTGCCAATTAGCGCAGCTGGATCTGGATAAAATTCAGCAATACCTGAAAGAATTTGACGATGGTTTTCATCTCCAGCATCTAAACGGAATTGCAATAATTTATCTGCTCCTTTGACTTTTTTACAGTCAATAACTTCGGCAACTTTTAATTCCACTTTATCGAAATCATCGTACTTAATTTGTTTTTCTTTCGTTGAAACTAACGTTGTTTCTTCTGGATTCCATTTAATATCCTCTTCTGTAGCACTTTCGCTTTGGGACATTTTCTTTTGAATATACGTTACTTCTGTTTCAATTTCTAAACGTGGGAAAATAGGTGTTCCTTTACTTGTTACTGTTACGTCTGTTGGGAACTCACCAAAATGAATATTTTCCATGTTCATTGTTTCTGGATCTAAGCCTAATTGTTCGAAAATTTTCCCTGGTGTTTCTGTCATGACTGGTTGCAATAAGATTGCCACAATTCGTAAGCTTTCCGCTAAATGGATCATGACACTTTCTAATTCGTTGCGTTTCTCTTCTTCTTTAGCCAATACCCAAGGCGCTGTTTCATCAATATATTTATTGGCACGAGAAACTAGCGTCCAGATTTCTGCAATGGCCGTGTTAAATTCCATTTTTTCCATTGCTTCATGATATTTTCCAATAACATTCGCCGCAGTTGTCGATAGTTCACTATCAAATGGGGTAACTTTTGAAGCATAGGCTGGTACTTTGCCATCACAATATTTATTAATCATCGCAATTGTTCGATTCAACAAGTTTCCTAAGTCATTAGCTAAATCATAATTTAAGCGAGAAACGAAATCTTCTGGCGTAAAGACGCCATCACTACCAAATGGAATTGCTCGTAATAAATAGTAACGTAACGCATCTAGACCGTAGCGTTCTACTAACATTTCAGGGTAAACAACATTTCCTTTAGATTTAGACATTTTTCCGTCTTTCATCAATAACCAACCATGTCCAAAGACTTTTTTCGGTAATGGTAAATCCAAGGCCATTAACATAATTGGCCAATAAATCGTATGGAAACGCACGATTTCTTTCCCAACCATTTGCACGTTCGCAGGCCAATATTTTTGGAATAATGAATCATCTTCTGAGCCATAACCTAGTGCTGTAATATAGTTTGATAACGCATCAATCCATACGTAAACCACATGTTTTGGATCATTTTTCAATGGAATTCCCCAAGAGAAAGTCGTTCTTGAAACGGCTAAATCTTCTAATCCTGGTTTGATAAAGTTATTTAGCATCTCATTTTTACGAGATTCTGGTTGAATAAATTCTGGATGTTCTTCGTAATATTGTACCAAGCGATCCGCATATTTACTCATGCGGAAGAAATAGGATTCTTCTTTAACTAATTCGACTTCGTGACCACTTGGTGCTTTCCCACCAATGACATTGCCTTCATCGTCACGATATACTTCAGCTAATTGTGTTTCAGTGAAAAATTCTTCATCAGAAACTGAATACCAACCTTCATACTCTCCAAGGTAGATATCTCCTTGTTCTACTAAACGATCAAAAATTTGTTGCACGGCTGCCATGTGATAATCATCCGTTGTCCGAATAAATTTATCATAGCTGATATCTAATGTTTTCCATAATTTTTGAACATCTGCTGCCATTTTATCAACGTACTCTTTTGGTGTCACATTCAACTCAGCAGCTTTTTTTTCAATTTTTTGGCCATGTTCATCCACACCTGTTAAATAAAATACATCAAAACCCATTAAACGCTTGTAACGGGCCATTGCATCGCAGGCGATTGTTGTATATGAATTCCCAATATGTAACTTCCCACTTGGGTAATAAATTGGGGTGGTAATATAAAATGTTTCTTTCTGTGACATACAGAAAAAACCTCCTTTAGTCATTTTCCTAAACCCTCAGGATTTACTCCTAAACAGTATACCATAATTAGACATTATTAAACTATATTTCTTGTCGGTTTTCTCTTGAAAATGAAGAAAATGCCAGAAAGAAAAGAGAGAAACACCTGTCTATTTGACAAGTATTCCTCTCTTTTTTCGTTCATTTTTATTCTTTTGTCTCGAAACGAACGATACTATGGTGTCGTCCATAAAAGAAATAAATAGCCAAACCAATCACTACGGCTACGCCAAATACTTGCCAAGTAGCTAAAGACAATTGGAACATCAAAGCCGCGCAAACCACGATTGAAATTAATGGTAGAACCGGCACAAGTGGTACTTTAAATTCACCTGCTTGCGGTTCTCCTTTCATTGTCCGTAATTTGATAATTCCTAAAGCGAGAAACATCAGATAAAAGAGTGTCACGATATTTGTAAGTTCAGCCAACATCTCCATTGGAACAACACCAGCAAAAACCATTGCTAAAAATCCAGCTACATAGGTTGCATTCTTAGGTGTGTGCCGTTTCTCATCGATTTTGCTCATAAACTGCGGCAATAATCCATCTTTACTAATCGCATAAATCACACGGGCTAAACTGTACATCATCGCAATCGTCACTGTTAATAAGGTTAAAATAGCACCAACTGAAATGATTGTCGCAATTGCGCCATGATTAATGAAACGCATCGCAAAAGCCACCGGATCCTTGACCCCTAAATCCGTAAATGGAACAATTCCAGTTAAAACTAACGTAACAACAATATATAACAATGTTGAAATAATAATGGAACCAATAATCCCTTTTGGAATATCTTTTTTCGGATTCTTCACTTCCTCCGCGGCCATGCTGACCGCATCAAACCCTAGAAAGGCAAAGAAAACTAAAGCAGCACCACTGAAAACGCCTGAAAAACCATAAGGAATAAATGGTTGCCAGTTCGTTGGTTTCACATAAAAGATTCCCACGAGAACAAATAATAAAATAATCCCAAACTTCACGAAAACCATTAAGTTATTTAAACGTAACGCTGTTTTCGCTTCTAAAGATACCCAAAAAGTTACGGCTACAACGACCAACATGGCAATCAAATCAATATATGTACCATTTGTTGGATTATAAGCGCCACTTAACGCTTGCGGCAAAGAAAAACCTAAGCTATCCAAAAAGCCATGGACATAGCCTGACCAACCTGAAGCAACGGATGAAACCGCCAAGAAAAACTCACAAATAATCATCCAACCAGTCATCCAAGCCACAATTTCTCCAAAGACCACATACATGTAGGCATACGGCCCACCAATGACCGGAATACGTGATGCAAATTCTGCATAGCATAAACCAGATAAAATAATCGCGGCTGCTGCTACCAGAAATGATAAGACGAGCCCTGGACCTGCATAGCGTTCCGCTGCGACACCTGTCACAACAAAAATCCCTGTTCCTACTACAGCCCCAATTCCTAGAAAAATTAAGTCCATCGTCTTAAGATTTTTTTTCATCCCACCACTGTCATTGACAGGCACAGTGATTTCTTTTTTTCTGAAAATAGACATGTGTTTACCCCCGTAAAAAAAATAAGCGTAAATAAACTATTTACGCTTTCATATACCCTAAAAGAATACCACCTAGAATAACAAAAATGCAACCAAAAATAACATAAAACATTTCTTTTTTTGATTTTCTTTCGCCTAAAAGGAAGATGCCCCCAAGAGTCGAAATAATAATCCCCATTTGTGATAAAGAGAAGCTAATAGCTAAGCCAATTTCACGCATGGTTAATAACATACAAATATTTCCTAAGCCCCAAAGCAGACCCGTCGTCATATTCATCCAAACAAAACGATCAACTTTGACTTTTTTGAAGGCAAAGAAACTAGCCCCCACTAACATGCCAATACTTTGTGGCAAAATAATTCCCCACGGATCTAAACCAGTGGCATTAATAATGATGGTATAGACACCATACCCAACTGTTGAGAAAATCAACGCCCGAATCCCTTTATTAAAATCTAACATACTGTTTGAGGTTTTCGGTTGACTATCATCATCTTGTCGAGCTGTTAAATACACCCCAAAAACTAAAAAGGCTAAAGCGATAAAGCCCACAACAAAGTCTTTTGTTTTTGTCCATTCATGGAAAAAAACAGCCCCTGCAACGGTATTAACAACTAACTGCATCCCAGTTGAAATTGGTAAGCCAACTGAAACGCCCATATATTTCATGCTATGAAATTGTTGATTCTGTCCCAAACTCCAGAATAAACCAGATATAAATCCAACAATTAATGTGGCTGTCGTCAACGTAGGCTGGATGACAAAAAAGACAACAATTGAAAATAGTAATGCGCCGATTGTCATACCTAACGTTTGTTGATTGGCGCTTCCACCAATTTTACCGCTGACTAAACCAATACTGCCCCACGCAATCATGGGCACTAAAGCGATAAGTAAACTCATAATATTCTCCTAACAAATTTATTTCATTTCATTCTAACAATAAAAACGTTTTCTAAACAACTAAGAAGAGTAAGAGAAGTTAGCAAGAAAGTTTTAATAAATAAAAAAAGGCCTATCACCTCTTTAGTTTGCTGATAGACCTACTTTTTATTTCACTTCATTATAATAACTGAGGGAAGGGAAAAACAATGTCATCGTCGTACCTTGCCCTTCTGTCGATTCGACTGTTAAATCATGACCTAACTTTTTCGCTAAGCTATGAGCCAAATACAGACCAAGACCAGTCGAATGCTGTTCGCTTTTTCGCCCGTTTTCACCAGTAAATCCTTTATCGAAAATGCGTCGTTGATCTTGCATCGGAATGCCAATCCCAGAATCTTTTAAAGATAAATAAATACCTTGTTTATTTTTGGAAATTAGGACCGTAATCGTGCCGCCTTCTGGCGTATACTTGACTGCATTACTTAATAATTGGCGGAAAATAAAAATGACCCATTTTCGGTCGGTTAAAACCGCTTCATCTTCTCCTTCAATTGAGAATTGCAATCTTTTTTGGATAAAATAATTTGCTTGCGTACGAACAACAGATTGCACAATTTCTTTTAAAGAATATTCTTGAAGTAAATAATCTCGAGAAAAGCTGTCCAATCTAGCATAATATAGGACTTGCTCGACATATTCATCAATTTTCCCTAACTCATTTTCCAATAGATAATATTTTTTCTCTGGAATATCATCTTCGACAGATTGTACCAGTAACGTGATAGCCGCTAGGGGGACTTTGATTTCATGAACCCAAGAGTCAATGTAATCTTTTTGGTCCTGTTGGTTGTTAATTGCTTGCTGCATGGTTTGTTGGTGCTCTTGCAATAAACCGTTAATATACGTTTGGACAAGTAGTTCTTCTTCTTTTTCTGCTGTATTCAAATATTCTTGTAAAGAAGGCGGCTCTTTTTCCGTTGCCAACGAAAGCCACCACTTACGTTTTAAATAATAATCAATTGTTAAAAATAGCGATAAAAAAACACTTTGCAGTAAAAAGATATAGCCAACCACTGTCCAATCTAAGCGGACATTAGGAGCCAACCATAAAATAAAACAAGTTAAGAACAGAAAAAATAACCAGCCAATTAGTAATAACCAGCGATCTTTTAAATACTTTAGAATGGTCATTGTCTACTCCTATCTAGGGCACCATATAACCGACGCCCACTTTGGTTTCAATATAGCCAGCAATCCCCGCTTGCTCAATTTTTTTTCGTAAACGATTGATATTTACCGTCAACGTATTGTCATCCACAAAACGTTCATCGTCCCATAAAGCGCGCAATAGTTTTTCACGTGTTAAAATTTTTCCGTGCTTTTTCATTAAAAGATATAGTAATCGGTATTCATTTTTACTTAAATCGATCATTTCGCCTTTGATTTCCATTCGTCCATTGTCCACATTTAAAGTAATGCCATTATGTGAAAGCACTTCACTATCCGTATCGGAATAGTTATAAGAGCGGCGCAACAAAGCATTGATTTTAGCAATTAAAACATCTATCTGGAACGGTTTTGTAACAAAATCATCCGCGCCCATGTTCATCGCCATAATCATATCCATATTGGTACTACGACTCGAAATAAAAATAATTGGTACTTTAGAAACTTCACGAATTTTTTGACACCAATAGTACCCGTCGTACACAGGTAAATTAATATCCATCAAGACTAATTGAGGATTCTCCTCTTGAAAATCATCCAATACATCATTAAAATCGGTTGTTCCAATCGTTTCAAATTGCCATTTTTGTAATTCCTCGCTAATTAATTCTCGAATGGTTGTTTCATCTTCGACAATCATGATTTTAGCCATGCAATCCCACCTCTTTTATTTCTAAATTTTCATCTTTCTTATCCTAACAAACTTCATTCTTTTTGGATATAGGACTTTATGATGATTTTTACACTATTTCAAAAATAGGCGCTAATAATTCCCATTCTGATAACATGATGAATTTACCAACAAAAGCAAAAATACCATCTAATAATAACACAGACATATTAATTCCTAATACAATAGAAGCTTTTTCGACAATTGGCATGGACTTTTTATTTTTCAAAATAAGATATAAAACAAAGTTCGTTCCATAAGTAAAAACTGTTAACAACACAATTAACTCAATCATTTTACCACTTCCTATTTTGGACTTTTCATTTTTCCTTCAATAATTTACTACTCTTAATTATAGCATAATCTTATAAAAAAATCGGCAGAGTCCCAACCCTTAAGATAAACAACATAATAGAAGTGGCTTCTTTGGAACTCGCAAGAATCGAGCCTTTTTTAAGAGTTGAAGGTCTTGATCCTTAAAAGACAAGTCCTTCAACTCTAGTATGTTCCATGTATTGGAATTGATACCAACGTACCAAAGTGTAGTGGATCAGACAACCTCAGTTTTTCTAATGATTATATTTGTCATACACTTCTTTTAACTGGTTTAAATCTATTTTTTTCATTTGGTACAATTTTTTGGTCACTTCATTTGCTCTAGCTGGATTTGAGTCAGATAAATAACGTTTCAGTTCAGGATTGCCTGTTTGCCAACTGACCCCAAATTGATCTTCCATCCAGCCACACGGCCATTCTTTCCCTTTAGCAGTCACTTGTTGCCATAGCCGATCTATTTCCTCCTGATTTTCACAATCAATATAAATGGAGAAGGCCATGGTAAAATCAAAATCATGTTTATCTCGTGCATCCATTACTCGAAACGGTTGCTCCTGTAATGTGAAAAGTGCTTGCGCAATGTTCCCATCTTCATATTCAACTTTTTCAATTATTTCGCCTGGACCGAAAATCGCCAACCATTCTGATAGAGCTTTGGCTGCTTCGCCATATTTTTCATTAGCAAACATAAAGGTTGGTACAATTGTTTGTTCTTTTCCTGAAAAAGACACTTGCCAAGAGACACCAAATTTGTCCACTACCCAACCATATAAAGGACTAAAAGGATATTCCCCAAAAGGCATCAATATCTGTCCATCTGCTGTTAAATTTTTCCACAACGTTTCTGTTTGTGATAATGTTTTACATTCAACAAAAAATGAACTAGCTGGCGTAAAGGAAAATTCTGGTCCGCCATTTAAACCAATGATTGTTTGGTTCGCCAAGGTAAATTCAATGGTCATTAATGATGTTCCTTGAGGTTGATGCTCCTCATTAACGTAGTTCGTTTTACTTAGAATCGCACCTTTTTCAAAGATTGTTGTATAGAAGTTAGCAGCTTCTTCCGCTTGTGTGTCAAACCATAAACATGGTGAAAATTTAGGCATTGTGGTTCCCTCCTTCGTTTTCTTTAGTGTAGTCAAAGATTGATAAATAAACAAAGAGAACGTTTTAGTATTTATTCATTTCCTTCTGATAGAATCGATAAATTGCTTGTTTTACTTCTTGAAGCAAGGAGGATTTTAAATGTCCCCGTGTCAAAAAATAAAAGGAACGCCAATACTTTTCACCTAACGTTTGGAAGGGGATTTTTTCAGTAATCGCCTTTCTTGAAAGCAACGATTGCCCCATGCCCAATTCCAACATTTTAACAATCATTTCATTATTTTTAACCGTCATGAGTGTTGGGCTTTGATTACTTTCTTCTAAATACTGTTGGGTATAATGAAAGACCCCAGAATCCTTTTCACGTACCAACCAATTCTGATTGGCAGGGTCCCCAGCTAAAACCAATTGATCCTGAATAATTTCTTCACGAGAGGCGCCTTTCGTAATTAATGGTTTTTCGATAAAGCCAAAATCAACTTGATGTTTTTCAACTTTTTCCACTACTTCTTCTGAATTGTTCATTTCTAAAACAAAATTGATCGTTGCATACTGTGTCTGTAAATGCTGCATCAGTTGCGGCAAATAATAAACTGCAAAAGTATTAGACGCAGCAATTCGGCAAGTTTCTTTAGGTAATCTCGCCTGATGAAGAGCTGTTAATGTTTCTTGCCAATCATCAGCTAAATTTAGCAAACGATTATACAAGACTTCCGCTTGCCTAGTAGGGACTACATCTTGTCGACCATTTCTTAAAAACAATGAACAGCCTAATTCTTCTTCTAATTGTTTGATTTGATTAGAAACGGCTGGTTGTGAGATATATAGGCAGGTAGCTGCTTTGGAAAAGTTCATTTGCTCATACACAATTTGAAAAGTCTTTAATAATTTAAACATAGGCATCCTTTCGATAACTTTCTATTATAAATATTATTTTAACTATTTATTTCTCAAATGTAAAAAATTTCGTTATACTGGAAGTAATGAACAAGAAAGAGAGATTTTTTCAATGAAAAATTCAGAAAATGATTATATCCAATCTTTATTCCAAATTCTTCCCGGCTTGCTAACAGCTTTCCTTGTCGCCTGCCTTAGCAAGTTTCTTGCCATCTGGTTACCTAGCTTAGGCGCCGCAACGATAGCTATTTTACTAGGAATCTTTTTGGGAAATACCTTTGTTCGCGGTGCCAATTTAAATCGCGGAACCAAAGTAGCCGAAAGTAAATTACTAGAATTTTCTGTTGTTTTATTGGGAACCACCGTGACCTTTCAAACGATTGCCCAAATTGGCTTACAAGGTGTCGCATTTATTCTCATTCAAATGTCGCTGACCATTATTTTTGCCTATTTGATCGGTAAAAAACTGGCTTTTTCTGATAATATGTCTTTATTGATGGCTGGTGGTAATGCCGTTTGTGGGTCTTCTGCTATTGCTTCGATTGCTCCAGCAATTCAAGCAGATGAGGAAGAAAAAGGCCAAATCATTACTTTAGTAAACTTATTAGGAACCGTTTTAATGTTGACCTTACCCATTTTAAGTGGGATTCTCTATGGTACCAATTTGTTGGCTCGTAGCGCACTAATCGGAGGGACTTTACAATCAGTTGGTCAGGTTGTCGCCAGTGCCAATATGGTCAATGAGAACGCAGTTCAACTTGCGATGCTCTTTAAAATTATGCGGATTGTCCTACTCGTAGCAGTTGTCTATTTATTTGGACGTTTCAAGCAAAGTAAGACGACAGAATCAGAGGCTGAGTTGGTAGAAGTCACCAAAAAAAGCAGCGCCCTACCTTGGTATGTAGTTGGCTTTTTCATTGCCTGTGTCTTTAATAGTTTGATTCATTTCCCCGTCGTGATCAGTGAGACTGCTCATTTCTTTAGTTCTTGGTTTGAAATTACTGCCTTGGCAGCAATCGGGTTACGACTCGATTTTAAAAAGTTTTTCCAAGAAGGCAAACGTTTCTTAATCTATGGTTTATCAGTAGGAACTGTTCAAGTCGTCCTAGCCATTTTGTTGTTGGCACTGCTACAGTTCTAATAAAAAAGTTTGACGTTAAGGAACTGACCTAAGATTGTGAGACAGGAATAAAAAAGCATTTTCCTAGACTGCTGATTTCCGATAGTCTATCGGCGATTGGTAGTCTAGTTTTTGTTGAATTCGACTTTCATTATAATAAGTAATGTATTTTTTTACAATTTCTATTACAATAGATGTAGGTTCATTTGTGAGCCCATCTAAGTAGAACGTTTCAGACTTTAGTGAGGCATGAAACGATTCGATGCAGGCATTATCTGAAGGTGTCCCTTTGCGGGACATACTCATGGTAATGCCTTTTGTTTTTATTTGATTCTGGTAGTCAAAAGAAGTATAAACAGAGCCCTGATCACTATGCAATAGACAATCCGTTGTTTGGGGCAATTGATCAAGTGTATCCAGAACAAAAGCCGTATCTTGCTTATCACCGATGGTATAGGCGATAATTTCACCATTGTATAAATCCATAATTGAAGACAAATACAATTGCTTTTGACCAAAAGGCAGATAAGTAATATCTGTTACCAATTTCTTTAAAGGAGCGTCTGAAGAAAATTGTCTATTTAGCTTGTTCTCGACAACCGTGTAAGGTTGTCCCACTTTACTGCGTTTCTTCATTTTCACGCGACAATTCCAATGATATTTCTGCATAATCTTTTGTACGGTGTTTTTGTTTACTTTGTATTCCTGATTAATCAACGCAGTAATCTTTCGATAGCCATATCGAAACTTATGCTGGAAGCAAAGTCGACGAACGGCTTCTTCAAGAGGTGTTAACTTTCCCAAGTCTTTTCGATGAGTCCAACGATAATAAGTAGCTCGCGAAACGCCGAAAAGTTGACACAATGCAGTAATGGTTATTTTTCCTTTCATTCTTTTAACTAATTCTACAAATATTTCTGGCTCCACGTCCTTTCCAATTCTTTGTACTTTTTTAGCACCTCAATATGCATTTTTAAATAGTTATTTTCATTTCTAAGCTGTTGTTCATTTGATCGAATTTCTGGACCTTTTCCATAAACATATTGTTTTCCAACGGGTTGAACCAGACGATGATTCTCGCCATTACGGTACCAACGCCACCATGTTTCAATTTGTGTTTTGTTTTTAATTCCTAATTCTGCCATAATTATTTTTACAGGAATATTCTCTTTTTTCATCTGTATAGCCATTTCTTTGATGTGAATCGGATAAGAAACTCGATTTCCCATTGAAAAAGCACCTCCTAGTTAAATTCATTTTAACGTGAATTCAACAAGAGGTGCTTTTTTATTTTGTCTCAGTTTATTGGGTCAGTTCATTAACACGTCAAACTTTTTTATTTCAGCTTATTCATGCTATTATGAATAAGGTTTTATTAACTTAAAGGAGTTTTTCGATGTTATTTAGTATTAAAAAAAGCGAATGGTTAGGCAATGAACGAAATGATCTATTTGCCGGTCTCGTTTCTTCTGTCGCCATTTTACCAGAAGTAATCGGGTTTGCGATTATTGCTGGTGTTCACCCGCTTTCTGCAGTGTTTGCTTCAGCTGTTACTTTACTTGTGATTACTTTTACGGGCGGCCGTCCGGCAATGGTCTCGGCGTCTGCTGGTTCAATGGCCTTAGTCCTTGCAGGCTTAATTCAAGCACACGGTTTGTCATACATGCTTGCTGCGACTATTTTAACAGGCTTTCTACAATTTATTTTAGGTTATTTAGGTATCCACAAATTGATGCGCTTTATTCCCAAGACAGTGATGTACGGATTCGTCAATGCGTTAGCCATTTTAATTTTCATGGCGCAAGTACAACAATTGCCTCATCAAACACTGTGGTCCTACGGCATGATTATCTGTAGTATCTTACTTATTTATCTATTACCTAAGTTTATTACAATTGTGCCTCCTGCTTTAATTGTTATTTTATTCATGACTATCCTGTCCTATTTTTTAAAAGGTCATTTACAAACGGTAGGTGATCTTGGTGAAATGAGTCAGTTTCATCCAGCGATCCGTTGTCCTAATGTACCCGTCAACTTAGAAACGTTGTGGATTATTTTACCTAGCTCTGTCGCCTTAGCAATGGTCGGGTTAATTGAATCTTTATTGACGATCCCCATTGTGGACAAAATGACAGCGAGCCAAAGTGATAGCCAACGAGAAGTTAAGGCGCAAGGATTCACTAATATAATTACCGGCTTTTTTGGTGGCCAAGCTGGCTGTGCGATGATTGGGCAAGCGGTCATTAATGTTAAATCAGGGGGACGAAAACGGCTTTCTACTTTGATTTCAGGTATTACCCTCCTTCTATTCATTTTTGTTTTTAAATCCGTGATGGTAGCCATTCCTACAGCTGCATTGATTGGGATCATGATGACAGTGGCAGTCGACACCTTTGATTGGGAAAGTTTGCAGCTTTTCCGAACTTTTGAAGTTACTGAAATTGTTATTTTACTCGTGACAGTGGGTGTGATCGTCTATACGCATAATTTAGCTATTGGAATTATTCTAGGTGTTCTTTTAAGTGGTCTTCTTTATCATTTTTTCAAAAAAGAACCAAAAAAAAGTTGCTAGCTTTAGCAACTTTTTTTATTTTTCCCAATATTTCTTCAACGCTTCTTTTTCTATTTTCTTAATGAACGCATCTTTGCCATCCATATATTTATCAATGCTATCGGGGTGTGCTTGGGCCAATTGCTTTTTTAATGTACCATAGGTTGTAGCAATTGCCGGATTTTCTCGTAAATAATTTCGAAAAGCAAGATGGCGCAAAATTTCTTGCGTATTGTCAAACTGATAAATATGCACATGATGTGTTCTTTTTATCGGTCCTTTTCGTAAATAACGACGTCCTGATAGCCCAAATTCCCCCATATATTCATAACCGATTCTTTCAAATTCCCCTTGTAACAGGTCTACTTTTTCAATTTCTTCAACAATGACCAAAAAATCAATAATTGGTTTGGCTGCTAAATTAGGCACAGATGTGCTACCGATATGTTCAACTTTAAGACAATTTTCCTTTAGAATCTGTTTCAACGCTTGGGCTTCTTCTTCAAACTGTTCCACCCAGGCTGGTTGGTATTCAGTAACGATTACCCGCATGATTTCTTCCCTCTTTTCTATATCCGTTTCATATGTAAAATAGGAAACGGATTTCCTTGAGGATCTTCCTTTGATTCACCAATTACTTGAAACCCTTGAGATTGATAGAACTTCACTGCCCCTTCATTTTGTTTATTAGCATCAACAAAGACAATTGATTCTTGCTCTATTAACTTTTTGATAATTTCTCCACCATAGCCTTTACGAAAATAGACTGGGTCAATAAATAACATTTCCAACGTTTGTTGATTTGTTCCACTAAAGCCCACGCATTTCTGTTCTTCATTTAACCACATACTTAATTGAACTTGTTGAAAATAATCAGGTAAAACCACTTCGATTTTATCAATATCTGCCTGACTCAAAAACAAATGGGTAGCTTCTACTGAAGAACGCCATAGAGAAATTAATTGAGGATAATCGGTTTTTTTTACTTCTTTTTGGTTCAGCATTTTTAATTCCTCCCTATCTAATAAACAAAGTATACCACATTTTGTCTCTCTCAATTCCATAAAAAATAGTCAAATCAACCGTGTTTTTTCTGTCGATTTGACTGTCTCTCTCTATTAACTCTGATGGCTAAACGAGTAAACTAATCAAAGCCACGATAGCTAAACCGCCTTGTGTTAAAATGATTTTTTTATCACTAGTTAAGCTACCGTACGCCGCCACTAAAATAATATAAATCAATAAAAATTTTGTCATCTCCATCGTTGCTTGCGCAAAATAGACACTATAAATAAGTCCTGCACCGATTAGTCCATTATAGATTCCTTGATTTTTAAACAATGTAGTCACTGATTTTCTTTGTAACTCTTGCTTATCCATTTTAAAAACACGGCTTGTTGTCTCAGATGTTGGTACAATCGTTTCTAAATACATAATGTAGAAAAATTCTACAGCCACCAAGGTTACTAAAATTGTTGAAATTAATGTCATCTGCTCCCTCCTCCCATTCCTTTGAACGAAGTAATTTTATGTAATTTTTGCTATGATGTAAATAGATATGCCTAGCCTTAACGAAAGGAAGAAACCTATGACTTTTCAAGAAACTATTAGCGCCTATATCCAAGAACGTTATCAGATAACGCCCGATTTCCCTTTTGAAAAACACCCAGACTATCTCGTCTTTCGTCATCCTAGAAATGCAAAATGGTTTGCTTTAATTATGCCACTGGATGCACAACTGCTCGGCGCTACCGAGAATAAGCAGCTCACTATTTTAACCGTTAAACTTGCGCCTGAATTGATTGCCTTATTAAAGAACCAACCTGGCTATTTTCCTGCCTATCATATGAATAAAGAGCATTGGTTAAGTCTTTCTGAAGAAATTCCGCTCTCACAAGTTTTTTCATTTGTAGATGAAAGTTACCAACGGAGTTATTAAAAAAAAACACCCTACTCAAGGAGTAGGGTGTGAAAGATTATTTAAGCTTATTTGCTTAAAGCGTCTTTTGCTTGTTCAGCTAACGCTGTAAATGCTGCTGCATCGTTAACGGCTAAGTCAGCTAACATTTTGCGGTTGATATCAATCTCTGCCAATTTCAAACCGTGCATTAATTTAGAATAGCTTAAGCCATTCATGCGAGCTGCCGCGTTGATACGTGCAATCCATAATTTACGGAAGTCACGTTTCTTTTGACGACGGTCTCTGAATGCATAGTAATAAGAGTTCATTACTTGTTCTTTTGCTGATTTAAATAAAGTATGTTTTGATCCGTAGTAGCCTTTCGCTAACTTAAGGACTTTTTTACGACGTTTACGGGTTACTGTTCCACCTTTAACACGTGCCATGTTGAATTCCTCCTAATATCTTGTTTCTCTTGACGGTAATCTAAAAGTCACCGAGTTGTTTTATTTCATTCTTGCTAATTGTTGGCGGATACGTTTGTAATCGCCTTTTGCAACCATGCTTGCTTTACGCAATTGACGGCGTTGTTTTTTAGTTTTACCGTGGAAACGGTGAGATGTAAAGGCACGGCCACGTTTTAAGCCGCCTCCACCAGTACGTTTTACACGTTTTGCTAATCCGCGGTGTGTTTTTTGTTTTGGCATGACTAATTTTCCTCCTCAAAATCTTTGCTTCAAGTGAAAGACTCTAACAGTCACAACTGTCGAATATCCTTCTTGTAGAAATTACCAAAAGTCCGAATGCTCGGTCTCTTCGTTTACTTGTCGTTTTTCGGTGCCAGCGTTAGAAACATGCTGCGTCCGTCCATTTTCGCTTTTTGTTCCACTGTGGCGATGTCCGCAGTTTCTTCAGCTAAGCGATCAAGAACTTTCTGACCAATCTCTTTATGGGTAATGGCACGGCCTTTGAAACGGATAGAAGCTTTCACTTTGTCTCCTTTTTCTAAGAACTTACGCGCATTACGAAGTTTTGTATTGAAGTCATTTACGTCAATTGTTGGACTTAAACGAACTTCTTTGACGTTGATCACTTTTTGTTTCTTGCGAGCTTCACGCTCTTTCTTTTGTTGTTCGAAACGGAATTTTCCATAATCCATAATTCGCGCAACTGGTGGTTTCGCTCCTGGCGCTACAAGTACTAAATCCAAGTTTGCAGATTCAGCGATTTGTAATGCTTCTGCTTTGGTTTTTACACCTAATTGTTCACCATCTTGTCCGATCAAACGTAACTCGCGTGCACGAATGCCGTCGTTAACCATCATATCCTTTGCTATGGTCATTCACCTCCAAAATTTTTAAGAGAAAATCCTAACGGAAGTCTGCTTTGTTTGCTAAATGCAATAAAAAAACAGGTTCCTATCCAGAACCCGCCAACAGTCTGCCTTACTTAAAAAAATAAGGAATACTTTATCTAGCCCAGCGATATACTCAACTAAGGCGAGAAGCGGGTGCTTCTGCTTTCATTTCTCAACTTCACTAGTTTACCTTAGTTTATCCTAGTTGTCAATATATTTCCTCAAAAAAAAACGAATCTAGCATTAGATTCGTTTGAACTCGTATTTTGATTATTAATAATTAGTGGACTGTCCCAATGTGACTTCCTAGAAACAAATGGTTCAACACATGGTGTGCATTTTCTATCCCCTAGGCGATCCCTGTAGTCCCTACAGTTCTTCTATTTATAAGGTTTCTCGTTTAGACAAGCCACGTTCTAAGATTTTTTGGCTTCTAAGATACTCTGAATTTTCTGTACTTTCAGAAAAAGACAACTCTGTTTCGATCTCCTCTGACTCAATACAAATGAGTTCTTTGCCATACCATTGTGCTTTATACAACAGTTT
The DNA here is from genome assembly GCF_051714845.1 of Enterococcus sp. AZ088. Taxonomy (NCBI): domain Bacteria; kingdom Bacillati; phylum Bacillota; class Bacilli; order Lactobacillales; family Enterococcaceae; genus Enterococcus; species Enterococcus sp. AZ088. The sequence continues at coordinate 670,317 of NZ_JBIOSQ010000001.1, read as the reverse complement.
AGCTAAAAATAAAGACCAAGCCAGTTCAGAACGATCATGTTTTGGCGGCCGCTCATTACTGTGATGGGCTTTTTCAATACAAATAACATCGTAACTTGAAACCAATTCCGTTGTAATTTTGTTTAAAATATCCATTCGTTGGTTGGCTATTTTTTCGCGAATTTTTGCGACTTTTATTTTTTGTTTTTGATAATTTTTTGCTTGCGAAAGATCGACACCTTTTTCCAAAGCAATCATTTTACGCTTGTTTAATTTTCGTTCTTCTTGACGTAGTTTTTGCTTTAAATGCTTTGAACAATAGCTTTTTTCGAAGCTTTCACCATTCGAAAGCAGCGCAAATTTTTCCCTACTGCTACAAATTCCCACCATTTTTTGTTGCTTTGTTTTCGTTTCAATCGGTGCTTCACACAAAATGGAAACATAATAATTGTGACTCGCACTCATAGAAATAGTTACAGATTTTATCTCCCCCAGCGGTTGGCGGTGTACCTTCATTTTAATTAAAGATTTCAATTTAGGTACTTTCAAATAACGATTATCCAAAATTTTGACCGTGCCATGTTGATTGTTTGTAGTGTAGGAATGCACCGTTTCTTTCTTTTTCTTTTTTGGAAAGCCCATCCCTTTTTCCCGATAAAAATTTTTAAAGGCTCGATCCAAATAAACTTGTGCATTTGCCAAGGCTAAACTATCAACTTCTCTGAGGACAGGGTATTGTTTCTTATATTTAGCTGGCGTTGGCATTTTAAACGTTTGTTGAGGATTTTTTCGCATCTCTTTGTAGATATCAATCCGGTCTTGTAACATTAAATTATACACCAAGCGAACACAAGAAAATGTTTTTTGAATAAACTCTTCTTGTTTTGAGGTTGGATAAAGTCTGTATTTATAAGCTTTCAGAGCCTTCATCTCATAACCACCCTACCAAGATAGTTAGAAAAGAAGCTGGTTATAAACCAGCTTTTCTTTTCTTCTCTTCAATTTTTTCACGGTACATTGCAACTTCGTCTTCAGCACAATAAACATAGTGTCCATTGAGAATTTCACGGAGCTCACGATCTTTCCCATCTGCCGCTGCAGGCTGGTAAACGATCCGTTTACGTGTGCGTTCATAGTCTGGATCTGGTAATGGAATCGCAGAAAGCAAACTTTCTGTATAAGGATGAACGCCGAAATTATAGACATCATCACTTGTGCCCATTTCCAATAATTTCCCACTGTGCATTACGCCAATTCGGTCACTAATATGTTTTACCATCGATAAGTCATGTGCGATAAACAAGTAAGTTAAGCCTTGTTCTTTTTGTAAATCTTGTAATAAGTTTACTACTTGGGCTTGAATCGACACATCCAAAGCCGAAATCGGCTCATCACAGATAATGAAACGTGGATTAACCGCTAAAGCACGAGCAATCCCAATCCGTTGACGTTGCCCACCAGAAAACTCATGAGGATAACGCGTACTGTGACTTGGATTTAAGCCCACCGTTTTTAAAAGTTCATTGACTTTTTCTTCCCGCTCTTTTGGTGTTTTAGCTAATCCATTGACATCGATTCCTTCAGCAATAATATCATTGACTTTCATTCTTGGATTCAATGAAGCATATGGATCTTGGAAGATCATTTGAACATCGCGGCGGAATGCTTGCATGTCCGCTTTTGATTTAATTTTGCTAATGTCTTTTCCATCGAAAAGAATTTCACCAGCAGTTGGATCATATAAACGAATGACACTGCGACCAGTTGTTGATTTTCCACTTCCTGATTCGCCAACTAATCCAAAGGTTTCGCCTTCATAAATATGAAAACTAATGTCATCAATGGCTTTTACTTCGTCTTTACGACCAACATTGAAATACTGTTTCAAACCAGTGACTTCTAATAGGACTTTTTTCTCTTCTGCCATTAATTACTACCTCCTGGATTTTTTTGACGCTCTGCATAAATTGCCCAACGACGAACAATCTCTGCTGGAGGCGTAACTTTTGGTGCTTGTGGTGCTAATAACCACGTTGCTGCTTTGTGTGTCGGTGATACTTCAAAATAAGGTGGTTCTTTTTCTGTATCAATTTTTAAAGCAAACTCATTCCGTGGATAGAAGGCATCTCCAGTTGGTGGATCTAATAAATCTGGAGGTGAACCTGGAATCGCATAAAGTTTGTCTTCTGTTCCTTCCATCGTTGGCATTGACCCTAAAAGTCCCCAAGTATATGGATGTTGTGGATTATAGAAAATTTCTTCTGCTGTTCCCACTTCAACCAGACGTCCACCGTACATGACAGCGACACGGTCAGCCACGTTCGCTACTACCCCTAAATCATGGGTAATGAAAATAATCGAAGTGCTAATTTTTTCTTGTAAATCTTTTAATAACTCTAAAATTTGTGCTTGGATGGTTACATCCAACGCTGTAGTTGGTTCATCTGCAATTAGAACTTCGGGATAACAAATTAAAGCAATTGCAATGACAATCCGTTGACGTTGCCCACCAGAAAATTGGTGTGGATAGTTTTTCAAACGTTTTTCAGCATTAGGAATGCCGACTAATTTTAGTAATTCTAATGCTTGCGCTAAGCCTTCTTTTTTTGAGACTTTATTATGTTTGATTAATGATTCCGCCACTTGTTTGCCAATTGGCATCGTTGGGTCTAATGAAGTCATCGGATCTTGGAAAATCATTGCGATTTCTTTACCACGAATGGCTTGCATTTGTTTTTCTGTTTTATGAACAATATCTTGCCCTTTAAACAAAATTTCCCCGTTATCAATATTGGCATTACTGCTCAACAAACGCATAATACTGCGGGTTGTAACAGATTTACCACTCCCTGATTCACCTACGATGGCTAACGTTTCACCTTTATAAAGATCAAAACTCACACCACGAATGGCGTTGACTTTACCTGCAAATGTATCAAAGGAGATTCTTAAGTCTTTAACTTCTAATACTTTTTCCATAGTCATTCACCACTCTTACTCTTTCATCTTAGGATCAAATGCGTCACGTAAACCATCAGCTAACAAGTTGAAACAAATCATGATAACTGAAAGTGTTGCCGCTGGAATCCACATTAAATATGGAAGGAAACGGAAAGTTTTGTATCCTTCGTTTAACAAGGTTCCTAAAGATGCGGTTGGTGGACGTAAGCCTAACCCAATAAAACTTAGGAACGCTTCAAAGAAAATTGCCGATGGGATACTGAACATCATTTGGACAATAATAACACTTGAGATATTCGGTAAAATATGTTTAATAGCAATTTTCCAACGAGATTCGCCCAATGTTTCTGCTGCCATGACAAACTCTTGGTCTTTTAGTTTCATGGTCTGGGCTCGCACAATCCTGGCCATTGATATCCAGTTTGTAATAACCATGGCTAAAACAATCGAAACAATCCCTGGATCAAAGACTGTTAGCATCAAGATCATAACAACTAAGTTAGGAATACCAGAAAGAACTTCTAAAATACGTTGCATTACTGTATCGACACGACCGCCGACTAACCCGGAAATCAGTCCATACGTTACCCCAATCGTAATATCTAGAATCGCCGCGATAAACGCAATTAATAAGGAAATACGTGTTCCCATAAATAAACGACTTAGGACATCACGACCTAAACCATCTGTTCCTAGATAAAAGTTTACGTTATCTGGAACGTTTGCTTGTGCATATTTATCAACTAATTGACCAGCAACTGTTGTTTTACCATTTAAACCATTCACGCTTTCCAAGCCAGGAATTCGTGGTGGTAAGTTAATGTAAGAAACATTTTGTTTCGTTGGGTTATGTGGTGAAACCCAAATGGTAATAATAGAGATAAAGATAATAACTGCTAAGAAACTCATTGAGATAACTGCAGCTTTATTCTTTTTCAAACGACGCCATGAGTCTTGTAAGAAACTTAAAGACGGTGTGGCAATACGCTCTCTTTCTTTTAGAGTTGAAGTGTTTAGAGGCTGAAACTCATCTGCCGGAATATCTTTAATCGCTTGTGGTAGATTATTTTTATTGACTGTTTCCATTAGCCTTTTGCACCTCCTGATACGCGAATTCTTGGATCAATTAAACCATAAAGTAAGTCAACAATCAGAATTACAACAACTAACATTGTTGAATACAAAATAGTTACTGCCATAATTGTTGGATAGTCGTTTGTCATAATTGATTTTACAAACTGTTCCCCAATTCCAGGGATGGCAAAAATATTTTCTACTACTAAAGAACCTGTCATTAAACCAACGGCTAAAGGTCCTAATAAGGTAATCAATGGAATTAAACTGTTTCTTAACCCGTGGCGGAATGCAACTTGCCAGCGACTCAAGCCTTTTGCTTTAGCTAATTCGACATAATCACTATGCAAGACCTCTACCATCTCGGTTCGAATAAACCTAGCCGAATCGGCCATGGGACTCATTGCCAAGGCAATAGTTGGCAAGATTGTGTAGGCAAAACCATTCCACATAGCAATTGGTAAGATTCTTAATTTCATTGCAAAAATGTATTGTAATAATACCGCGAAAACAAAGTTTGGAATAGAACGACCTAAAATGGCTAACAATGTTGCCAACGTATCTACCCAAGTATTTTGACGCATCGCTGCGATAATCCCCAATAAAATACCGACTAACGTACCAAAGATAATCGCTTGTCCTCCCAGTTGAAGGGATGGCCCAATTCGACCAGCTAATAACTTAGCAACAGGTTGGTTTTTAAATTGGAATGAAATACCAAAGTCTCCTGTTACCAGGTTCTTTAAGTAAATTCCGTATTGAACAATCACTGGTTTATCTAAGCCAGATTGTTTATTCAACATAGCGATTGTTTCTGGACTAAGTTTTTCTTGGTTGGTATAAGGCGTACCTGGTAATAATTGCATTAAGAAAAACGTAATCGTTGCGATTAACCACAAAGTGATAATCATGAAAAAGATCCGTTTAAGAAAATATTTTCCAAAACTATTCAATAATGACACCTCCGAGATTTTTTTGACTTCCTCAGTTATTTTCGTTAAAGTAATGACTAGATAGACCACAATAATAGATAGGGTGAACACATGAAAACTTTTAAATGGCCAATTATTACAGCCGTTATTTCCAGTATCGGCATTTTTCTTTACTTATTAATAAGTAAAGAACCTATCACTACCTCCTCATTATCAGATACCTTCTTTATCGTTTCGCTTTTCTTTTTAATTATCGGCATTGCTTTATGGATTATGTCCTCTGGCTTTTTCGATAACTTTCAGCGCTCAATGAAAAACGCGTTTCGTTTTAAAAAGAAAAATGAACCGAAAGAGTTTATCCCGCTTTCAGTCATTGGCGATGCACATCGCTCTTTCTGGCTAAAAACTGGGGGCATCTTACTGATTCTGTCTTTAGGCTTTCTACTATTTTACTTGGTCTAAGACAAGATAGCAAGAGGACCGTTGCCTTTTATTCCATGGCAAAGGTCCTTTTTTGTTTGCTATCGATCTTTTGTCAGGTTATTCTGAAATGTATGCCCATTTGTAGTCATACGTTGCGCCAGCAGGATGAACTGCGACATCTTTGACTTTTTCAGCACGTAAATGCGCTTCTGATTTTTGGAATAATGGTACCACACCCATGTCTCCCATAATCGTTTTCTCTGCATTTAACATATCATCCCAACGTTTTTCAGGATTTGTCGCATCTGCACTACTTGCAGCTTTCACTAACTTGTCAAACTCTGGATTGTTATAACGTCCACGGTTATATGAGTTATCTGAAGCAAATAAGTCTAAGAAACTACTTGGATCAGCATAGTCAGCACTCCAACCACCGATTACTGCATCAAAGTCGCCTTTGTTTGAACGATCTAAACGAACGGAGAATGGAACCGGACTAACCGTTACCTTCACACCATCTAAAGCATCTTGAATTGACCCTTGAACAAATTCAACTGTTTTCTTAGAAGAATCTGCATCTGAAGAAAGAATATCCATTGTTAAGGTTGAAATCCCCAATTCTTTTTTCGCTTTTTCCCAGTATTCTTTAGCTTTTTTCGTATCATATTCAATTTGACTACCTGCTTCTTTAGCAAAGTCTTTGCCGCCACTTGGGTCTTTTGCCATATCTGCTGGTACTAAACCGTTTGGCTCGATAGAACCATCCCCTAAGATTGATTCAACTAACGCTTTACGGTCGATTGAGTAAGAAATTGCTTTACGTAAGTTCGCATTTCTAAATGGTGATTTTTCATCACGTTGATTTAGTTCCATATATTGTGTTGATGCTTCTTTTTGACTAACAAAAGCTGGGTCATTGGCCATTTGTTGGGCTAATTCACCAGAAAGAACGACATCGTCTGTTTGTCCATCTTGGAACAAGTTCAACGCGGTTGGTGATTCTTTCACAACATTCACATCTACTGAGTCCAGTTTCACTGTGTCTTTATCCCAATATTGATCGTTTTTCTTGAATGACCATTTTGTATCTGTACCAGGACCATCAAAGCCGTCTAAGACGAATGGACCATTGTAGACAGCACTTTCGCTGTTTGATGCATAATTTTTACCATATTTTTCCACAATATCTTGACGTTGCGGGAAGAATGATGGGAAAGCTAATAAGTAATCAAAGTATGGTGTTGCTTTTTCTAAAGTGATTTCTAATTCTGTATCACTGACTGCTTTAATTCCTAATTCTGATTTATCTTTTTCCCCTTTAGCAATGGCATCACCATTTTTTACAGAGGCATACAGATAAGCATATTCAGAAGCTGTCGCTGGATCAACTGTTCGTTGCCATCCGTAAACATAGTCATTAGCAGTCACTGGTTTACCGTCTGACCATTTTGCATCTTTATTTAATTTAATTTTGTATGTTAGTCCATCTTCAGAAACTTCTGCTTTTTCCGCTGCACCTGCAGGTTGGACTTTGTTATCTTTGTCTAAACGATAAATTCCTTCATATACATTATTTAATGCAATAAAACTAATTCTGTCTGTTGCTAGTGATAAATCAGCTGTTGGCATTTCTTGTTGTTCTGTGACACGTAAAACTTGTTCGCCACTTGCCTTACCGCCACCAGACGCGCTTGAGCTATCTGACGTTCCGCCGCCTCCACAAGCCGCTAAAGTTGTTACGCTAAATAATGTAATCACACCGAATGTTAATGACTTTTTCAATTTCATAGTGTTGCCTCCTAAAATAATGCAATCTGTATTTTCTGAAAAATCAGAATTTAATAATTATTTATTGCTATGGAATATATCTTACATTTTTCATATTAAAATTGCAAGTCAAAATGTTAACTTTTTTTAATTTTTCTTCTCTTCCTATCAGAAACCACTCTTTTTCTTCCTGTCTTTTATTGCAATTCTTTTGTCAGTTTTCTAAACATTATGGTAAATTAGGAAGTAAAGGAGTGACAAAATATGAAAAATTCTACGTTTTTAAAGGATTTGTTTGCTATCGATAAAGCAAATGACGAATTATTTCGGTTAGTTGGTGTCGCAATTTGTATGGCAATTCCATTATTAATTGGTTATTTTTCCAATAATTTACTCATTGGGACCTTTGGCTCGATGGGCATTTATACGTTTATTTATTATCAGCCGCTTCCTTTGCCTCAATTATTGCGCAGACTGAATATTGTTGGCTTTTTTATTGTTCTGGGCAACAGCTTAGGAATGCTAAGTCACCATGTACCTTGGTTGATTCCCATTACAATTGCCATCGTCGCTTTTCTTGCACGCTTACTTTTTAGATTGTATGGCATTGAGAAGCCTGGTGCTTTGTTAGTTATCATGTCAACCGCAATGGGAACAAGCAACAATTTTCCTTTACATAAGATTCCCATCATGGCCAGTTTTGTTCTTTTAGGAGTAGTGACCGGCATTATCATGGGCATTGTGCTTCATTTCATCGACAAGCGCCCCTACGTTTTTCAAAAACGGATGTCTCTTCAAGAACGACTTTATATCGATCCCGCTTCTTTATTAGATGCTTTGCATTATGCGGCCATTTTATTTTTAGCGGCTTATTTAAGTCAATCGCTTCATTTAGTCAACGCCTATTGGATGACGTTTACTTGCGCAGCCATTTTACAAGGGGAAAATTTACATTCTGTGATGCAGCGAAATGTGCAACGGATTCTAGGTACGAGTCTTGGTTTGTTGCTTTCTGCAATTTTATTAATGATTCCCTTTACACCTTTACAAACAATCGGTATCATTAGTATTCTATATGCAGCTTTTGAAGGATTCATTAACAGAAACTATGCGATTGCCAGCTTTTTTATTACCCCGATGTCCTTATTATTATCAAATCTTGCACGACAGCAAGTCATTAGTAATCTTTTAAACTATCGATTAGTCGGGATTGTGTTAGGTAGTTTACTTGGTTTTGCCGGCGCTTATGTTTTCACAACTGCGCTACGTTTCTATAATCGGGCCTACTCAATTGATGAAACCTTTGAAAATCAACAAGAAGAAAGAGGCGTTTTATGAAAATAACTTATCCCTTGCCACCAAATCTGCCAGAACAACTTCCTCTATTAACGAACTGTCAATTAGAAGATGAGGCAATCTTAGAAAATCATTTGTATCAGCAGATTGATTTATCGAATCAAGAAGTTCGTAACTTAGTCTTTCGGGATGCTGTTTTCGATCATCTTTCATTAGCAAATGGCCAGTTTGCTTCTTTTGATTGTAGTAATGTGCGTTTTGAAGCTTGCGATTTTTCTAACGTCGAATGGCTGTCTGGCAGTTTTCATCGAGTGACTTTCCTTCGTTGCAATTTGACAGGAACGAATTTTGCAGATAGCTATTTAAAAGATTGTCTATTTGAGGATTGCAAAGCCGATTATGCTTCTTTTCGTTTTGCAAATTTTAATCTTGTTCACTTTAATCAGACTCGTTTAGTCGAAAGTGAATTTTTCGAGGTCACTTGGAAGAAACTCCTTCTAGAAGCTTGCGATTTAACCGAAAGTAATTGGTTAAATACTTCTTTAAAAGGATTGGATTTTTCCCAAAACACCTTTGAACGCTTGACTTTCTCACCAAACTATTTATCAGGTCTTAAAGTCACCCCTGAACAAGCCATTTATTTAGCAAGTGCCCTTGGTTTGGTGATTACCTAAGAAAATTTTAAAAAAATAGCCGAATAACTGGTTCTGTCGGTTCTTTCTTATTAAATTGTTATTAATTTTTTGGAAAAACCAACGGAACCATTTTACTTGTGCCTTATTTTTAGGTAAACTATCTTAGGTTAAGCAATCTCTTTTTTTGGAACAAGAGAAACTTTTGGAATCATTTCCTATAAATCATGAAGAGATTATGACAAACGTTCTTCTAATCCAAGAACGTCTTTTGTCCTATACTCGATTCTACTCAAAAGGAATGTCAGTGAATGAATATAAAAAAACAAGGCCTCGGTCAAGCGACGGGAAAAATCATTTTAATGGGGGAACACGCCGTTGTTTACGGCGAACCAGCAATCGCCTTTCCTTTTCAAGCGACAGAAATCACAGCCGTCTTTACCCCGGCAAAAACTATGCAGATAGATTGTGCATATTTTACAGGATTGCTTGAAGACGTGCCCCAAGAGCTAGCAAATATCAAGGAAGTTGTTCAGCAAACCTTACATTTTTTAAAGGAAGATACGTTTAAAGGCACTTTGACCTTAACAAGTACGATTCCCGCTGAACGAGGAATGGGCTCAAGCGCAGCAACCGCTGTGGCCATCGTTCGAAGCCTTTTTGATTATTTTGATTACGCTTATACATATCAAGAATTGTTTGAGCTTGTTTCCTTAAGTGAGAAAATTGCTCATGGCAATCCTAGTGGTATCGATGCCGCAGCAACAAGCGGCGCTGATCCCTTATTTTTTACTAGAGGATTTCCGCCCACACATTTCTCGATGAATTTATCTAATGCCTACTTAGTAGTAGCTGATACGGGAATTAAAGGTCAAACACGTGAAGCCGTGAAAGACATTGCGCAGCTAGCTCAAAATAATCCCACAGCAATCGCTGAAACAATGAAACAATTAGGTTCTTTTACTAAAGAAGCAAAGCAAGCGATTTTACAAGATGATAAACAAAAATTAGGTCAGCTAATGACGTTAGCGCAAGAGCAACTCCAGCAATTAACCGTCAGCAACGATATGCTGGATCGACTAGTGGCTCTCTCTCTAGAACATGGCGCTCTAGGAGCAAAATTAACCGGCGGCGGTCGCGGTGGCTGTATGATTGCCTTAACAGATAATAAAAAGACCGCACAAACCATTGCACAGACTTTAGAAGAAAATGGAGCTGTTGCTACATGGATTCAATCATTAGAGGTGAAAAAGTAATGCTTTCAGGAAAAGCACGAGCGCATACAAATATTGCTCTGATTAAATATTGGGGAAAAGCCAATGAAGAATACATTTTACCAATGAATAGTAGTTTATCATTAACATTAGATGCCTTTTACACAGAAACAACTGTGACATTTGATGCCCATTATTCAGAAGATGTATTTATTTTAGATGGTACCTTGCAAAACGAAAAACAAACAAAAAAAGTCAAAGAATTTTTGAACCTTGTTCGTCAACAAGCCGATTGTACTTGGTTTGCAAAAGTGGAAAGTCAAAATTTTGTGCCTACTGCAGCTGGTTTGGCTTCTTCAGCGAGTGGTCTAGCTGCTTTAGCTGGGGCCTGTAACGTAGCCTTAGGATTAAATCTTTCAGCAAAAGACTTATCCCGTTTAGCGCGACGTGGTTCAGGTTCTGCTTGTCGCAGCATTTTTGGTGGTTTTGCTCAATGGAACAAAGGCCACTCTGATGAAACTTCGTTTGCTGAAAATATTCCAGCCAATAATTGGGAAAACGAATTGGCCATGCTCTTTATCTTAATTAACGATGGCGAAAAAGATGTTTCCAGCCGTGATGGAATGAAACGAACAGTAGAAACTTCTAGCTTTTATCAAGGTTGGTTGGACAATGTGGAAAAAGATTTATCCCAAGTTCATGAAGCAATTAAAACAAAAGACTTCCCTCGTTTAGGAGAAATCATTGAAGCCAATGGGTTAAGGATGCATGGAACAACCTTAGGCGCTGTCCCTCCATTTACTTACTGGTCCCCAGGCAGCTTACAAGCGATGGCTTTAGTTCGCCAAGCACGGGCCAAAGGAATTCCTTGCTACTTTACAATGGATGCAGGTCCGAATGTCAAGGTCTTAGTCGAAAAGAAAAACTTAGAAGCATTAAAAACATTTTTAAGTGAACATTTTTCAAAAGAGCAGTTAGTCCCAGCTTTTGCTGGTCCCGGAATTGAATTGTTTGAAACGAAAGGAATGGATAAATAAGCATGATTGAAGTTACTACGCCAGGAAAGTTATTTATTGCAGGAGAATATGCCGTTGTTGAACCTGGCCACCCTGCCATTATCGTTGCTGTGGATCAATTCGTAACTGTAACTGTCGAAGAAACAACAGATGAAGGCAGTATTCAATCTGCACAATACAGCTCTTTACCTATTCGTTGGACACGCCGAAATGGTGAGCTTGTATTAGATATTCGCGAAAATCCTTTTCATTATGTTTTAGCGGCGATTCATCTAACTGAAAAATATGCGCAAGAGCAAAACAAAGAATTGTCATTTTATCATTTAAAAGTGACGAGTGAATTAGATAGTTCAAATGGAAGAAAATATGGTCTTGGTTCAAGCGGTGCGGTAACCGTTGGAACTGTCAAAGCCTTGAATATTTTTTATGATTTAGGTTTGGAAAATGAGGAAATTTTCAAATTATCAGCATTAGCTCACTTAGCCGTTCAAGGAAATGGTTCTTGCGGAGATATCGCCGCCAGCTGTTACGGGGGCTGGATTGCCTTTTCAACCTTCGATCATGATTGGGTCAATCAAAAAGTAGCCACTGAAACATTAACTGATTTGTTAGCAATGGACTGGCCTGAATTAATGATTTTTCCGTTAAAAGTACCGAAACAACTACGTTTACTAATTGGTTGGACAGGTAGTCCTGCGTCCACTTCAGACTTAGTTGATCGAGTCCATCAATCAAAAGAAGAAAAACAAGCGGCTTATGAGCAGTTCTTAATGAAAAGTCGGCTTTGTGTCGAAACAATGATTAATGGCTTTAACACAGGAAAAATTTCTGTTATTCAAAAACAAATTACTAAAAATCGCCAATTGCTCGCCGAATTATCTTCACTGACTGGTGTGGTAATCGAAACAGAAGCCTTGAAAAATCTTTGTGATTTGGCTGAATCTTATACAGGAGCTGCGAAATCTTCTGGCGCTGGCGGGGGCGATTGTGGGATTGTAATTTTCCGCCAAAAATCTGGGATTTTACCATTAATGACTGCTTGGGAAAAAGACGGAATTACCCCACTGCCACTTCACGTCTATACCTATGGTCAAAAGGAGTGTAAGGAGAAGCATGAATCGAAAAGATGAACATCTATCATTAGCTAAAGCGTTCCACAAAGAAAAAAGTAATGACTTTGATCGTGTGCGTTTTGTTCACCAATCGTTTGCTGAATCCGCTGTTAACGAAGTGGATATTTCCACTTCGTTTCTTTCTTTTCAGCTTCCCCAACCTTTTTATGTCAATGCAATGACAGGTGGTAGTCAGCGTGCAAAAGAAATTAATCAGCAATTAGGCATTATTGCCAAAGAAACTGGCCTTTTAGTTGCGACAGGATCTGTCTCGGCAGCGTTAAAAGATGCTAGTTTAGCGGATACGTATCAAATTATGCGAAAAGAAAACCCAGATGGACTCATTTTTGCCAATATTGGTGCAGGCTTGGGTGTGGAAGAAGCAAAGCGAGCGCTTGATTTATTTCAAGCGAATGCCTTACAAATCCATGTAAATGTGCCCCAAGAATTGGTCATGCCTGAAGGAGATCGTGATTTCACTAATTGGCTAACCAAAATTGAAGCTATCGTACAGGCCGTAGAAGTGCCTGTCATTGTCAAAGAGGTTGGCTTTGGCATGAGCCAAGAAACCTTAGAAAAACTTACCTCTATCGGCGTTCAAGCAGCGGATGTGAGCGGCCAAGGCGGAACGAGTTTTACACAAATTGAAAATGCCCGGCGGAAAAAACGAGAACTTTCTTTCTTAGATGATTGGGGGCAATCAACGGTCATCTCTCTTCTGGAATCACAAAATTGGCAAAAGAAACTAACTATTCTCGGTTCTGGCGGTGTGCGTAACTCTCTTGATATTGTCAAAGGACTCGCTTTAGGTGCCAAAAGCATGGGAGTTGCTGGGACTATCTTAGCTTCCCTTATGAGTAAAAATGGTTTAGAAAATACCCTAGCCCTTGTACAGCAATGGCAAGAAGAAGTGAAAATGCTTTATACTCTTTTAGGTAAAAGAACCACAGCTGAGATAAGAACAGCTGAATTGGTGCTCGATCCAATCTTAGTCAATTGGTGCCAACAACGAGGAATTAAATAAAAAAATAAGTAAGGTCTAAGTAAGAATACTTAAATCTTGCTTATTTTTTATTTACCAAAAATTTACTTATTTTCTGTCAAATGTATAATTTGATTTGCATATTGAAACAGATTTTCATCATGGGTTACCATAACTACTGACTTATTACTTTGTGTAACTAAATTTTGTAAATAGTTTACTAAAATCATTCCATTTTCTTGATCTAAATTTCCTGTAGGTTCATCTGCGAAAAGAATATCAAAGGGTTTCAACAAACTTCTAATTAAAGCCACTCTTTGTTGTTCACCTCCACTTAAAAAAGAAACTTTTTTCTTTTTTAAGTTAGACAATTCAAATTTTTCTAAATACGCATCGACAGCTGATTCATCTGTTTCTTTATTAAATTTCAATGCTAATTTAAGATTGTCAAGTACACTCATTGACTCGATTAACCCATAATTTTGAAACATATAACTAATACAGTTTCTTCTCAACAATTGAATTCTTTTATTTGTTAATTCACTTTTATTATAGTAATTCAATATGCCAGAATGCTGATTTTCTAACAAACTCAATTCATTGATTAATGTGGTCTTTCCAGAACCACTTTTTCCAGTTATAATAATGAATTCTCCAAAATCTGCTGTAAAAGAAAAATTGGAAACGATTTGTTTATTCCCTCTCTTAATCGATAAATTCTCAGCTTCAATAATCATAAATACTCTCCTTAAAAAATTCCTTTGTCTTTCTTTTTGAAAAAACAGTAAAACAAATAATATTTAATAAAATTAAATATAAAATAAATACTACATTTAATTGATTTATGCCCAGCCAATATTGAGTGACGATTAACGTAAGTAATTCTAACCCTATCGGAAAAAAAATAACATCCATTGCTTGCTCTACGATTGAATAGCCTAACATTTTTTTACAAACACTTTTTTTAGATATAAAGTATAGATTCCTGATACAAACAAACTATTTAATGCTGTAAGTAAGACAATCAAAAGAGCTAACTGAACACTATTTTCAATAAAACGTTTCTTATTTCGAAAAATAGCATCGCCAACATTTCTGTAAACAGATTCTGTTGAAATGATTACATTTTGTAAATTCTCTCTTCTAATATCTGTTTGCAACAAATTAAACGGTTCATCTACTCCTATATGTTCAAAATCAATAACCAAACCACCATTTTCAGTTAAAATATTCCCCCAGAATAAACCACTCATAAGATGAGGGTTCATAATTATTGCAATCGGGTCTACAATCATATTTTGATTTTCTTCTGTTCCATAATACGTACTATAAGTAAAATATCTCTGATTATTTTTTACTAAAATAGGTGTTACTTTTATTTCTTTCAATATAATCTCTTGATTCGGTGGTTCTTCTTGTAAATAAAAACGTGTTGCTTCTTCATAATTTTCTTTAATTTTACTTATTAAATGTTTGTACTTTTCTGGAATTAACACGTACAATTCATTTGAATGCGTGTTTATCCTATCTACCTCATTATTATTGACAAAAGCAATTGGATTTCTTTCTAAATAATTTTTATCGATAATAATATCAATTCCACCTGGTTCTGTTAAAAATTCTTCAGCAGTTAACCCCCGCATCTCACCTACATAAATAGGCTTGTTTGCTTTGTTTTTTTGGAGTTCTACGTAGTTGTAAGGTGCTACAATAAATGTAGGATATTTTTTGGAAATATTATGATAAAATTTTTGAGCCTTCTCAAGATAAGCCTTTTCCTCCTGTTGATTATTTCTGTTTAATTGATTCGTAATTCTCAAGGTATATAACTTTTTTGTCTGTAGCCAATTTTCTTCTTGTAAATTTAACTTAACTAATTTTTGAAAATTATTTTGTGTAACCATAGATTGTTTAAAAAACAGTGTTAAAGAAAGAACTAACAAAACTGCTAAAACAGCTAATGCTACTCTTCCTCTAAAAAAACCTTTTATTATATTTATAATGTTAATATTTTGTATCAAAATTCCCATTAACAATAAATAAACCAAACTTAACAGCAAAACAGCACTAGTAGTATATAGAATTGTTTTTACTATTAGTGTTCTATCTACAGTCCAAAAACGAATGATACAAAATGTGCTTGCTAACAAAAAACCAGATAGAACCGGTAAAAAATTCCTAAACGAAGCAATTAGCATACTTTTCAAAGGATACCCCAACATTTTTTTTATAGCAACCACTTTTTTTTGGGTAAATACTAACATAACAAGGCTTATACTAAAGAAAAGCACTAAATAAAGTAGAATAGTTAATTGGATATCGTCAGCATTTAATATTGAAGCTTTTATTGATTCTTGCACTGTAACATGTCCATAATTTTTGAATACCTCAATGAATTTCTTTAAATCCCCTTTAACATAAAAAACGCTACCCATGCCTACATTTTTCAATTGGAAAAATGAAAATAAATTAACTTCCATAAGATTATTAGGAATTTTCAACCTTCCTATATTGTTTTTCCCGCTCCTATTTGAAGCAAACTTAGTCGAATTATTTGTAGGATATCCCCCAGATTCTAACTTTAATTGTTTCTGTGGATTTGCCGAAATAATCATTAGTTTATTTATCTCAGTAAAGTTATATTGAGCCACTGTACTTTTTGTTTCTAAAGAAACTTTTTGTAATTCTTCGGCTAACTTATCGGTATCTTTATCTTTATCATAAGTTATATGGAGTTCCTTTACGTCATCATATAACAGATTTTCTAAAAGATTATTTTCTAAAACAATAAATAAAGTAAACATTGATAATGTGAATATCACACTACTCAATAAAAAAATTAACTTTTTTAGCATCTCTTTTCTTCCCTAATCAATAATTATTTTCTTATTATAAAAAATAGCTTGGAATATAAGAACTAATTTATATTCCAAGCTTATTATTTAATAAATATTCCACCAACCTGTATTTCCTCTTAACGTTGCATTACAAGTAGCATAAGCTCGTCTCCCAGCTCTTTGTTTGTCTCGGACAGAGCCTCCCCAACCATTCTTTGCTGTAGCACTGTGAGTTAATCTTCCGTGAGAGTAACTAGCCCATACTTTAAAGCCATTTACTCCACAAGAAAAATCTCCGCCCCCTGCAGCAGCTCTAAATTTAGTTTTGTATTCATCAGGTTCTCCAACAAAAGTTGCATCCATTCCACCACCAGCTATTGCCTCACTGTCCTCATTCCCGTTAGCATAAGCATACCCACTTCCAAAGACTGATACAACAACCAACAAACCTAAAAGAATAATTTTCCTCATAAAAACACCCCTTAATTAAGAATAAATTAATTATACTATAATCAAAAATAAATTAAAAGGGTTTTCAAAAAAAAATTAATAAATATTTTATAAAAATAACGAACTATCGAAAGTAACCTTACTATATAATATTAACACCTACAAAAAAACACATATAAATTATAATTCATCAAAGATACTGAAAATTCAAGTTTCTAAATAAATATGAAGAAATATTTATAATTTTTTAAATCATTTTTTTATAATAAAAATAATTTAAAATTATAATTATAAAAGACCTGGCGTTTTTGCCAGGTCTTTTCCTAAATACTTTTATCCTACATAAGCATCTAAGATAATTTGTTTTAGTTCACTAATTAATGGTTCTTTCGGATTTGCAGTTGTACATTGGTCTTCATATGCAAGTTCTGCCATACGATCAACCGTGGTGTCTAATGTTTCTTGTGAGACACCTTGGGCTTTCAAGTTCATGTCAATTCCGACTGATTTACCTAGGTCTGCTACTGCTGTTGCTAAAGCTTCTACTAATTCTGCGGTAGTATTTCCTTTTAAGCCTAAGAATTTTGCAATGTCTGCATAATCAGTATCGGCGCGGAAGTAATCATATTTAGGGAACATTGCGTGTTTTGATGGATCTTTCGCATTGTAACGAATAATATGTGGTAATAAAATCGCATTTGTACGACCATGTGGAATGCCATATTCCCCACCAATTTTATGAGCAATAGAGTGACAAATACCTAAGAATGCATTGGCAAATGCCATCCCTGCCATGGTTGATGCATTATGCATTTTTTCGCGAGATTCCATATCTGGACGTTTCACTGAATTTTCTAAATGATCGAAAACTAACTTGATTGCTTGTAAACTTAAACCACGTGTGTAATCTGAAGCCATCACGGAAACATAAGATTCAATAGCATGTGTTAAAACATCCATACCTGTATCTGCAGTGACTGAAGCTGGCACAGACATTACGAACTGTGGATCAACAATCGCTACATCTGGTGTTAACGCATAGTCTGCTAACGGATATTTCACGTGTGTTTCACTATCAGTAATAACGGCAAATGGTGTAACTTCTGAACCAGTTCCTGAAGTAGTTGGGATACAAACAAATTGTGTTTTTTCTGGTTTGGCAATTTTATATGTCCGTTTGCGGATATCTAAGAATTTTTGTTTTGCACCAAAGAACTCTGTATCTGGGTGTTCATAGAACATCCACATGCCTTTCGCCGCATCCATTGCAGAACCGCCACCCAAGGCAATCACTGTATCTGGTTGGAAATCAACCATCATTTTGGTACCTGCATAAACAGTATTTGTTGATGGGTTTGGTTCAACATCAGAAAATACTTCGATTTTCACATCATTTTTACGTTTTTGTAGCTCTTTACGTACGATATCTGCATAGCCAAATTGAACCATACCTGGGTCACAAACTAACATGACACGTTCAACATTTTCCATTTTTTGTAGATATTGTAAAGAATTTTTTTCAAAGAAAATTTTTGGAGGTAATTTAAACCATTGCATATTATTTCTCCGTTTCGCTACCGTTTTAATATTAATTAAGTTAATGGCTGATACGTTTTTAGAAACAGAGTTTTTCCCGTATGAACCACAACCAAGTGTTAAGGATGGAATCATTTCGTTATAAATGTTACCGATACCGCCTTCTGCTGATGGAGTATTCACTAAAATACGACAAGCTTTCATACGTAAACCAAAAGCAACTTGTAACTCTTCATCTTCTGTATGAATTACTGCTGTATGTCCTAAACCACCTAAGTTTAACATCGCTTCACATAGTTCAAATGCATGCTCTGCATTGTTTGATTTCATCATTGCTAAAACTGGCGATAATTTTTCTCTTGATAATGGATATTCTGGACCTGCACCTTCTAATTCAGCGACTAAAATTTTTGTGCCTTTTGGTACGCTAATTCCTGCTAATTCAGCAATTTTTTCTGCAGAGTTACCGACAATCGCTGGATTTACTGCGTATTTACCTTCATTCATCACTGCATCTTCTAGTTTTTGTAATTCATTCGGTTTCACGAAGTAAACATTGTGTGCTTCAAACTCAGCTTTGACAGAAGCATAAATTTCTTTATCCACAATGATCGCTTGCTCAGAAGCACAAATCATTCCATTATCAAATGATTTTGAAACAATTAAATCATTAACCGCACGTTTTACTTTAGCCGTTTTTTCAATATAAGCTGGTACGTTCCCAGGACCAACGCCTAGTGCTGGTTTACCTGTTGAGTACGCAGATTTTACCATGCCTGCGCCACCAGTTGCTAAAACAATGGCAATCCCTGGATGATTCATCAAAGCAGATGTTGCATCAATCGATGGTTGTTCAATCCATTGAATACAATTTTCTGGTGCACCTGCTGCAATCGCCGCATCCCGTACAATACGTGCCGCTTCTGCCGAACATTTTTGTGCGCTAGGATGGAAAGCAAAAACAATTGGATTTCTTGTTTTTAAGGCAATTAGTGATTTAAAAATAGTTGTTGACGTTGGGTTTGTTGTTGGTGTGACCCCACATACCACGCCAACTGGCTCAGCAATTTCCATTAAACCGGTTTGTTCGTCTTTGTTAATTACACCCACTGTTTTATCATGTTTAATATTATTCCAAATGTATTCAGATGCATACATATTTTTGATTGCTTTATCTTCATAGATTCCACGGCCAGTTTCTTCGACAGCCATTTTTGCTAAAGGCATATGTTGGTCTAACGCCGCCATCGCCATTTGATGGACAATGTGATCTACTTGTTCTTGTGTAAAATCTTCCATTGCTTTTAAAGCGACATTCGCTTTTGTTGCTAATTCATCAATCATTGATGAAACATCAACCGTTTCTGTCTTTTCTTTTTTTACTGTTTTAACCATGTTCATCCTCCTAAGAGTTTCATTTTAAAAAAACTTTGTTAACTATTTCACATTCACATCATACAACATAAAACGAATCTTGTAAATAGTTTTTGTGATATTTTTCACAACTATTTATAATTTTTTTTATCTCAAAAAAAAAGACCTATTCTTTTTTCTAGAATAAGTCTTCAATATCATGCCAGTCCCTTAAAGGATTTTTTGATGTCTGTGCCAATAATTGTTGATAGTCAAAAAATTCATTTGGCTTAACCTTCTGAATGTCTTTACGACAGTCTTTGACAGATAAATGGGTTTGTTTTTTCCAACGATAGGTGAGTAAATAAGTCAATAAATCTTCTTCGTTGATGGAAGAATAACCTAGTTCACGAAAATTTTGGCACTTCTTTTTAATACTTTTATTGAGCATTTTTTGTTGTAACCAACTTAATTTTTCCTTTGTCATGGGCTCTTCTCCTTCCAACCAAGCGAAAGATTGCTCACTTTTTAACTATCTTCCAACACTATAAAAAGGAACCTTTTTTGTAAACTTAATAGTTAAAAAGGACTTAGGACGTAAGTCCAAATGACCTACCTTCCTAGTCCTACATTTTAAGATAAACGACACGAGCGGAATAGGAATTATCTCTTCTTATTGGCTTTCTCGTGTGACTACTGGTCACAGTTTCGCCTTTGAAAAGCCTGTTCCGCTCTCTCTAACCATTAAATGAATTAGTTGAACCGTTTAGTCTTTCTTTTCTTTTGAAGGATCTGATGTTTCAGGAACTTCAGTTACTTCTTCTGTGACTGTCTCTTCAACTTCTGTGACTGGTACACTAGTTACTGCTGAATCATTTGTAACAGCAGTTCCAGGTGTTACAGTTCGAATTGCTGCACGGTCAAATTCTAAGACAATACCTTCGCAATCGATTAAAACTGTTTTTTCGTTGATTTCACTTAAAACACCATGTAAACCACCAATTGTGACAACACTATCGCCAGTTTTCATTGCGTTTAGTTGTTTTTGACGTTCTTGTTGTTGTTTCTTTTGAGAACGCGTCATGAAAAACATCATTCCTCCTAAAAGGACTAATGTAAAAATCATTGTAAATCCGCCACCCATTTGTTTCACCTCACTCTGCATTATTCACACTACTAACTGTATCAAAAAAATGCTTGAAGAACTAGTTTTTTCCTCTAATTTTTAGAAACTTTTTGCATTCGCTTTATTAAAGCCATATTCTTCAAAAAACGCTTGTCGGAATTCTAATAAATTGTCGTCCATAATTGCTTGACGGACATTTTTCATTAAGTCTAACAAGAAGTATAAATTATGATACGATGTTAAACGGATTCCGAATGTTTCATCACATTTAATCAAATGACGAATATAGGCCCGCGTATAATTACGACAAACATAACAATCACATTTTTCATCAAGCGGACGAAAATCTCTTGCATATTGGGCATTTTTAACAACCAAGCGACCTTGTGAAGTCATACAAGTACCATTGCGCGCAATACGTGTTGGTAGCACACAATCAAACATGTCAATCCCACGAATCACTCCATCAATTAATGAATCAGGGGCACCCACACCCATTAAGTAACGTGGTTTATTTTCAGGAATTAACGGTGTCGTAAAGTCTAAGACTCGGTTCATTTCTTCCTTAGACTCACCAACAGATAAGCCACCAATCGAATAGCCAGGAAAATCCATACTCACTAAATCTTTAGCACTTTGACGACGTAAATCTTCAAATCCCGCACCTTGAACAATACCGAATAATCCCTGTCTATCAGGATTCGCATGGGCTTTTAAGCCACGCTCAGCCCAACGAGAAGTCCGTTCAATCGAACGTTTGACATACTCATAGCTTTCATCAAATGGTGGACATTCATCAAAGCTCATCATAATATCTGATCCTAATTTATTTTGAATATTGATCGCTTTTTCTGGAGAAAGGAACATTTTTGAACCATTTAAATGATTTCTAAAATGCACACCTTCTTCTTCGATTTTCCGCATATCACTTAATGAGAAGACTTGGAAGCCACCTGAATCAGTTAAAATAGGTTGATCCCAGTTCATAAATTTGTGTAAACCGCCTGCTTCTTCGACTAAATCTTCACCTGGGCGTAACCATAAATGGTAAGTATTACTTAAAATAACACCGGCACCCATTTCTTTTAATTCTTCTGGTGACATTGTTTTAACTGTCGCAAGTGTACCTACCGGCATAAACATTGGTGTTGGAAATGTGCCGTGAGGAGTAATTAATTCACCTAAACGCGCACCTGTGTGTTTATCTTTTTTGATTAAACGATAACGAATGGCTGGTTCCGTCATTCATTTCCCTACTTTCTACTATAATTTGTCCTCCCATCATCATACTTTTTTTTTATTGAATTTGCAAGGATTTCTCAAGGTTTCTTTTTTCAAAAAAGGATCCTTAAAAAACATCAACTAGTTCAAATAATTCAAATGAGCTAGTTGCTGTTTGGCACTTATTTTGTCGCTGTATATTTTTCTAAATCTTGCATCGCTGTTTTCACAATTTCAGGGGTAATTTTTTGTTTCATATAATGAATCGTTTCGCCTTCTATACAAGCACGTTCTGCTACTTCTTGATACTCGGCTTCAGTTAAGTCCATCTCCATTTCTTTTAAAGAAATAGGCAAACCTAGTTGGTGATAGAAAGGAATTAATTCATCGATTTCTTGCCATTTCTCTTCAATGGCTAATTGAACAAACACACCATACGCCACTTTGTTTCCATGCAATTGTTGATGGCTAGCTGGCAGCAAAGTTAGTGCATCATGAATGGAATGGGCACCCGCTGTCCGACCATAATCATCGCCAAAGCCACCCACCATTCCACCAATAATTAAATTCGTTTCGATGACATCAATAAACGATTGATTTAATTGCTGCTCTTCCATCGCTTTTAAAGCATTGATACTTTCATTTAACAAAATATCGCGACATTTTTCCGCGGCAAAATGAGAAACTTGAATAGGTAACACTTGGACATCTAACTGCGAAATAATCGCATCTGCTTCGTACCATTTAGCTAATGTATCCCCAATACCTGCCACCATTAAGGACCGAGGCGAATGCAATAACACTCTTGGTTCTACCAACACCAAAGCGTTTGCTTGCGGAAAAACGTCATACCGTTCCATTGCTCCATCTTCTCGATACATTACACTCAATGGCGTGCACGGCGCACAAGTAGCTGCTAAAGTGGGTAAAATAATTACCGGTAATGCCATTTTGTGTGCTAAGGCTTTGCCCAAGTCGGCCACTTTTCCTCCACCAACAGCGACGATGGCCTCTAAATGATTGTCCAGCACTTGTGCTTCTAACTCTTGCACACGTTGATCTGTACAAACACCTCCATAGTTTTCAAAAACAGCTGTTACTTTTTGAAACGTCGGAAAATACGGTTTTGCCGCTTGCCATGACTCAGTCCCGTGTAAAATGAATACACGATGAATATTTCTGCATAATAGTTGTCCTTCTAATAATTCCCACGAACCAATTTCACAAAGATACTCTTGTGGTGTCCCTCTCACAATTAATGATTGTTCCATCTTGAAAATCCCCTTCATTTTTGACTTTTGAAAAATTTTTTGAAAAAGTTGTATTTTTTCAACTCTACTACTTTTCCTTTTACATATTCTATGATATGATAAACCACATCATAACACAATAAATTTTTATACATTTATTCGCTTTTTTTGAATATTTATAAAAATAATACAAAAAGGAGTTTACGCAAATGACCAAATGTAAAAAATGGCTACAGACGATTTTACCAATTTTATTCTTGTTGCTCTCATTATTACCTATTAAAGAAACTTTTGCAGCCGAAAACGATCCAGTCTATGACAAAATCATCCAAAAGGGAGAACTAGTTGTCGGCCTATCCGCAGACTATGCCCCTTATGAATTTCATGCAAAAGTAGATGGTGAAGATAAAATTGTCGGTTTTGATATTTCTATTGCTCAAAAAATTGCCGACGATTTAGGCGTTAAATTAAAAATCGAAGAACTAGGCTTCGATGCTCTGTTAGGGGCCTTAAAAACTGGCAAGATTGACATGGTCATCTCTGGCATGTCGCCAACGCCTGAACGATTAAAAGAAGTAGCTTTTTCTCAACCATATATGAACGTTCAACAAAGAGTCATTGTTCGGAAAGAAGACAAAGATAAATTTCATTCCACTAAAGATTTCGAAGGCGTTCGTGCAGGTGCCCAAAAGCAAACGACACAAGAAGAATTAATTAAAACCGAATTAACCGGTGCTGTCCCTACTTCTCTTCAAAAAATTCCAGATTTAATTATGAATCTAAAAAATAATAAATTAGATGCAGTCGTTATGGAAGAACCGGTTGGCGAAGCCTATGTTTCTCAAAATGAGGATTTAGCTTTTGCTGATGTTACCTTTGAAAAAGTCTCAAAAGATACTGCCGTTGCTTTTCCTAAAGATGCGCCCGTTTTGACGGAGAAAGTAAATGCCTCTATTAAACAAATTAATGATCAAAAATTAATGGACGGTTATAAAAAAGAAGCCAATCAATTAATGTTCCAAAAAGATCAAAGCTTTTTACAAAAGTATGGAAAGTTCTACCTTAACGGTGCAGGCTATACCATTTTCCTAGCTTTCATTGGTGTTTTGTTTGGTGCCATTTTAGGGGCATTACTTGCCTTAATGAAGTTAGCCAATTCCAAAATTTTACGTGGCATTGCCATTGCTTATATTGAATATGTTCGTGGCACTCCTTTGCTTGTTCAAATTTTTATTGTCTATTTCGGGACAGGCGTTCTTGGTTTAGACTTATCAAAAGTAGCAGCTGGTTGTATTGCCCTTTCTCTAAACAGTGGTGCATATGTAGCAGAAATTATTCGTGCTGGTATTCAGGCGGTTAATAAAGGACAATTGGAAGCTGCTCGTTCTTTGGGAATGAATCAAAACCAAGCAATGCGATACATCATTTTCCCACAAGCTATTAAAAATATTTTACCAGCGTTAGGCAATGAATTTGTTACAGTAATTAAAGAATCTTCCGTTGTTTCAGTCATTGGTGTTTCGGAACTAATTTTCCAAGCTGGCAACGTTCAAGGAGCAAGTTTTAAACCCTTCTTACCTTACTTAATTGTATCGTTGATTTATTTCGTCCTAACCTTTACTATCTCACGTCTATTAGGTGTTGCTGAAAGGAGAATGAGTACTAGTGATTAACATTAAAAACTTACAGAAAACATTCGGAAAAAATGAAGTACTTAAAGGAATTGACTTAGAAATTGAAGCTGGTGAAGTTGTCGTAATTATTGGCCCTTCTGGCAGTGGTAAAAGTACTTTTTTACGTTGCTTAAACTTATTAGAAACACCAACTGGTGGCAGCGTTGAATTTGAAGGAAAAAATTTATTAGATAAAAATACCAACATTGATCAACTTCGTCAAAAAATGGGCATGGTATTCCAAAATTTCAATCTTTTCCCGCATAAAAATGTCTTGGAGAACTTAACGATTAGTCCTGTTAAAGTAAAAAAAGAAGCCGCTGCCGAAGCCACAGAACATGCTCTTTCTTTACTGGAACAAGTTGGTTTATCAGATAAAAAAGAA
Organism: Enterococcus sp. AZ088; assembly: GCF_051714845.1. Lineage (NCBI taxonomy): Bacteria > Bacillati > Bacillota > Bacilli > Lactobacillales > Enterococcaceae > Enterococcus > Enterococcus sp. AZ088. Next base: position 645,098 of record NZ_JBIOSQ010000001.1, on the reverse strand, counting down.
AATTATCCCGCTCAACTTTCTGGTGGGCAACAACAACGGGTAGCGATTGCTCGTGCTTTAGCCATGCGCCCTGACGTGATGCTGTTCGATGAACCAACTTCTGCCTTAGACCCTGAAATGGTGGGTGAAGTGCTATCCGTTATGAAAAATTTAGCTATTGAAGGGATGACAATGGTAGTGGTTACCCACGAAATGGGCTTCGCAAAAGAAGTCGCGGACCGTGTCATTTTTATGGATGCAGGAATTATTCAAGAAGAAGGCACACCTGAAGAAATTTTTGATGCGCCACAAAACCCAAGAACACAAGATTTTCTAAGAAAAGTTTTATAAAAAGGAGCACCTGGTATGGATCGCAAGAATATCGCAACACGTTACCAACAACCTACTGAAAATTTACTCATGGATATTGCAACATTGGCGAAAAAGACCCCAAATTTAATCGATTTATCGATTGGTGATCCTGACTTAATTACCGATGAGCGGATTATCGAACAAGCAGCTAACGATGCCAAAAATGGGCATACAAAATATACCGCTTCTGATGGTAGCGAGGCATTCATTGAGGCGGTCATTCAGTTTTATCAGTCACATTATCAATTATCTTTTCAACCGAATCAAGTCCGGGCCACAGTTGGCGCTCTGCACGGGATGTACCTTGCCTTACAAGTGATTCTAAATCCTGGAGATGAAGTGATTATTCATGAACCTTACTTCTCTCCTTATAAAGACCAAGTTCTTTTAGCAGATGGCGTTCCGGTCTTTTTACCAACCTATGAAAAAGATGGTTTCCAAATTGATGTAGCTCTTTTGAAAGAAAAAATCACGCCTAAAACCAAAGCGATTATTCTTAATTCACCTAATAACCCGACAGGCGCTGTTTTCTCTGAAGAAACTTTCAGAGAAATTGCACAGGTAGCGATTGAACACAACTTATACATTCTTTCAGATGAAGTTTATGAAGCCTTTTGTTTCCAAGAAACGTTTACTCCCATGGCTACGTTTGCTCCAGAAAATACTATCACTTTTGGTAGCTTTTCAAAAGCCTTTGCAATGACTGGTTGGCGTATTGGTTATATGATTGCCCCAGACTATATTAACGAAGTAGCCAAATTAATTAATGAAGGCGTTACGTATTCTGCGCCTACGTTGTCACAGCAAGCAGGAATCTATGCGTTACAACATTTTGACGAATTTGTAGACCCAATCGTTGAAGTGTTCCAAACACGTTTAGAGTATGTGGCCCAACGAGTAGCAAAGATCCCTTTCCTTTCGCTTCATCCAGTCAAAGGAAGTATTTACGCCTTCATTAACATTCAAAAAACCGGACTAACTTCCGTTCCTTTTGTGGAAAAGCTTTTAAAAGAGACACAGGTATTAGTGATTCCTGGAAAAGCATTTGGTGAAAAAACGGGCGATGAGTACATTCGTTTAGCCGCAACACAAAATTTAGATTTATTAAAGGAAGCGTTCGATCGAATTGAAAGAATGACCTTTGAATAAAAAGCTTCTGCATTAGCTAATAATCATAGCTAATGCAGAAGCTTTTTAGATTTCTTCTATCAATTCAATCGCTTGCCCACCAACATGCGGTGGAATCGACATAGTCATCGGTGGCAAGCCCACGACTGTGAAACGGACTTTGGTTCCTTTTTTCAAGTGAGACAGTGGGATACTTTCCTCTAACTGTTCAACAAATATGTTTAAAATTACCCCATGAGAAAATAAGGGAACAATGGATTCTGGATCACTTTCTGCTTGGATATTTTCTAAATGTAATCGCATTGACAATGGCTGCGTCTCATTTAACACACCAGCCTCTGCTAATTTCCCTGTAAAAACAGCAATTTTTTCAGTCATTTGTTTGCCTCCTTTTTAAACATCATATTGAAGAGAATTAATTCCATCCCCTAAAAATTCTGAAGCGTTGTTAAATTCGGCAGGATCATATTTGGTATAGGAAACTTGTAATGTCAAAGTAATATTTCTTAAGGTTTCAGAATGGGCAAATTTCTCTTGAGCTTGTTGTTTGAATTCTTTTCTAGTAGTGTATCCGTCATCCCCATCGCGGAAAATTAATAACGCCCAAGTCGGCGGTGTGCCGTCGATAAAGTATGGTAAGAAGCGATCATCCGTTGTCTCTTTAATCGCCGCTGTCACGATTTGTAGCAATTCATTCTTTTGTTCAGGACTTAATAAGTTACGAATACTTTCCCAATAGGCCACTCGGATTACGACTAAATATAACGGCGCTTCATAACGTGTAGAAATATCAGAAAATAAATCGAATCCTTCCTCGTACATTTTTGCTGTTCTTAAATTAGTTACTGCATCTAACGCATTTAACCGTGAAGTTTCTTTACGTAAGCGAATATTTTCTTCTTCAATCGTACGAATTTGATAAGTCACTGCATAGATTGTTAAACAGTAGAGTGGCGGCATGATTAGCCAAAATAATGAGCCATAGCTAAACAAATCATGATAGACATACTGATATACAACATAAGTCAATTGTAGAAAAATAAATATAAGCGAAAATGTTAACCCCGCTGTAATTCCTACAAAATAGGTAACAATAATTAAGATAACTGAAATTAATAGACAACTTAAGTCCACAAAGAAATCATTCGTTCCTAAGGCCATAAAGATGGTTGTGCCGACAACCAAAACAATTCCTACCAACAAAGTTAAATCCAAAAGTAAGGTCACTCGTTTTTGATTCACTCTATTCCCCACCTTTCAAATTCTTCTTCACGATGAAGAACGCACTTAATCCAATAATGGTCATACCAATTAAGAAGACAAATAGATAAATCATTAATTTATGATTATTGACAATTCGTTTACCTAATGATTCGTTGCTAACGTTGCTTACACGTTTTTTGAAACGATAATCATAGCGACGATAGTTCGGATCGACCACAATGGCATCTCCTTTGTACATAGAAGTATTCTTCTCTGTATTCACTTGTGTAGAGGCTAAAAAGACACCTTGTGATTTAGCTCCCGTTAAGATTAACGCCGCGGCTTTCGCATTATATGGAGAAAACATTAGCTGCGCCGTACCGATTTGTTTGCCATAATCTTTTTCAATGCTTAGTTTCTCGTTTGAAACAAAACGTGTGAAGTCCTTATCATAATGGAAATATAACTGATCGTTTAACTTACGAATCATCGGATTATCCTTAGGCGTACCAAAAATAATCAAGTTATGATTTTCTAATGCCGCATTTTTAGGCGCTTTTTTATAATACGTAATCTCACCGACATTACTTTCGGCATAATTACCAATTAAGTTAAATAAATTGGTCAACACTTTAAAATAGTTGTCGTCCATTTTTTCTGGTAATAAAATCGCTAAATCAGCAAAAGAACGGCTTCTGATAAAAATGTTCGGATAGTTGTTAAATAATATGTCATTCAGTTCTTCTGTTTGAATAAACGCATTCGAATTATTTTCAATAAAGGCCCATGGAGTCTGACCATTTCGCAAAACTTCTGGTGATTTAACATTCAAATCAAAAGCAACTTTTAAAACAAAACTATCAGCAATTTCTAAGTTCTTTGGAAATTCGAGATTTAATTCATCACCGTTCGCACGAGCAGCGGTTAATTTCTTGCTGCCAATTGGTTTATCATTGGCATAGACCGTCACTAAAGAAGAATCAAAATCTAAGTTTTCAGCGTATTTAAAATGTAAATGCACGCGACTTCCATTGGCATTGTTTCGATCCACTGGTAAATTGACAAAGTACGTTTGTTCTTGGTGATAGGCCCCTTCTAGTTTGTCCCCCGTTGAGGTTAATGGATAATTTCCATCAAATTCTAAAGTTGAACTAAACGTATCGGTATTCTCATCAACTGTTGTCTCTTCTTTATCTGTTTGGGTCATTAATTCATAATTGGCTAAATAACGTCCCGCACGAACAAGTAAGTCCTCATCTTTAGAAGTAGCTACTAAAACATGCTTATCTGGTTGATTGAAAAATTTTAAGACAGCCTGGTCCTACACACGTTTGCTATCAATTTGACTTTTATACTGATCTGGTAATTTATCATAGCTGGCAATAATCAACTGATAGGGTGCTGACTGTTCTTTGTTCAAAGAAGCCATTGGCAACAATTCTTCTGAGGTAGTAATCAAACGAGCAGCACCAGCTAACGCATGGGTCGCTGCAGCTAATTCTTTTTCCGATGCATTTTCTGGTGTCAAAATAACACTGTGTTTATTTGCAATCGTGTCTGCTCCCACAAAATGATTATAAAAAGAATGAATTGTATTCTCTGGTAATTGTAAATCGTATTGGAAGTTTACGTTAGATCCTTCATACATCGTTAACCAATTTGCCGGAGTTTCAATTAAATTATACATGTCGTTTCCTGCCTGATTAATAATTTGGCCCTCAACAGTCAATGTATTTGTCTCTTTAATCAGTTCCAAAGGGATTTCAATCGTCTTTTGTTGAATACCAGTCGTATTTTCAGGACGCCAAGAATAAAACTTCACACCATTAACTGCCACAGTTAAATCTGAGGTCTGATTATTTTTTAATTGTGTGATTTGGTAAGTCATATTGAATGATGCTTTTTTTACGTCCCAATAATCAATTTTTGTAAAATACATGGTGCTACGGACAGAAGTACCTGTTAAAGAGATTGTTTTATTTTGAAAAGATTGTGTAAAGGTATGGTTGTCTTGTTCTTTGTTTTCGGCGTATACGGTCGGACTTGCGACACCAATCAGAATTGCCAGAAAGAACAACCCTATTAAAGTGACTGTTTTTTGTTTCATTGCACGTTTCCTCCTTATTTAAATCGTTCAGTTTTGTACCATTTTGTTTGTGTTTGTTTATGAAAAACATTTTCTTTAATATACATCACCATGCCATAAGCGGCGACTACTAGCCACATCTGACTGTATGTAATATACATCAAGGCAATAATTAAGATATTCTCTAAAGTCATTTCGCCTTTTTCGGTTGTAATACTGACAAAAGTACTGAAAATAAATAACAAAATCGCTAACAACCACAAGGAATTGCTAAATCCTTGCAGGGTCGTTGTTAAGTAACCAGACATTGATAAAACTAACATGATGTCTGACAAAACGAGCGATGTCATTAAGAGAAAATAAATGGACAAGAAATATAAAATATCAAAACGGATCCGACTCGCTTTAGGATTAAACAATAATTTAGCATTTTTAACAATGACATAAATATTGCCTTTGACCCATCGCGTCCGTTGTCGGAACCAAACTGACAAAGTTTGTGGCTCTTGCTCCCACGTCACTGCTTTTGGTTGAAACTTAATTTTATAGCCCATCATATAGATGCGGAAACTGATTTCTGTATCTTCGGCTAACGCTTTGTCATCCCAGCCGCCAATGGCTTCAATAATACTACGACGAACAATGAAATTTGTGCCAGGAATCGTGCATAACTTAAATAATTGAAAACGACCGGCTTGTGCCATCCATTGAAAGGCCAGTGTCTCGATATTAATAAAGCGTGTCAACAAGCTTGCATTGCGATTTCTCGTTCTAAATTTACCAATAACCGCGCCGTATTCCTCACTAGCGATTAACTCTCCAACTAAATAACGGAGTGCATTCGGTTCAGGTGTATTGTCCGCATCATAAATGGCAATCACGTCCCCCTTGGCTTGCTTGAAACCAATGTTTAAGGCATTAGACTTACCTTTCCCACCTGTTATATTGTCTGTATTAATAATCTGCAAATTTCGATTAACCGCCTTTTTTTGGACGTTAGCTAAAAGCTCAGCACTATTATCACTTGAGTTGTCATTAATCACAATAATTTCATAGCGATCTTGCGGATAATTAAAATTCAATAACGCTTCAACTGTCCGCACAATGACAATTCCTTCATTATGGGCCGGCACCATAATTGAAACAAACGGCGCGTCTTCGTCCTCTACAGGTGGTGGTGCGACAGGATCTGTTTTTAAATAATAAACATAGCCAAAAATAACTAAGAGAATATTTACAATTAGTAGACTCCAAATAATGATAGTTGCTGTTAACATTACAATGTCAGCAATGGTCATTTGTCTTCCTCCTTATTAATATATTTCGACCGATAATTCTTTCGTCCAATCATAAACAAAATAATCAGGATGATTAAAGTCAGCGTGACAACGCCAATCAAAATATTGTTTGTAATACTGAAAAAGAATGAAAATAAGCCTGTAAATCGTTGTTTTTCAACTGTTGAGGCCCCTGTATCAGCCAAACCATTGACAATTTGATTGTTTAAGAAGAACCGATTATTCCGAAATTCGATTTTCTGCGTTTGTGTTTGAACAGTGAAATGTTGATCCGCTTCTGAAACACTAAACACTATTGGTGCTTCCTTGACTTCTTGAATTAGATGATCCACTTCTTTTTTAGAATTTGGAAATGAAAAACTAATGGTGGTCGGCATTGGAAATCGATAGTCATTCGGATTATCTTTATCCGTCCATTCAATCCCCGATAAATAATCATACGGTAAATCAAACAAAGCATTCTTATAAGTGATTGATTCTCCCGTTTGGTTCCGATAAAAAACGCGTTCAATCGGCGGATTTTCTCTTAGAATCACTGTATCACTAATTGCTAGACCATCCTCTTGGTATTGAAGGTCTTGATTCCAGTATCCTGGAGCAGAAATGCCTACTGGATAGACATGTCTGTCGACCAATAAACTAATCTGCTGCTCCATCAATTGTTTCAAGGCACGTTGGTCATTTAAATCAACATTGTTAACGACCGGTGTTTCTAAGAAAATGACCCCCGTCGAAGCAAACGCACGTAACGCATTCGTAAATAGTTTATAAGGTAAAATCGTATTGTTTTGTGAAACGCTCGTACTGGATAAAATATAAGGATACGTGGTTTTAACTAATTCTTCTTGCAAATAGGTTGCCACAGACATATCTCTTAACGGGTTAAAATCAGAAATCGTCAAAAACGGCCGTGACATTTTTTCACTTTCCAGCCATTGACTAATTACGTCTAAGCTTTCTAAAAAAACAGCGCCTTTGCGTTCAAACATTGGGAGAAAAGCATGCCCATTCTCAATTACACCAAATGGATATTCTTCTGGTGCTAATTCTTGTGTTTTTAATCGGCCAACCGTCTGACCTTGCGTATTTTCCAGCACAACTGATTGATCTTGAAAAGGCAATACTTGAGAAAAGCGGTTTTTTTCATCTTCTAACCGATATTGACGATGACTTAATTCTTTCCACGTACCGCTAAAATATTGTTTTTCATCGTCACGCATGTTTCGACCAATGTGTAATTGTTTGCCTTTAAAATGAACTCGATCTGCTAGAAAATCAGAGGCAATAACGCCGGCTTGTTCAGGCCAATTCACCATAGAAATCAAACTGTCATAGCCATCATTTAGCAATTCGCCAGGCACATAGTCTGACACCGCCACACTCTGAACTTCTACCCCAAAACTCGTCAACACTCGTTGTAAAGCATCCACATCATTTTCTTTTTTCCCAGCAATATTCAAGCTGTCATAGACAAGTAAGACATGTTTACTTGGTGCAGCCAGCGCCGGTTTGGCAAAGCCACAAAAAACGAAAAAGAGTAAGAAACACACCCAGCCAATAAGATATTGTTTATTTTTCAATTCCCTCTACCTCCCCAATGACTTGTGGTGTTGTATCTTGCCACATTCGTTTACCAATAACATCAGAAACAATTTGTAACAAGAGAAAATCTAAAAATACTGAGACTAAAAACAAATGACGTACTAAGTCACTATCCCCATCAATAATAATTGTTGAAATGAAAACAACTAATAAATTTAGATAAATTCCTGTCATTAAAAAGAAGCGAAAAACTAATCTGGGTTCGTTTCTCTTGATTCCTCTGTATAAACCAACGCCATATAAACCAAACAGAATCACGCCTAATAATAGATAGAAAGCAAAGTTTTTAGGGAAAAAACTGGCTTTAATACGGTTATACACCATAAAAAATTTAGATTGTTCCAGCGGTGCACGCCCCGTCGTTTTCTCAAAATTCCCCACATTATTAGGCTTTACTAAGTAAACATTTGGGACCGCTGAATTCAGTCCTTGCCATAATTCAGATGGATAATTTAAATAATTCAATAACACCCATCCAAAACTCGTTTTATCAAAAAAATCTTTTTTCATTTGTTCAGAAGTTGGTGATACAGGACTGTATTCTTCAAAGTAGGAACGTCCCTTTTGCAACCCATATTGCGGGTTGATTCCGCCCTCTGACATCCGTTTATCCGGAACCTTACTATCCTTCATTACACCGCGCGTCATGCTGTGGTAGACATCACGTTCATAGATATCGTTAGGAACGATAAAAGCTGCTAACGTTGTAAAACCAATCAACGCAATTAAAAAGGCCATCATTGACAATCTTTGGTAACGTTGTGACAAGTAGACAAAAAATCCTAATCCAGCAATAATTACGCCAATAATCAGCAAATATTCTTGGCGTGTTGTCCCTATTAAAAGTACTACTGCTTGTGCCAAGATAACCAAAACTATTCTTCTGAGCCAAGTTCGTGGTTTCGTCACCCGATAAAAATAGACTGAAAATGCTAAGACACTCACAGAAAGTAAAAAACTCGTCGCTTCTGTATAAAAGGAATTAAAATAAATCGTATAGGAGGTATCCCCCAAGATGAAAATAACCAACAAGGAGATAAGATAACTTTTTTTCAAAGATACGCCTTCGGTTAAGCCTCGTACCAGAATATAAATTGACACTAAAAAACAACTAAGATAAACGAAACCTAAGAAACGAATATCGAAAAGTGTCTGACTATAAAAAAGTTTATTAAGCCAAATGGCAACGGTGATGAAAAATTGTTGAGTGGAAACAAAGTGCGTCGTTGTTTCATTAAAATAACGCATAATTGAAAAGTCCTTAACAAAATAGGCCACATTGTCGTAGCTATCACCATTGACACGATAAAGACTATTTGAATTTAACACACGAAAATACTCGCCATTATCTCCCAAGCCATTAATCGGATAAACAAATAACAAAATGCTTGTCACTAACCCAATCCCTAAAACGGCCAAAAGACTTGGAGAAATATAACGACTCAACCATTCAAAAGCCGAGTTCATGTATTTTTTGATCTTTTCCATGCTTTCACCTCATCTAGAAATCATAGGCCAAAAGAGCCATTAAGTTATTATAGGAATAGACTTGTTTCGTAACTTTATCACCAAATCCTCCATAAATCGGACTGCTTGAATCCATAATTTGAAAATTATTAAGTACTGTAATTGCCGCACGATACAACTCTTTGTCATTTTCGGCAACACCAATTAAAGCCGCTATCGCATAACTAGCTGCAGATTGATTTTTATCCACGGGCGATCCATTTAAATCATACGAGTTAAAAAGCGTTCCTTGCTGAACTTGTTTTCGTACAAAATCAATACTAGTCTGTTTCGCCATACCCACTTCACTTAAATGAACAATCGTTAATAAAGATTCAATAATATTAAGTGTTCCGTTGTTTTCGTATTTATTTGTTTGATGATTAAACTTCGTTTGATAAAGAGGTAAATCATCAGAAATATAGCCATCGTCTATTAATTGGTAATGATACTGCAAGTAGTCTGCTGAAATCCCAAATTCTTTGTATAAATAACCCAGCGTAATTAAGTCAATATAAAACAAAGAAGTTTCTGAAGACTGTTGTTTTGATTTACTATCATAAAAATCAATTAGAATATTATCTTTCATAGAGGTTTTCATAAAACTCTTGCCTAATTTTTTAATTTCTTGATCGTACTGATCTGTTTTAAAATGCCCCCCTGCTTCAATTAATGAACGAATGATCCGTAAATCATCAATCGAGGCATTGACATTGTACTTATTGCCTTGCTCGTCAATTCGGTAACTAAATTGGACGCCGTCGTAAAAGGTGTCTTTCGTCTGCTTGTAAAAATTATCAAAACGTCCCTGCGTATCAAAAGCTAAATTACGCAAATATAGACCCGAAGACTCACTTAGCAACTCATGTCCTGTGGCGACATCTTTGCGTTCAGCATCTGGTAAATAATTGGTTAAAAAGCCGCCGTCTGTTTTGAGCCGGGTTTCAATAAAAAATTTCAACAAATCTTTGCGTTCAGCGGTTTCTTTTGTGTGAAATTCATGTTTTGTTAAAAAATGTTGTTTGTCTGTCGACATTAAGCGTTGAATTTTTGGATTCACTTTTTCCACCTCTACTTTATAGGATTTTTCTCTAAACAAAAGAAAATATCCTCCCAGAAGCACCACGAATACCCCAATAAAAATCCAAAGTTTTCTCTTCATTGTTACGCCTCTTTTCCTCACTTCTTTATTGTCAGTGTACACAAAAGTACTTGTTTTTGCGAAACTTACGCTACCTCTTCAAGCGCAAGAAAAAAAGCAATCCATAAAAATAAAAGGATTGCTTTAACCGTTTCGTCGATCATTTCCTGTCATCGTAATCTCTTTTGACAGATAACGCACACGTTCCATAATTCGTCTGGCTTTTAGCGGCTCTTGTTCTCCTCGTTGCGTCACGGTTAAATGCTCTTCTAAAGCTTTTAAATCTAGATTGGAAGAGAAAAAAGTAACTAATTGTTCTTGCATTCGGTATTGCAAGATTACGCTTAAAACGTCGTCACGAATCCAACTAGTCATGGATTCCGCACCAATGTCATCAATCATTAATATAGGGGATTTTTTTACTGCATCGAGCTTTTCACCAACTTGATCGCGACCAATGGCTTGCTTCATTTCTACTGTAAATGTTGGAAAATGAACAATTGTCGTAGTAAATCCACGTTCTGCTAAAGCATTAGCCATCGCACCTAATAAGAAAGATTTTCCTACACCGAAGGGGCCTTGTAAATAGAGCCCTTTATGAAATTCTTTTGGTGTCGCAGGATATTCTCTTAAAAATTGCATTGCTTCTGCTAACGCTTTGGCTCGACCTTGAGAAGATGGATCGAAATCTCGTAAATTTGCTTCTCGGACATCTTTTGGCATGTCCATTGCCCTTACTCGATTACGAATTTCTTCTTCCTTCTGACGGGCGATTAAATCAGCCGTTGGGACATACGTTACATCAATGTAATGAAAATTCAACATTAATCTTGGCTCATAGCCTGGAGCAATCATTGCCGGATCGTTTAATTGAAATTTCTTTTTTTCTTGAACAAATTCATACAGCTTAGCATAACTTTTACGAATATCTTCATCGGTTAAACGCTCTCGGTTTGCTTGTATAAAGGCTTGAACATCTTGATCTTTCAATACTTCGTTAACCAGCTCTTCATATCGTTCATTGATGTCACGCTTCTGGATAATTTTTGACATTTCTTTTCCTACGTCTTCCATCATTGGTCACCTCCTTGGTTTAAAAATTCTTGAATTTGTCGATCTAACTCGGCTTGTTCTTCTGGGGAAAGTTTTGTTTCATCGTTTGGCTGATCTGCCCATTCTGGCAATCGCTCTTGTCGAACAGTTTGGCGTTTCCCTGAATAATTTTGTTGTCGCTGTTTTTGTTTGGTTTGGCTTTGTTTTGCCAATTCTCTGACATGTTCAATTGCTTTTTCTGGTGAATGAATGCCACTTTGTCCCCATTCATTCGCGATTCGATTCACATACTCCGCTTTTAAAGTCGGTTGTTGTTGAATATTGTAAACATAGTTAATCAAAATATTAATCACACTAGTCGGTAAGCCTGATTTAGCAACCAAATATTTCACTAATGAACGTTCTTGTGGTGTCGTATAGCCGCCTCGACTATTTTTTAAAGCTTCTAAATATTGAATAGGCGGATTCTTTTCACTATCCATAATCATTTGGATATCCAGTTCAGAAAAACCATTCATTTTTAATGCGTTATATCGATACGTTTGTTGCTCTTCCACCGTCAATTGTGCTTGCTTGTTTGTCACTACGTTTGTTGGTTGTGGTTTTTTATCAGGATCAAACGCTTGATGAATCGTTCGCACTAATTCCTTAGGCAAAATTCGACTTGTATAATAGTCAAATGATTTCGAAGCAAAGTCTACCATATCTAACTCATTGATGCCATATAATTGATGAAAAACATAGACTTCTTCTTGAAAACTAGCCTCATCTTCAGGCAATTGTAAACCTAAGCGGTGCAAACCTTCCACAAAATAGTGCCAATCAAAAGAATCCGTTGATACAGAAATTTTCTTCGCTTTTTCTTGTTGAGAAAAAGTTTCTTGAATCGTTGTCAATCGGTTCGCTTCGGAAACAATTTGTTCTTCTTTAAAGGCATAAACCTCTTGAAAGCTAGCGGAAACATTTTGATAGCCCTCTGTTTTAGTAGGATGCGGTTGGAACTTTTGCACTAATTGATCAAATTTCCGTTGTCCAACCCGATTAAATAACACTAAAGCTAACACTTCATCTTTAAAAAAACGAGCGGCTGTTTCAGGTGCTTTTAAATAATATAAATAACAATCTCCTAATTCCCGATCTGTTTTTTTATACGTTTCTAGCAACCCAATGCCCTCTAATTTGTAGCAAGCTTCTTCTAATTGTTGGCAACTCAAGTCCAGCAAACTAATTAAATCTGCATGAAACAGCGAGCCATCCTCCTCTGAGTCTGTTGTTTCAGATAACAAAAGCCAATATAAACTAAACGCATTGGCGCCGACAATTGGTTGATATAAAAAGGTTAAAACCTCTTTCTCTTGATCAGAAAGCGGTGAATCAATAACCGCTTGAAAAATATTTTTTGGTTGGATTCTTTGCCGATTTCCTTTCAAAGAAAGACCTCCTTTTTAATTTTCTGAGTCAGGAGAAGAAGATTTTGCTTTGTCGACAATGTCCTGTAACTCTTTCAAAAACACGCTCATATCTTTGAATTGTCGATAAACACTCGCAAAGCGGATGTAGGCAATTTCATCTAGATTGACTAAATCTTCCATCACATATTCACCGATAAGCGTTGTAGAGACTTCATTTTCCCCTAAACTACGCACTCGATTTTCAACATTATCGACAATCTGAACCATTTGTTCCATAGCAACGGGTCTTTTTTCCGCAGAGCGAATGAGCCCACGCAAAATTTTATCACGATTAAATTCTTCACGATCCCCATTTTTCTTGATTACAAGTAATGGCGCCGCTTCAATTCTTTCAAATGTAGTGAACCGATAACTGCAATTTTCACATTCACGACGACGGCGAATTGCACGTCCATCATCTGCTTGACGGCTATCAATAACACGGGAATTATTATGATGACATCTTGGACAACGCATAACGTTCACCTCTTCTATTCTGTATAATTTTTGTTGCCTATATTATAACATGAAATTGCGCTATTACTAGGTCTTTAGAACTGGTTCTTAGTTGAATCTTTGCCATTCTTTAATAAAAACAAAGACTTTCACTGTTTTTCTGAAATTTTCAAAACATTTTACGCCATTTAAAAAATATTCACTTCTTTCCAGTTTGTTCCTCTAGCCACTTCTTCACTTGCTGTTCCGTTTCTTCTCTAGTTCCTTGGTTATCAAACACGATATCTGCTCGTTCTTTTTTCATTTCAATCGGCCATTGGCTAGCAATTCGTTGTTGCGCTTCTTCTTCTGTTAATTGGTTTCGGGCCATCAGACGCTCTTTTTGAATCTTTTCTGGTACATATACCACAGCAACTTGATCCATAATCGCCTCATAATGAGCTTCATAAAGCAGAGGAATATCAACAATAACCAGGGAGGCTTTCTTTTTAGCTTCTTCAATTTGACGTAAAATTTCTTTTCTTAAAAAAGGTTTCAGCGTTTCATTTAACAGCTCTCTTTTTTGAGGACTAGCGAAAATTAATTGTCCTAATTTTTTCCGATCCAATTCACCAGTTGTTAATACTATTTCTGGTCCGAAAGTTTCAACGATTGCGGCTAAGGCTGGTTGCCCTTTTGCAACAATTTCGCGGGCGATAATGTCGCCGTCAACAATTGGATAACCTGCTTTTTTAAAAAGAGCAACAACCGTACTTTTACCTGTCGCAATCCCTCCTGTAATGCCTAAAACTTTTGTCATTTCAATCGACGACCTTTCAATTGTTGGCATTGTGGACAATAATGCGTACCACGTTGCGCCACTTTTGTTTTAACAATTGGCGTACCACAACGATTGCAAGGTAAGCCTGTTTGCCCATAGACATTCAACGCTACTTGAAAAGTCCCTGCTTCTCCTAACGCGTTTAGATAGGTGCGGATGGTGGTTCCACCTGCTTCAACAGCGCGTGCCAAGACGTCAATGATTGCTTGATACAACGTAGCAACTTCCGCAGGTTTTAAGGAATCTGCTGGTTGTTCTGGATGGATTTGCGCTTGCCAAAGTGCTTCATCTACATAAATATTCCCCAAACCCGTCACTAGCTTTTGATCTAACAGCAATGGCTTAATTGCTTTATGATGCTTTTTCAAGCCTTGTTGAAAAGTAGCTAATTGGAAAACGTCTGGTGTTGGCTCTGGGCCCAAAGCTAAAATACCTTTATATTGATGACCTTGATTCTTAGGAACCAATGTCATACGGCCAAATTTCCGTACATCTAAATAACGTAATTGCGTGCCATCTGTAAAAGTAAACATTACATGGGTATGTTTGGCAATTTCATCATCAGCCTGATGAAACTCATATTTTCCTTCCATCCGTAAGTGAGAAATCATATCATTATCAGACAATTTAAAAATCAGAAATTTTCCTCTTCGCTCAATCCCTTCAATCGTTTGACCAGCTAATTGACCTTGAAATACATCAACTTCTGGTGATTCAATAATTCTTGGCCAAAAAACAATGACTTCTTGAATGGTTTTTCCTACAACAAGTTTTTCAAGTCCTTTTCGCACTGTTTCTACTTCTGGTAATTCTGGCATTATTTTTGCTCCTTTATATAAAGAGGTCTGAACGCTTAGATATCAACGTCCAGATCCTACTTATCCTTATTTTATTCATCGTTCTTAATGGGTAAGCTATTATTTTGCTTCATACCATGTTTTTCCCCAACTGCTATCGGTGATAAGTGGCACATGTAAGGAAACTGCGTGCTCCATCACTTCTTTGACGAGTTGATTTAATTGTTCTAATTCTGATTCTGGTACTTCAAAAACTAATTCATCGTGCACTTGTAATAACATTGTCGCTTGTAATTTTTCTTCTTTTAAACGACGCGCCATTTCAATCATCGCAATTTTTAAAATATCTGCGGCACTTCCCTGAATCGGTGTATTAATCGCTGTACGTTCAGCGAACGAACGTAGATTAAAGTTTCTTGAATTAATATCACTTAAATAACGACGGCGATGATACAATGTTTCCACATAGCCTTTGTCTTTGGCATCGCGGACTATCTCTTCCATATACTGCTTCACGCCTGGATATTTTTCAAAATAGGTGTCAATATATTGTTGTGCTTGCTTCCTAGTAATGCCTAAGTTTTGGGACAAGCCATAATCACTGATACCATAGACAATTCCAAAATTCACTGCTTTAGCTTGACGACGCATGTTAGGTGTGACATCTTCTGCTTTTTCAACACCGAAAACTCGCATTGCAGTGCTGGCATGGATATCTTGTCCTTCCACAAACGCTTCTTTTAAATGCTCATCATTAGAAATATGCGCGAGCACACGTAACTCAATTTGAGAGTAATCAGAAGAGAAAATCAACCAATTATCCTCTCTTGGTACGAAGGCTTCTCTAATTTTTCGGCCTTCTTCTAAACGGATAGGAATGTTTTGTAAATTGGGATCTACTGAGCTTAATCGTCCTGTTTGTGTCAGTGTTTGTACATACCGAGTATGAATTTTATTATCTGGCTGAATTACTTTTAAGAGTCCTTCAACATAGGTCGATTGAATTTTGGCAATTTGACGATAAGTTAAAATATCTGCCACAATTGGTGCTTGTTCTTTTAGTTGTTCTAAAACATCTACCGCTGTTGAATAGCCGGTTTTCGTCTTTTTGATCACAGGTAAGCCCATTTTTTCAAATAAAATAACGCCTAATTGTTTAGGTGAATTCAAATTAAATTCTTCGCCAGCTTCTGCATAGATTTTTTCTTCGATTTCTTTCAGACGTTCTGAAAATTCTACTTGCATTTCTTTTAAGCGCGTGGCATCAACACGGATACCAGTTATTTCCATATCGCCTAAAATACGAGAAAGTGGTAATTCCATTTTATAGAATAAATCAGCTTGATTCTTTTCTGTTAATTCGCTATCTAATTTGCTTGTTAAAAATTGAATTGCTTTAATCTTACGTGCTAAATGACCAAAGAAAACTTCTTCGTCCTCTGGCAAGCCTTTTTTGGCCCCTTTTCCATAAATCGCTTCATCAGATTGAATCGCATCATATCCGTAATGTTGTGCTACGCCTTCAATATCAGCGTTATTGTCATTGGTATCAAGTAAATAAGCAGCCAATAAAACATCAAAGGCAATTCCTGTCATTTTTCCTACATAGCGATTTAGTGCAACGTACGTACGTTTTGCATCATAGACATTTTTTTTACGTGTCTCATCCATCAACCAGTCGATAAATGGCTGACTTTCAAAAACAGCTAAATTATTCGTGGTATAAATCTTCTTGTTATTGCCCCAAGCAAGGCCGACAATCGGTGACGTATGATAGTTATCTGCCATCATCTCAACATAAAGAGCCATATCGTCTGTAAACATTTCATTGGTTAACTGATCTTCAACTACTTCAAATAAAATATCTTCCATTTCAACAGGTTCTTCTGTAATGTCCAACTTAGCTAAAAATTGTTTAAAGTCCATTTCTTTATAAAAAGGAACCAATTTTTCTAAGTTCTTCCCTTCATATGCCAAGTCTTCCACATTGACTTCGACTGGTGCATTGACTTCAATTGTCGCTAAACGTTTAGAAAGAAAGGCTTGCTCTTTATCATTAATCAAGTTTTCTTTCATTTTGCTTTTTTTCATTTCATCGATATTCTCATAAACCCCTTCAACTGAGCCATATTGTTTTAACAGCTTAATCGCGGTTTTCTCACCGATTTTCGTTACACCTGGAATGTTATCCGACGTGTCGCCAGCCAACCCTTTCATATCAATAATTTGCTTAGGCGTTAACCCATCATATTTTTCAGCAATATGCTCAGGCGTATATGATTCAATATCGCTAACTCCTTTAACAGTGATATCTACTTTGACAGTGTCCGTCGCTAATTGTGTCAAATCTCGGTCCCCTGATAACACGACAACATCAAATTCATCTTTATCAACTTTGTTGGCTAATGTACCAATAATATCATCTGCTTCATAGTTAGGTAGTTCATAATATTTTACGCCTAAACCTTCTAAAAGTTCACGAATATACGGCATTTGTTCTTTAAATTCCCCCGGTGTTTTTGAACGTCCGGCTTTATATTCTGAATAAAATTCTGTTCTGAATGTGGTTTTCCCTGCATCAAAAGCGACTAAAACATGAGTAGGCATTTCTTTTTGCATTACATTTTCAAACATATTGTTAAATGCATAAATAGCATTTGTATGCAAGCCGTTCTTATTTTTGAATCGTTCTAATGAGTTATGTAGCGCAAAAAATGCACGAAAGGCTACACTGTTTCCATCAACGAGTAATAATTTTTTTTTGGTCATTTTTTTCCCCTCATCTTTAGCAAACTAGTTTCCTTTCTATTTTAACAAAAAACTACAGAATTTGCAGTAGACGGCGATTGCAGAATGAAAGAAAAAGGTATTTGACATAGTTCCTTAGTGACAACTATATCAAATACCAAAATCAATCAGCAATACACGCTGGATCTTCACAAGTATGAGAATCTTTTTTACGGCAAAACATTTCCCGCTGCACGATAAATATCGTACCAATCTTCGCGACTAATCACAATGTCTGCTGCTTTAGCAATTTCTTCAATTCTACCAAGATTCATACTTCCTGCGATGACTTGCATATTAGCAGGGTGGCGCAGAATCCAGCTGCTGGCTAAGCCAGTTGGCGTTGTTTGATATTTTTCAGCCAATTCGCTTAATTTTTGATTTAACTCAGGGAATTTTTCATTTCCAATAAAGACACCTTCAAAATAACCATATTGGTACGGTGACCATGCTTGAATAGTCATTTGTTTCAACCGTGAATAATCTAAAATACCATGATCATAATCAATGCTTCCTGATATTTCCATATTTGTTTGTAAGCCTTGATCCACCATGCCAGTATGCTTGATGCCAAATTGTAATTGATTGGCTAATAATGGTTGTTTAACAGCTGTTTTTAAAAGTTCAATTTGTCCTGGCGTTTGGTTACTTACACCAAAATAGCGAACTTTCCCTTGTTTTTCTAATAAATGAAAAGCCTCAGCTACTTCTTCTGGTTCCACTAAAGTATCTGGACGATGCAATAATAATGCATCGACTGAATCTACACCTAAACGCTGTAAACTCCCTTCGACCGCTTCTAAAATATGAGCTTTTGAAAAGTCAAAAAAGCCTTGACGAATCCCACATTTTGTTTGTATAAAAATATCTTCACGACGAATGGTACTTTCTTTTAAGGCCTTACCAAAAATGGTTTCGCAGTCGCCGCCACCATAAATGTCGGCGTGATCAAAAAATGTAATGCCATGATCATAAGCAGTTTCAATTACCTGTTGAGGATTTTCAGCACCATTTAAGCGCATACATCCTAAGATAACCGAAGAAACTGTTTCGTCACTTGTACCAAATTGCAGTTGTTTCATTTTAATATCCTCCTCATCCATTCCTCTTACTTCTTCATTTTAACACTATTTAGACAAAATTGGACTTCTTACGATAGATTCGCTTCGACTTTTTCAAAAAAAGCAGGAGATAATTCCTCTGGCAAATAAACAACTGTCTCAGAAGAAAGCGCTACGTTCATCTGAAACAAATGATTGACGATTACTAGATGTGCTTGGTGAAGTTGATACGTTGGTTTTCCATAAATAATTGTAATATTCTTTTTTTCACTGAAATAGCTTTTTATAGATTGTCCCAACGCTTGTTCCTTTTCTGGAGGAAAGTCCGTCAATAGGCAAATAATATATTTTTTTCATATAAAATCGGGTCAAATAAATCTAGGATGTGATAAAAATAGCAACTCGTCAATTCCCGTTCTTTTACTGAAGTAAAGACTGGATATAGGCGTTTTAAAAGCCTAATAAGTTTTTGTAATCTGTGCCAGGTTTGTTGATAACGAGCAGCAAGTGTTTGTTCCTGTTTATGAGCTGGCAACCATGCTTGTCCGTCTAATAAACTATTCATATGCGTACTTAAAAATCGACATAAATGAATTTCTTGATAATTAAAATGATGTTGTGTAAAATTTCTCCTAATTTCTTTCATAATAAAAATAGCTGTTTTTAAGCATAAACTTTCTATTTTCATTTGCTCATGAATAAAATACTTTCGCGCTCTCTTGCCAAAACAACCACCAAAATGTGCTTCAAGAATCACAAATAACGCTTTTTGTTCTTTAAGAGACATAAAAGAAGTGCTCAACACTTCCACACGAAATAAATAAAAAAAAGCACTTGTTTGTTGAAATAAATTAGCATTTGGCACTGAAATTTCATGCCCGCCTCTATATCGTTTCTCCCAAATATAAATTAGCCAACTAAGATGATTCTGTTGTGCTACATTTAAATCCAACTCAAAAAAGGTAATGATTTTCCGAGTCATTTCTCTGTTTTCTTCCAGACAGCTTTCTTGAAAAAACAAATAAAAACAAAGGATTAACTGTCGAATTTGCCATTCATTGCCAGTTAAATCGTAATGTTTTTGACGTACAATAATATCAAAATTAACTAGCCAACGTCGAATATTAGAAAGTTTCTTCCGAAGAGTTGATTCCTGTAATCCCAATACCTGGGTCAATTGCGCATAATTGATTCGCTCTTCAATTAGACAACGTAAAATATAAAATTCGGGAATAAAATAACAAAATTTTTGTCTAAATCGAGCCAAGCCACAAACGCATAATTCACGATATTTTACAATTCCTTTGGTCGTTGTATAAATCTTACAAAGCCCTTCTATCTTAAACGTTTCCTGCTTTTTTTCAAAACGTTGAATGTAACAATGGATGGTTTTGTCGCTCACCTTTAGTTTTTCTGCAGCCATCAAAACAGAAAATGTCTGCTCTTGTTGCAGTAAATCCAACAATTCCAACATATTTTTATGTTCAAAAGACAATAATTCCTTGAAATCCATATATCGTCCCCTTTCACTCCCTTGTTATAAGAATACGTCAAATAAGGCAAAAATTTTTTTAAGAAGAAAAAAATAGAGAACAAAAAGTATTGATTACTTTCCGCTCTCTACAATTATATCGAATTATTTTTTTGAAATATGCAGTGTCATAGCATTTGCTGCTACAATAATTGTACTTAATGACATCAAGACAGCACCTACAGCTGGATTTAAAACAATCCCAATTGGTGCAAGAACCCCAGCCGCTAAAGGAATGGCGACAATATTGTACCCAGCTCCCCACCAAAGATTTTGGATCATTTTACGTCGTGTTTGTTTGGCTAAATCTAAGAACCTTAAAATATCTTTAGGATCACTATCCGTCAGTACAACATCTGCCGAATCAATCGCTACATCTGTACCAGCGCCTATCGCAATGCCGATTGAAGCACGGGCTAAACTTGGTGCATCGTTAATACCGTCTCCTACCATCATGACCTGATGCCCCTCAGTAAGATACTGTTGCACAATTTTTTCTTTATCTTCTGGTAAGAGCTCTGCGTAGTATTCCTTCATTCCTAAATAATTAGCAACTGCACTGGCAGCTGTTTGATTATCCCCTGTTAACATGACTGGCGTAATTCCTTGCGCTTGTAACTCTGCAATAAATGTTTTAGCTTCTGGTTTGACTTTATCCCCTAAAGCAAGCAGTGCGACTAATTGACCAGCGATGATTAAATAGCTCAAGGTGTTTCCTTGCTCTTGATAGTTTGTTTTAATTGTTTCATCGAAGGTTAACTGTAACCGTGCAACTTCTTTTTCATTGACTATTTTGACTTCTTGGTTTTGAACAGTAGCAACCAGTCCTACGCCTGATAAAGCTTGCAGATTATGGGCTTCATAAGGTTGAACGGCTTGTTTATTTAAATAGTTCATGATCCCAATTGCCAACGGATGGTTTGCATTTTTTTCCAATGCCCCAATATATTTAAGTGCTTCTTCTCTAGTAAACTGCTTACTCATTAATTCTAAGCCAGTAACTGTAAATTGTCCTTCTGTTAAAGTACCAGTTTTATCCAGCAACACATATTCAACCTTATTGGCTTGTTCTAATGCATTCCGATTTTTTAAAAGTAAGCCATTTTTAGCAGCAATGGAGGTACTTCTAGCAATCACTAAAGGAATTGCTAAGCCTAACGCATGGGGACAGGCAATAATAAAAACTGTAACCATTCGTTCAAATGCTAGCGACAGATCTTTCGTTACGAGTAACCAACCGATAAATGCTAACACACCTACGAATAAGGCAATATAGAATAACCACTTGGCTACACGGTCTGAAATGGATTCTAGTTTTGATTTTTCCGATTGCGCTTGTTTAACCATCTCCATAACTTTTGACAGGTAACTATTTTCACCCGTGCCAGTTACTGAAATTTCAATCATTCCGTTGCCATTGACAGCTCCACCAATCACGGAGTCGCCAATGTTTTTTTCTACTGTTTTTGATTCCCCTGTAACCATCGATTCGTCGACTGTTGTGCTTCCTTTCAAAATTTTACCATCTGTCGGAATTTTATCTCCCGAACGAACAATCAAGCGATCGCCTTCTTGAACATCTTGCAAAGGAATTTCTTCTTCCCCATGTTCAGTCATTCGCTTGACTGTGTCAGGTAACAGTTCAGCCATTTTTTTCAAGGCATCACCAGCATTAGAAATAGCATTCATTTCAATCCAATGGCCTAAAAGCATAATAACAATCAGAGTGGCTAATTCCCAGAAAAAGTCCATCACGTGGGCCTGATTCGTAAAATGATTCATGTAAAACGCATATAGGCTGTAAAAATATGATACCGAAATCCCCATCGCAATTAACGTCATCATTGCTGGACTCTTTTGCTGTAATTCCATTTTAGCGCCACTTAAAAATGGTTGTCCACCATAAAAAAATAACACTGTTGCTAAAATTAAGACCAACCAATCAGAACCTGGAAAAGTAAATTGAAAAGGTAATTGAAAACCCATCATTGGTGAAAGAACAATAATCGGAATAGCTAAAATCAATGACAGCCAGAATTTTTGTTTAAAATTCCCCATATGCATTGAATGGTCCATTCCCTTCATTCCTTCATGTTGGTGTGACATAGCCATTTGTTCATGCGCCATGTCATGATTCATGTGATTCATTTTATCGTGGGACACTGTTGGCTGTTTTTCCTGGTGTTGTTCATGATTATGTTTTGCTGACATATGATCCCTTCTCTTCTTAAGTATTTTCATCTTAAGCATAGCACAAGATGAAAATTGTTAGAAATAATTACTTTTTTTAGTTTAGAAAAAAAAAGAGCCGAATTTTGCGTATGTATATTTTAAGAACACCTTATCCTCATATTTATTACAAAAGGAGTGTTTCAATGAAAATTACTACAAAGCAAGTCGGGGCGCGCATGCGTGAAGCTCGAAAAAAGAAGAAGTACACTTTACGTTATTTAGCCAATAAAATTGGTTTATCTAGTGGAAGTACAATTAGTAACTGGGAATTAGGTTTGAATTTACCCAATAAACGATACTTAAAAAAAATCGCTAAAGCCTGTGACACAACAGTAGATTGGCTACTTTATGGTGATTTTGATCGATTTGTGCGCCAGCTATTAAAAGAAAATTTTCAAAATAAACAACTGCTAAAACCACCTTTTTTTACTCAGTTGATGGTACGTTTATCTGAAGAACAGCTATCCTATCACGATTCCTTAAAAATTATGATTCAAGCGCAAAAGTTACAGCAGTCCTTTTATGCTTTTCCTTTAACAGTAGAAGCCCCCTCTCATTCCCGAGAGAGTATTTCTATTTATGAACCAACAACTGCAGAAGAACAGTCTGACCAATCTTATTATCATCCGTTTATTTTGTCAGAACTCCATGAATTATTTACACATTCTCAAAATCCAGAATTGGATTATTCTCTGATTATCGCTTTTCTTCCTTTGTTAAAAGTAGATCAATTAACTGAACCACAAAAAGAAGTCTTACTGGCCATCTTTAAGCGAATGAATTCCTTTAAAGACCAAACACTTTTAAATGAATTCTTTGTGGAATTACAGTATTTACTCTGATTCTACAAAAAAGATTGAGCCATGTATCTCAAGGACTTAGGCTCAATCTTTTAGTTAAATTTCTTCTATTTATGAACGATTCTTTCGTTCAACTAAGTGCGTTTTCCGTTGTGGACCAATGATTAAAGGAACGGATTCATATTTGACTTCACTGTATTCCAAGCCAAACCAACTTTCAGGAGAGGTAGTTAAGTTTTTGATAGCTAATTTTGCCTGCATAATTTGTCGATCCCATTTTTTCAGTTCAGAAACGTTAGATAATTCTTCTTGAATTAATACAAATTGGAAATCGCCAACTTCTCTTCCTGGCGTTAATGAATAACGTTGTGGCTGTTTTGGCAAGCGGCCTGTTTTCATCAAGTCATGAACAATTTGTCTTAAATATACATTCACTTCTTGAGAAATATGGAAGCCTAAATATAGCTGAACTTGCACAATAAAATCAGTCCCTAACATATCAACAGAATACTCTTGAGTAAAGGGTTCATCTGTTACCTGAACATTAACAAACCAATAAACATTCGCTCGTTTTGGTTGTTTGTC
This sequence comes from Enterococcus sp. AZ088, assembly GCF_051714845.1. NCBI lineage: Bacteria > Bacillati > Bacillota > Bacilli > Lactobacillales > Enterococcaceae > Enterococcus > Enterococcus sp. AZ088. Next base: position 621,210 of record NZ_JBIOSQ010000001.1, on the reverse strand, counting down.
CAAAATCGAATAAATAATATTACGATTAATTTCGCCGTCCACTCGATCGGAGGTTAAAAAGACCACGTTGGTTTGATACATAGGTACAGATGTATCTTCTTTCAAAGCTTTAAGTTGTGGTACATATTTTTCCAACGACACTTGTTCCGCCGTCGCTTCCTTAATCTCGTTGCCGCGTTCCCAAATAATCATGATGCATAACAAGAAGACTGCCATTCCCACAGCAACATATCCACCATGGAAAAACTTCGCAGCACTTGAAAAGAAAAAGACAACTTCAATGGCAGCAAAGAACAAGGAAATTAGATACGCAGACCAAGCTGGAATTTTATCCAAAAGATAAAACAACAATAAAATGGTTGTCATTAACATCGTAATCGTAATCGATAGACCATACGCAGCTTCCATGTGTGTCGATGTTCTAAAAGCCAGCACGATTGCTGAACAAGCTAACCATAAAATTAAATTCACCGCTGGAATATACATTTGACCGATATTACTCCCAGGATAAATAATTTTAAGTCTTGGTAATAACTTCAATTTAATCGCTTCAGAAACTAAAGTATACGAACCTGATATTAACGCTTGCGAAGCAATCACTGCGGCGATTGTTGCAAAAACAACGCCAAATACAAGAATACCTCGTGGAATCATTTGGAAAAACGGGTTAATTTCAGCTAATGCCTGCATTTCAGGGTTTTCTTTGACCGTTAACAACCACGCAGCTTGCCCTAAATAATTAAGAATCAAACAAATCTTAATATACGGCCAGCTAATGCGGATATTCATTTTTCCTACATGCCCTAAATCAGAATATAAAGCTTCAGCACCAGTTGTAGCCAAGAAAATATTCCCTAAAATAAATAGACCTAATTTATTTTCTGGACTGACTAGTAATTGCAAAGCATAATATGGATTTAATGCACGAATAACCGTCCAATCTTGGCTAAAATTCATTAAACCAATGATGCCTAAAAAAGTAAACCACAAGAACATAATCGGCCCAAAAGCTTTCCCGACCAATTCTGTTCCAAATCGTTGAACAGAAAAAAGAATTAAAATAATCGTCAACGTAATGACCACTATAATCGTTTGGTCATTGCCAAAACGTTCAAAAAATGCCGGAATCCCCCGTAAGCCTTCAATCGCTGTCGTCACTGTCACAGCTGGGGTCAAAACGCCATCAGCCAGTAAAGCGGCGCCGCCAATCATTGCGGGAATAATCAAATACTTACTTTTTTTACGAACCAATGTATAAAGAGAGAAAATCCCACCTTCTCCATGGTTATCAGCATTTAAAGCAATAACAACATATTTAATCGTGGTTAAGATAGTCAATGTCCAAAAAATTAACGAGACCGAACCTAAAATAAACGATTCAGAAACCCGTGCCAAGCCACCATTATCTCCTACAATGGCTTTCATTACATATAAAGGGCTCGTTCCAATATCTCCATAGACAACGCCCATGGCAACTAAGATCCCTGCCATCGTAAATTTCCGACGATCAAACCCCTCTGCTTTGTGTAACACAATACTTTCCTCCTACAAAAGAAATGACTTCGTTTAGTTTAACCAACAGCTCCATAAAAACTTTTAAAACTCTTTATTATATAACGTTTTATATATCTTTTTCATTAGTCAAAAAGCGCTTTTTGACTAACGATGCTACTCACTATAATACGTTTTAAATCGTTTAGCAAGTCTTTTTGTTAGAGAATGTTCATCTTAGATAAGAAACCCACCTATTTTGAAAAAAGAAAAATCAAAAATAAGTGGGGCAGCAGTCGAAACGACTGCTGCCCCACTTGCTAACTATTAAGATAATTTTCTGAACAAAGGTAGCTCCTTTTATTCCTGTTAAATTTAAATTACTTCTTCTTCCTCTTCGACTTCAGAGAAATGGAACTTAATCATTTCATTGACGAAAATTGGCACAAAGGATAGGAAAATTGCTAACATCCAATGATTTAAACTAATATGCACTAATCCAAATAGTTCTTGTGTGAATGGTAATAAAGCAATGGTTGTGGTAATTAGTAATGCTAAAACGACCATTTCAAAGAGCGACTTGTTGCTTGATAATTTTACACGGAAAACAGAGTTCGCACTACGAACATTAAAGACATGTAAGATAGAGGAATAAGCTAAGATTAAAAATGCCACTGTTTGTCCAACTTCATAGCTGTTTGAAACATAGGCTGAAACACCTGGTACAAAGGCACCTAGGTAAAAACCAAACAAAGTAATGACTGTGAACACTGCTGCATTAATCCCAATCTTTTGCCATAAGCCTCGTGCAAAAATCCCTTCGTTTTTAGGGATTGGTGCCTCATCCATAATTCCTTTTTCCGCTGGTTCTTTTCCTAATGCAAAACCAGGTAACCCATCTGCGACCACGTTAACAAACAACAATTGAACTGCAGTAAATGGCGCACCCCAACCAAGTAACATGGCAATTAAAACAATAAAAATCTCAGAAATATTACAGCTTAACAAGAAGTTAATGGCTTTACGAATATTTCGGTACACGGCACGTCCTTGCGCCACTGCATCAACAATAGTTGCAAAGTTATCGTCCGTCAAAATCATATCTGAAGCGCCTTGGGCCACATCTGTTCCAGTAATCCCCATTGCGCAACCGACATCACTAGCTTTCAAGGCTGGCGCATCATTCACGCCATCTCCGGTCATTGCTACAACAGCGCCAGAACGTTGCCATGATTGAACAATTCGAATTTTATCTTCAGGGGTTACACGTGCATAAACGGATAAATCTTTAACACGTTTATCTAATTCTTCATCACTCATTTTTTTCAGTTCTGAACCAGATAAGGCTTCACTTTTATCTTTTAAAATTCCTAATTCTTTAGCAATTGCACTGGCTGTTACCACGTGATCACCAGTAATCATGACTGTTTTAATTCCAGCTTTTTTCGCACGAGCAATGGCGCCCTTACTTTCTGGACGTGGTGGATCAATCATGCCAATTAAGCCTAACAAGCGAAGATTTTTTTCTAAAGCCTCTGATGTAATTTCCTTGGGTGGTTCATCATATACGGCATAACCGACAGCAATAACTCGTAACGCTCGTTTTCCGAAACGATCATTAACAATAGCCGCTTGATCGACATCTCCGAAACCAAAACGTGGTAGTAACACATCAAAGGCTCCTTTAGTAATTGAGATGTACTTTTTCCCCCATTGATGGACCGTAGTCATCATTTTTCGTTCTGAATCAAAGGGAATTTCACCAATACGAGGATATTTTTCTTCAAGTTCTTCTTTAGTATGATAATTTTCTTCGACAGCACGAACAATTGCCGCTTCTGTCGGATTCCCTGTAACAGTTAGTTCATCGCCTTCTTTTTCCACAATGACATCTGTACATAAAGCAGCCATTTTCAATACTTCCATGGCTTCATCGGTCATGGCATCTTCCGTATCCGTTACTTCATCACCACGATGCCATACTCGGCGGACGCGCATTTTATTTTGTGTCAGTGTTCCTGTCTTATCAGAACAGATAACATTCGCAGTTCCTAGCGTTTCTACTGCTGGCAATCGACGAATAATCGCATGTTTCTTAGCCATTTTTTGAACACCATATGCTAAGGTTAACGTTACAATCACGGTTAGTGTTTCTGGTACAGCTGCCACCGCTAAGGAAACGGCTGTCATAAACATTTCAAGAAGCGGTTCTCCTTGCAGTTCACCAATAATGAAAACAATTGCCGCAGCCCCTAAGGCTAACAAACTAATACGTTTACCTAATTGATTCAAGCGTTTTTGTAATGGTGTTTTTTGCTGATCGCTGTTATTCAGTAACCCAGCAATTTTACCCATTTCTGTATTCATTCCTGTTGCAGTTACTACTGCTCGTCCGCGGCCATTCACAACGGTACAGCCTTTGAAAATCATATTTATTTGATCTCCTAAGCCATCATCGTCATGCCCCACGTATGTAGGATCTTTTTCAACAGGTTCACTTTCACCTGTTAGTGCTGACTCTTCTATGCGCATTTGAGAAGCTTGAATAAGTCGTGCATCGGCTGTAATCATTGAACCAGCTTCAAGAACTAGAACATCTCCTACTACTAGTTCTTCAGCATCGACTTCGATTACCTTGCCATCTCGTAAGACTGCACTACTTTGCTTGTTCATGTCTTGTAAAGCCGCCAGAGATTTTTCAGCATTTCCTTCTTGAACAATGGCTAAAACAGCATTGATAATCACAATTGCAATAATTAAGATTCCTTCAAAATATTCGCCATGTTCTGTTACGATTGCTGTATAAAACGAAATTGCCGCAGCAACTAATAAAATAATCGTTGTAAAATCAGATAAACTGTGAATGAATTTCTTTAACACAGAATCCTTCTTAGCCTCTTCAAATTGATTGCGGCCATTTTCTTTCAGCCGTTGTTGGGCCTCTTGTTGTGTTAAACCAGTTTCAGTATTGACTGAAACTTCTTTTGTGACAGTATCGACAGTTTGCTTGTAAGCTTCCATCCTATTCCCCCTCTAATTTTTTCTTCCTATATAATAGTGTCTCTATTAAATATAACATGATTTTTTTTGAACACGCAACTTTTTTCATCTTTGGCTTAGCGTTCTCTCATATGTCCAGAAAAAACTGGTATTTTCGTTGTTGCTACAGCAATGTTTCTATTTGATTATGGGAATTTTATGAAAAAAGAAACGAATTCAGCCAAAAAGCAATGGACATTTTTTTCATTTTGTCTGATAAAAAATAGTTTATTTCTATATATTCAACACAAAAACAACAAAAAATACAATGTTATTTAGTTCGCACAATTATTTATTTTACATGTTATAAAATAACCAGAAAAATATTATATTTAATCTTATTAATAAGTGTTATAACTTGCAAACGCTTCCAAAAGGTGCTATTCTTTAAGTGTAAGGAGGACATGCAAATCAATTGGTTGAAGATTTTCTCAGTAGATAAAAATCGGTAAACTCAAAGTTGTTAGAATTGCAAGATTCACCTGTAAACAATACGTGTAGAGTAATTGTTAGTGATAACTCGTATCGGAAAATAGGGAAAGGTTATAGAAGGATGGAGTTTCTATAAAGCATTTACCCTATCTGTTATCACCTAACGCAAGTTATCCACCATCCAAGCGTCGAAACTGTATGAAAACAAGGTTTTAGTTTCACCACATCACGTTCACCTTTTGCTTTACATGTATCGCGAAATGTAAACACTTATTCAACCAATTGATGTCTTCCCGTTAACAAGGCCGAGCTTAAATTTAAGCTCGGTTTTTTCTTTTAGGCAATAAAATATATTTGTATCAAATAATCATATGTGTTATATTCAAGGTGCACATTCTATTTTATCTTCTTTTAAAGGAGGGAATGCTATGCGAAAAAAGAAAAAATCTTCGTTTGAAAGTTCAATTCATGTTTATCGTGCTATGGCTCGTATGACCCAGCAAGATTTGGCTAATCGAGTCGGTGTCTCTCGACAAACAATTATTCAACTGGAACGAAACAAGTACAATCCTTCATTACTTCTTGCGCATGACATCGCGAACGTCTTTGGCGTAACCATTGATGATGTGTTCACCTTCAAAGAAACACTGAATGACGATGTAGAACAAGAAGCCTAAACAGTATAAGCTGTACTTAACAAGACAATTTTTCTGATTGTACTTGGAGTTGCCGAGGTACAACTTAGTACCGGCAATACGAAGAAAGCACTTCTTCGTATTGTTGTTTCAATAATTAATCTTTTCTTACATAAAAAAAGAACGGCGCAACCTTGGTTGCGTCGTTCTTTTTATTCTAAGATTGTCTACTAAGCATTTTTGCTCTAGTAGCGTTTTGGTTTCTAACTTTATTATTTACAGGGGAAGAAAAAATAAAGCACACCTTTACTGTGATTCCAAAAATCACGTGTTTATCATAATATATTTTTGTTTCAATCCCAAGTATTCTGCTCACAAAGTGTCGCTTATTTAATAAACATTGCATCGCCAAAACTAAAGAAACGATATTTTTCCTCAATTGCATGTTGATAAGCAGCCAATGTTAAGTCTTTTCCTGCAAAGGCACTCACAAGCATCACCAACGTAGACTTTGGTAAATGGAAGTTCGTTGAAAAAGCCTCTACGACTTTAAATTGATACCCTGGTGTGATAAAAATATCGGTCCAGCCACTGTCAGCTTGGATTTCACCATTAAATTTTGTGCCAATTGTTTCCAACGTACGAATAGAAGTTGTTCCAACCGCAACAATCCGACCGCCTGCTTGGCGCACTTCATTTAATTGCTTAGCCGCTTCTTCAGTTAAACGATAGAATTCGCTATGCATATGATGTTCTTCTATATTATCAACGCTCACGGGACGGAATGTTCCTAAACCGACATGTAAAGTTAAATAAACGAGATGAACACCTTTTGCTTTGATCTCTTCTAATAGTTCTTTTGTAAAATGCAAACCCGCTGTTGGTGCTGCAGCTGAACCATTTTCTTCAGCATAAACCGTTTGATAACGATCTGGGTCATCTAGACGTTCTTTGATATATGGCGGCAATGGCATTTCTCCTAACGATTCTAAAATTTCTAAGAAAATACCATCATATTTAAATTCAATGATTCGACCACCATGTTCCAACTCTTCTTTAACCACCGCTTTTAGGCGACCATCGCCAAATTGAATTTCCGTGCCGACTTTTGCACGTTTCGCGGGTTTAATCAAGGTTTCCCATGTATCGCCTTCTGTATTTGTTAAAAGTAAAACTTCCAAATGACCGCCTGTTTCAGGTTTTTCTCCATATAAACGGGCCGGCAGTACCCGGGTATTATTCATGACTAATGCATCCCCAGGCTGTAATTCATCAAGAATATCATGGAAATGTTTATCCTCCATGTCCCCTGTTTCTTTATTTACAACTAATAATCGTGAACTAGCGCGATCTTTTAGTGGGGTTTGAGCAATTAATTCTTCTGGTAAATCAAAATCAAAATCTTCTGTACTTAGCATTTCCGTCACTCTTTCTACTAGTTTTTATCTTGGTTATTCTAACACTTTTTCTTGTTTCTGGCTATGTCAGCCTTCTGAATCAAACTAAATAGTTGTCAAAAAATGTCAGAAGCACTATACTTACTTTAAGTAAGTATACATAGTTATTTAGAGGAGGAACTCAAAATGCATGCTCAATTTCATCATGTTTCACTATTAGCGCGTCATGGTCAAGAAAACCAATCATTCTATACAAAATTGTTAGGCTTACGTTTTGTCAAAAATACCGTCAATCAAGACAACAATCGCATGCCTCATTATTTTTATGGCGATTATCAAGGCACACCGGGAAGCTTAGTAACTTTTTTTATCGTGCCCTTATTAGGCAACCGCTATGAAGAAAAAAATTATTTAGCCACGATTGGCTTAAAAATTCCCCAAAACAGCCTTTCCTTTTGGGAACAACGTTTAACAGAAAACAAAATTCCATTTAACAAAAAAGAAAAGAGCCTACATTTCAGTGATCCAGATGATACGCATATTATCCTGACAGAAGTTCCTGAAAATCCATTAAAAGAAACACTCGTTGTTTCTAACGACATTCCAGCAGCGGTTCAAATTATCGGTTTGGCCTCTACTGAATTTCATGTGCCAGATTCTGAAAAAACCTTGGCCTTTTTTGAAACATTTCTTGGTTGGCAAGCAGTTGGCAATACGATTATTTTAAGTGAGACGGAAAGCTTTTCTGTTCATCAAACAACGTCGGATAAAACAAGCCGAATGGGGCGTGGCAGTATGGATCATATTGCTTTTTCTGTGGCTGATGATGAAGCATTACAAGAACTACACACGCGCGCTTTAGCACAAGGCTGGGAAATTGAAATGTATGTAAGTCGTGGATATTTTAAAAGTTTATACATTCGTGAACCAGGCGGGAATCGGGTTGAATTTGCTACTTTGGCTCCTGGTTTTACATTGGATGAGCCTCTGGAACATTTAGGGGAAACGTTGGCTTTACCGCCTTTTTTAGAACCAAAACGGACTGCAATTGAAGCCAACCTCTACAAAGACATGTAACCAACGCTTTAGAAAACAACGGAAGACGGACGTAATAATCGGTGACAAAATTACGTCCGTCTCTCTTCCCCTATGTTTGAATGTTTGAACAAGAGAATAAAAAATGACCTTCAGATTTTTCTGAACGTCATTGCACATTCCATAAAAAGCATCCTTCGTTCTTCCACTTCTTACTTCTTAAAAAAACTGGTAATTTTTTCAAAAATTCAGTAAAATAAAAGTGATCAATGGTTTCCATTGATTGAACGGGCAACTTGATGGTCCACTTGCACAGGTGACTATTCAAGGCTTCGTGATTTAGTTGCCGCTAAATCATGAAGCGCCTTTTTTTATTTTATTCCCTTGTTCTCTTTCCATTCTAATGAAAAACTCAGCTCCCGTCAACTTGCTACAAAGGACACTTTTCTTTGTTATAGCGGCTTTTCTTCCTTCTCAGAATACTCTTTTTAACATCTTGTTTCGTTCAGATAACTTTTACTAAACAATAGTTATCTTTTCTTTTTTTTAGAACGAATTAAAAAAATTTTACCGCCTTCTTTTTCCCATTAAAAATAGATTACATTTGTCGAAATCGCATTTTTATAGCATACTAGTAATAAGATACATTTTCAAAATATTTAGTTGAGGTGAGTAAGTTGATAGAATTTCAGCATGTATCAAAATTTTATAAAGGCGGAAAAGTCGCCGTTGATGACATTAATTTGTCTTTCGATAAAGGTGAATTTATCTGCTTCATCGGAACAAGTGGTAGTGGAAAAACAACATCAATGCGGATGCTTAACCGCATGACCGACCCTTCAAAAGGAAAAATTTTAATTGATGGCCAAGATATTCAAAAAATCAATCCTGTAGAGCTACGTCGCCAAATTGGCTATGTCATTCAAAATATCGGCTTGATGCCTCACATGACCATTCGTGAAAATATCGTTTTAGTGCCTAAATTATTAAAAGTACCTGTGGAAGAACGCAATAAGATAGCTGAAAAAATGATTGATTTGGTTGAGTTACCACGAGAAATGTTGGACCGCTATCCCAATGAACTTTCTGGCGGACAACAACAAAGAATCGGCGTTGTGCGGGCTTTAGCTGCCAATCAAGATATTATTCTAATGGATGAACCTTTTGGTGCTTTAGATCCTATCACCCGTGATTCATTACAAGATTTAGTGAAAGATTTGCAAGAACGTTTAGGAAAAACTATCGTCTTTGTTACTCATGATATGGATGAAGCGTTGAAATTAGCAAATAAAATTGCCATTATGAGCGAAGGCAAAGTAATTCAATTTGACACACCAGATAATATTTTACGTCATCCAGCCAATGAATTTGTAGAAGAACTCATCGGAGAAGATCGCCTATTACAAGCCAAACCTGATTTCACCACTGTTGATGAAGTCATGTTAAATTCAGCTATTACTATCACGCCGGAAAAATCTTTACAAGAAGCGATTAAATTGATGCGTGAAAAACGGGTTGATACCTTATTAGTTGTTGATAATTCCCATGTGCTTAAAGGCTTTATCGATGTTGAAACATTAGATCAGCAACGTGGCAAAGCTTCTAGTGTCGGTGATATCTTGAATAAAGATGTCTTCTTTGTTCAAAAAACCGCTCTTTTACGTGATGCTTTACAAAGAATCTTAAAACGTGGCTTAAAATATGTGCCAGTCGTTGATGAACAAAAACGAGTGGTGGGCATCTTAACACGTGCTTCCCTTGTTGACATTGTTTATGATGTTATCTGGGGCGATGAAACAACGATTAGTGAAGCTGTAGAAGCAAAACAAAGCGAGTCCGAAACTGATAAAGAGGAGGCGTAAGCAATGAGTAGCTTCTTTCAAGAATATGGATCAGAAATGATTTCAAAAAGTATTGAACATATTTATATTTCATTCTTTGCACTTTTATTAGGGGTCGCTATCGCTGTGCCCGTTGGCGTTTGGTTAACACGTTTGCCCAAAGTAGCCAATATTGTCATTGGTTTAACAAGTGCCTTACAAACGGTTCCTTCGTTGGCTTTATTAGCTTTGATGATTCCAATTTTTGGTGTCGGCAAAACACCCGCTATTATCGCGCTATTCATCTATTCCCTTCTACCTATTTTAAGAAACACGTATATCGGAATGAAAAATGTCGATGAAAATTACCGAGATGTTGCTAAAGGCATGGGCATGACCAATTTACAGTCTATTTTTAGTGTTGAATTACCCATTGCCATGCCAACAATTATGGCCGGCATTCGTTTAGCTGCTGTCTATGTCATAGCTTGGGCTACACTGGCTTCTTATATTGGTGCAGGTGGTCTTGGTGATATGATTTTCAGTGGATTAAATAACTATCAGCCAGAATTAATCTTTGGCGGGACTATTCCGATAACTATTTTAGCGCTTTTAGCAGATGTTCTTCTTGGATTATTAGAAAATCGTTTAACGCCAAAAGCTTTAAGGGAGGGCGAATAATGATGAAAAAGAAACTCAAGTTAAGCTTACTCTTCTTAAGCAGTTTACTTTTATTGGCAGGTTGTTCTTTACCTGGTCTCGCTTCAACTTCTGATGATAACACTGTCGCCATTACAGGTGGGATTACTTCAGAAGCGCAGATTTTAGGGAGCATTGTAGCGGATATGGTTGAGCATTACACAGATAAAAAAACAAATGTGATTAACAACTTAGCCACTACTACCATCAATCACCAAGCAATGTTAAACGGAGATGCCTCAATTTCTGCAGCTCGTTATACTGGTACTGACGTGACTACTACGCTTGGTTTACCAGCGGAAAAAGACCCTAAAAAAGCGTTCAATCTAGTTCAATCAGAATTTGAAAAACGTTATCAACAAACTTGGTTCCCTTCATATGGGTTTGAAAATACTTATGTATTCTTAGTTACAAAAGAAACGGCTGAGAAATACAATTTAAAAACAGTCAGTGATTTAGGGAAAGTCGCAGACAAATTAGTTGCTGGTGTCGATACTGCGTGGATCACACGTGAAGGCGACGGTTATGAAGGCTTTAAAAAGGAATACAACTTCCAATTTAAATCTATTTTACCAATGCAAATTGGCTTGGTGTACGATGCAGTCAACGCTGGAAAAATGGACGTCATCTTAGGTTACTCAACAGATGGCCGGATTGGTAGTTACGATTTAGTCATGTTAAAAGATGACAAGCGCTTCTTCCCGCCTTATGATGCCGCTCCTGTGGTTAGTGACAAATTATTAAAAGAAACGCCGGAAATTAAAGATGTCTTAAATCGCTTAGATGGTAAAATTTCTACCAAAAAAATGCAAGAATTGAACTATCAAGCAGATAATGATTTAATTGAACCTGCGGTCGTAGCCGAACGTTTCTTAAAAGAAAATAACTATTTTGAGGGGGAGTAACAGATGAATAATATGAATTTATTCCAACAATTTATCTACTATTTCCAACAAAATGGCGGCTACGTCTTTCAACAATTTTTACGTCACTTTTTAATTTCGATTTATGGCGTAATCTTTGCTGCAATTGTCGGGATTCCTATCGGGATTATGATTTCACGTAAACGTAGCTTAGCCAACTGGATTATCCGTTTAGCGAACATTATCCAAACAGTACCAGCTTTGGCAATGCTTTCGATTTTAATGTTGGGAATGGGCTTAGGCGTCAACACGGTGGTTGTAACGGTCTTCCTTTATTCTCTCCTACCAATTATCAAAAATACGTACACTGGTATGATTCAAGTGGATCGCAATATTTTAGATGTTGGTAAAGGAATGGGTATGACAAAAGTACAACTCCTTTATATGGTCGAGTTACCTTTATCTGTGTCAGTAATCATGGCAGGTATTCGAAATGCGTTAGTCGTCGCAATCGGGATTACTGCGATTGGTGCTTTCGTTGGTGCTGGTGGTTTAGGGGATATTATTATTCGTGGAACCAATGCCACAGATGGTGCTTCTATCATTTTAGTCGGTGCCTTACCAACGGCCTTTATGGCGATTATCACAGATTGGGTTCTAGGGATTATTGAACGTCGTTTAGACCCAGCTAGCAAACATTCCAATTAATAAAAAATAAAGAGCAGATCCAACATTGTTTCTTTTCAATGGGATCTGTTCTTTTATCTAGGAGATTAATAATGTCTAACTATACTATTATCGATTTAAACCAACAACCACGCTTAATTCCGTCAGCTGCTCAATGGTTTAGCCAAAAGTGGCAAATCCCCGCTGAAGCGTATCAAGCAAGTATGCAGGAAATGCTAACTAGTGAAAACCACGTACCACATTGGTGGGTCTGCTTGAATAAACAGCAGGACATCGTTGCAGGCGTGGGCGTAATTGATAATGACTTCCACCATCGTGCAGACCTTACGCCAAACCTTTGTGCATTGTATGTTGAACCAACATTTCGTCACCAAGGCTTAGCAGGAATTCTTTTAACAACAGTTGGTGATTTTCTTGCTAATTCTGGATTTAAAAAGTTTTATTTGCTTACAGACCATACTACTTTTTATGAAAGATATGACTGGGAATTTTTGACAATGGTAACCACTGAAGAGCAGTCTTGCGCTAGAATTTATCAAAAACAATTACGTCAATAAAAAAATCTGCCATCAAAAGGGAACTGACCTAAGATTGTGAGACAGGAATAAAAAAGCATTTTCCTAGACTGCTGATTTCCGATAATCTATCGGCGATTGGTAGTCTAGTTTTTGTTGAATTCGACTTTCATTATAATAAGTAATGTATTTTTTTACAATTTCTATTACAATAGATGTAGGTTCATTTGTGAGCCCATCTAAGTAGAACGTTTCAGACTTTAGTGAGGCATGAAACGATTCGATGCAGGCATTATCTGAAGGTGTCCCTTTGCGGGACATACTCATGGTAATGCCTTTTGTTTTTATTTGATTCTGGTAGTCAAAAGAAGTATAAACAGAGCCCTGATCACTATGCAATAGACAATCCGTTGTTTGGGGCAATTGATCAAGTGTATCCAGAACAAAAGCCGTATCTTGCTTATCACCGATGGTATAGGCGATAATTTCACCATTGTATAAATCCATAATTGAAGACAAATACAATTGCTTTTGACCAAAAGGCAGATAAGTAATATCTGTTACCAATTTCTTTAAAGGAGCGTCTGAAGAAAATTGTCTATTTAGCTTGTTCTCGACAACCGTGTAAGGTTGTCCCACTTTACTGCGTTTCTTCATTTTCACGCGACAATTCCAATGATATTTCTGCATAATCTTTTGTACGGTGTTTTTGTTTACTTTGTATTCCTGATTAATCAACGCAGTAATCTTTCGATAGCCATATCGAAACTTATGCTGGAAGCAAAGTCGACGAACGGCTTCTTCAAGAGGTGTTAACTTTCCCAAGTCTTTTCGATGAGTCCAACGATAATAAGTAGCTCGCGAAACGCCGAAAAGTTGACACAATGCAGTAATGGTTATTTTTCCTTTCATTTTTTTAACTAATTCTACAAATATTTCTGGCTCCACGTCCTTTCCAATTCTTTGTACTTTTTTAGCACCTCAATATGCATTTTTAAATAGTTATTTTCATTTCTAAGCTGTTGTTCATTTGATCGAATTTCTGGACCTTTTCCATAAGCATATTGTTTTCCAACGGGTTGAACCAGACGATGATTCTCGCCATTACGGTACCAACGCCACCATGTTTCAATTTGTGTTTTGTTTTTAATGCCTAATTCTTCCATAATCATTTTTACAGGAATATTCTCTTTTTTCATCTGTATAGCCATTTCTTTGATGTGAATCGGATAAGACACTCGATTTCCCATTGAAAAAGCACCTCCTAGTTAAATTCATTTTAACGTGAATTCAACAAGAGGTGCTTTTTTATTTTGTCTCAGTTTATTGGGTCAGTTCAAAAGATGGCAGACTTTTTTATTTATTTTTTCAAGTGATAACTATAGGTAGCCACAATAATATTTTCCCGCCACGCTAAACGAATCCGCAAGCGTAAACTTGTTTGGTTATGCAAAATATTTTGCCAACGTTTATTCGGTACAAATTGTGGTACTAAAACCGTTGTACTGTAGTTATGCTTCGTGGCATTTTTACTAACCAAATCAACATAACGTAAGATAGGGTTTTGCAGTGAACGATACGAAGAATGGACAATTGATAGACGAACATCCGGGAAGTGTTTTTTAAACTCTTCCTGAATTTCTTTTTCCTTCTCAACGTTTTCATCCATTGAGACATGCATAGCAACAACATAATCACCAATGGAACGCGCATAGTTCAAGGCGCCGACATTTGCCTTGGTTACGTTCCCTACTAGAACAATAACTGTATTCCCATCAAACTCATGCAACTGTGCCCCATCTTCTAAACGTAGCTGTTCCGCCACATTCTTATAGTGAGTATTGACTCGATAAAATGCATAAATCAACACCGGCATAATAATAAAGAACGGCCAGATGTCCCCTAATCGATAAATAAACAAAATGGCGATAATCGCGAAAGAGATAAAGGCGCCGACAATGTTAGCAATTGATTTTGGCAACCAATTTTTAGTTTCTTTTCGCCATTTTACAACCATCCCCGATTGAGACAAAGCAAACGGAATAAACACACCAATTGAATACAATGGGATTAAACGTTCTGTGGAACCTTGGAAAATCAATAATAAAACAATGGAACCAGCAGCTAAAGTTAAAATACCATTTGAATAGCCTAAACGGTCGCCACGATCCATATACATATGCGGCATAAACTTATCTTTGGCTAAGTTATAAGCCAAAACTGGAAAGGCTGAGAATCCTGTGTTAGCGGCAACCGCTAAAATTAAGGCTGTCGCAAACTGTAATAAATAATATAAAATATTTTGACCAAAGACCGCTTTCCCAATTTGTGAAAGAACTGTCACTTCTTCTTTTGGCACAATCCCATACCAATAGTTAATAAACGTAATCCCCACGAAGAAGAACCCTAAAATCGTTGCCATTAACGCTAACGTCCCAGCAGCATTTTTTGCTCGTGGTTTCTTAAAGAATGGCACTGCATTACTGATTGCTTCAACCCCTGTTAAGGAAGAAGAACCAGATGAAAACGCCCGTAAAACTAAGGCAATAGAAATTCCTGGAACCACGGCTCCTGGTAAAGCTGTCGCATTCAATGGCTGTGCGCCAGTCACAATTTTAAATAGCCCAACAACAATCAGTAAGGTAATAATTGCGATAAAACTATACACTGGCAACATTAAGAACGAAGCAGATTCTCGCAGGCCTCTCAAGTTCATTAAGGTAATCAATATCACAATCCCAATAGAAATTGCTACTTGATGACCATATAACGCCGGAATCGCCGATATAATCGCCTCTGCGCCCGCTGAAACTGAAACGGCTACTGTTAGCATATAATCGACTAACAACGAACCACCAGCCAATAAACCGGCATTTCTGCCGAGGTTTTCACTACTAACAACGTATGCGCCGCCGCCATGCGGATACGCATGAATAATTTGTCGGTACGACAATGTTAAAGAAATAAGTAAAATAATAACAAATGCAGCAATTGGCAATGAATACCAAATCGCAGCCGCCGACAAAGTAACCAGAACCACCACTATTTGTTCTGTACCATACGCAATGGATGAAAGTGCATCAGAAGATAACAACGCAAGCGCTGCAAATCTGCTTAATTTATGTTCATCATTTTCGGCTGATTTCAATGGTTTCCCAATGAACAGTCGTTTTAAATCCGCCATTTTTTTCTACTCCTTTTCTCTAGAGTGACCCGCTCACTTTTTTCATTATTTTTTATCAAACAAATCCATATGCTACGCTTCTCACAATGAAAAGTCAATTGATTTTTGTTACTGAAAAAGATAAAAAAATCACCATCTTTTTTTAATCAGACACTCATTTAAAGTCCCCCGCTTCCTTTATCTTATCAAGAGAATCCAGATAACAAAAGGATTTGCATTCTCTAAACAAAAAAGCGAGAGCTAAAAGTCTATTTGACCTTTTGGCTCTCGCTTAAAAACTTAGTTAATTATTCCCTTTTATTGTAACAAGTACGTATGATCGAAGGTAATTTCCACTTTATAACGACCAATTTTTTCATAAACTTGCCGCTGAATTTCCACACCCAGTTCAAATTCAGATAATTTTGATTCTGTAGGCAAAACCAAGTCGAACAAAATCTTCGGCTCTTCGCCATGGGTAACTAAACGGATATCATGAACTTTTAAAGACGCATCAAAAGAACGAATAATCTTTTTGATTGTTTGATGAACAAATTGTTGTGTTGGGTCATACAAATTCACTGGATCAATATGACAAACAAGATTAACATCCAATTCTTCTTTAAACTTCTCTTCAATCGCATCGATTGTCTGATGGGCTTTATTTAAATCCCAGCGATCATCAATTTCAATGTGAACAGACGCAAACGTTTGGCTAGGACCATAATTATGAATCAGTAAATCGTGATACCCTACAATTGTTTCCATTTTTGATAAGACATTCTTCATTTCATCAATTTCTGTTTGGCTCGGACGCATGCCCATCAACTCATTAATAAATTCGCGAATTAACTGCAAGCCACTATAAATAATATATGCAGCAATTAAAAAACCAATATATCCATCAATTCGCAAACCAGTGACGCCTTCAATAAATGCAGAAACCAAAACAGCTAATGTAGTATAAACATCATTAAAGCTATCCTTAGCAGAAGCAACTAATGCTTGAGAATCAATTTTTGCTGATACTTTTTTGTAAAACAGCCCTTGCCAAATTTTAATCCCAATTGATAAAGCTAAAACAGCAAATAAAATGGGTGTCACCTTGATTGATTCTGGATGCAGGATGCGATCAACGGAGGTCGTTAGAAACTCAAACCCAATAAACGTAATCACTAATGATACAAGCATTCCACTAATATATTCAAAACGTTCATGGCCATAGGGATGTTCTTTATCCGCTGGCTTACCAGCAATATAAAAACCGACTAATGTTAAAACTGAAGAAATAGTATCGGACAAGCTATTAATGGCATCTGCCATGATTGAAACACTACCTGAAAGCAAGCCAATCATAAATTTACTAACGAATAAAAATAAATTAGAAACAAGCCCAATCCGCCCGGCAAAAGCACCGAATGCTGTTCGTTTTTCCAATTTACGACGTTCAATTTTTTTCTCATATCGTTGAAGCAATGCTTGAATCATTTTACAACCCCTACCCACTTTTTATTTCTTAAAAAAATACTATAAAACCTTTTTATACATTTGTACACAAAAAACCTCACTTTCTGAGGGAGATTTTATTATTTAGCATTGCCAAAAAGTCAAAAGCAAGAGCCCCCAAAACTTCTTTGTTAGGGTTGCCTTGAAAATAAAGAAAAACAAAAAGCCGAAAACGCTAGAGACGTTTTCAGCTTTTTGTTTTTTAATGGAATAAATGGCTCTTTTGTGCTAAAGCCGCAAATTTTTTCGATCTGTGTTCCAGATGTGGATAAAGAATTGCGCCGCCAATACTAAAGACGACTGAAATCCCCACCATAATCCAAATGGCAAACCAAGCATTTGGCCAGTAAATGCCTCCTGCTGATTCCCTTAGCAAGTTCACGGCATGCGTAAACGGCAAGAACGGATTAATCATTTGGAAGAATTTACCTGAGACTTGAATTGGGTAGTTCCCACCCCCACCAGAGATGGATAGTACCAAGATTATTATCGCAATTCCTTTCCCTACATTGCCAAAGAGAGCAACGAGCACATAAACCATTATCATAAACGTAATGGCAATCAATACCGCAAACCAGACACTATACGCTGGATTACGAACATCTACGCCTAACGCAAAGTAATTACCTAAGGTTACAATCAGTGCTTGACCAATCCCCATGACAATGAAGGTAAACATCCGTGCTGAAAATTGTTCCCGTTTAGAGAAGCGTTTTTTATCTTTTCCTTCGAGATAAACATCCGTTGTCGCAACACTTGAGAATAACACAGCGCCAACCCATAAACACAAAGCTGTATAGAATGGCGTACTTGCCGAACCATTATTAGCAATCGGATAAACAGCATGTTCTTTGACTTCAACTGGTTGTGTAAAGAAGTCACTTTCTTTATTGGCATCTAATTTTAGTAATTTAAGAATTTCGCCTAAGTCAACTTCTTTTTCACCTTTACGGATTGCATTCGCTGCTTTGTGTAATCCTGTTTTGATATTTGGCCAATCATTAATAATCAGCTCGTTGGCTTTGTCTAAGGCCGCTTCAACATCTGGCATTTTCTCATTGACTGTTTTCAAGGTATTCGTTAAATCTTTTCGGATACCTGGATAGTCATTTTGCATAAAGGCTGCCGCTTTGCTGACTTTGTCTTGAATGACTGGTAAATCATTTTTATACAAATCAGCACCACGATTAATGCCATTGACAATGGTTTCCATATTGCCATTCAACATCGTATTCGCATCATGAATTTCTTGTTTAATTGCCGGCATTTCGGCTTGATATTTTTCTAATAAAGAAATCGCATTAGTGACCGTTTGACTTGTTGAGCTCAATAATCCTTCAAAGTCAATTTGTTGCGCTTTGTTTAGTTGACCTTGAGCGTTTTGGATGGTACTAGTTAGTTTGTTTAAAATGGTGCTTACTGTATTTTCAATTGCATCAGGGTCAATATTTTTTTCACTTACGAAGCTCTCAATTTGTTGTGCTTCTTTTTGAATTTCTTCCAATCGTTCATCAGTTACCGCGTTCACATCAATGTTATCAACATCTGTTTTTAACCTAACTACAATACCATCAATCGTTTTCAATTTATTGATAGTATCTTGTAACGCCTCACTACCTGTTGCTTCTTGCATTTGTGTAAACAGTTGAATCAGCTGTTGGATATTTTCATGTTGTTTTCCTAAACTTTCAGACAGTTGTTGCTTAATTGCTTCTCTTTCTTCAACTGGTAAACGATGATTTTTTAAATCTTCTAGTGCTGTATTTACACCAGCGCTAATTGTTCCAATTGCTTTTAAAATCGTCCCCACACTTTGAGTAATTCCAGGTAACGCCTTTTCCAATTGAGTGGCGCCATCTAATGTGACATTCCCTAAATCATTGGCTTGATCACCTAGTTTACGAATATCTGGTAACGCCGTTTGAACTTGTTGAATGATTTCTAATCCTTGTTTTGCTTCTTGGATTCCTTCGCTCATTGTTTGTTCCACAGAGGCAAAGTCTTCATCAATCATAGCAATTTGTCGGCCAGCGTTTTGAATTTCTGGAATTTTTTCTTGTAACGTCAAAATAACACTAGCTTGTTCTTTGATGCTTGGCATTTTGCCATTTAGCTCAACAATCTTCTCTCCTAAAGCATCCACTTCAGGTAAATATTTCATCGCATCGTTGGCTTTCGCTAATTTTTCTTTTAGCTCAGGCATCTTACCATGTAAGTCTGTGACTTGTTTTGCATACGTATCAATGGTTCCAATGTTGGCATCTGTATCTAAAATCATGCTCTTAACTTTTTGAATGCTGACCATGTTTTTATCAATATCATAGCCAATATCATTGAATGTTTTGATTAACGTACTACTTGCTGTTTTGATGAATTCTTCCGAAATTTGTGACTGAATGGAAGAAGCGCCTTTTGACGTAATTTTCGGCGCAATTGCATTAATTTTTTCATTGATTGAGTATTCAATTTTAGGTTTATTGATATCACCAGAAGTAAAACTTAGCAAATCTTTGGAAAAATCTTTAGGTAAATAAATCCCGGCAAAATATTTTCCTGATTGGACCCCTTTGTCTAATTCCTTTTTCGAATCAACAAAACGCCAACCTAATTGCTTGTTTTTCTTCAAGTTTTTCAAGACTTCATCACCAATATTGACCGATTTATCTTGAAAAGTTGCTGTTTGGTCATCACTATAGACCGCTATTGGTAACTCTCCTGTATTTGAATACGGATCCCATAGTGCTTTAATGTTAAACCATGCATATAATGATGGAATAATCATTAAGGCAACAATCAAAAATGTTGCTACTGGGTTTTTAAAAATTCTTTTCCAATCTAAAATAAATAGTTCCCATGTATTTTTTATATGTTTCATAAAATCACCTGCTTTTTTTTGTGCCTGAATAACTTTAGCATAAAATACAAGAGAATAACAAACAAAAGCTTGAATGTTACGACACATTTTTAAAATGTCGTAAGTTCAAGCTAAGATTGTTTATTTCATATTTTTAGAAAATTCCGAAACGACTTGTTTAACTTCATCAATGGCTTCTGGTTTTAAATAAGCCAAAAGTTTTGGTGCTTTTGTCATCAAGTACATTTTATCTAGTTTGCCTGTTTGTTGGCGTTCAAACATTTCTGCAAGTAGCGCTTGCATTTTTTCTTTTTTATCTTCTTTTGTTCGATCTAGTATGAACGTTAAGAATTGTTCTTGTCCTTCTTTCATTCCCTATCCCTCCTTACAAACAGATTCTTTTCTATTATAAAACTTCTTTTTTAGAAAGGATAGTCCTTTTTTTAGGATCTATGATTTTGTGTACAGACTTAGCATGTCTTTTTTGGCGGATAAAGGTAAGCCGAGTCCCTCTTTTAAATAGCCCTCTACCGAACCAAATTCTTTTTCAATCGCCTGTAAAGCGGTCGCTAAGTACTCTTTTTTCACATAAAGCAGCGTTTCTAATTGTTGAATTTCTGCTGAAGAGGTTCCATTTGCTTGATATTGTGCAATAATCTGCTCGTTAGCGGCTTTTCTTTGCTCATTCGTCTTTAAATAATCTTCTAAAATATATGAATGTTCCACACCTAAAGCACTTAATATCAAGGCTGCACCGATTCCTGTTCGATCTTTTCCTGCGAAACAATGAAATAAAATAGCTTCCTGTGGATAACTTAAAAAGTTTTCAAAAAATGTTTGGTAACCTTTGCGGCCCGAATTGGAAAGAACCATCTCTTTATAAGCCATGTCCATTGCTGCATCGGGTGAACCAACCGTTTTAAGCATTCCTTCTAATGAAGCGGTCTGTGCCTGAATATCGGCCAAAATATCTATATGTAAATAGTTGGTTCCTTGAATTGAATCATCTGGTCGTTCTTGCGTTTCTGCTGCACTTCTAAAATCATAGATTCGTTTAATTTGATAGTCCTCTACCAGTTTCTGTTGATCCGCTTGTGCAACATTGACGAGTTCACCACTCCGAAAAAAATGCCCTGTCTTGACAACTGTACCTTGTTGCGTTGGAAATCCTCCAATATCTCTAAAGTTCACTACGCTGTTCATGTTCTATCGCTCCTTCATTTTAATTATTTTGTTGTCATTTAAATACTTTGTTTTTTCTTTTTATTTCTTTTTCTCAATGATAATAAAAAACACTTCAAAAAACAATCTTTTTATCAGTTGTTTATTGCCATTTTATCATAGATACAGTATTCTTAAAAGAGAGGTGAGCAACGATGTTAAAACGAGATTTTTTAGAAAAACCGTATGATTATATGAATGATATTCTATTGTTCCTATATAATAATAAAGGCCAAGCGACACGAAATGAATTAGTAGATTTTTTCAATATTAGTTTACCAACATTGAATGAATATCTTTCTTTTTTAGAGCAATTTTTGAAAGAAGAGCAACTCCAAGAAAGCCTCACCATGACTGTACTAGGTGATACCCTTTATCTAAATAAAGCGCCAACCTTTTCCATGAAAGCAATGATCATGTTGTTCTTGAATAAATCTATTAAGTTTCATATGGTTCAGCAACTCTTTCATAAAAATAAAATAAATGGCGGGTATTTTCAACAGAATTATGCCATCAGCTCTGCTACCTATTATCGAAAAATTGTTGAATTAAATGACTTACTCAATGAGTTTAATTTATGTATCAAACGAGGAAAACTTATCGGCGAAGAAAAACAAATTCGCTTTTTCTTTTTTAATTTTTTCTGGTTTATCTTTGAAGAAAAAACAGATTTAGAAAAAGAACTGGCCAATCAATACCTAGGATTAATCGAGATATTACAAGAAATCCCCAGAATTACCTTTGACCATACAGAAATTCTTCAAATTAAGCTTTGGATGAAAATTTCTTTTCGTCGTATGGTTTTAGAACCTCTGCCAACGATTAGTCCGCATGATGCGCAACTTGATCGACCTTTATTTGAAGAAATTAATTTATCTATACATATATGAAAAGAATCGACCGTCCATATACAATCAACGAAGCCTATATGTTTTATGACTTTTTCTGTTCCATGCATAATTATTCTGCGAATGCTGCTTTCGCCTTTCGTTTAGCAAAACAACAACGAATCGAAAAAACGTATCTTAACGAAATGAACCGAGTTATTTTAACGTATCTTAAAGCACATGGTTATCTATCTCATTACGTACTGCCTATTCGATTACTTTATATTGAAAATTTACTTTTTCAATTACATGCGCAACTCTACTATTTTTCTGGATTTATTTTACCCTTTGATTATTGGACAATTCAGTCACTTTTGAAAGTCTTACGTCATCCTTTTAGTGAAAGTGAAGTTTACGAATTAGTGGAAATCGCTACAACGAACTTTGCCACAGAAGCCACTATTTCTAAATACCAAAATCAATTTACTGAAATTAATTATACGCTTATTTTGAATCACATTGCTGAATTAAATGAAAAAAAAATAACGATTGGTGTTTATCACTCACTGAGCAGTGCCTATAGCGAGTTGGTAGCACAAAAAATACAACAGAGTATCGCTGGAAAATATCCGCTGAAAATTGAGCCTTACAACGCAGAAAACCATTATGATTTGCTTTTAATGAATACCAATAATGAACAGCTCGTTGCCCAGTATGACCATTACTATATTTTTTCGGATATTAGTAATCGTTATGACCTGCAATCAATTGAAAAAATCATTCAATTGTTATTGGGCAAATAATCTCTAAAAAGAAAAGCTTAAGTGCCCTACTCTTAAATGGCTGACTTAAGCTTTTTATTTTACTTTCCCTATTTCCTTAAACGGCGCCATTTTAAACACCACGATTCCTTCAATCGCTTGTATCTCGACAAAGCCGAACGTACGACTATCACTTGAATGCGTACGATTGTCCCCTAAGACAAAGTAATGACCAGCTGGAATCTTCTGAAACAGGCGAAGTTGGGCTGCCGCTTCTTCTGATAAGTCAAAACGACTGGCATTCTCAGGCAGTGCCTCATTATCACTTGCTGTAGGTCCTTCCGAAAGATAAAGTTTTGTCTCGTTTACCCAAATTTGATCACCAGGAACCCCGATAATTCGCTTGACGTACGTACCTGTGCTAGCCAACGGTGCTTTAAATGCAATCACATCGTACCTTGTTACTTGCTTCGTCCGTTGTACTAAGACTCGTTCCCCTGCGTTAAGTGTCGGCTTCATGGATTGCCCAGCAATTGGGTAGCTAGATGTCTTTAACACAAAAAAGAACACAAAAATGGCGAAAAGAATAGCTGGCATAAAAAATTTAACGACTTGGATGCGTTGTTTCTTTTGGTAGGCTTGCCGCTTTTTTTTAATCTCTTCAGCAGTCATTTTTCTTTTCGGTCCTCTTATTGATTGATGGTTATCTGTTTGCTCAAGCAAATATTCCGTTGCTTTGTTAGTCTTTTGCTTTTTTAGCTGATATGTCGCAGGCAACTTTTGCTTCAAGAAGGCGCGCTTAATGTGGCGAATTGTTCGCATAACGGGCTTTATCCATTCTTTCATCGTTTTCTTAAAAGGAAAAGCTTCTTAAATAAACTTTTCCTTTCTTGCTCCTTTTTTCTATTTAACTAATTGCGTTCCTTTTTTAATATAGCTACTACGTAACTGGTTTTCCTTCATAAACTGATTCAATGGTTTCTGCGCATCTTGTGCCAGCTCCCAAATACTTTGATTTGCTTCTACAAGATATTCGCTCTTCTCTGTTACTATGTTTTTCCTGATAAGCGGTTGCCTTAGCGACTGCTCTTCCTTTGAGACAGCAGCAGCCTGTAATCGTTCTGCAGAGCCACTTAGTGTAACAGCTAAAAAAAGGACCCCAAGACAATGTAGTTTCCTTGCTCCCGTTAACTTTTTACTGACCATTTTATTAATAGTTATCTTGTTCAAGACGTGTCAGTTTAGTTAAGCGTTCCTCTAATTCGCGATAAATCTCAAGTACTTCTACTTTTGATGCTTCGACTTCATTCGAAATACTTTTCGCTCGATTACCAATATTTAACATTTCTAATTCTGCAGAATTGATTAGGTGTTTTGCTTCTACTTTCGCTTCATTAACAATCCGATTGGCTTCTTTTTTGGCAGAAACCATCACTTCGCCAATTTCTTGTTGCGATTTTAAAGCCTCTTCTTGTAATTGCTGATTTTTCATTAATAAATCGTTAATTTGCTGTTTTGCGCGTAGCAGTTCTGTTAACTGCTCACTACTCGGTTCAATATTTTTTGAAACGGCTTGTAGTGTCTTCAATTCTTTTTGAACTTGTTCTAAATTGTCTTCTTTGGCCTCTACTTCTTTTCTTAGAGCAGCTAATTCTCCTTGGTAAACTTGCTTTTCAGCAAGATGTTTGTCATTGACACCTTGTAGTCGACCTAGTTTTACTTCTGCTTCATTTTTTTGTTGTAAACTATTTTGAAGCTCATTCTTTAGCTCCTCCATGCGCTGTTTCACAATCACTTCTTGTTGGGCAGCCTCTTGTAAGGCTTGTTTTTCGGCTTCTACTTTTTGTAATTGTACAGTTAGTTTTTCAATTTGTTCCTGCAATGCTTGTTGAGTCGTTGTACTTTCTTCTAATTCTGTCGTTAACGTTTCTACTTGCTTTTCCATTCCTGTAATATCCCCTTTTTTCTCCAACTTTCCTTTTTCTTCTGCTAACTGGTTGTGTAATGTCTGGATATGTTGTTGCTGTTCAGCCGATTCTTTTTCTAATTCTGCCACTTGCTGCGTTAATTCACTTTCTAAACGTTCCATTTGATTATGTACAGTGGTTAATTGTTTTTCTGCATTTTGCAGATTTGTTTGAAGAGCAGTAGCCTCTGTCGTGGTTTCACTGTTCGTTTCCAGTTGCTCTTCCAATTCAAAAATTTCATGTTCTTTTTGATTTAGTGTTTCAAGTAATGCCTGATTTTTTTCTTCTAATGCTTGTTTTTCCGTTTCTTGTTGGTTCTTTAATTGCTCATTTTCTTCTTGAAGTTTTTTAAAGGCTGTTTCTTTTTTCTGATAGTAGGCGAGCCTTTCTCTTAACGTCGCCATTTCTTTTTCCTGTTGTTCTGGTTTGATTCCGCTAATTATTTTTTCTGGTTCGAATCCTGGCTGAAAAAAGACTTCTTTTTCAAGCGTATCATCCGAAATATCTTTAATTTTTTTGATTAAACGTCTTTTTGTCATATATATGTCCTTTCTCTCGTCCTTTTAACTAATCACTACAGGCTCCAAATTTGTTTCAAGTGTCTCACGAGCATACGTATCAATGGATTTGACAAGGGTTTGCTCTTGATCTCGATAAGTAAAATTAAAATCAATCATGGTAATTTCTTTAACTGAATTCAACGCTGCAATAAGTGCTACAATATTGTCTTGGCCTGTTTGAAATTCATGGTAACTTAAGCCAACTAAAAAAACAGACAGTGTCAAGGTTTGTGTTTTTTCACTTCTAATCATTGTGATACTCGTCTCTCCGAGGTAAGGACGCCATTCACGCGCTAATTGTAATTCATAATTCGTCAAGACAGCGGCCGATTCTGCCGAAACAGCTTGCTTCCAGGGAAACTGATTTAAGGCTGTTTTTTTAATCGCTTGTTTTTTTATTTTGTCACCTTGAGTAGCTTGGCCCTGTGCCAAACGCTCGATCCGTTGTTCCATGCGGATATTTCGTTGATTTAATTGATAATATGTATAAACAATTCCTAACAATAATACGCTAAGTAGACAAACACTAAACAATAAATAAATCATTAAACGACTATTTTTCTGATACTTATAGAAATTTATTTTCCTCTTTAATATCCGGTCCTCTGAATCCAGTTTTTCGACAAGTAATCGCAAATACAATTGATAGCTTACAAATAAAAATAAGCAACTACTCATTAAAAGTACAACAATCATCATACAAATATAATCTCCTTTATGTCATCGCTCGACAATCAAAACTTGTAAAATCACCTGTTACGCTCTTTAAAAACTCTATATAGTATTGATTGTAACATTCCGTTTGAGCCTTGCCAACAACTTTATTTAAAATAAGATGATAAAAATTTGAATTTTATATTTATATTTTAATTTTTTAAATACAAAACAAAAAAACAAGAGAGATGCCACTTGGCTATCTCTCTCGCTTTTACTCAAACTATGTTTAACGAACCGAACTAGATCAGTCGCTTTTAAAAAAATCCAATTAGTCTTTGTTGATTTCATAGTAGCTATCGTTCTTTATGTAGCTGAATTTGCTTTTGCTGGGGCTGAATCGCTACTAAGTCCAACACTGATGCCTAAGGCACGATCAACTTCTTCCATAATATCAAGTCTCAAATGACAAACTTTTTCTTTCAAGCGACCCTTATCGATTGTTCGAATCTGCTCTAAAAGAATCACTGAATCTTTTTCAATGCCCGTTTCATCAGAATTAATCCCGATATGTGTTGGCAATTTTGGCTTTGCCATTTTGGCTGTGATCGCCGCAACGATAATCGTTGGGCTAAAATGATTACCTAAGTTATTTTGGACAACAAGGACAGGTCTGACGCCACCTTGTTCCGAGCCCACTACTGGGGAAAGGTCTGCAAAATAAATATCTCCGCGTTTGACCATAGTGGAACCTCCTATCTAGTTATATTCTCTGGGGATTCTTTGTGAGAAAGTACATGCAACTTCATAATGAATGGTTTCTAATTTTTCGGCTACCATTTGTAACGTATTTTCTTCATTGCCATCTTTTCCAACTAATGTAACGACTGAGCCGACAGGAACTTCTTCTGCTAAACGAATCATACATTGATCCATACACACTCGTCCGACGATTTCGCAACGCTTACCATTCACGAGCACTGTAAATCCTTGGAGATGACGCAACCAGCCATCTGCATAGCCGATTGGCACTGTCCCAATCCATTCTTCAGCTTCAGTTACGTAGGTTTCGCCATAGCCAATCCCTTCACCAGCCGCTAAGCGTTTTACATGGATGAGTTCACTGGTCAACCGTAAGGCCGGCTTTAACGCATAGCTTGGGGCAAGCTTATTACCTGAAGGGTTCAATCCATACATGGCTACCCCATAGCGAATCATGTTTCCTGGCACATCAGGATGCCATAACGCTGTCGCACTATTGCTAACATGGACATACCGAGGTAACTCTTCTAAAACTGCTAGAACAGCCTTAAAACGCCCTGCTTGTTTTTCAAAATAGCTTGTATCGATTTCATCAGCTGTTGAAAAATGAGTAAAAATCCCTTCCCATAAAAATTCTTTGTGGGATTGAACAAACCGCACTGCTTGCTTAGTTTCTTCCGGGGTTAAAAAGCCAATCCGTCCCATGCCAGTATCGACTTTTAAATGAACACGTAATGGCGTGTTACTCTCAGGCGTTAGTTGTTGAAGAGCAGCTTCTAACCATTCTTGTGTAGCTACCGTTACAGACAAATCATATTGAATCAACAAAGGCACATAAGCTAAGTCTACCACACTCAAAATTAAAATGGGGTCCTGAACACCTGCTTCTCTCAATTCAATTGCTTCATCCAATAAGGCGACACAAAAGCCTGTCGCGCCACCTTTTTTCGCCGCTTTGGCGGTTTCTACGGCGCCATGCCCATAGCCGTTCGCTTTTACAACCGCAAATAAAGCGGTTCCTTCTGGCAAACGTTGACATTCCTTTTGGACATTTTCAGTAATTGCTTGCGTATCGATATGTAACCGTGTAGGACGATGCCATCCAACGACCATTGTACATCCTTCTTTCTTCGTTGCTTCTATTATTCGCTTTCTAAAACAATTTGTGCAATCGCCATAGTATCTGTGTGCGTAATCGAGACAAACACTTTACCATTATGGGGCGAGTTTGCTACGTATGGTGCACCTGTTTTTTCAGTCAGCACCTCAATATCTTGTAAACCAACTTTACCAATCCCTGTGCCCCATGCTTTAGAGAACGCTTCTTTACAAGCAAAACGACCAGCTAAAAATTCTATTTGACGTTTTGTAGATAACTTTTCAAAAAGGGTCAATTCGTTAGGTGTTAAAACCCGTTGAATAAATGATCCTTGTTTTTCAACAATCGGTTTTATCCGACTTAATTCTACTGCGTCAATACCAATTCCCTTTATCATTTTCCGCCTTACTTCCTATTTAATATAGTTACTCCGAATTACCTTTCATTTTAACAAAATTTCAAAATTTTTCCACTGATTCGCTAAAAAAATAAAGAATGTTTTACAAGATCCTCACACAAATTGAAGTACCATACGTTTTCTTCCTATTTACATTTTTATAAAATTTTTCTGAATTTTTATAAAAGTAAGACAACAACTAAGAAGTATCGGAAAAAAATCAGGAAACTAAGCGGATGTTCTAATATTTTATAGCAAATTTTGTCTACTTATGGGAGAATAAAAAGAAAAAGGAGAAAAACGTATGACTTTAACTTCTCGGCAAAAAAAGTTACTTCGTTGCGCCCTGTTTATTTTTACTTTGTTGCTCTACATATTTCCAATCTTCTTTAAAAATCCCAGCCTATTTTTTCTCTTGCAACTGGTTTGGATTATAACCATTCATTTGCTACAACAAAAACTGAAACTCTTCAATCTAACTTCCTCGTTGAAAACTTGGATAATTTTGGCGTTTTTCTTTTTCTATATCATTTTGATGCCTTTTTTACTTTTTTTAAGTTTTTCTATTTAACGATTATCTACCAAAAAAGAGCGAGTGTTCCGTTCATAGACGGAACACTCGCTCTTTTGATTATTTAGCGTTTTCGCGAATGACGAAACCACGTTTTTTATCGTTATGACGTTTGCCGCCACGTTGATCTTTATTTTTGCGGTCGCTATTTTTGTAATTACGGTCGCCATCTTTATGGTTTTTGTTGCCACGATAGCTGCCACCTTTACCATTGCCACCACGGTTGCGATTACGGTTGTTCCCACCGCCACCACCACGGCCATTTTTGTTAAAGCCTTTTTTATTTGAAGGCAATGGACGTTCTGGGGTAATTTTTACAGGAACCGCATCTGCTGGATCTTTCGCTACTGTTTTTAATAATAACGCAGCTAAGTCTGTCGCTGAATATTTTTCTAATAACGCTTCAGCAGATTCTAGATATTTGTCTAAACCATTTTCTTCTAGATCACTTTCGATGGTTTCAACAGCTGCACTTAATTGTCCTTTAAATGCTTCCTTTTCGGTTGGTGGGCGTAATGGTGTCATCCGTTTTTTCGTTAGGTTTTCGATGACATGTAAGTAACCCATTTCGTTAGGTGTTACAAACGTCACAGACATACCGCCTTTACCAGCACGACCTGTCCGACCAATACGGTGAACATAACTTTCTGGATCTTGTGGAATATCGTAGTTATAGACATGGGTGACACCTGAAATATCTAACCCACGTGCTGCTACATCTGTTGCCACTAAGATATCTAAGTTACCATTTTTGAATGAACGTAAAACGCTCATCCGTTTTTGTTGTGATAGGTCGCCATGGATGCCTTCTGCTTTGTAACCACGCGCTTCTAACCCGCGGGCAAGTTCATCAACACGGCGTTTTGTCCGACCAAAGACAATGGTCAATTCTGGGGTTTGCACGTCTAGTAAACGTGTCATAATGTCAAATTTTTCAAAGTCTTTTGAACGTACATAATATTGATCAATTAAATCAGCCGTCATTTCTTTGGCTTTAATCTTCACATGTTCTGGTTGTTTCATGAATTTCACGCCAATATTCTTGATTGCTGGCGGCATAGTTGCTGAAAATAGAAGTGTTTGACGTTGTTCTGGCACTTGTGAGATGATTTTTTCAATGTCTTCCAAGAAGCCCATGTTTAACATTTCATCTGCTTCGTCTAAAACTAATGTTTCAACAGTTTCTAATTTCAAGGTACGACGGTTAATATGGTCTAGTAAACGTCCTGGTGTACCTACAACGATATGTGGACGATCTTTTAGTCCACGGATTTGGCGACCGATATCAGCCCCACCGTAAACGGCTTGGACGCGAATCTTTTTATCGCGGCCTAAACGGAATAACTCTTCTTGTGTTTGGATAGCCAACTCACGGGTTGGTGCAATGACTAATCCTTGAATAACGCGGTTGTCTGCGTCAATTTTGTTAAGCATTGGTAAGCCAAAAGCAGCGGTTTTCCCTGTTCCTGTTTGTGCTTGTCCGATTACGTCTTTTCCTGCTAACGCTAACGGAATTGTTTCTGATTGAATAGGGGTTGCTTCCTCGAAGCCTGCGCGTTCTACCGCTGATAATAATTCTGGCGCTAAACCAAGTTCTTTAAATTTCAAATGATATCCTCCTAGATTTTGTTTCGGAAAGAACGATTTCTTCCTAGTTTCAGGTGTCTTCACTTTCAGTTGTTAAAAAGAAATCCATTATAGTGTGCCAACTATTTCTTCTTTCCTGATTTCACCGAAAAATTCACCTTATGGCATTAGAAAAGCCAAACGTGGTCGTTCAGCTTCACATTTATTATTAAACATAGAAATAGATCTATTTTATTTACTACGATTCAATTTTTCTCGTCATCTTCCGGCAATAGGTCATTCTATCATAGAATCCCATTTTCAGCAAGTTTTATGAAACTTATTTACTTTTCCAAAAGTGCATCGATGACTTCACGAAGTCCCATCCCGTTACTTCCCTTTAAAACCACCATGTCTTCTGGCTGTAAAACTTTTTTGACAGCTTCAATCAACTCATTTTTTTCTTCTTTTTTAAAAGAATGAATGTTAGCTGGTGCATAGGTTTCTTGCAATTTATCAGCTAAATAAGCCATTTCAGAACCATATAAAAAGACTTCTTCAATCGCATCTGGGGCTAAATGCTGCGCCATTGCTTGATGCATGGCAGCAGAATCAGGACCTAATTCCAGCATGTCTCCTAAAACAGCAATTCGTTTTCCTACTTTGGACATTTTGCTAAAACTGTCCAGAACAAGACCCATAGCTGTCGGATTGGCATTGTACACATCACTTAAAATTTCGGCCCCATTCGCTGCTTTCAGCCATTCTGTCCGATTCTTTGTTAGTTCCGCTGTAGCCAACCCTTTTTGAATCTCACTATCCGTTAATTGGAAATACCGACCAATGCCAATTGCGATTAATGCATTGGTGACATTATAGGTTCCTGGCACTGGAATCGTAAACGT
This sequence comes from Enterococcus sp. AZ088, assembly GCF_051714845.1. NCBI lineage: Bacteria > Bacillati > Bacillota > Bacilli > Lactobacillales > Enterococcaceae > Enterococcus > Enterococcus sp. AZ088. Next base: position 589,784 of record NZ_JBIOSQ010000001.1, on the reverse strand, counting down.
CATTTGTGTATCACTGATTTTGAATGAGGTTTGCTCTTTGGCTTCATTTGTGACGATTCCTTGAAGTTGACTTTCCTGGCTAAAACCAAAAGTAATCACTTGTTGCGTGACTTTTTCCACCAATGGTTCTAGCAAAGGTTCATCGCTTGGCACAAATAAACTACCGTCTTTGGCTAAACCATCTACGATTTCCATTTTTGCTTGTGCAATGCCTGCTCGTGAGCCTAAATTTTCCACATGGGCTTCGCCAATCATTGTGATGGCAGCAACTTCTGGCTGAGCCAGATTGGAAAGGAAAGAAATTTCCTGAGCATGATCCATGCCCATTTCTAAAATCAGTTTTTCTGTTTCATCAGGCATGTGTAAAATAGTATAGGGTAAGCCAATTTGATTATTGTAATTGCCTTGCGTTTTGTAAGTCACAAACTTTTCAGATAACACAGCAGCAATCAAATCTTTAGTGGTAGTTTTTCCATTACTGCCAGTCACAGCGATGACATTCGGTTGCATTTTATTTAAATAATAGGTAGCTAATTTTTGCATAGCAACCAGTGGATCAGTAACATGCAAAACAGGCAATTGTTGCGGCGCATCGACTAAATCCTGTCCCCAAAAAGCGGCCTGACAGCCATTAGCCATGGCACTCTCAATAAAACGATGACCATCATTTTCACCTTGTAAAGGAACAAAGAGATTTCCTTTCACAATTTTACGACTATCAAATTCAATGCCTGTTAAAGGAAAATCAGGCCATTGTTGCCAATCATTACTGGCTTCAACCGCTTGCGCTACTTCCCAGAAGGTTAATTTCATTATGTTTTGCTCCTCTGACACAGGGACTGGGACATGCCAAAGTCTTGTCATGTCCCAGTCTTGTGTGATTTTTTCTTCTTAGTTATTATAAAATTCTTGGCGTTGTTTAAAACGATTCAAAGCTAACTGAATCAGTTCCTCAATTAAATCACTGTATTTCAAGCCCATATTTTCCCACAGTAAAGGATACATACTAAAGTCAGTAAAACCAGGCATGGTGTTCAATTCATTCAGGAATAATTCGTTTTTGCTTGTTAAGAAGAAATCACAGCGACTTAAGCCACTTCCATCTAACATAATATACGCTTTTTTAGCGTATTCTTGCGCTTGATGAGCTACTTCTTCTGGAACATGCGCTGGGATTTGCATTTCAATCGTGTTATTGATGTATTTTGCATCATAATCATAGAAAGCGACATCTTTCACCACTTCACCAGGTAAAGTCGTACGGACATCTTCATTTCCTAAAATGGCTACTTCAATTTCACGTGCTTCAATCCCTTGTTCAACAATTGCTCGGGCATCATAACGGAAAGCTTCTTCCAATGCTTCTTGCAATTCTTCACGATTTTCCGCTTTGCTAATTCCGACACTAGAACCCATATTGGCAGGTTTAACAAAGACCGGATAAATTAAAGAACCTTCACATTTTTCAAAGACTTCTTTTGGATTTCCTTTCCAGTCACTTCTTAAAACTGGCACGAATGGTACTTGTGGAATGCCAACAGTTTGTAAAAGATATTTCGTCATGATTTTGTCCATTGCGTTAGCACTAGCTAAGACACCTGCGCCTACATAAGGCATATTAATGGTTTCCATGAATCCTTGAATTGTTCCATCTTCACCATTTGGCCCATGTAAAACAGGGAAAACAATCGCTTCTTCTTCATAAATTTCCGAAGGACTGATTCGTTTTCCTGAAAATTCGCCTGTTTCTTCAGGTGTTTGTGCCCAAGTTAAATGTAAAACTTCTTTATTTTGTGGTCGTTCAGATAAGAGAGGGCCTTTTACCCATTGACCGTCTTTACTAATAAAGACTAACTGTACTTGATAATATTTATAATAGATTGCATTTAAAACGGAATATGCAGACAAAACAGACACATCGTGCTCTTCACTTCTGCCGCCATACAACAAAATAATCTTCAAATGCTTGTCCTCCTAGTTTCTTTCCTGTCTTTTAGAAAAAATTATTTTTCAAATTATCCTTACTTATTTTAGCATAAAACCCAGTTTCATAATAGAAGCAAATTTAGTGAAGGAAAAATTCTTTGCTTGCCTTTTCCTTGCTAAAGACTCCGTTCCACCAGCTCAATAAGGGCTTGTTTAAACGTTGTTCTATCTTTGTCTGTAAAAGGTTTAGGTCCTTTCGTTCGGCCACCTTTTCGCCGAATTTGGCCACTAAAATAGCGTTGTTCTAACAAGCCATCAATATTTTCTTTCGTATATTGATAACCCAGTTGATGTAAAACCAACACTCCTTTTGGCAAAACCAAGGAAGCTAAGCCATAATCTTGTGTAATTAAAAGATCCCCTTTTTTTATTAACTGCACAATTTTAAAATCAGCAGCATCCGCTCCTTTATCAACATACACAAAAGAGACATTTTCTGGATAATCTTTTAAGGAATAATGATCTACACTAGTAACAATCACCACATCCAAAGCTTTCTCTACAGCGACTTCAATAACCGTCTCTTTCACAGGTGAACCATCGCCATCGACAAAAATTTTCATTCATTTCTCTCGATTCTTCCTTGCTCTAACCATTTGGGATGACGTTGAAAGTAGTGTTGTAATTCGTCAAAAACGACTTCTTTAACCACTTCATATAACTCTGTATTTCTTAAAATGGTTTTCGTTGCATCCGTGTAGCGGGGCTTTGGTATCGTAATGGCTAAAACAAAATCAAATTCTGCTAAAAAACTATCTGCTGTCACAGATAATGAGTAATGTTGTTCCTCTAAAAATTGATTAAAGGCGGCCACTACGCCATCAAGAAAACCCTCATAGTGGGTTCCACCAAGACTGGGATAATGCCCATTAACAAATGTTTTTTGCACTTGCGGTGCATGATTTTTACTCAAAATAAATTGAACAAGGGCCAATTCTGTTTGCTTTGCTTGAATAATCGGTGCAGCTTTTCTAGTTAATGGGTTATCTTTTTCAAATAAATAATTACTTAAACCTTTAGGGTAATAACAAAGATTTTTTTGTTCCTCTTCTTGTGTTAAGAGAATCTTTAAGCCTGGATTCAACATGGCAATCTGTTGACATTGTTGTAAAACACGCATATAAGAAAGTGATTCTGTACCAAAAATTTGCGTATCTGGCCAAAACAAGACTTCAATTCGTTCCTGGGTTTCTTCAATAGGTAATAATAATCGTTTTTTCAATTGCCCTTGATGATAAATAAAAATAGTCCGCTGTTTTTCTTGATCGATACTGATTCCTACTTGTTTTGAGAAGGCTTGTAAAACAGATAAATACAGAAAAGGTGGTTCTAAATCGACTTGCTTTTGTTCAAAAACAAGCGGTCGTGTGGAAGATACCTGAAAAGAGATTTGTTGACGCGATAACTGTATAGCAATTTTCCCTTGATTCTTTTCAATGAAAAACTCTAATAAACCGTTAATTGTCTGAACAAGTAAATTCTCTAAGCCGACTAAGCCAGTCGTTCCAATGAACGCTTCTGGTCGTTTTTGAATCCGTTCAATAAATTCATCATTTTCTAAAACTGTTAAAAGATGTGCAACACTCATCCTGCTGCCTCCTTTGCAATCTGTTTCTTTTAATTATAATGAAAAAAAGACCAGAAGAAAAGCCACACACGACTTTTCTTCTGGTTTTCTTCTTTAACGAATTAAATCAATATTCGGATGCTCAAGAACGTGATTCACTTGTTTGACCGTTGTCAAAGGAATATCTCCTTGAATCGTATGTGCAAGGACCCCATTGACTGTGGCAAAGGTAACTGCCTTTTCTAACGACCAATTTTGGCTATAGCCATATAAAATCCCCGCCGCATAAGCATCACCAGCACCAATTCGATCAAGATTAAGAAGCGGTCTTTTTTCACTCTGTTGGTACTCATTTTGGGTATATAAATACCCACTTAAGTAGTTTTGATTTTGGGAATGACTTCTCGTTGTCCCAGCAAACCATTCCAAATTGTATTGAGACATGAAACGCTGAATCAGTTCAGTTTCTTGTGCCTCACCTTCTAAATCTTCTCGCGGAATGAAACCCAATAGCTCGACCAAATCACGTCGACTGCCAAAAACAATATCACAATAAGGTAAAATGCGTTCGTACTGTTGACGCATAAAGAGTGCGCTATTTGCTGTATTCAAACTAGGTCGATAATTAAAGTCAAAACAAACTTTCTTTTGACAGGCATGCGCCTTTTGAGCAAGTATCAAAGCAGCATCACGAGTTTTTTCAGTTAAACTTAACGAAATACCACAAATATGCACCATATCTACTTCCGCTAAAAAGGCCTCAAAATCGTAGTCCTTCGCCTCGCTGATGCCAAAAGCACTCTGATGGCGATTTTGATAAGTTACTTGTGTGGGTCGGATTCCATAACCCATTTCTGCAAAAAAACTACCAATATGATCGCCCTTTTCTCCTACCCATTGATCTGAAATTCCTAACTTCCTTAGCGCTGCTTTGCCAGCTTCACCAAGACGATTGGCAGGTAATTTCGTAATCAATGCTGTTTCTAGTTGAAAATGAGCCAAATTTGCTAAGAGATTTACGCCAGTCCCTACAAAGTTCATTCTTAACTGCTCTGTTTGTTCTAACATTAGATACTCTGGCGGAGTGAAACGAAGCATGACTTCACCAAACGCAGCAATTTTCATCTTTGCCACCTACTTATTCAATGTGTTTTTCATCATGGTTAGTAACGTTTTCACGTCTTCTGTTCTAGTGTCCCCTGTTTCTTGATCAATAATTGAGCTGTAGACATGAGGAATGATTTTTTTAACGCCGGCATCCACCGCAATTTGAACAATTTCTTCAAAGTTTTCTAAATCAATGCCCCCTGTTGGCTCTAAATAAAAGTCATACTTGGCACAAGCTGCTGCTACTGCTTGGTATTCTTCTTTGTGAGCCAAGCCTTTCATCGGGAAATATTTAATGGAACTGCCCCCCATGTCTTTCAACAATTTGATGGCGGTTTCGATAGGTACTTCCGCCGCTGGCGCACCAGAGCTTAACGGACCTGTCGCAATGTTGACATAGCCAACTTTGCCTGTGGGTGAAACCAAGCCATTAATCACTGTTTCGTCTTGACGAAGTAAGGCCCGCGAAGCGCCGACACCTGTGAAGACTTGGTTCACGTGTTGCGGTTGTAAAACTTCTGATAAGCGAGCCACCATTTGACTTTGATTTGGATCACCAGCTCCTAAACCGACAGATAAAGCGTTGTTGGTTGCTGCTTGGTATTTTTTCATATCGTCAATGGCTGCTTCATCGGTTTCATAGTTTTTTGAAAGGACGCCTAACACAACATGCCCTTCTGCTGCTTCATAACAGGCTTGGGCATTTTCTACTGAATTGGCTAAAACGTTTAAACAAATGCGTTCTTCTAAATAATTAGGTTTTAATGACATGGCTTATTTCTCCTTTGTGTCCATAATTTCTTGTAATCGTTGCACGATTTTGTTCATTTCTTCTTGATTGACAGAACGAATGTCAAACTCAATGATGCCATTGTTTGCTTGATATTCTCGCGTATAAATGGCTGGACTTTCTGCTTTTAACGCTTGGATGACTTCCTTGGCGGTTTTTCTGCCGTCCACTTTGACACTGGCGCGATAAATGTCTCGTCCGGCGCCATCTTGGACGATTTTAGCGGTTAAATCTGACAGGTTGTTGATGGCTTCAACAAACGGTTTTAAGCGCTCTTGCATCGAAGCCCCTGATTCACTGCCATGTGCCAAGTATTCTTCCACTGCTTGCGTAAAGCCTAGGATATTGTCTTTGCCAATTTTCATTGCTCGACCAATGCCTTTGCCTTGCAGGCGCACCCAGTCAATGTATTCTTTTTTCCCGACCACTAAACCAGCACTTGGCCCTTCAATGGCTTTGGCGCCGCTGTAAATCACCAAATCAGCGCCTGCTTCGGTGTATTTGAAAAGATCTTCTTCTGCTGCCGCGTCAACAATTAGCGGCACCTTGTGGCGTTGCGCCACTTTGGCCGCTTCGGCCACCGTCAGCATACTTTTTTGCACGGTATGGTGGCTTTTGATGTATAGAATGGCCGCTGTTTTTTCGGAAATCATCATTTCCACGTGTTCTGGACTGCACATGTTGGCGTAGCCAGCTTCCACCACTTGGCCGCCGCCTTGCGCTACCATGACTTCTACAGGCGTGCCGTAGTCCACGTTGTGCCCTTTAGGTAAAACAATCTCTCGCTGTTCGATCTTTTCTGTATAGGGATGATATGCGTGGTACAAGCTGCCTTTTCCAATCAAGGCAGCCACCGATTGGGCAATCCCCGCCGAAGCCGAGGAAACGATTTGGGCATCTTCTACCTTCAACAAGTTGGCTAAAAAGGCCCCTGTTTGCACACTAAGTTCACTCATTTCAAAGAAATGTTCGCCGCCGAATCGTTGAGCTGCTAGGACTGCCTCCGAAACTTTGGAGACACCTAGAATGGTCATTTTGCCAGAAGCATTGATGACTTCTTTTAAGTGGAATTTTTCGTAACTAATTGTCATAGATTTGTCCTCCAATAATTGTTTTGATTGGGCGAATTTGCTCTTTGGCTACTCGTGTCAATCCATTAGAATCAGTCAATGTTTTTTCTTCTGCTTGAATCGTGAAAATCGTTAAATCAGCATCTTTACCTATTTCCAACGTGCCTTTTTGCGTTAAATGGAAATTCTCAGCAGGAGCCTTGGTTACCTTTTCAATAATTTCTGGCCAATCATAGCCGACCACACGGAGTTTTTCCATCGTTGTGGCTAAATCATAAACAGGACCATTTTCTCGGTTACGGATGTAGATATCTGTGCTAATTGATGCAGCTTTCATTCCCTCGCGCAACGCTGTTTCAGCTACGTGAAAATTGAAACTATCCGTACCATGCCCGATATCAAATACGACTCCTTTGTTGTACGCTTGCCAAGCGAAATCTTTTATTTTATCCGTTGCTTGGTCTAAGATGCCATTTTCTTTCCCATTAAAACAATGGGTTAGGACATCCCCTTTTTCCATCAAGGCTAAAATTTCATCTAAATGAGGCGGTGCTGATCCAATGTGAACCATTAAGGGAATTTCTTGGTTCTCTTGCTGAATCTGTTTGGCCAATTCTAAAGGCGTAATGCCGTTATCGCCAATAACGGTCCTACTCATACGGGCTTTAATCCCTACAACAAAATCTGGTAATTCTTGAATCGCTTTTTTGACTAAACTCGCTTGTACTTTACTTAAATCTGCGAGTTCGTCCTGAGCAACGATGCCCCATTTAGAAATATTGACTAATCCAAAAACATTTGTTTTTGCTTGCTGCGCTAAGTCATAAAATTCATGAATGTTTTCAGCACCTGTTGTCCCAGCATCAATCACTGTCGTAACACCCTTTTTGACCCCAATTTCATCTGGATAATCATAATAAAGAGCCATTTTTTCAAAACAATGAACGTGATCATCTATCCAGCCTGCGGATACATAAGTACCTGGTTCTAAGTGGATAGTTTCTTTTGCAGAACCTGAAATAGTTGCTGCAACAGCAGCTATTTTTTCCTCTTTAATTGCAATTTCAACAGGCATACCATCTACTGTCTGTCCATTTTTTATAAGTAAATCGTAGTCCATATTCTTCCCTACTTTTCTATAAATCTAAATTTTGTCCAAGGCTTAATGAATTCTAATAATACAAGTTCTTCTTCTATAATACGCCCTACTCGATTTTTGCGTGAGTCTTGATGTGGTTCTAAAACGACTTGTAATTCATTTTTGTATTTTCCAAATGCATCATTTCCCACAACAACATCTCCAGGTTGTAGCATTGCTTGATTATCATGTGGGGGATTAGCTTCATTTTTATATTTTTTACGCACTTCTGTGGAACGAATCATCTGCTGAGTGATATCTCCACGGCGAAAATGTTGATTTTTTGTTACGATTTCTTTTTCAATTTCAGAAGTCGCTTCTTCAAAAACAATGGTCAATTCTGTTTGATAACGATTCAACTGACCCAATGCTTCTAATTCTTCGTTGGAAGCATAAGCATTTCCAATAACAACATCATCAATTAAATTTGTTGCAAATAAATGTTTAGCTTGAACAGTGACTGGCAACTGTCTATGCATTTCTAAAGTAGGTAGCCCATCATTCACATCCCAAGGACCAATTTCACCTACCTGTGATGAAATAAAAGCAGCTGTCCGAATACCTTCCTTTTTAAAACGGATGCTACATTTTTCAAAGAAATCATACGGCAATGCAGTTCCCGCTTGTGGATAAAAGTTATGACAACCATATAAAAAAGATCGATTCGCTTCATACGTCAAAATGTTATCAAGATAAGCGACATCATTACTCATATTCAACTCAATAGCCACGCCGAATGGATTAAACGTCAACATGGCTTCTTTATTTCCATCAAACCCTGTATCCAACCGAATCCCATCAGCTCCTAATTCGCTGAAAAAAGTCAAATCATCATATGAAATTTCCAATTCATCAAAGATACTTGGAACGACATCTAAAATTGTTTCAAATCCTAAATTTTTCGCATAACTAATTAATTCTTTAAATTTTTTCTGAACCGCTTCTTTGCCATCGGTCACTTCTAACATACTCATAAAAATTCGAGTAAACCCACATTCGCTGGCTTTTTTTAAATACGCTTTATCTTGATTGATATCACTATGATCTGGATAAACTGATACACCTAATGCTCTTTTCATCTTCGTTCTCACACTCCGCTATTTTCAAATTTATTTCGAAATTTCCAAGCAATCACCGAGCTACACAGGATTGTTGTAGAGCCAACGAGCAATACTGGTTGATTTAGAAATCCGCCAATTATCATGGAAAGAGTAATACAAACTGCCGTAAAAACCAATGTCTTTACTAAACCAAGTTGATAAACAACAGTAGGCAACTGCCCTTTTTCTATAATAATTTGACTAACGATAAAAAAGAAAATGAACCAAATAATCATCTTATACGCTCCTGACTTTCTTCTCTGACTTAGAAGGGGCAGGATATCCATATCAGAACACCCGCCCTAACATTTTTTAATTTTTCGCTGCTTGTTCAGCTGCTAATTCTTCTGCTTCTTTATCCAATTGTTGTCTTTCATAAACTTTGAAAAATGGATAGTAGATAGCCATTGTAATTAAGAAGTTAACAATCACTAATACTGCGGCCGAGAAACTCCAATTGGTACTCATCCAAGCAGCAATTGGTGCTGGAATTGCAAACGCTAAACGTGCAGCCATCATCGGAATTATATTAGCGACTGTTAAGAAATAAGATAACGTTGTGGTAATTAACGGTGCCACGATAAACGGAATACCTAAAATAGGATTCATTACGATCGGCGTTCCGAAAATAACTGGTTCATTAATATTAAACAAGCCTGGTAAGAACGATAAACGGCCAAGACTTTTCAGATACGTTGATTTAGAAAACATCATTAAAACAACTAAAGAAAGCGTAGTTCCAGCGCCACCAATCCAGATAAACCATTGTAAAAACTGTTCTGTAAAAATATTAGGTAACTGATGAACGTTTGCGCCATTGGTAAAAGCTTCAAGGTTTTCTGCAATCGACATATCCCAGAAAGGACGAATAACTGGGCCCATAATCGCTGGACCATGAATCCCTAAAACCCAGAAGAAACAGATTAAGAAGACTGTTAGTAAGCCGCCAAATAAACTGTTACCAGCAAGGATACCTTTAAGTGGCATTAATAACGTACTCAAGAAACCATTCAAATCAAAACCAATTACGTGGCGAATAACCCAGAATAATAAAAGAATAACTGCTCCTGGAATTAACGCAATAAATGAATTTGACACTTCAGGCGGTACGCCATCTGGCATCTTAATCATAATATCTTTTTCAATAAAGAAGCGATAAATTTCAACAGATAACAGCGCTGTTACAATCGCACCAAATAAAGAAGCTGAACCTAAATTTGCTAAATTAATATAGCGCCCTGCTGTAATGACGTTGTCAACATCTTCAAAGACACGTGTTGGTGGTGCCGCTGTTACTAAAAAGGCCATTAATGCTAAAATTCCGCACGTCAAAGAGTCAAGCTTATAACTTTTGGCCAATGATGAAGCAATCCCAAATGTTGCATAAAGTGCAAGTAACCCCATCGTATAGCGGGAAGGAATATCTAAAATTGCTTGATAAGGTTCAATCAATTTTGTGTATGCCTCAATTGGAATATTTTGAAAAATTGTAAAGAATGAGCCCACAATTGTTAAAGGCATCGTTGCAATTAATCCTTTTCTAATCGCTGTCATATGGCGTTGCGAACCAAATTTATTCGCAATCGGCATTAACTTAACTTCCATCCACTGTACAAAACCATTCATTTGTTAATTCCTCCGTTCAACTAATAAAAATAATAATTATTTCGCATTTATAATAACATAGTAACATTATAATGTAAACGCTTATTCTTATTTGTGACAGAGAAAGTGCAAATCAAAAGGCTTTTTCTTATTATAAAGAAACCGGAAATATTGCACCAAAAATCATTGCGCCTAAAATTGCGCCCCCAGCGATTGGTTTTTTCCAAATGTAAAAACCTAAAGCTCCTAATGTAGCACCAATCCCAATAGGAATCGAAGCACCCGCCGCACTCAAAATAATTAACGGGCCTAAGAAACGTCCTGAGGCATTACCAGCCCCCATCATCACATCCGCACCAAAAGTGGAATTTCCTTGATTGATAGTAAATTTCCGAATCAACACAATTACGCCACCAACTGCTAACCCTAGTAGCGCACCTGTTAAAAGTGCTAAGCCAAAGTTTTCTACAGGTGCTTTAATACCCATGCTGAGGAAAATTGCAGGTACGCCAATCCCGATCCCCGTTAAAATTGAGCCACCTAAATCTAAAATTCCGACTAAAGAACCTTCTAAAATTCGTGCAAACAGGAAACTTGCACCAAATGCTGCGGCAGCGCCATAAGAACCACCATCTAAACCAGCTTTTAGCATCGCAACAATTGAAACTTCATTAAAGGCGCCCACACCATAAACTACATACATATGTGTTCCTGCAAAAATTGCCGCTGACATAATCCCGACTAAAATGGGAAAGCCCCAATCAGCATACCAAAAACTTTTGCCTTTTAAACCTTCTTGAATTTCTTGTTCTTGTTGTGCCCATTCATTTTTTTCTTGCTGTTCCATCTATGAGACCTCCTTTTTTCTATTTAACGGTGAAGACATTGTGTAAATTATTTAACCATTGAGGAATAGACAAGCGGAAACTTTCGATCATTTCTAAGTCGAACCCTCGGAAGAAGCCACTTAAAATAAATAATAAGATAATGGCACCAAGCATGCCGCGTGTCATTCGGGTCCACCCTAAATCATCGACACCTTTACCGATTAAGATCCCTAATACAACTCCTGGGACAGCATTGCCCATGACTAATTGAAATAATCCGCCAAATAACGTTCCCCAAAAACCCGTCCGTTTTCCTGCATCTAAAGCCGCTAGCCAGAATAAAACGGGCATCACAGTATTGATTAAAATCGTTGCTGCAGGTACCAACACCGCAACTGCTGTTACTTGTAGCGATTCTGGAATTGCTGCAGCTGTACTATTTAAGAAAGCCACAGTCGCCATTCCTACAAAGGCCCCGACAATCCCCATTTTTTTGGGATTATGCATCGTTTTAGTGACATCTTTATCCTTTACCAATAAAATTGCTGCAGCCCAGTTAGGCACAATCCGGTGGGTCACATCTTGTGTAAAGGCACCTGCTCCGACGGCCGAAGCCCAAGCATTAAAGAAAAAACCTAAACCAAAAGAAAAGTGTGATGCTGGATCTCCTTGTGCCGCGTTCATTTCTCCTAATGTTCTAAATGCCCCTAACCCTTGCGTTTGTGGTGCATGAAACATCCGAGCAGCGCCTGCGCCAGCTGCAAAACCTAGTAAACCACCAATAAGCAATGACTTCAGCAAAATGATTACAAATTCCATTCCTTCTTCCTCCCTTTATACGCCTCTTTTTGAAAGAAACGGAACTACTACTGCGTTCGGTTCTTTAATTGTTTCCGTTAAAAAATCAACTTCTTCGACTGCAATGGCTTGGATTTCCACTTCTACAGCTAGTTCGACATGATAAATCACTCTCTTTCTAGGAAAGAAGAAGAACAGAAATTTTTCTGTATAAACTTGTTCTTTTGCCTGACGAATAGTTACTTCTTTCGGTTCAATCCGGATGAGGACCTCTGTTGTTTCTTTTAATACTTTTTTTGAAACATCATTCAACGCACTTGCAAAAGCTTCATTCTTCTTATTACCTTTTCCAGAAACAATCACGGTTTGTGTTGACCGTTTTGTGGCATCCATAATTACCGCTCCTTTCTAAGTTACTACTTTCTATGCTCCGTGTTTCTTAATAAATGCTTCAGTTACTCGTTTACCAAGTTCTTCCTGATCCATAAAACCAAATCCAAGAACAGTTTTCCCATCGTTAATTGCTGTTACCCCTTCTTCGATTGATCGCATGCCATGTCTTTCGGGATACCCGTATTTAGTAGCAGCCGTTAACGCTCCTGCACCACCACTGCCACAGAAAGAAATGCCTAAATCAGCCTTTTCTTGTTGCATCACATCTCCTAAACGCATATCAGCGCCCATTCCTGGAACAACAACCGCGCGACCACCGGCTTGCTCCACTCCTTTTGCAACATTTTGTCCTTTTCCTAAACGATCTGCGATAACTACTGTAATCATAACTTTTCCTCCTATTAATTGTTTTGTTTAGCAACTTCAAAATGAACAGCTAAAACATACCATTCATCTTCTGATAACTGACCAATTGCTTCTGTTGTTTCTTGTGCAATTTTCAACGTTTCTGGTGTTAGTTCCGTAAATAACGTCCGATCAACACCAGCTAATGTCGTTCCTTCTCTTGAACGATTCAGCATCTCATTGAGATGGTTAATCAAAATCGTCCACTGTAATTCCGTTGGTTCAATTTGTGCTTCTGCTAATCGCGCACTGGTTTGTTTGATAATCGATTGTAGCTTTTCTGGTTCAGCACTTTGTCGAATGATCTCCTGTGCTTCCATTGCTAGTTCCATCCTCTTCCTCCTTTGGTTGTTCTAAATAATTAAGTAATGCTGAAATTTCAGCATGATTGACAGGTAACTCATTTTTAGCAAATAAACATTCAATTTGCCGAATTTCTTCTTGCCGTTCATGAGATACTTCTCTATTACAAGGAATCTCTTCGTATTGTTTATTAAACGTAATCCGATGTGTCATTAATAAAACGTGAAGTAAAAAGGCTTCTTGATATTCGCTCAGTAACTTTGTTTGAAACATTCGTTTTAACTCTTCATAAATAATATACGCTTTTACTAATAAATCTTGGCTTTGTATCCGTTCATTTTTTTCAATTACATCAGATTTCGTGGAGCGAGCAGTACCTTTTCCTTGACGTTTCCCTAATAAAATTTTATCGACCTCTTCCCGAATCAAACTTAAGTCTGTGTCCGTCAACAATGGACTAACTTTAATAAATGGGTATGTCATTTCTTCAATTGGGAAAATACTCAATACCAAATCGGGCTTTTCTGCTTGAATCACTTCAGTTGCATTTAAAACAGAAGCAAATCCTGCGAGTTCAACGTTTGGTACTTCCTCTAAAATTTTTTGTTCAATTAAACTGGTCACACCTAAGCCCGTCGAGCAAACATACACAATCCTAACAACTTTAGCTTCCTGCTGTTGTCGTTCCTGAGCTGCCAAAAAATGCAACGCAATATATGCGCAGAAAGAATCGTTGACTAACAAAACAGAACGTTGAATTAATTGTTTACAAGCACTTTGAATAGCTAAAAATAACGCTGGGTGTTTTCCTTTGATTTCTTCAGAAAACGGATTGTATTCATTAATAAATAAATGTTTCTTTGTAAAACGTAAGGACAGGTGTGCAAACAAGTTCGTAAATAATTGGCGATCATTTACAAAAGGATAATTCAGCTCTTTTGAAACGCTTTCAATCACTTGCTTTGTTAATTGAACCATATCTTGCCGTTGATGGGTTCCGAATAAATCACTATAAATATAAAAATATTCATCCGCTAATAAAGGCAAGTCATAACGTTCAAACACCTCTTGTAAAAGTAAAAGTGGTACTTCGTTCCGTTGTTCAAAGCGTGTTTTTTGCGATAATACTCGGTAAGTCCCAATTGTATGTGCCATCTGCATACGTGCTGCGGCAATTGCCACTCTCAACGTAATAGATAATATTTCGGCATAATCAAATTGATTTTGATCGAGTGGATTAATTAAATTTCGCATTTTTTTCAATGCACTACGATAACAACCTTGAAACAATGTCCCTGACCCAAATTTAATTTTAGGGATTTTTTCAGCCCCTTTTGTCTTTGTCACATAGTTCATAATTTGGTAAATATCGTATTCTGTAAGTTCTTTTTGAGTGATAAATTCCATCAGTAAGCGTACATTGCTTTCTTCACCACTGATTGTAAACCCTTGCCGTGCTTGGCGAATTAAGGTTAAATCATATGCTTGCAGCAACCGTTCGACCTGTTCCAAATCACTGACAATTGTGTTTCGACTCACTAATAATTCATCTGCTAGCTGCTGTGCCGTTAAGTAACCTTTGACTGACAATAGCTGAAAAATCAATACATTGACTCGTCTTTTTTGATCAGGATAGGTTTCAAATCGATCGACATCGATAATTTCATTTTTTAACAGTAAGCGTTTAGAGTCAGGTAAATCTAGCCAGATTCCCTTATTCCGTTTTGAATAAAGTGTCTCATCGTGCTGTTCAAACCAAGCACGAATATCTTCTAAATCATACTTAATTGTTCGAACGCTGACAGTAAAGTTCTCAGCTAATTCTTGCGTGGTAATACTCCCTTCCAAATCCAAAAGCATCAATAAAATATTTATCGCTCTTTTGGACAACAACACGGTCATACCTTGTCACCTCTTTTCTTTTCCCTTTACACTTAAAACTATAGCGTTATTTTATCTGTTCCACAACACAAAAAAGTTGCACTTATAAAAGTGCAACACTTCTCTTTTCATACAAAAAAATCCCTTAACAGTAGTAACTGCTAAGGGATACCACACTATTTATTTGCATAAATAGACAGAAACCTTCTCCACAAAAGTATTCTGTCCGACACGTTACAAATCCGGTAACTGATAGCCGTACTATCGGGTGTCGTTGTGTTTGACAATCACTAGCCGTCAAAACGGAATAGCCGAAGCTATCTGATTGAGTCAACTCGTCGCATAAAACACACTTTAACACAGAATAGTTTGGATAGCAAGTGATGGTAATTATTCTTTATCGAACCATTCTTGATAAAAACTTTCAACAATTTTAACGGTTGCTATCGTTAATTCTTTCGTCATTACGGGGCTAGTTAACTTTTTGTCTTGTAAACATTGATTCACATGATTGATTTCATAGGTAAATTCACTAGTGAATTGTTCAGACCATTTGACAGTGTTGCCTTGAGCATCTGTATAATAAGCACAATCTGTTTTCCAGAAATTAGGAATAACGATTTGCCCTTTTGTCCCACAGATGGTCATTTCACTAGGTATCTTTAAACCAACATTAATAAAAATATTGCCCAACGTCCCTTCAGCAAATTTCAAAGCTAAATTACATTGACTATCCGTCGCCCCTTGCTGATATGTTGCGGTTCCCGTAACCGCTTGAATTTCTTTCCCTAATACGTATTGTAAGTATTGTAATGGATAACTTCCTGAGCCATGAAGCGCTCCACCACCCGCTTCTCTCGAGTAAAACCAGGGAATATGATCCACATTGGGATAGGCAGTAACTGACTGAACCCATAAAATTTCTCCCAATCCCCCTTCTTGAATCGTCGCCTTTACTTTTTGGGTAATTGGTAAAAAGACAGACTTCTGAGCTTCCATTAGAAAAACCCCTTGCTCCTGTGCGATTGCGAAGAGTTCTTCTGCTTCAGCAGCATTTAATGTAAATGGTTTTTCCAGTAGGACGGGTTTTCCTTGTGATAACGCAAGCTTAGCTGCTGAGTAATGTCCTTGATTGTAGGTGGGAATATAAATAATATCAATTGTTTCATCCTTACATAACTCTTCATAACTGCCATAAGCCACCGGAATCGCTAATTCTTTAGCCATTTTTTGAGCATTCTCTAAACGCCTTGATGCAATCCCGCGCACTTCAGCTTGCGCGCTTTCTCGAAGCCCTGCTACAAATCTTGGGACAATTTGGGCAGTACTCATAATTCCATAACGAATTTTATCCATATGATCGCCTCCTCTTTCTTTTTCTGATACTTCTATAAAGATAAAGCATCTCATTGAAAAATTAAAGAGCTATGTAATCAAATAAATTTCTTTTAGGAGACAATCCTTCATACTTCACTATTTTTAGAGATTATTTTCACTTCTTTACTTAAGCAAGCCAATCTAATTTTTTTGTCACTTTCTCAGTAGCTTGTTTTGCTGCAGTTACCCATTTTCCTTGTGCTGCTTTGCTTAAATCAGTTGAATACGTAGTCGTTGCTCCGTTTATTGTTTTCTTTATTTGTTGAAGCGTTTGTTGAGTCATCTTTTTTCTATTTTGAGTCGTTGCCTGACTTTGACTAGCAACAAAATTTCGAATAAGTTGTTTTTCTAATGATTTTTGTAATTCTTCTAACATCCCTATCTCCTCGCTCGTCTTTTCATTTCTTCATAATGCTGTCGTTCTTGATAAAATACTCGTTTTATCTCTTCTAATTGATGATCAATCGCTACTTGCTCTTTTTTGACGCGTTGCTCTGCTTCTTCTCGGCTATTCATTAATAGCCGATATACGATTTGTCGATTTGGCTCAACATCATAATAAGGTGCCGGTCGTTGCACTTGGAGAGAGAGCTGCTCTAAATATCGTAAAAAAAATCTTTTCTCCTCCATTACTTGTGCTAACTGATTCTCTAATTGTCTCTTTTCTGAAAAATAATGGTCCTCTTTTAGCATAAATTGATTATCCAGTTCTCTTTCCATCCTAAGTCCTCCCATAGTTAAGAAAAATAATTTGCTAACTCGCTATCTGTTGCAACTTGTTGATCAATCGTTGCCTTAATTTGAGCCACTAATTGATCTAATTCTGCTTGGATATTTCGTAACATTGTTAAAATAGTTTCATATTCATTCACTGGCTGATGAACAGTTGAAAATTCGGTCACATTTCCTTCTGCGAGTGCAGTTATTTTTTCTGTTTCGCTTAGATGCTGCCCCCAACGCTGAGCATCTGCTTTTGTATGTTGCCAAAGTTCATGGGCATTCTCTATCTCTTTTTTTAACCATTTTGTAAGGCCATCAATTTCTGTCTGAATTATATGCTTATAGCCTGTAGTAATTGCTTTTGCTTGCATCGCATCAATAAAAATTTCTTGTGCCGAAGATAAGCCACCATTTACTTGTATCATTTTTTTACGAAGTGTAGTAAGTCGCTCAATTTCTTTGTTGGCCTCATGTTGTGCTAACTGAGCATTTCCTTTAGAACGAGAAATAATATTCCCCGCTTTATCGAACTGATAGCCTCCCCACATATGTTGCGTGACCATATCAACTTTTTTGATTCCACCTCAATCAAGGTTCCCACTTGTTTTTTTGAAGAAGAATAATCAATTGGTATCAAATCTTTTGTGTCGATAAAATTAAAAATTTTCCCAGCATCCGTTAACTTATCAGCAGTGGTTTGTTGTTGTTCATTTAAAATACTATAAATGTTAGGGCCTTGATAAATATAGACACCAGAAATACGTGTATGAAAAACTTCTGGCAAATCCGAAACTGCATATTGACCATTCATCGAACCTAACGAATGTTCATAAATATCTACTAAAGCATTCGGATACGCTTTCATTGTTTCTTGTAACGTAATTGAGGCTGATTTTAATTGAGGAATTGCGCTTTCACCGCCATTCATAATTTGCATCGCGGCAGGGATATCATTTTCCAACCAATCTGAACGAACATCTTGATACGTCGGATTAGACGAATCAAATAAATTCCCTTTATCAGGAGCTGTTGAACCTCGGTACAAAACAGTAACTTCTGTAACCGCTTGTCGTTCGCTTAAAGATGCTGTCGGTGGAACGTATTGATCGGTTATGACAAAAGATTGTTCACCAGTGGATTTATCGTTTACTTGGGAGACATAACCAATTGTTTTTCCATTATCAAGTACTACTACTTTTTTTAAACCCCAATTTTGATATTCTTTTTTTGCGATTTCAACTCTTTCATTACCTGTAAAAGTCATTCTCTCTCTCCTTTTTTAATTCCTCTTTCAAATCATTTGAATATCCTGAAATTACATATTTGCTGGAAAATCCATTATCCTTATTTTTATCTAAATTAAATAATATATCTAAATTTTTATCCGAATTGATAAATATTACACCATCGATCCCTCCCATTGGGTTATGCTTCACACTCTCCTCATCAATTTCATAGGACTTAATAATTCCTTCACTAGTTAAAGCATCTGGATCTAAATTTCGCAGTCCTTCTTCAATCACTTTTTTCGCTTCATCACTTTTAACAATCGTCAACATTTCTTCATGAAATCTTTTACTATCCATGTATTTTTTTCCTCCTATTCCTAAAATAAAAATGAGCAATAAACAACTAATTAGAATCATGGTTTTCTTTTTTTTAGTCAATGGTTCACCTCCTTTTTCTAAAAAGAGATTCTCGTTGTTCTACTCGCTATGCACCAGAATATGATTTACTCATTTCCATCTTCCTTTCTAAGTTGTTTCCCTAACCTATGTGAATTACCTGAAATGACATATTCACTAGAAAAAGAAAGATTATTCTCTCTTAATAGATGAAAATAAATGTATAACTCTTTATCTTTATTTATATATAGTGTCCCATCAATCCCTCCCATTGGGTTATGCTTCACACTCTCCTCATCAATTTCATAGGACTTAATAATTCCTTCACTAGTTAAAGCTTTTGAATCCAAATTTCGCAGTCCTTCTTCAAACACTTTTTTCGCTTCATCACTTTTAACAATCACCAACATTTCTTCATGAAATCTTTTACTATCCATGTATTTTTTCCTCCTATTCCTAAAATGAAAATGAGCAATAAACAACTAATTAGAATGATGGTTTTCTTTTTTTTAGTCAATGGTTACCCTCCTCAAATACTTTGATTGCTAAATTAAAGTATTTTCCATCATCTGAATATCATTTAGATATGTACGAAATTCTTTTACTATACGAGAAAAGCGAATAGTTAGAAACTATTTCAAAAAAAAGAAACCGTTTCCCCAAAACGATTTCTTTATATGTAAATTAACGGATACCAACGCTAACTTTTAAAGCTTGATTGACCTGTTCCATCTCTTCACGAGAAAGCTGACAAACCTTGTGTAGCATTCGTTCTTTATCCAATGTTCGAATTTGTTCTAACAAAATAAGTGATGGCGTCCTGCACTCGTTATGGGGAATTTCGATGAGGACTTGCGTTGGTTGCAGCCGCTTGCTTACGTTACGGGTAATCGGTGCAACAATCAACGTTGGACTAAATAAGTTACCTTTGTTATTTTGAATAATCAGGACAGGTCGAATCCCACCTTGTTCAGAACCAACAACTGGTGAGAGATTCGCATAAAAAACCTCACCTCTTTTTATCATTCAGATTCCCTTCCCTCCTTTTCCTTTAAAAAATTATAGCATATTGTTTCTTGCAATATTTTCAACTTTTTAGCTATCCCTTAAAATATTTGATAAAACCACCCTTTAAAAGTCAAAAAAAGCTTAAACAGTCGACTCTGATATAGAGACGGCTATTTAAGCTAACTATTACATTTTTGTTAAAATACTATCCACTTTTGTATTAATTAAATCAATAGCGACGTGGTTTTCGCCACCTTCTGGCACAATGATATCTGCATAACGTTTCGTAGGTTCAATAAATTGGTGATACATGGGCTTGACGACTGTCAAATATTGTTCAATCACAGAATCCAACGTACGGCCACGTTCTTCCATATCACGCTTGATTCGACGAATAATACGGATGTCATCATCTGTATCCACATACACTTTAATATCCATTAAATCCCTTAAGCGGCGATCTTCTAAAATTAAAATCCCTTCAAGAATAATTACTTCTTTCGGTTCTTGGATCACCGTTTCTGTACTTCTTGTATGCGCAACATAGTCATAAACTGGCTTTTCAATGGCTTGATAGTTTAACAGTTGTTCAACATGTTGAATCAATAAATCTGTATCAAACGCAAAAGGATGATCATAATTGGTATTTAAACGTTCTTCAAAACTCAAATGGCTCTGATCTTTATAATAAGAATCCTGTTCTAACATCATAATTGAATGATCGGGAAAATTATTAAAAATCGCACGGCTAACACTGGTTTTTCCGCTTCCTGATCCGCCAGTAACACCAATGATAATTGGCTGACTATCTTTCATGTATAAACCTCTTTCTTTTCAAAAACTTCATTGTCTTTTACTATTATAATGAAAACTCTGAAGAATGCCAGACCTTTTCCAAGACTTTTCATGTGATTTTTATCTTCTTATGAAAAATCTGCCCACACTTCTTTCAATTACAGTATACTTATCAATAAAAGGAGAATCCTACCTATGATTAAAAAAGTCAAAAAAGAAACACTTACAACGGCGCATTACGCTCTTCTTTATGAGGCAGATCCAGCAAAAAAAATGGTGGCAGATTATATTACCCGCGGCATTTGCTTTGACTATCAGACTGAAGAACTTCAAGGAATTTTAGTCTTGTTGCCGACTCACCCACGGACATTGGAAATCGTAAACATCGCTGTCTCAGAAGAAAGCCGAGAGCGGGGCATCGGGCAAGAATTATTACATTTTGCCATTGATTTTGCCAAAAAAGAAAAGTATGATTACTTGGAGATTGGGACTGGGAGCACAGGCTTTCAACAGCTATATCTCTACCAAAAAGTCGGTTTTCGAATGACACATATTGAACCAGATTTTTTTATCCATCATTATGATGAGCCTATTATAGAAAACGGCTTGCCTTTAAAGGATATGGTTCGCTTACGGTTACATTTAAGTTAAAAAGAGGTCGGGACAGAACCGTTTAGCTCCGAGAAATAAGAAGAAATTTCCGAAAATTGCTCTTTAATTTTTGGAGAATTTCGGCTTATTTCCGAAGGAGTTGGTTCTGTTCCCGCCGTTTATCAGTTTTTGAGCGTGGAGCAAAAATCCAAAGTGATTTTTGTCCCACGCTCTTTTTAATGCCCAAGAATTGGTAACAACTCATCTAGCTGTTGAATCGTATAATTGGGTTGAATGGTTGGTGTTGCTGGAGCGGAGGTCGGATTGAGCCAAACAGTTTGAATTTTCGCTTGTTGGCCTCCTTGAATATCTGAATGCAAAGAATCGCCAATAATCATTGTTTTTTCTCGACTAAAATTAGGAATCCGTTCAAAAACAAAATCAAAATACTCTTTCATTGGTTTTTGATAACCCACTTCTTCTGAAACAAAAATATCTTTAAAATAAGGCATTAATTTCGAATCTTCCAATCGACGATACTGTGTTTTTGCCACTCCATTTGTCACAATATATAAATCATAATGGGGTGCTAATTTTTCCAAGATACGTTGACTATTGCCAAGCAAGTCATGTCCTTGACTTAAATATTCTCGGTAGTTTTCTCCCATTTTAACGCTATCAACTTCTCGATTAAACGCGTCAAACAATAAACCAAACCGTGTATCAAGGAGAACATCTTTTGTTATTTTTCCTTCTTCAAATGAACGCCATAATCCTTGATTAATTCGGTGGTATGTTGACTCGACTTCAGATGTAAATGGTACATTTTCTTCTTCAAATAAGGCATGGAGCGCCTTCTTTTCAGCCAATTTAAAATCTAACAATGTATCATCAACATCAAAAAGCAATGTTTTCATTTCCGTTCCTCTTCTCTTTTCAAATTACTCGGTAACGCTTTGCTTGTTTGTTGTTTTTCAATAAAAAAATAAGGCAATAGCAATTGTAACTCTTCTCTTGTTAATGAACGATAAGCACCTAAAGGTAATTGCGGATCTAGCCGCAACGGCCCCATAGTTTGACGTTTTAAAGCAGTCACTTTTTTCCCCACAGATAAAAACATTTTTTTCACTTGGTGAAATTTTCCTTCTTGAATAGTCAGGAAAACATGACTCTCCGTTTCAGTCGCTGCAAGAACAGTTATTTTTGCTGGCTTACATTGAATGCCTCCTTGCAAAACAATCCCATCTTTAAATTTAGCACAATCTTCTGCAGAGACCAAACCATTGACTTTCACTTCATAACATTTCGCTACTTCTTTATTTGGCCGAATTAATTGATACCCTAATTGTCCATTATCTGTTAATAGAAGTAACCCTTCCGTATCGCCATCGAGTCTGCCCACTGGATAAAGACCAGGGCGTCTGTCTTGTGGCGCAATCAAATCAATAACTGTTTTTTTAGATGCATCTGAGACAGCGCTAACCACACCTTTTGGCTTATTCAACATATAGTACACATGGGTCTTATGCGAAATTAATTGTCCTTTTACTTTAATCATTTGTAATTGCGCATCGACATTTTGGCTTTCATTTAAAGTCACGATGCCATCCACAGTGACCTGCTTGCCTTTGATTAATCGTTTCACCGTTTTGCGTGATCCAAACTGAAGTTCTTCTAGTAATTTATCTAATCGCATTGTTCAGCTCCATTCTGGTATAAGTATAGTGGAATCCGTTAAAGATGAAAAGTGGAAAAAGGTAATTCCTTGACGTATAAAAATATAAGTGTTACGGTTAATAAGTAAAGTAAATAAAGGTTTCTCAAAAACAGCGTAATGACCTGGGAGAGAACAACGATAACAATGAACCATTCCCATGAGTGTTGCCTGGCAATATTTGTGGGGATTTTTTGATTATTGTTAGCATTTTTCTAGACAAGAACAACTGAAAAAAGAGTTTCTTTTTTCCATTATGTTTTGTTTCTGAGTTTAACCAAATCACTCATTATTTCAAGGAGGAATTAGGTTATGTCAGTACAATTAGAAGTTAAAGAAAGAGCTATCCGTCCACGTTCACTAAGAAATCAGCTACGTCACGAAGGGAAAGTACCTGCCATTGTTTACGGTTACCAAATTGAAAGTACACCAATCTATTTTGAAGAAAAAGACTTATCAAAAATTTTACGCGAACATGGTGCTAACACCGTTATTAAAATGACAGTTGATGGGAAAAACATCAACACATTAATGTCGAAAGCACAATTAGATACCTTTACTGGTCAAATGCTTCATGTTGAATTCTTATCTGTAAATATGAAAGAAACAACAGAAGTCGAAGCAGAAGTTCAATTAATTGGTGAATCTGCAGGTGTGAAAGCTGGGGGTACCTTAGCTCAAAACTTGTACACTGTTTTAGTGGCAGCCACACCAGATAAATTGCCAGAATCAATTGAAGTAGATATTACAAACTTAGAAATTGGTGATGCTCTTACAATCGCTGATTTACCTGAACACAAAGACTATGAAATTTTAACTGATCCAGAAGAACAACTAGTTGCTATTGTTGAAGCACAAACTGCTCCTGAAGAAGAAGAAGGAACAGCTGCTGAAACGACTGAACCAGAATTAGCCGAATAAAGAGTACACTTTTGTTCAGCTGATTCTCTTAAGTTTTAGAAATGGGATGTACGTTGAAACAACGTACGTCCCATTTTCTTTTTACTGCATGTCTTGATTTCTTCACATAAATGATGACACCTGCAAAGCTAGGAAGCTACAGAGGAATATTAAATTTTTGCTAATCTACGCAATATTTTCAAACGAAACAATTTCTTTTTTTTAAATTTGCAGTATACTAAAAGTAAGTAAACAAAAAGGAGGTCATCCATATGTTTGAACGTTTTGATAGTGACCGTAGCCGCTATGCTTCATTAGGTGTTGTTTCCAGCTTACCTAGTGGCTTAATTGATAGTATTTGGTTGATTATTGACTTAAATCTAAAAGGGGTTATCCCTTTAAACGACTTACTTCACTTTGATTTGTTGAACAATAATGGCAAAGTGACTGTCCATTTTTCTCAAGAAAATAGTTCAGTAGAAATGGCCATCGACTTACCATTTAGTTATTCTACGGCATATCCGTCGCGAATTTTTGCTTTTGATGATGGCCATCGTGAAACGATTTTATTACCTGCAGAAATGTTAGAATCTTAAATAATTTCAACAAACAAAAATACCACCGAATGAAACACTCGGTGGTATTTTTTAATTTTAAAATTTTACGCCTTGCGGTTTACAATAAAAGAGTAAATTGCGATACAGATAATCGCTCCTAGCAACGCTGAGATAATTGGAAAGCCGCCGATGACTGGTCCTAAAGAAGGCAACAAGAGTGATGCTACCCAACTTCCTAAAAAGCCCACGATAATATTTCCAATAATGCCACCTGGCACATCTTTTCCTAAAATTGCGCCAGCAATTGCGCCAATAATTCCTCCGACAATTAATGCCCATAGAAAGCTAAACATTTGAAAAACCTACCTTTCATAGTTGATTTTTTTAGTTAATTTTCCTACTTTAAGGATAAAACAGAAAGCAGACTTTTTCAAAAGATAGGACTTTTCAGAAGTCAATTTATTCTTCTACATAAGCTAAACGATAGGATACTGTGCGACCAAAAGAAAATACTTGCAAACCTTGTAAGCGATCTGATTTCAAGTAACCAATGGCTCCTTGGAATAGTGGTAAAACGCCGGCATCTTTTTCAATTAATGTTTTTTCTAAACTTAGTAATTCATTCCAGCGTTTTTCAGGTTCATTGGCGTAATCTTTTCTAACTTTTTGGAGACCCGCATCATACGCTGAATCGTTATAACCAGAAGTATTTAAGCCACTTTTTGAGTCATAAAATTCTAAAAAATTAATGGGATCAGCATAGTCAGGTGTCCATGTTCCAAAGGCTAAATCGTAATTACCTGCTGTTTGTAAATCCAAACGATTTTGCAAAGGCAATGATTTTAATTTGATTGTTAAACCTGGTAAATTTTGTTGCAATTGCCCTTGAACAAATTCAATGGTTTTCTTGGCAATCGCTGAGTCCGCTGAGATTAGTTCCAATTCAATTTTATCTTTGCCCAACTCTTCTTTCGCTTTGTTCCAGTTAGCTTGGGCTTCTTTAATATTATATGGCAATAAATCACCATTTTCTTTGCGGAAATCTTCACCTGTATCTGGATTTTTTGCAAAATTAGCTGGTACAAAACCATTTAAAGCTGTCGAGCCATCTCCTAAAATTTCTTTTGCAAAAGTTTCTTTATCAATCGCTTGTAAAAAAGCTTTTCGAACATGTTCGTTGCCGGTAATTTCACGGCGATGATTGGGACTTAAATAACCCACCATGGCTTTAGGCACAAAATGCGCTTGTTTTGACTCTTTATACTGAAGTGCATAAGTATCTGCTAAAACAGTGTAATCTAAATCGCCATTATCAAAAAGATTGGCTCCTGTGCCAATTTCTTTCACTACTTGAACATCAATTTCATTCAATTTTACGTGTTCTTTATCCCAATAATGATCATTCTTCTTCAATTTCCAAGTTTCGGAATTGCCATCCCAACCTGAAATTACAAATGGTCCATTGCCAACAAAATTATCTGCAGAAGTCCCATAGGCAGTACCTTTTTCTTTGGCAAAGGCTTCATTTTTAGGCATAAAAGGTGTTCCAACTAAGACTTGGGCTAAATAAGGAATTGGATTTTCCAATGTTAGTTCTAGTGTCTGGTCATCGATTGCTTTGACACCAAATTCTTCCATCGTGGCTTGTCCTTCCCGCACCGCACGCCCATTTTTAAAAATATCCATTTGATTACTGCTACTTGAACCATACGCTGGATCGACCACGTTTCTAAACGCAACTACAAAATCCCCTGCTTTAACTGGATCCCCGTTTGTCCATTTTGCTTCTCGTAACTTGAATGTATAGACTAACCCGTCTTCACTAACTTGTGGCTCTGCTTTCGCCATAGCTAGCTCAGGATCTCCGTTTTTATCTTGTCGATACAAGCCTTCAACTACTTGACCAATCATATCGGAACTATAGACATCTGTATAATGAGCGCTGTCTAATGTCGAGAGTTCACCACCAGATGCGACGTTAATTTTCTGTGTAATTGGTTCGTTCGAGGTTGTTTTCGAACCGCCACTTCCACATGCTGCTAAAACCAAGCCCAGTGCAACAAGTCCGATTAACCACTTTTTCTGTTTCATACCAAAACTCCTCCTTCTGTTCAAACAACTTACCTACATTTTACATGATTTTCCATACATTTGTCTTTTTTCAGCACTTACTTTTTGAAAGAAAAATATTTTTTAAGAATAAGAGTTGACAGATATTTTTTCTGGTGGTAAAGTATTGAAAAACAGAGAACAGAAGAGTAACTGTTTCCTTTAGTGAAGAGAGTCTTTGGTTGGTGGAAAAAGACGTAAAGAAACAGCGAACCACATCTGGGAGTTGACTTTTTGAACCCTTAGTAGGAAAGTCCGGGACCACTCGTTAACAGGCGAAGTTATGAACTTCATAAGGTTCGTGTTGCGAAACACGAATAAACTAAGGTGGAACCACGATAATTGATTATTCGTCCTTTGGCTAGTCAGCCAAAGGACTTTTTTGTTTTTTAGATGCGCTTTTCAACCTGAGAGAGTGCCTTAACTGCTCAAGTCTGTTGTCCTCTTTTCTATATGCTTAATGGGATAAGCTAGAAAAGCAACAGGTTTTCTGTTCCGTTCGAACAATTTCATACTTACAATCAAGGCTTAGGACATAGTAATTTAGCTCTTCCTTTACAGAGACTTTTTCATTGGCTGAAAGAAAAAGATGGATTCTTCTTTACTCACACCTAAAAGATGTTTTTCTGAATCCTTTAGTAAGAAAAACCGGTGACTCTATCGTTAACAGAGAGTAGTTGTCAACGCAACTACATAAGGCTTATCTTGTGAAAGATAAGTAAATTGAGGTGGCACCACGAATGCGATTCGTCCTCTTGGCTCACAGCCAAGAGGTTTTTTTGTTTTTTAATAAAAATTGTTGGAGGAAAAAATGATGGATTATATTTTAGAAATTTTACCTGCTTTAGTTAGCGGAGCTGGCATGACACTGAAAGTCTTTTTCTTTACGCTCCTTGGCTCGATTCCACTGGGGATTATCATTGCCTTTATTTTACAAAGTTCATTTAAACCTTTACGTTACTTAATTAACCTCTACATTTGGTTAATGCGCGGCACTCCGCTATTGTTACAATTAATTTTTGTTTTTTACGGCTTACCATTAATTGGTATTGTCTTTGAACGTTATGATGCGGCCTTATTCGCATTTATTTTAAATTATGCTGCGTACTTTGCTGAAATTTTCCGCGGGGGGATTCAAGCAATTCCCCAAGGTCAATATGAAGCTGCTAAGGTTTTACGTTTAACACGCTTTCAAACAGTCACCCGGATTATTTTGCCACAAGTTGTTAAAATCGTGCTGCCTTCCGTAGGAAATGAAATTATCAATTTGGTCAAGGATACTTCTCTTATTTATGTACTTGGCTTAGGCGATCTTTTACGTGCTGGTAAAATTGCGATGAGCCGCGATGTTACATTAGTACCATTAGCTTTAGTGGGAGTGATTTATTTACTCTTTACGGCAATTTTGACTGTTGCTTCTAAGAAAATTGAAAAATTCTATCAATATTATAAATAGGAGGACTCTACCATGTTAACTATTAAAAATTTAACCAAACATTTTGATAACCGGACCATTATTGATCACTTAAATTTAGAAATTCCAGAGGGTAAAATTTTAACGATTGTTGGTCCTTCAGGCGGCGGAAAAACCACTTTACTTCGTTGTTTGGCTGGTTTAGAAACCATTGATTCTGGCGAGCTTTTGTTGGATGGTGTTCCTTTCAATCCTGCTGAAATGGACAATGCCGATCAAGTGGTTGGGGTCGTTTTCCAGGACTTCCAACTTTTCCCTCACTTATCAGTTTTAGAAAATATTACCTTAGCACCTACATTAGTACTAAAAGAAGAAAAAGCAAAAAGTCAGCAAGAAGCTTTAGAATTACTGGAAAAATTGGGCTTGGCTGGTAAAGAAAAACTCTATCCGTACCAACTTTCTGGTGGACAAAAACAACGAGTTGCACTTGCTCGTGCCTTAGCAATGAAGCCAAAAGTTCTTGGGTACGATGAACCAACGAGCGCGCTAGATCCAGCTTTACGCCAACAAGTGGAAGAAGTTATTTTAGATTTACGGAAACAAGGCATGACACAGATTGTCGTGACCCACGATATGGCTTTCGCTGAAAAAATTGCAGACAATCTTTTGACGGTTGCCCCCGTCCAATAGAAAGGAGTTTATGATGAAAAAGAAATATTCTTTAGCCTTGCTGGTTATCTGTTGTAGTTTACTCCTATTTGCAGGTTGTGGTAAAAGAAAAAGCAACGAAGATCAATGGACACGGATTAACGAAGAAAAACGGATTATTATTGGCTTAGATGACTCCTTTGTGCCCATGGGTTTTCAAGATAAATCAGGCAAAATTGTCGGCTTTGATGTCGACTTAGCCAAAGCGGTTTTTAAACTTTATGGCATTTCCGTTGACTTCCAACCGATTGATTGGTCTATGAAAGAAACAGAATTACAAAATCAAACCATTGATCTTATTTGGAACGGCTACACTAAAACGAGCGAGCGGGCCGAAAAAGTTCAATTCACACAACCTTACATGACGAACGACCAAGTACTTGTTTCTTTAAAAGAAAAAAACATTGCAACAGCGAGCGACATGCAAGGCAAAATTTTAGGGGTTCAAAATGGCTCTTCTGGCTATGATGGCTTCGAAAGTCAGCCTGACGTTTTGAAAAAATTTGTTAAAGACCAAACACCTATTTTATATGACGGCTTTAATGAAGCTTTCTTAGATTTAAAATCTGGCCGAATTGATGGGCTCCTAATTGATCGCGTCTACGCCAACTACTATCTTTCCCACGAAGATAATTTAAAAAACTATACTATTTCTCATGTCGGCTATGACAATGAAGATTTTGCTGTGGGCGTCCGCAAATCAGACAATCAATTAGTCCAAAAAATCAATACTGCCTTTGAAACGTTACGAAAAGATGGCACCCTTAGTAAAATTTCTCAAAAATGGTTTGGAGAGGATGTTACAAATAACACAAAAATAAACTAAATAACGAATAAAAAGGTGTACTGCTGACTTAGTACACCTTTTTATTTGAATCAAATTCTTAGCAAATTCTAACTTATGAAGAACTTTTATTTTTGCTACACTAGTAAAAGTCGAGAGAATTTGTCCTTTTCTGCCTAGAACAATCATTACTCTCAATAAATGAAAGGAGAAAAAAATGCCTACTAATAAAAAAGAAGGAATGCTTTTTACTACGTTAATGTGCTTTCTGATGGTTTTCGGAATGAGCACCTATAATTTATTATTGCATGGAGAATTTTCATTGTACGTCTTATCAAAAGGTTTGCTTCCTGGATTTATCGTTGCTTTTATTTTAGACGTTTTCATCGTTGGTGTCTTAGCTAAGAAAATCGCTTTTTCTTTACCCTTTAATAAAGAAAAACGGCTATTACTTATTCTGACCATTTCGAGTCTCATGATTATCGGCATGGTGACTTGTATGTCTTTATTTGGCTTATTAATGGAAGGCCAGACATTGTCACTAAGTGCGTATTTCCAAGCTTGGGGCCTGAACTTTATTGTTGCCCTTCCTTATCAATTGCTGATTGTCGGTCCCTTTTCACGTATGATCTTAACCAATTACCAACAACGACAAACTTAGAAAATAGATTTTCATTATTTATTAACTTTTACTATACAAAAAAGAAGTGAAAAAATGTAATACGCCTCCAAAATTAGAACAAAAATCTAACTTTGGAGGCGTATTTAAACTAGCAAATTATGATTATACATTCAAAAACAAAGTAGTAAAAGCTTATCAAAATGGAGAATAGAGGCTATCAAACACTGGACAAAGCAATTTAATATCTCTTCATATTCCACTGGACAAAAATGAGTCAAAATAGTAGAAAAATTTGGTTTTAAAGTCCTTCATCAAAAAACTTGCCAATATTACTCTTCAAAATTCAAGCAAGATATTATAACACTATTATTTAACTACTCTTGAACCTTGTCTAGTTGTTGCGTTGAAGTAAAGAGGATTACCTGATTATCTTACAATCAAAAAAATCTGCTGTATGATGTGTAAACCACTCCTAATCAAAAACTGCCAACGGATACACCTGAATTTAAGCATTCGAAACATAATCAAAACGGAACAGCCTAATTAAGAATGATGCTCTAGCTGAATCCTTTTCTTGATTTGTTTAATGATAAAGTTTTGTCCTTTCCATATTGCTAAACACTCGAATATAAAAGCGATTCTTGACAAAAGAAATTAATAAATTGATTTCCTCTAATTATCAGCGAAGCAAAACGAAACTTCGGTTCAGTGTTCAATACTGTAAACGGTTCATTTCATAAAAATACCGACTAGATTTCTCCAGCCGGTATTCGAGCTCAATTTTGTATTTTACTAAAAAATTCTATTTTTTAATTTAGACTTCTTCTTCAATAATAAAACGTGGTCGCCCCTTAACTTCGGAATAAATTTTACCAATATATTCGCCCACAATAGACAGACTGATTAATTGAATTCCCCCTAAAAACCAGATACTGATGATAAGAGAAGACCAACCAGCTTCAACATTTCCTGTAAAATGTTGTATCAAACTATAAATCATATAAAAGATACCAATTAATAAAGTAATAAACCCTATGTTTCTAACCATTTTTATTGGTACAATTGAAAAGGAAGTAATGCCTTCCATAGCAAAATTAAGCATTTTTTTTAGCGGATATTTTGACTCACCAGCTACTCGAATATTTCTTGAATAATAAACTTTTGTACTAGGAAATCCAACTAATGGAACCATCCCTCTTAAAAATAAGTTTTCTTCTTTAAAAGTTAGTAATACCTTAGTCGCCCGATTGCTCATCAAACGAAAATCTGCATGGTTTGGTACGGTATTCACACCTAGTTTATTCATAAATGAATAAAACATTTCTGCAGTTTTTCTTTTGAACGCGGTATCTGTATCACGGTTACTACGAACGCCATAAACAACATCGTTTCCATCATGATAAGCATCAATCATTCCCTCAATTGCCTCGACATCATCTTGTAAATCTGCATCAATCGTAACAATCATATCTGCAAATTGAACCGCTGTCGTCATACCAGCTAAAAGTGCATTTTGGTGACCAAAGTTGCGACTAAATTTAAGACCTTTAAAATGTTCTTCTTGTTCAGATAGTCTTTTAATAATAGCCCATGTTTTATCTTTACTACCATCATCCACAAACAAAATGGAACTTTCTGTACTTACTTTATTCTTAGCAATCATTCGTTTTAAAAAATCCAACAATACCTTGCTGGAAATAGGTAGTACTTCCTCTTCATTATAACATGGTACTACTATAAAAAGTTTTGACATTTTCTTTTTTCCTCCTATTAGTTGCTGTTAACACACTTTCCCATCCAATTGCTGAAAGTAAATAGAAAAATGGTAAAAATTGAATTAAATAGCGTGAGCGACCACCTTCAAATAATAGTAGAAACATCATAGCTCCAATAATAGTAAGCTTTATGATAATTTCTCTATATGAAATTTGTTTTTTATCAAAGGAGACCGTTGTTAAGTACATACCAAATAACGTAAATATCCATAAAATTTGCATATAAAAACGGAGTGTCCGTGTTCTTTTTCCTTGCTGATAGTAAAAATCTCTGAAAAAACTCTGAAATTTAGATTTAGATTTATTTTCTGGTTTTTGAGGAGTTCCATCGCTTCCCCAACCAAAATCACCACGATCAGTATTATTAAAATGCTTTTTGATAATAAATTTCAGATAACCACCTACTCCATAATCTTGAAGTCTTTTTTTTATTGTCTTCCCTGCATACTCTTTCCTTTCCTTAGTTGTTTTGAGCTTACTCATGGTTGATACATCTTGTGAGTTATAACCGCCACTTCCAGTTAAACCCATCATCATCCAATGTGTCATAGGGAATTGTTTTTCTTTATCATATTGAATAACCGTCTGTTGATTTTTATAAATAGTAAATGTAGTTACTGAACTTACCATTCCTATAACAAATAAACAAACACTGAGTATGTTAACATATTTCCTGTTTTTTTTGTAATTTGCAACAAAAATTACTATAAATACTATTGTCCAAGCAATTAAAAATATAATTGCAGAAGGTTTAATCAAAAAGGTAATTCCACATAATATCCCTAAAAAAAGAATACATATAAAATGATGTTTATTCTTTTTTCCAAGAAAAGAATAAACCAATAGTACTAAAGAAACAAGCATAAAGGAAAGACTATCAGTATAAAGAACTAATAACCATGGTGATAATGTTAGACTAAACATAGATAGATATAAAACTAGATAACTAACTCTTTTCGAAAAAAGTCTATTAGCTGCTACTGTTAATACACCTATACCCGTATCTAAAACAACGATATTCAATAACTGCCAAAAAAGCCATGTATTACCAATATTAGGAGAAAAGTGATTTACTAAATTAATAATTCCCAACATTAAAAAAAAGAAAAAAGAATTATTAGGATACATCGATAAATAATTGCTAATGGATTCATTGGTTACATCTAAGTTTTTTAGCCCATTAAAAATACTACCAACATCCCAACCAATTGGGGCGGTAGTTACTGCTACAATAATTATTTGGAAAACAACTGTAATGGTAATCAATATAAATGTTATTTTTTTCAGATGTTTTTTCAAAAAAAATATCATATTCTCAAAAAAAATAAGGAATCTTTTTCTATAATAGCTAGAAACTATCAACATTGTCATAGCAACTATTATAAATAGAATACAAATCAGGTGAGACGCTTTTAATTCTGACAAGTTTAAATTATCGGATTGAACAGCTCCAAAAATAGTCAATAAAATGACTATTGAACTGACTATATTTATCAATTTAAAAATTGAATTTTCTATTTTCATTATCTTTATCCTTTCTCATAAACCTCCAAATAGAATACACTAACAATTAAAAAAATTTCTTATTTTTATAAAAAATAAATAATGCAAGGAAATTGTAACATGAAATATCCTATTCATTCTTATATAAATTTCCGATAGTCTCTAGCTAGAAACTATCGGAAATTTCATATGAGTATAAATGAATATTACTAGTTAGTATTAAAATATATAACTTAATTTGCAACAATATTTACTAATTTATCTGGAACAGCAATCACTTTGCGCACTGTTTTTCCTTCAATAAATTCTTTAACAGCTTCATGGTTCATTGCAATTTGTTCTAATTCTTCTTTGCTTAACCCACGAGCGACATTTTGTTTGCCACGTAATTTTCCGTTCACTTGGAAAACTACTTCCACTTCATCTTCTACTAAGGCTGCTTCATCATAGGTTGGCCAAGGGACATAAGTTAAACTTTCCTCGTTACCTAAAATTTGCCATAGTTCTTCACCAATATGTGGCGCGATTGGCGCAAGTAATTGGACAAATCCTTCCACATATTCATAAGGTAAGGCATCCACTTTATTGGCTTCATTCACAAAAACCATTAATTGAGAAATCGCTGTATTAAAGTGCAAGTTTGCCATATCTTCTGTCACTTTTTTAACCGTTTGGTGATAAACTTTCGTTAAACGGCCATCATTAATTGTGGTAATTCGGTCACGCATTTTGCCTTCTTCATCAACAATCAGACGCCAAACGCGATCTAAGAATTTACGACTTCCTTCTAAGCCATTTTCATTCCAAGCAATGGAAGCATCTAATGGGCCCATGAACATTTCATAAAGACGTAACGTATCCGCACCATATTTAGCCACCACATCATCGGGATTTACAACATTGCCACGTGATTTAGACATTTTTTCGTTGTTTTCTCCTAAAATCATACCTTGGTTGTATAATTTTTGGAAAGGTTCTTTGGTAGGAACCACACCAATATCATATAAGAATTTATGCCAAAAACGAGCATAAAGTAAATGCAACACCGCATGTTCGGCACCACCAATATAGATATCAACTGGTAACCAACGTTTTAATTTTTCAAAATCAGCAATTTCATTTTTATTATGAGGATCAATGAATCGTAAGTAATACCAAGAGCTTCCAGCCCATTGTGGCATAGTATTCGTTTCACGTTTTCCCTTCATACCAGTTTCAGGGTCGACGACATTGACCCATTCATCAATGTTTGCTAATGGCGATTCCCCAGTTCCACTTGGGCGAATATCCGATGTTACTGGTAAACGTAGAGGTAACTCAGATTCAGGAACCGTTGTGGTTGTTCCATCTTCCCAATGGATCACAGGAATTGGTTCACCCCAGTAGCGTTGACGAGAGAATAACCAGTCACGTAAACGATAAGATACTTCTTTTTTCCCTACGTGATTTTCTTCTAGCCACTCATTCATTTTAGCGATGGCTTCTGCTTTGTTTAATCCATTTAAGAAATCAGAATTGATATGCGGTCCATCCCCTGTATAGGCTTCTGTTGTAATGTCGCCACCTGCGATTACTGGTAGGATATCAATGCCAAATGTTTTCGCAAATTCGTAATCCCGTTCATCATGCGCTGGGACCGCCATGATTGCGCCTGTGCCATAGCTTGCTAAAACATAATCGCCAATCCAAATTGGAATTTCTTGGCCATTGACCGGGTTTATAGCATACGCACCTGTGAAAATACCTGTTTTTTCTTTTGCTAAATCCGTTCTATTTAGATCAGATTTTTTTGAGGTTTCTTCAATATATGCTTCTACAGCTGCTGTTTGTTCAGGTGTCGTAATTTTTTTCACTAGTTCTAGTTCAGGAGCTAGAACAGTATAGGTTGCACCGAACAAGGTATCAGGACGGGTTGTAAACACCGTGAAACTTTCTTCTGTACCAGCGACTTTAAAGGTCACATTGGCTCCTTCAGAACGTCCAATCCAATTTCGTTGCATATCTTTAATACTTTCTGGCCAATCAACAAGCTCTAAATCTTCTAATAAGCGATCTGCATAAGCAGTAATTTTCAGCATCCATTGACGCATTGGTCGGCGAACCACGTCATAACCGCCACGTTCACTTTTTCCATCAATGACTTCTTCATTTGAAATAACAGTTCCTAGTTCAGGTACCCAGTTAACCGCAACTTCTGCTTCATAAGCTAACCCTTTTTCATATAATTTTGTAAATATCCATTGTGTCCATTTGTAATATTCAGGGTCAGTGGTATTAATTTCACGATTCCAATCATAGCTGAATCCTAGTGAATTAATTTGGCGACGGAATGTTTCGATATTTTTCTTAGTAAATTCAGCTGGGTCATTCCCTGTGTCTAACGCATATTGCTCTGCTGGCAAACCAAACGCATCCCAGCCCATTGGATGCAAAACATTATAGCCTTGCGCACGTTTCATACGTGAAAGAATATCGGTTGCTGTATAGCCTTCCGGGTGACCTACGTGTAAGCCTTGTCCAGATGGATAGGGAAACATATCTAGTGCATAAAATTTTTCTTTATTTGGGTCGTCCAATGTATTGAAACAATTGTTCTTAGCCCAATATTTTTGCCATTTTTTCTCAATCTCTTTGTGATTGTAGCTCATGTTATTCCTCCTAGTAATATAAAATTTTTCATTCTTAAAATTTGCCACCTGCAGCCATTGTCACTATTCTGACTTAAACTAGCCACTTAGTGATAAAAAAAAGTCCTATAGGAAAAATTCCTATAGGACGTGAACATACAAATGCAACGTGGTACCACCTAAATTCGTCAAAGAAACGGTCAGTCACCGTCACCTTAACCTCAAACGTCTTAACGATCGTCACCGACTTTTCCTACTTGGTTTGTTCAAAAAAGTAACTTAAAGGCGAGTTCAAAAGCTTCTGTACGTATTTCCACCAGCCATACGCTCTCTATCACATGGTTCTTTCTACTATTCCTTCTCATTGTTTTTTTCTATTACAAGACTCATGTTACCAAAGATAGCTATTTTTTTCAATCTTAAATTAACCAACTTTTAAAGTTTGACCAATATAAATTGTATCCCCGCTTAAGCCATTTAATTGTTTGATTTTTTGGATGCTGATTCCGTATTGCATTGATAAGCCCCAAAGTGAATCACCGCTTTTAACTGTATGGCGTTTGCCTGATGCACTATTTGTTGAAGAAGCATTGCCACCTGCAGAAGCGCCTTTTTTCACGATGATTGTTTGACCAGCAAAAATTAAATCGCCTTTGATCCCGTTCCATGAACGTAGATTAGCAACACTCACGCCAAACTGTGCAGAAATTTTATTCAACGTATCGCCTGATTTAATCGTGTAAGATGTTGTCGCACCGCCACCATTATTCGTAGGCTTGTTCGTATTCGTTGAACCTGAGTTAGCGCCTTTTTTCACGATAATCTTTTGACCAGCAAAAATCAAACTACCGCTGATGTTATTCCAGGCTTGTAAGTTAGCCACACTAACACCGAATTGTGCAGAAATTTTGTTCAAGGTATCCCCTGATTTAATCGTGTAGTACGTATTCGTTCCTGATTGATTATTGTTAGAACCACCATTGCTTGAGCCGCCGGTGTTACCTGAAGTACCTTTTTTCACAATAATTTTTTGACCAGCGAAGATTAAATCGCCAGAGATGCCGTTCCATGAACGTAAATTAGCAACGCTCACACCATATTGCGCGGCAATTTTGTTCAAGGTATCGCCTGATTTAATTGTGTAATACGTATTCGTTCCTGATTGATTATTGTTAGAACCACCGCTGCCTGAGCCACCAGTGTTACCTGAAGCACCTTTTTTCACGATGAGCTTTTGACCAACGAAAATTAAATCGCCAGAGATGCCATTCCATGAGCGTAAATTAGCAACGCTCACGCCATATTGCGCGGCAATTTTATTCAAGGTATCCCCTGATTTTACAGTATAGTACGTGTTCGTTCCTGATTGATTATTGTTAGAACCACCGTTGCCTGAGCCACCAGTGTTACCTGAAGCACCTTTTTTCACGATGAGCTTTTGACCAACGAAAATTAAATCGCCAGAGATGCCATTCCATGAGCGTAAATTAGCAACGCTCACACCATATTGCGCGGCAATTTTATTCAAGGTATCTCCTGATTTTACAGTATAGTACGTGTTCGTTCCTGATTGATTGTTCGAGCCGCCTGTTCCTGGATTAACTGTTCCGCCCCCAGTATTTCCACCAGAAGATGGTGTATCATATTGAGTTAAGTTATATGCGGTAATGACATTATTTAATTTAGCATTGTAGCTAGGATCTGTCGCATAACGACCTGTTAACCAAGCAGTTGCATCGCGGTACGAACTTGTATTGCTTTTCCAAGCCCCAGCATAATAGTAAACGCCCGCTTGGAAAGAAGTTGTTTTTAGCACGTGCGCATTATCTTGGAATGATTCCATGTAAGAAGGATATTTACGGAAAGGTTCTTTTTTCACTAACCATTTACCGTTTAAATATTCCCATGTATCCATATAGACAGATTGTCCATTGTAGCTGCCTTTAATCCCAAATAAGTTATAGTTTGGTGCCTTAGATAGCGTACTTGCTCCCCAACCACTTTCAACGATTGCTTGAGCCATCATCACTGATGCATATAAATCATTGGCTTGCGCAATAGGTTGTGCACAACGAGCTAACTCGGCAAT
This sequence comes from Enterococcus sp. AZ088, assembly GCF_051714845.1. Classification (NCBI taxonomy): domain Bacteria; kingdom Bacillati; phylum Bacillota; class Bacilli; order Lactobacillales; family Enterococcaceae; genus Enterococcus; species Enterococcus sp. AZ088. The sequence goes on along the minus strand of NZ_JBIOSQ010000001.1, from coordinate 551,896 downwards.
AAATTCTGAAGGACTTTGCGTCGGTGATAACGCTGAAAAAGTTTGCGCAGAAGCTACTCTAGCTTCTGGTACTTTTACTTCATCATCGGGTGTAACCGCAGGCGCTGCTTCAGACTCGGTTGCTGAAGGAGCTACTGGCGTAATTTCTGCTACTGAAGAATCAGTCGTTCCTGATTCCACAGGTGTAGTTGAATCAGCTGTTGGTTGCTCGGTACTTGGTGTTGTTGGTGTTTCTTTTGATGATTCAGTTGTCGATTCAGTCGTTGTTGACGAATCCGTTGTCGGTTGTTCCGTAGTTCCTGGCGTAGTTTCTGTTGTTGGTGTCTCTACTAAGCCAGTTTCCGTAGTAGGTGCTTGGGCAACTTCCGCATTTGTTGGCTGCTCTTCTGTTGCCTCAGCAGTCACTGGTAGTAACGCAACGGGCGTTCCTACAGATGAAACAATTAACGCCGAGCTGAATAAAGTAGTGCTCTTCTTCCATTGTACTGGCGTTTTCTTTCTTTGTTGTGCTTTCCTTCTTTCGATACGTGACATTGATTCTTTCTTCATTGATACGTCCCCAACTTTCCTTTTTTAACTTATATGTAAATGTAATTTTTTAGTTTTGTTATTATAACAAGTATACCTTTTTTTCTGGCGAATTAAAAACACTTCAACAAAATTTCATATTACTGTAACTAGATTGTAAAGAAGTAATGTTTTTTAACATGGATTTCCTCTCTTGTTACTACTCGGAAAAAAACTGCGACTTTAGTTGTAGACGCTTCTTTACCTTAGTCTGATTTTTTTAATTCCTCTTGTTATTCGCTCAAAAAGAAATTATAGTTTAAGATGAGAAATGAATCGTGTAGAAAGAGGGAGCGGAATGAATAAAGAACATTTTATTATTGAGCTGAAAATTTATTTAAAAGCATTAAATCCAAAAGATCAAGCTATTATTCTTGCGAAATACAAGGCGTTATTTGATGCTCGTGTTGCGGAAGGCGAAACAGAAGAACAAGTGGCAAAATCATTGGGGAAACCACGGGTTATCGCAGAAGAAATTTTAAAAGAACAAGGCATCGAATTGACGGAACGAAAAATTGAAAATAATGGCTGGCAAGAAATTCCAGCGTCTACACCTGCTTATGATCATCCCTATGAAGAAGAATCTGAATTTTACTATGATAATGATTCTCCATACTATCAACGACCACAGCATCGGCCACTAACCCGATTTTTCCAAGTGCTTGGTATTTTCTGTTTAAATTTTTTCTTCATGTTTTGGGTTATTTTAGGGATTGCCTTAATGTACGTCGGTTGTGGTATTGCCGGAGCTGCAACTTTATTTTCACCAATTTATGGTATTTATAGTGTTATTACCCAAGCAAATGCCGCTTCCTTTTTCCAATTATCTATGAGTCTCTTTTTATTTGGTGCATCAATCATTGGTTGGTTACTGTTTCTACCAATTTTAAAATTTTCAGCACATGTCTTTAAGCGTTATTTCCAATGGAACATTGCTGTTTTACGAGGTGATATCTAATGAAAAAAACAACAGGGATTCTCTTATCCATTGCTGTCTTAGCGATGCTAATTGGTGGATCTGGCGCCGTCTATTATTACAAGCAAGCGGAAAAATCAGTCACACCGCTAAAAGAAAGTTATACACTAAAAAATAAACAAGCAGGCGAAGAACTTCACTTATCCTTAAAAGGCAAAGGCCCTTATACCATTTATAAAACTGATAGTAACAAAATGGGATTACGATCACCGAATAATGCCTTTTATTCAAAAGCTGAAGGCACCTTAGATGTCAAAGAAGAAAAAAATAAAATAACAGCAACCATCAATACCACTCGCACACAAAACCAACCCGAATTGTCATTCTTTAATATTGGTATTTTTAGTGACTTCACACCGAACGTGAGTGTCCAGATTCCTAATAATGTGAAAAAGTTAGTAATTGATGGCTCAACCCATTCACAAGTTTCATTGAATGCTTTTAACGTAGACGAATTAACAACTAATCTACCAAATTCTTATGTTAGTCTATCGGGTGTTAAAGCCAAAAAAATGACGCTTAACTCTTCAGATGGTATCTACCTTTCAGCGGATACTTCCGCTAAAAAAGCAACAGTTGAAACCACTGACGGCGATATAACGTTGGATTCAGCCTATTTCGATGAAATCAAAAATACTACTATTTCTGGTGATATTCGAGTGCAAAATGCTCGTGGAAACATCCAAGCAACAACGACAGATGGCGATATTAGCGTCTATGATTTCAAAGGAGAAGCTAACTTTTCAAGTGAAAATGGTGATTTTTCTTTAGACATGCCTGCTGTGCCTAAAAAATTAACTGTCGCTCTTGTCCATGGAGATATTTATGTAAATTCTGGAGAAATTTTGCGTAACATTTCAATCAAAGGGGAATCAAAATTAGGCGATGTTCAACTTTTAAACAAAGAGCGAACATCTTATAAGAATGGTCGTGCGGATACAGAGTTTAACCTTTCTAGCGAATTCGGCGATATTACCGTTGATACTCCTGATGATGATAATCAATAAACATGGCCATTTAAAAAAGTTCTGGCACCACAATGAGAGATTGTGCTGCCAGAACTTTTTTAATATCTGTATCCCCTCCAAATCAGGCAATGAAATTATCTTTTAATTTTTTACCCTTTTGATGGTATAATACGGATTGTTGCGATTAAATTTTGAAAGGATTTTTTATGAAAAACAAACTTTATTATCAATTTGCAGGTAGTTGTTTTCTTTTAGTATTTATGTTTTTAGGCTACGTTGTTCGTTTTTATCCAACCTGGCTCAAAGGCTTTGATCAAACGATTACTTCCTTTGTTCGTCGTCCTTTTCCACAGCTAAATAACTTTTTTATTTGGTACACCAAATTTGCCAATTCATTGACGATTATCATCTTAGCGATTGTTGTCATTGCTCTATTTATTGTTTGGAAATATTATGCTGAAGCATTATGGCTCTTTATTAATACTGCCTTAATTGCTGGCGTAGGTAATTCTTTATTAAAATTATTCTTTATGCGCCAACGTCCTACTTTGGAGCATTTAGTAACTGAACATACGTATAGTTTTCCTAGCGGACATGCTGTAGGAAGTACCTTGTTCTACGGCACTATTTTATTGATTCTGCCAATTTTCATTAAAAATAAAACGGTCCGCCTTTGTGTGCAAATTTTACTAGGTATTGGGATTTTCATGATTGGGGTTAGTCGAATCTATTTAGGTGTCCATTTCCCTAGCGATATATTAGGTGGTTTTTGTCTTGGTTTAACTTGGTTGTTATTAAGTTACCCTATTTATTTAGAAAAACGCTTTGTTTGGCGATTTCAAAGCAAACAACGCTAGAAAGAAGTCTTGATTATGCAAATTTTTCCTTATTCAGATGATCCAAATAAACGCTATCACACTTGGAACTATGCACTTCGTCAACAGTTTGGTGAAAAGATTTTTAAAGTGCCAATTGATGGTGGCTTTGATTGCCCCAATCGTGATGGGACGGTTGCCAAAGGTGGTTGTACGTTCTGTAGTGTTTCTGGCTCAGGCGACATGATTGTTGCACCTAGCGATCCCCTGCCGCTTCAATTTCAAAAAGAAATCCAATTGATGCATCAAAAATGGCCAACTGTCGATCAATACATTGTTTACTTCCAAAATTTCACCAATACACATGCGCCCGTTGACGTTATTCGTCATCGGTTTGAACAAGTAGTCAATGAAAAAGGTGTCGTTGGTTTATCCATTGGTACCCGTCCTGATTGTTTGCCTGATGAGGTGGTGAACTATTTAGCTGAATTAAACGAACGCTTTTATTTATGGGTAGAGTTGGGTTTGCAAACCACGTTTGAGGAAACTAGCGCTGCCATTAATCGCGCTCATGATTATCAAACATATCTAGATGGTGTGGCTAAATTACGGAAACACGGGATTCGAGTCTGTACACATTTAATTAACGGGCTACCTGGTGAAACCCCCGCCATGATGCGTGAAAATGTGCGGCGAACTATTCAGGATTCAGATATCCAAGGGATTAAACTGCACTTACTTCATTTAATGACAAATACCAAAATGATGCGGGATTATAATGAAGGACGCTTACAATTGATGAGTAAAGAAGCCTATGTTTCAGTGATTTGTGATCAGTTAGAAATGATTCCACCCGAAATTGTTATTCATCGCTTGACAGGCGATGCTCCCTTTGAAACAATTATCGGACCGATGTGGAGCTTGAAAAAATGGGAAGTTCTCAATGCGATTGATGCGGAAATGAAACGCCGCAACAGTTATCAAGGAAAATATACTGTCATTTCAGGAAAGGAAGTTTTCAATTAATGCTACAAACAGCCCTACATTTTAGTCACCAACTTTTAAAAGAAGTGGTGGAACCTGGCGACTTCGTCATTGATGCAACAATGGGAAATGGTCATGATACAGCATTCTTAGCAGAGCTGGTTGGCCCTTCTGGTGAAGTTTTCGCCTTTGATATCCAAAAAGAAGCGTTGATCAATACAGAACAAAAGTTAACAGAACTTAATTTACTCCCACAAACTACGTTATTTCCATTAGGACATGAACATCTTCATGCTGTCCTAGATGAAGAAACAGAAATCACTGCCGCTATTTTTAACTTAGGCTATTTACCTAAAAGTAATAAGGAAATTATTACAAAACCCACTACGACTAAACAGGCGTTAGATGGGTTACTGCCTCATTTGGTAAAAGGAAGTCGCATTATTTTAGTCGTTTATTATGGCCACGAAGGTGGTTCAGAGGAACTTGATTTGGTCACGAATTACACGCAAGCCTTACCACAAGATGTTTACAGTGTCTTACGTTATGAGTTTATTAATCAAAAAAATCAGCCACCTGTTCTTTTCTGTATTGAAAAGAAATAAGAGAACATGATCGGATTGCTCCAGCAATCCGATCATGTTCTCTTTTATTTGTTTTGTTACTCTGTCAATTCACCATCACGAATACGAACCACTCGATCACAGTATTTCAACAAACGCTCATCATGTGTCACCATGATAATCCCTTTATCTTTCTCTTTGGCCTCTTTCGCTAGTAATTGGACAACATCAAATGCCTTTTCTGTATCTAAACTAGCCGTTGGTTCATCTGCCAAAATTACGTCTGGCTCATGATACAATGCACACGCAATGGCTACCCGTTGTCTTTCCCCACCAGAGAGATCACGAGGATAACTATTTCGTAATTCTTTTAACCCCAACGTCTCTAACAATTGCTCTTTTAATTCACTATTTTTACGTGACTTATCAACTTTTTCAATTAAGTGAAATTGATCTTCCACTGTTAAAAATGGCACCAAATTAGAGCTTTGTAAAATAAAGCCGATTTTTTGAAAACGTTGCGCCAAACGTTGCTTCTTCGTTAACTTATTTAGTGATTGCCCGCCAACAATGACTTCACCACTTGTCGGTGCCTGTAAACCAGCTGCAATCGTTAAAAAGGTACTTTTACCAGAACCAGAAGGACCAATTACTGCGACAAATTCACCTGGCTGAACCGCAAAAGATAATTCTTTTAACGCGATCACTTCTGTATGTTTTTCACCATATTTTTTATAAATATTTTTCATTTCTAAAACATTTGCCATGTCTTTAACCTCCAATCGCGATTAACGGATCAATTTTAGCAATCGTTCGAATTGAAAATGCCCCGCCAATTAATGCAGATAAAATCAATAGTACACTAAACAAAATCATGCGTGGTCCATTAGTTGCATAAGGCATCGCTTCTGGTAAAAAGAGCACGGTAATTCCAGTTAAAGCAAGACCAATCGCCACTCCTAGAACAGCCAATAAAGCGGTTTGTAGCATGACTGCCTTTGCTAAGAAACTAGTCGGCACCCCTTGAACTTTTAAGACACCGAACATTGCTGTTTTCTGTAAAGTCATCACAAAGATAAAAATACCGATAATGAACGCTGCAATCACAATCAAGAAATAAATCATGCCATCCAAGGTCAAGTTTTGAGCGCTGTATCCTGGCAGTTTTTCAATAAAATCTGAAATTGAAAGAACTTGGCTGTCTTTATTAGTCGTTTTAACTTCCGCGTTGTCCTTGCTGCGAACAATGAAACCATTAACCATTTTGGCCATTGCTGGATTGTCACCATATTTAATTGACCGCCAAGTATCCAGAGAAGTGTAAATAACCGGCACAATGTTATAGCTACTTTTAGAAATAAAGCCGACAATTTCTAATTGCTCATCATATTTCCCTGCAGTTAATTTGTCGCCAATTTTAAATCCTTGATTTTTCAATGTTTCTGAAGCAATCACTTGATTTTTATCAGTAAATGCGTTTCCTTCAATCACTTTTGGCATTAAAAAACTTTCTTTTTCAATCCCAAATAAGCTAACATTCGTTAATTCAGCCTTTTTGTCATCTGCTGGGCGGATAGCTAACGACTGTTGACCAATCGGTGCAATTTTGCCTCCTGAAATCGTTTCTTTCACGTTTTCATCTAACACTGATACATTTAAATTACTATTGGCCTCTTTTGATAAAACCACTTGATTCGCTTGCCATTGATCTACCGCTAAACGATTTCCTTGAGCTAAACCGTTCGCTAAACCTGACAAAATAAAAATTAACCAAGCAATCAAGACCATTACTAAGACTACAAGGACGTACCGTCCTTTTGAATACTTCATTTCATTAAATCCTAAAAACATGAATGGTTCACCTCTTTCTTCTTTTCGAAATAAACTATATCACTTATCAATCGATAAATCAATAATTATTTATCGATTGATAAATGAATTTTACAAAAAAATAGAGAAGTCTGTTTTTCAACAGGGCTTCTCTATTTTTTATTTGTGACTTTTCAAAACGCCATGTAGCATAAATTGAATAAATTTTTTGACATCGTCATCCACTGTTTTTCGCTGGTACGTTTTTTCAATACTTAATAATGCACTAACGTTATATAAAATAAACCGAGTTGCATCATCTACACTGATGCCCTCTTGTAAGCAATTGGTTTCAGGTTCACTTTCAAAAATAGCCGCAATATTATTGATATAGGTTTTTTTGAAAATTTGATACAGCGTACGATTGTAATCAGGGCCCATTTCTTGAAACATATCGTTCAACATTAAGAAAAGATTGGTCGGATGTTCATCTAACAAAACTTTGATTAATTGATAAAGTTTTTCTTCTACTGATGCATTTCCAGAAACAATTGGGACTAATTCTTCCTGAACACGGGACGTTAATTCTTCAATCACAGCTAAATACAGTTCTTTTTTATTTTTAAAATGGTGATAGAGATTCGGTTGGGTAATGTTCGCTTTTAAAGCAATTTCACGAGTGGAGGTATTTTTGAACCCCTTTGTCATGAATAATTCAGAAGCGACAGACAAAATAATTTGCCGTGTACGTTCTAAATCAGCTTTGCGTTTATTTGGCTTTTCCATGGTTTTCTCGCCCCCTGCTGCTTTTTATTTTAGCATATTCTCCGGCAAGAAACGAGAGACCTTTATACAAAAAACGAAAAATATACAATCAATGTGCCTACTATTTGGAGAAGAATCGCGCAATAATACCACCGCTGCAAATGTATCAGCCAGCCTTTTTCGCCCCCAAGATAAATCAACCACTGCAGTCCATATAAAAAACTATTAGCCAACAACCAAAAAAGTAGTGCCGATTTTGTCCATCGATTCTCTCTGAATACACTCAGTACAAATAAAGTATTTAGCACCAAAAACGTTCGCCGTAATTGCCGTACATTCCTCATTTTTTCCATTGACATTTCTCCTTTTTCTATTTAGCATAGCAAAAAGAGCCTGGGACAAAAATCACTTTGAATTTTTGTTCCAGGCTTAAAAATTGATAAATGGCGGGAAAAGAAGCAACTCCTTCGGAAATAAGTCGAAATTCTCCAAAAATTATAGAACAATTTTCGGAAATTCCTTCTTATTTCTCGGAGTTAAACACTTCTGTCCCGACCTCTTTCAACTTATTCAAAAACAAATTGATTTTTATAAAGTTCCGCATAGAATCCATCTTGTTCAACTAGTTCATGGTGATTGCCTTCTTCAATGACTTCACCGTCTCGTAAAACAATAATCCGATCCGCATTTAGAATCGTTTTCAAACGATGGGCAATCACAAAACTGGTACGCCCTTTAATTGCTTCGTCCATCGCTTTTTGGATTTTGGCTTCTGTTACTGTATCAACATTACTTGTTGCTTCATCCAAAATTAATAATTCTGGATTGGTAATAATCGTTCGTGCAATACTTACTAATTGCTTTTGCCCCGTACTGAAAAGGTTATTCTCTTCCGTAATCTCAGTATCGTAGCCTTGCTCAAGATTTACAATAAATTCATGGATATTCGCTTGTTTCGCTGCTTGAACAATTTCTTCATCCGTGGCCTCTGGCTTACCAAAAGCAATATTCTCACGAATTGTTCCTGAAAATAGAACGGACTCTTGCAAAACAATACCTACATGTGAACGCAAGCTATCTAAATCCATTTCACGAATGTCCACACCATCAAACGTCACGGCGCCTTCATTCACATCATAAAAGCGATTCATTAAATTCATAATCGTTGTTTTTCCTGAGCCTGTCGGTCCGACTAAAGCGACCATTTCACCTTTATCCACATGAATAGAAACATCTTTCAACACAGGCGTTTCTGGATTATAGCCAAAAACAACATGATTTAAAGCCACAGCTTTGTTAATCTCTTCTAATTTTTCGCCATTTTCGGGACGAATTTCATCTGGTTCATCAAACATCTCATTTAAACGACGAGCGCCTGTAACAGCTAATTGAATCATGCTATAACCTGAAGAAATTTGCATCAATGGTTGATAATATTGTTGGGAATATTGGACAAACATAACGACTAAACCTAGCGCAGCGGCACGATCAACAGAGCCATTGATTGCTAACCAACCACCAAAGAAAATAACAATCGCCGTATTGACTAATGACATTCCTTGCATCATTGGGAAAAGTAATCCTGAATACACTTGACCTTTATACGTAGCTGCACGAACTTTTTCATTTTGCTCTAAAAAGCCGTCAATGGTTTCTTCTTGTAAGCCATTAGTGATAATCACACGTTGCCCACTAATTTTTTCATCCATATAGCCATTTAATTTACCCACTTCATCTTGCTGTAAATCGACATATTTGCGCGCCTTGCTAATCACAAAGACCGCAATTAAAATCGCAATCGGCGTAGAAGCAATTGTGGCCCATGCTAGTTCCACATTTTGACGGAACATCATGATTAAGACACCAACCAATAAGGCTATATTGGTTAATACTTGTAGTAACGCTTGGTTTAAACTGTTTTGGATGTTGTCTAAATCACTAGTAAAACGACTTAAAATTTCACCATCTTGATGAGAATCAAAGAAACGAATCGTCAATTTTTCTAATTTATTAAACAAACCAATCCGCATGCGGTTTGTCGATTTCCCCACGACTTGTGTAAAGAGAATACTATAAATGAAACTAGCGGCACTAGTTAAGACATAAAAAATGAGTAGTTTCCAAATGACAGAAACGAACGCACTTTTATCGTCTTTTCCTTGCATCACATTAACCGCATATTTCGCTAATTCCTGAATAGCTTCCCCAACGAATTGCGGCGCTTTGACTTGTAAATAAGTCGCTGCGAAAATTGCTAAGAAAATAAAGAGGAAAGAAACTTTGTAACGTTTTAAATAATGATAGAAAAATTTACTAGCTTTTATTAAATCAGTCATTAAGCTTCCTCCTTTCCTTTTTGAGTTTCGTAAATTTCTTGATATACGGGGTTCGTAGCTGCTAATTCTTCATGCGTGCCTTCCCCGACTAAACGTCCATTATCCAATACTAAAATACGATCTGCATGGACAACAGAAGAAATTTTTTGGGCAATAACGATCGTGGTAGTCTCTTTTAACTCTTTATCCAACGCTTCTCGGACTAACCGCTCCGAACGAGCATCCAACGCGCTGGTGCTATCATCTAAAATCAAAATTTTAGGCTCAGCAATCACACCTCTTGTAATTGATAACCGTTGTTTTTGTCCACCAGAAAAGTTATTACTCCGTTCTTCGACGGGTGCATCATAACCTTCTGCTAATTTTTCAATAAATTCCTTGGCTTGGGCGATGCCTGAAGCCCGTTCCATGTCCGCTTCAGAAGCGTCACGTTTACCATGGCGTAGATTTTGCGCAATCGTTCCAGAGAACAGGATTGCTTTTTGCAACACAAAGGAAACTGTTTTTCGTAAACTGTGTTCGTTCACTTCTCGTAAATCGACACCACCAACTTCAATCTTTCCTTCTGTCGGATCAAACAAACGTGGAATTAATTGTGCCAACGTAGATTTACCAGCACCAGTTGCACCCACAATCCCAATCATTTCACCTGGCTGAATAGAGAAAGAGATGTCTTTCAAGGTATCTTCTTCATCCCCAGGATAACGGAAAGATACGTGGTCAAACTCAACACTACCAATTAACTCTTGTTCTGGGACTTTTTTGTAGGTAACATCTGGTTCTGTTTCCATCACTTCTTTAATCCGCTTAATGGAAACAGCGGCACGAGAAGTCATCATCATCATCATTCCGCCGATAATAATCGCCATCATGATTTGCATTAAATAGTTCATAAAGGAAGCGACACCACCAATTAAAGTTGGATCATCCTTGACTAAGTTACTCACAAAGAAAATCGAGCCTACAACGGCTAAGTTCGCCACCAACATAAACGCTGGAATCATCACAGCAAATAAGCTACCTACGATTAAGTTATGGGTGGTTAATTCTTCACTCACTTTTGTAAAACGTGACAATTGATTTTTTTCTTGAACAAATGATTTGACGACACGAATGCCTAACAAATTTTCTTTTGCGATACCATTAATCTTATCAATCAAGTTTTGAATAATCATGAAATGCTTGCCCATTTGCGAAAAGGACAGCATAGAAATCAAAATAACTGCGATGACAAGTGCAACAATCACCCACCATAGTTGTGGCAAGGTTAGCATCGCTAAAATAAAACTCCCGATAAATAAAAAAGGAATTCTAAAAAGTGTCTGCAACGCAATCATAATGACATTTTGAATTTGAGTAACGTCATTTGTTAAACGAACAACTAAGTTACCTGCTGAAAATTTTTCGATATTGCCAAATGAAAAAGTTTGGATTTTGCGGAAAGTTGCTTCACGAATGTCAGCACTGACACCTTGGGCAACTTTGGCAGAAAAAATTGTATTAATAACCCCTGCAACGAGTCCTAATCCTGCAATGGCAATTAATTGAATCCCTAAGTTTTTCATTTTGTCGCTATCGTCATTCATAATTGCTTCCAACACTTGTTGTAACAATTTTGGTTGCCAAAGTGCTGAGACAACCATTACGATCACCGCCAACAAGGCAATAACTACCGAGCCTTTGTATTTTTTGGCGTGTTGAATAATAAGGTCCATCTTATCCCTACTTTCTTAAAATAGTTCCCTGCTTCTTCAGTGTTGGTCTGCGAATTCTTCCCCATTACAAAAAAATCAATTTGCTCATTGACTTCACCAATTTAACACTGTAAAATAAGGCCGATTCATAATTTACCATTTTTAGTGGTAAAATACAAGCGAACAAGTTAATTTTTCACAAGTTTTTCCTATCATAAAGTGTACCTTCTTTTTGATAAACTTACGAAGATAACGTTTAATAGGAGCTAAAATCATGGAACCGAAATTATCAAAAGACACGATTATTGCAGCCGCATTTTCTTTGTTAGAAAAAAGTCCCACTTTAGAACAACTTTCTATGCGTAAAGTCGCCAAACAGCTTGGTGTACAGGCGCCCGCAATTTATTGGTATTTTAAAAATAAGCAAGCCTTACTTCAAAGTATGGCTGAAGCGATTGAAGAGCACTTTCAAGAACCTGCATTATGTGGTGAATGGTATTCTGACTTACTAGCCTTCATGGAAAACTATTATGATCTCTATCAACAATTTCCCTGTGCCGTAGCTATCGAAATCCAAACCGTCCCTGCCTATCCCCAACGATTACGCCATTTGAATCAAATGATGGGCATTTTAAGAGAAGCAGGTTTTTCACCAGAAATGACTCATTTAGCAGTAACGTCTTTACAACATCTTTTATTTGGGATGATTATGGACGCAACGGAGGAAAAACAGCTCGTTTCGCAAGTGTTGAACGGAGATGACTATCTAAAAGAACAAGTGCTGCACATGAAACAATATGTCTCTGACAATGAGTTAACATACATGGAAGAAAGCATTCAATTTCGGCGCTCCATCCACCAAAAATCCGCCTTTATTCAAGCCGTTAAAACCTACTTAGATGGGTTGCAAGCAGACAACACATCTTCATTTAAATAAAAAAAGCCCTTGGTCCGTCAGTCATTTCGACTGACGGACCAAGGGTTAACTTTTAAAATAAATATTGAAAACTACTTTCTCTATTTTGGTATTGGTAGCCAAGCCAAGGCTTTTTGAATCCATTCATCCCAGAACACCCAGTCATGTTCTCCTGGTCCAGTTTCAAAAGTGTAACTTGCCTGTGCCTGTTCCAACGCTTGAGCCATCTGTTGATTAGCAGAAAGTAACATATCTTGCTCCCCACAACAAAGGTAAAATTGGGGCATTTCTGTTTGGCTTTCTACTAATTGTTGTAGTAAATACAGCGGATCGTGAATAGAACCTTCAATTTGATCTAACGGGCCAAAAATACCTTCCCAATAGCTTCGCTTACGGACTTTTAATAATTCCCCAAAACTAGTGGATGATAAACTGACTGCCCCAGACAAAGAAGCAACGGCTGCAAAAGATTCTGGTTTAGCTAATCCTAATTTCAAGGCGCCATAACCACCCATTGACAAACCAGCGGCAAAGGTTTTTTCTCGTTTTGTACTTAACTGTGGAAAGAGTTGATGACAAATTTCCGGTAATTCTTCTGAGATAAACGTCCAATAGTTCATATCGTATTGCGTGTCCGTATACCAAGCTAAATCCGTGGACGGCATAATGACAGCAATCCCCAAATCAGCGACATACCGCTCAATAGAGGTTCTGCGAGCCCAGACGCTGTGATTCCCTCCCATCCCATGTAATAAATACAACACGGGAATATCTGTCAATGCTGCTTGGGTACTTGTGCCCACTTTTTTTACCGTTTCTTGTGGTAAAATTACGTTCACATTCACTTCCATTTCCAATACATTTGAATAAATATTTGCTTGTAAAAAGGCCATCTACTTTTCCCTCCAATACTCTTTCTATTAGTGTACCACTAAACCTTCGCTCGTTGCGCTTTTGCGAAAATATTTAACAAAAGAGCGACAACAACTAAGCCCGCACCGACTAAGTAAACATTATGCAGACCTGCATAGAGGATACCGCGTAATGGTTTTAACAACGCAGCTGGAATTAAATTTGCAGTATGTGGATTCACTAATTGATTCATGACATCTGCATCGACGTTTAACGCGCTCGCTTCCAATTTCGCAAACATTCCTGCATTTAAAATCACACCAAAAATTGACACCATCACAGTCTGCCCAATTGTACGCACCAACGTATTAAACGATGTTGCAACCCCCATTTTTTCAGGCTCCACTGTACTTTGTGCTGTCACCGTAGTCGTTGTGATAGTAATCCCAAAACCAACTCCTAAGACAGAAGACACTACAAAGAAAAGCCAAAACGGAACGGCCATTGGCATTACCACTAAAAAGATGGCCCCGACTAATAGAATCGATAACCCAATCGTTAAGACTTTTTTCATAGCATATTTTTCCATAAAGCTACTTGCTATAAATGATCCAGCCATCCAAAGTAACGACATAGGCGCTAAAACTAAGCCACCAATTCCTGCACTTTTTCCTAAGACACCTTGCATCCACATCGGAATGTAGACATCAATCCCCATTAAGAAACCGCTAATAAGCGCTGCAATAAGATTTACTAAAACAAACGTTGGTTGATTAAATAAATGCAAATCAATCACTGGGTCTTGCGCGCGTTTTTCTATCATCACAAACGCTACAAAAAAGAGCACACTCAAACTCAAACAACCAAATGTTACTAATGTAAAACCATTATCGCTAATCATTTGAAAACCTAGCAATAACGTTAGCAGCACTGCCATCAAAGTGACGCTGCCCAAAATATCCATTGGCATCTTGGTCCGTTCCCGCTTTGGTTCAACTAAGAAAATACTAATCAAGCCCAATAAAACAAGTCCAATAGGAACATTAATGAAGAAAATCCAATGCCAACCGACTGTATCTACAATAAAACCACCTGCTAACGGACCAAAAATACTAGCAATTCCCCAGGCGGCACTGTTTAAACCTAAAATTTTCGCTCGCTTGTCCAATGAATACATATCGGCAATAATCGTTAACGCAACTGGTAAAATTGCGCCTGCCCCCACACCTTGAATTGCGCGGGCAATAATTAAGGTCAACATATCTTGGGCAAAGCCACACAACGAGGAGCCCAAAATAAAAATAATAATGCCAATCATGAAGACAGGTTTACGACCAATTTTATCCGCAAGTTTCCCATAAATCGGTGTTAACATCGCATTCGTTAATAAATAAATTGAAAATACCCAGTTCATAATTTCCATGCCATGTAACGAGCCGACAATCGTTGGCATCGCAGTAGACACAATGGTCCCTTCAATGGCTGTCATAAATGTTGCCACAAAAACACTCACCGTGACTAACTTAACATTTGTTTCTTTTGCCATTTGTTCACATCCTTTTCTATTCAATTGTCAATTTTCTAAATTGCTCCATAGCTATTCTATACAAAAAAGAACAAAATGTCTTAAAAAAATGCTTTTTCATAAAAAAATTATTGCAAAAAAAACAAGAAGTCAGCCAATACTTGGCTGACTTCTTGTTTTTTTTATTTAATTATTCAGCTAAACTAGCTTTTAACGCTTCAACTTTATCTGTTTGTTCCCAAGGTAAATCAATATCTGTTCGACCAAAATGACCATAAGCCGCAGTTTGTTTATAAATTGGGCGACGTAAATCTAGCATTTCAATAATACCTGCTGGACGTAAATCAAAGTTTTTACGAACTGCTTCGATTAATTTACTTTCTGGAAGATCACTCGTACCAAACGTATTAATAGAAATAGACACTGGTTGCGCCACACCAATTGCATAAGCTAATTGGACTTCTACTTTTTTCGCCAAACCAGCAGCAACAATGTTTTTCGCGATATAACGCGCAGCATAACTAGCAGAGCGGTCAACTTTGGTTGCATCTTTTCCAGAAAAAGCACCGCCGCCATGACGAGCATAACCGCCATAAGTATCAACGATAATTTTACGACCAGTTAAGCCGGCATCTCCTTGAGGGCCACCGATTACAAAGCGACCAGTTGGGTTGATAAAGTATTTTGTTTCATCATCTAAAAGTTCATGAGGAATCACCTCATTGATTACTTGTTCTTTAATGTCTTTTTCGATTTGTTCTAAGGTTGTTTCATCATCATGTTGTGTACTGATGACAATCGTATCCACACGTTGTGGTTGACCTTGATCATCATATTCCACTGTTACTTGAGATTTTGCATCAGGACGTAAGTAAGGTAAGACTTTTTCCTTCCGCAATTCTGCTAAACGGCGAACCAAACGATGACTTAACGCGATCGGTAATGGCATTAATTCTGGTGTTTCGTCAACGGCAAAACCAAACATTAAGCCTTGGTCGCCAGCGCCAATATCGTCTTTTTCATCTTGATCACGCACTTCTAAGGCTGCGTCAACCCCTTGAGCGATATCAGGTGATTGCTCATCGATTGCTACAAGAACTGCGACAGTCTCTCCATCAAATCCATATTTTGCTCGTGTATAACCAATATCTTTCACAGTTTGACGAACAATTTTTTGGATATCTACATAAGCTGTTGTAGAAATTTCTCCAAATACTAGGACTAAACCAGTTGTTACGGATGTTTCACATGCCACGCGGGCCATCGGATCTTTCTCCAAAATCGCATCTAAAATTGCATCACTGACTTGGTCAGCTACCTTATCTGGATGTCCTTCTGAAACGGATTCTGATGTAAATAAATGTCTTTCTGTCATAATGTTATTCCCCCTAAATAGTTTCGGTTACAAGGCATCTTTAGCCAGTAACGACAATTACTTGCTAAATCCTTTCGGGAACTTGTAACAAAAACAGTATACCAGATATCTAAAAAAAAAGCTTAGGTTTTCAAGAAAATCATTAACCTATTATAAATTTCTATCACACTATTCAATAAAGAATAGCGAATTTTTAACTATCTTACTTGTTGCCATAGTTAGCAAAATACTACAACTTATTAAAAACAGAAAATAAAGTAAAATCTTTACTAAAGAAAACTGTACATTGAATAAAATATAGGCACTTGCGAGAATGCCACCTAAAGTCAGCGAACAAAAAACAGAAAGATACTCTGCCACCTTTTTATCTTTGATAATTACCGAAAGCAATAGAACTAAACTTCCTAACAGGTAAGTAATAAAAGGTAAAGTAACTACGTTCTGTGGTGCCAAGAGATAAAGATATGGACTCTTTTGGTTATTTAAAATAACAAGACTAATAAGTAGTTGAAACACTTGAAAAGGTACACTAATCATTACAGCAACCACTATTTTCCCAACAACTACCCTAGTTATATTGACAGAAGACAGAAGTAATAGAGGTAAGGTCATTTGCTTTTTTTCTTGAAGCATTGTACTCATGATAAACATAGCAGCAAAACTACCGGCCAAAGTAAAGCTGGAAAATAAGTTAGCTTCATTTGGCAAAACAATTCCTTCTGAACCGCCGCTTTTACTAATGAAAACTGTAAAAAAAATCAAATAAAGCATTAAACTGAAATATTTCCAAAGATGACTTTTTAATTCCAGAAACTCACGTTTAATCACTACTTGGATTTCATAAAAAAATTCTTTATTCATGGTGTCCACCTACTTTTTCCAAATAGATTTCTTCTAAATTGACTCCTATATTTGGCTCATTGAAGCAGACTTTTCCATTATTTAATATTAAAAAATTAGTACATATTTCTTCAACGAAAGCTAAATCATGACTATTAATTAAAATGATTTTTCCTGCTTCTTTTAAATGAATAATTAATTGTCGTAACTTCTTTTTCATTTCTGGATCTAAAGCATTCGTAGGTTCGTCAAAATAATAAGCTTCACTCTCTCTTAAAAAAAGCATTGCTAAAGCAACTCTTTTTTTTAATCCCTGTGACAATTTATCTACACGTTTAAACTGATAGTCTATTAATCCAAATTCTTTTAACACTTGTTTCAATTTTTTTGACTTTTGTTTTTCCCCCGACAGCTCCAATTTAAAAAGTATATTTTCTCTGACTGTCAGTCGTTCATAGAAACCACCCATTTCCGGAAGATATTCTACTTTTTTTATATAATTATGTACTACACCTTTGCTCGGCTTCAGCAATCCTAAAACTAAATAACTTAGTGTCGTTTTTCCCGCACCGTTGTGCCCGAGAATCCCCCAACATTGTCCTTTTTCGATTTTCCAATTAATATCTTCCAAAACAAAATAATTTTTTTTGTAGAAAAAACTAATATCTTTAGCATAAATTTCGCTGTTCTCACTCCGATTTTCTCTCATTATCTACCTCCTATAAAAACGATGATTATTTATTTATCGTAACGTAAACACCATATTTTGTAAACGATTTCTTCATCTGTAACAAAAAACTTCCAGCCTCTTTCATCTGAGCTGGAAGTTTTTTGCTACTGTAAAATTTTCTCCGCGATAAAGTGTGTATATTGCTCGCCGCCTGCCACATTTGGATGAACTCGGTCATCATAAAACCAATCATCATGGGCGTTACTATAATTAAACCAGTCAATGACCGTTAAGTTATCGTATTTTTTGTCCATTTGACTAAGTAAACTATTCACTTGATTTTGCCATCTTCTAGTTGGGACGCGAACATTAATCCAATAAACTTTTCGATTACCTAACGCTTTCATAAATTCATCAAATTGTGCCTCTGTAAAAGGACCATTCGTACCTAAACTCACTAAAACAGTATCTTTGAGCATTTTCTTTTTGTCTAGTTCACCAATTAGTGAAATGCTACTATACAATTGACGGCCCACTTCTCCATCGATAATCATTTTAGGGAAAATATCTTGTAACCCGCTAGCACCATCTAGAATAACAGAATCACCAATAGTTGTGATTTCTAAATTCTGCGCTTTTTTTACTTGCTCTGGTGTGAGTTGTGTGGGTAGAACGTCTTGGCTTTCACTCGGTTTTGTACTACTTTCTGTGGACGTGCTACTATTTTTCGTGCCACTTTCTTGGACTTCTTTTTTACGTTCTTCAATTTTTTGCTGATTTTTCGCAATATTTTTTTCTAGTTGCTCTTGTTGCGCACTTTTAGCGTTTGCTGGAGCCACAATTAAACCGAATACTGCAATCACGCTAATCACTGTCATAAAGGCCATTGTCCCTTTTTCACGAAGGTCCCACGGTTTCCGTAAGAATTCAGTGAATTGAGTCCAGACATCCTTATAAGACAATCGTGTCAGTGGATGTTCGATAAAACGATATGACAATTCGCTCACGACTAAAATTAATGCTATTTCAACCAATGAATGTAGAAAAACATGGTCCGATAAGGTCTTAATTTTGGCCTCATAAAAAATCATGATTGGGAATTGATACAAGTAAATGCCATAACTCCGTTTACCTATCCACGTAAAGACTGGATTCGTTAACCAACGATTCATATCTGCCCCTGGATGTGCAGTGACGGCCACTAAGACAGTGGCTGCCAAACTAATTAAAAACATGCCGCCATAATAAACAAAATTTGTATGATCTGATAATGTTAAAAAGGCTAATACTAAAAGAACTAAGGCACTTAACCCAGCGCCATTTAAGATTTTTTTGGAGGCTTCTGGAATTTCTTCTTTCAAACGTGTGCTTGGCCAAACATACGCCAATGCACTACCTAGTAAAATAGAAAAAACACGTGTGTCTGTTCCATAATAGACACGTGTAGGATCTGCGCCAGGAACATATAAAACGGCCATCAGCGTCACCGAAATCAAGGCGCCGATTAAAACTAAACTGAAAATTCGACCGCGCTTACGAACAAAGCGTTCCAGAAGAATAAAAAGTAATGGCCAAATTAAATAATTTTGCGCTTCAACTGCCAATGACCAAATATGTACAAATGGCGATTGTGTCGCAAATCCATCAAAATAAGAAAACCCTTTAAAAATTTGCCACCAGTTGTTGTAATAAAAAATACTACTAGCGACAACGCTGCGAATATTGTTTAATAAATCCTGCTGAAAGAGTGTAATATAACTAACTGCACTTAAAAGCATCACAATTAATGCTGGATACAGCCGTTTCATCCTTCGCACATAAAATCCTTTTAAATCAATGGTCTGATTTTCTGCCCATTCTTGCCGCAACAAGTCGTTAATAAGATAACCTGAAACAACAAAGAAAATCGGAACACCTAAGTAGCCACCTCGCATGACTTGGGGAAAAAGGTGATACAAAATCACGCCAATTACAGCGATCGTCCGAATGCCATCAAAACCTGTAATATAGCGTTTTTTCTTGCTATTTGCTGTCTGATTCATTTGTGCTTTCCAACTTTTCTATAAAATTATTCTTTTCCTTTATTTAAAGAAGCAAGTAACTTTAATATACGTTTTTTCCTAGGAAATGGCAAGCAAACTTTGCCTCCTTTAGGCTTTTTTTACAATTCAAAAAACCAACATTTTTTAAATTGTAAAAAAACAATCAAAGCTTATGAAAATCACTCATAAGCTTTGGTTGTTTACTCATATCGTTTTCGTTTAGATGAAGATGGAATCCCTAAGGCTTCACGATACTTTGCCACCGTTCGCCGGGATATTTCCATGCCTGAATCTTTTAATCGCTCGACTAATTTTTGATCAGATAACGGTTTACTTTTTACTTCTTCATCAATTAATTTTTGTAGTTGCTTTTTAACCATTGTTGTTGAGACATCCTCGCCATCTTCTTCTGATGAAAGAATACTTGTGGAGAAGAATGAGCGCAATTCAAAGACGCCAAACGTGGTTTCTAGATATTTTCCATTGACCGCACGACTAACTGTCGATTCATGAATAGACAAAGCATCCGCAATTTCTTTTAAAGTCATTGGTTTTAATGGCCGATCTGCTTCTAAAAAGAAGGCTTCTTGACGGCGCACAATTTCTTGCCCTACACGTAGAATTGTATCCCCCCGCTGATTCACTGCGCGCTCTAACCATTCAAATTCGTTTTTCTTATCCTTAATATATTCTTGGACTTCTTTGTCGTCAGTCTCTTGCATTCGTTTGAAATAATTTTCTTGAAAATTTAATGTCGGTCGACCGGCTTTGTTGGAAATCACCACTATTCGATCTTCCTTGATTCGGACAGTTAAATCTGGTCGAATATACAATTCCTCGGTCGCATCAAAAATATTCCCTGGCGCTGGCGATAACGTTTGTATATAATCAAAGATCAATTGAATTTCTGCTAATTCAATCCCGAATTTTTTAGCTAACGGGCCCCATTTACGACTCACTAAGGCATCAAACTCTTCCTCCAATAAAATATACGCTAAATTAGGTGCGGTATCGTCTCGTTCTGTTTGTAGCATCAAACATTCTTGTAAATTGCGTGCCCCCACACCTGCTGGATCTAGCTGTTGTAACAAAGTTAATGCATCTAGCATTTGAATGGCGCTTGCTTCGGTTTTCTCTGCCGCTTCTTCTAACGAAATCGTTAAATAACCATTCACGTCTATATATTCTACTAAAAACAATACCAATGTTCGCAAGTATGTATCTCGATAATTCAAATGAATTTGATCAATTAAAGACTCAAATAATGATAAATGATAGTCTGGAATTTGATTCATATAATTATTTTCTTCGTCTTGGTTGGTGTAAGAACGACTAGTTATCGGAAAATCTGTGGTGTACTGCGTGTCTACTTGTAAATCAATTAATGGATTCTCTAGTGCTTTCGCTTCAACAAAGGCAGCGAGTTCTTCCGTATTAAATTGTAAAATTTGAATGGATTGTTGAAGCTGTTGAGTCATGGCCAACTTCTGGACTTGTTTTTGTTGTTGGGACATTCGTTGCTCAAATTTCATTATTTTCGTCCTCCCTCTTGTAATTTTTGTCAATATCAGCTAAACTAGTATTCGTGCCGCGCCCTTAGTGTAGTGGATATCACGTAAGATTCCGGTTCTTGAGACGGGGGTTCGATTCCCTCAGGGCGCGTTATTCAATTACAGAGAATACTGATTTTAAGAGACATTTTCCTTTTGAAAATGTCTCTTTGCTTTTTCACCTTCTTCATTGTAGCCTATAATGGTACTTTTTTCTATCTACCATATAAAATTTCTAATTATTATAATTTAAAAAAATAGTTAAAAAAACAATAGAACCCTATTGAGTGCCAAAAAAGAATTTTTACAATATAGATGGTATAGACGTCAGTTAATCAGGTACATATTTTTGCTCCTTAAACAAAAAATGAGGAGAATGGGACAATAGTCCTTTCTCCAAAAATATTATCCAAAATTCTTCTCATATCTTCTTTATCCATATCCATAATCGTTTGACTAATTAATCTATAATCCTCATCAAAGTATTTCATACGAGATTTTCTTTCAACTTTATGTAAAACATCTTTTAACTGTTTCTTTGTAATTGGATTAATCTTCTTAGGAAAACGTTGATGAAAAATCGCCTTAATATCAAAATATACACCTAATTCATCCGTAGCTAAATCAGGATACCTCTTTTCCAAATTGTCATACATCATAAATATTTCGTTTTGAGACTCTTCTGACGGAAGACCGTAAAATAAATCTCTAAACTTCTTTCTTATACTTTGAGAAATTCTTGGTTCAACGTAAGAAGAAACAAATTCAAATAAAGAAATCTGTAAGTTACCAAGAACGCCTATTAGTTCATTAACCGTCAATTCTTTTTTCCCATTTTCGATTCGTGAATACACAGCTGATCCCATCACGTTTTTTCTTGAATCTTTCTGCTTCATTCCAGAATCGATTCTCACTTCTCTAACTAACTCATTAATCGCTTTTTCTTTCATATGTACTTCCTCCTTTTAATTAGAATATAATCAATTTTTGAGTAAAAAAAGATATGCACTAATAAGTGATATCTTTTTACTCACTCTCTATGACTATCTAGCTCTATTTTTAAAACCTATTAACCCTATTCAATTAATAGGTTTTATACATAATTTTAATGTTCTTCTTTCAACTTTATCTTATTAATTAAATCTGTATACAATTTATTATTATTTACTACAACTAACATTATCTTTTTTCTTGATCTTGTAATGGCTTGATAAAACATTCTTTCTGGATCATAATGATTGCTATATCTTACAGTTAACCTATTGTCTGTACCATAATAGAATATGTCTCCTAGTAAAACTAATACATTATCGAATTCCTGCCCAACTACTCCATGCACAGAAGGCCCTATATCTAGTTTCATTCTCTCGATAAAATGACCACCATATTTTTGTGCAGTATAATCTATTACTTGCCAACCTTCGTTAGTCATTTCATTAGCAAAATCTTTAGCCGATTCTATTGATGAAAAGTAATGTAAAGAAATATTGTCAAAACATTTACAATAGTGCATCTTATCTAAGTTCTGTATTCCTTTAACAAAAGCCGCTAATTCTTTATTAGAACGAATTTTTTCCCCTAACTCATATTGATTGTAAGAATTTGTATCAATAATAGTTTGTAAATTTTTGTAATCCTTTTCCCAAACACCTAAAATTTGTTTTGGATCAATTGAAAAAATTGCTTTTATTTCATTTTCTTTTACATAATCTATAACAAATTCTAACTGACTAGGTTTAAACCGTTGTGTTTCATCTACAAAAATCACATCTGGACTCATTTCTCTTAAAGTTAAACAATCTTTAGCGGCAACAATATTCATTCCGTATTGTTGCTTTAACTTTAAATGTCCCAAATTTAAAATACCGCAATGTATAATAGCTATTTTACACGTTCTAAAATATTCTTTCGCTAAATCATATAACAATAATGATTTACCTGTTCCAGGCCTCCCTATTATTACTTCAAACCTTTTATTAGAATCTAAAATCTTTCTTTTAATCTCTTCTTGATGTAAAGTTAAAAAATAAGAATTTTCCATAAACAATTCTGTACTATTAAAAGGCGAAATTAAAAAAATCGTGGGATCAAACAGACTATCAATATCCTCAACATGCATTACTGCTTGGGAATCAATCAATCGACTTAACTCATTAAAAGTAGTCTCATGAAAATCCCCTCCTTCAGTTAAAGAATAGATCGTATTCTCATCACTAAAATAAGTAAATAGAAATAATTTCTTTTTTTGACTACTTAAATAGTATTTATTTTTGTTTAATTGCTCATATGCTTTTTCTTTATTATTACCAGTCTTCAGCTCGATATTCAATATATAGTCATCGCCAAACCTTAACAAATCAAATTCTTTGTTAATCTGTGGAATTGTATAGCCAATGTAGAAATAACTATATCTACGATAAGAACCATTAAAATTGTTGATTAATTCTTTTATTTGATATATTTCTGTATCTCTAATATCAAATTCTAGAAATAATTTATTCTTTTTAAATGTCTCTTCTGTAAGATTCTCGAAAGATTCTATTAATGATAATAGATTAATCGGTTTTTTCACTTGTTTAAACTCTCCTTTGATTTCAGCAAGGCTACCAAATATCCATCATTTATATTTAGCTAATTGCCTATTAAATTTTTACATATACGTTTTATTAAAAAGGCATCTCTACATTATCAATACTTACTCTACACCCCTACATTACTTAAACCAATTATTATTTTTAAATATCACTGTAGTTTTTAATTAACATCTACTCTCTTTGATCAAATGTTTCAATTTCAAATTCAGGCATTATATTCTTAAAACTTTCTGCTGGAGTTTTCCACGAATTTGTATTGATTTGTTTCAATACAGGTATTGCTTCAGAAAAAGTATTTGACGGTAATTTCCATGAATTCATATTAACTTTTGTGATTTCAGACATTGTTTCAGAAAGGCTTTTTGCTGGGACTGTCCATGAATTTGTATTGATTTGCTTGAACGCAGGTATTATCTCAGAAAAGTTATTTGACGGCAATTTCCATGAACTCATATCAACTTTTGCGATTTCAGACATTGTTTCAGAAAAACTTTTTGCTGATGTTTTCCATGGATTTTCAGCATATTTGTGTATTACAGACAATGTATCTAATATATTTTCTGTTATTTCGTAGTCTACTTTATCCTTTCTAATCCAATGATTTTTAATGTAGCCCTCAAAATCATCAGCAACAATATTTATATCTTCCTTCTCAACATCGCCAGTTAATATCTTTTGGAAAGCATTTTCTAAATGCCCGATATATTTCTTTAGTTTTTTTATTAACTCACTATATATGGAACTTTTCAATTCTTTATTATGTCCTACCGTATTTCTTCCTTTTCTGATCAATTTCATATCTTCATGAATTTCATCTAATTCAATATCTACATATTTATTAAATATTTCCTCCCATAAAGAAAACGGATTAGATACTACAGCACCATTGTTACATATATAGCTCAAAAGATTTTCACTATTTAATTCCCTAAATCTTACAACATTCTCTTCATTTTCAATACTCACTGATATATAGTTCCTACCAAATAAATAATCTTCTAAATCAAACAAAGTCATTTCTTGCAAAAGATTATTGGAATCGTATTTTCCTTCTAGGTTTTTTTTTATTGCCTTTCTTTTTTCTTCTGAAATAGATTCTTCTATCCACGGTCCAGTAAAATAAGAAGGTGAAAGAAGGTAAATGAATTTTCTAATAGACCACTCATACTTATGAAGATACGGGATTAATTTTTTTGAAAAAAACAAGGCATTTGTATCTAGAAGAGTTGTACTATTCAATTTTTTCATACTTAGTTTTATATTCACTTCATTTAAAAATTCTTGAAAAGCCACCACTTCGTTTATTCCCACTCTACCATTCTTTTCATATTTATAAATAACATGTAATGATTCATTATATGTTATTGTCTCAAAATCAAAATAAAATACTTTTCCTTCGAATTCATATTTTATTTGTGAGTTCATTCCATAACAAGATAGTACTTCTTGAAATATTTCAAGAATTGCTTCGTTTAAATCTTTTTTTGAAAAGTATAAATATTCAACTACTTGCTTTCCCATTATCATCCCCCCGTATTTACTACTATTCAGTATCACAAAAACTATTCACAATATAATTATACACCTAATAGTATTATTTAAGAACAATTTAAAAGAATAAATTCAAAAAGCAACAACCGCTAACACAAGTGCTAACAATCATTGCTTTTTGAACTTATTTACTGTACAAATAAAGACATTAAAAACCAATATCCTCAATATATTTCAACAAAAACTACTATCTAAAGCCATAATTTCTGTATATTTCACTTATAACTACAACTGAAACATGTAGTAACTTTAAGTTGTTAAAAGAACATTATTCAAATTAAGTAGTGTTATTTAATTATGTAGTCTTCTCTTTCAAAATAGGGACGAACCTTAAACATTCAATAAAATTTATTACATCTATCAAAAGTATCAATTATTTATATATCAATACTACTGATCTCCACAAAAACCATCAATAAAAATAGAATGCTTGGTTCAACTACTAAAGTTTACGATGAGATAATTATTGCGACAAATAAAGACTTAATATTACAACAAAAAATTTTTACTAAAATGCATGAAATTATCCATTACTATAGAGATATTCCATACATTAATAGCCAAACGCACGCTTTTTCCGATATGACTTCCGAAAAATGAATACTTTCCAGAAGACCTTCCAAAAGAGTACAGAGCAAATGCTGGAGCAAGTATTTTAATGGCTAACGATACTGCTTTTCATTACGTAATAAAAAAATTTAATTCTTTTAAAGAAGTAACTAACTATTTCTTTATGAGTAAATCTACATTAAGAAATAAAATTATAGATATAAAATTATCTCCCTTCAATAATTTTAGTACATATTCTCATTAGTTTCTATGATTAAAAATAGATTCCACCATTTTATACATGACCTCCCATAAGATATATTTTCCTCATTAATAATATGAAAAATTAAAAGAGCAGAGATTTTCACCTCTGCTTTCTAATAGATAATTTTTTTAAACTAGTCTATTCTCCAATTACTATTATTCAATTTTAAAATAACTCTGAACTAAATATTTAGTTCTTACTTTGAATTTTTTTTATTAGAATATCGAGACCAACCGATACCTAATGCACAAATTACTAATAGAATTAAACCAGCATAAAAAATATTTGAATCTATTTTGGTACCTGTTGAAGGCAAGAATCTATTTTTTTCAACCTTACTTCTGAATCCTTTTCCAACTTCATTACCATTGCTACTATTAATATTTTTTTTAGGAATATATGGGATATCAATCGAATTCCCTGACTCTGGAATTGTTACTTCAATATTCCCTGTTGGTTTATCATATCCTGGAATTTCTGGAATATCTTTGTTTGGTATTACAATCTTATCTCCTGGTTTTCCTGGATACCTCGGGAAATCGATTCCTTCGTGCGGGATTTCTTTTCCTTCTGGGTCCACTGGATGCGTTGGGGTATCTTTTTCCTCTTTAGGTTTATTAGGTATTTCTGTCTCTTTCTTTGGTACGTATGGGATATCAATTGAATTCCCTGGTTCTGGAATTGTTACTTCAATGTCTCCTGTTGGTTTATCATATCCTGGAATCTCTGGAATATCTTTGTTTGGTATTACAATCTTATCCCCTGGTTTTCCTGGATAGCTCGGGAAGTCGATTCCTTCGTGCGGGATTTCTTTTCCTTCTGGGTCCACTGGACGCGTTGGGGTATCTTTTTCCTCTTTAGGTTTATTAGGTATTTCTGTCTCTTTCTTTGGTACGTATGGGATATCAATTGAATTCCCTGGTTCTGGAATTGTTACTTCAATGTCTCCTGTTGGTTTATCATATCCTGGAATCTCTGGAATATCTTTGTTTGGTATTACAATCTTATCCCCTGGTTTTCCTGGATAGCTCGGGAAGTCGATTCCTTCATGTGGAATTTCATTGCCTTCTGGATCAACTGGACGTGTTGGTGTTTCTGTATCTTTCTTCGGTACGTATGGGATATCAATTGAATTCCCTGGTTCTGGAATTGTTACTTCAATGTCTCCTGTTGGTTTATCATATCCTGGAATCTCTGGAATATCTTTGTTTGGTATTACAATCTTATCTCCTGGTTTTCCTGGATAGCTCGGGAAGTCGATTCCTTCGTGTGGAATTTCATTGCCTTCTGGATCAACTGGACGTGTTGGTGTAGGTGTCTCTGTAACATCGACATCATTAGTTGGTGTCTGCGAATCTTCGGGATATTCCGTAGTTACTTTTGCAGTATTTGTTAGTCTTCCACTATCTTGTTTTGTAACTCTTGCATTAAATGTAATAAAAATTGGAACCTCATACGTGATAACGTCAAGTTTTGTTTTAATACCATTTTCTTTAATGGACTCATTTACTACAGATTCCCCATTTATCGCTAACGTGTCGGGAACTAATTCTAGCCCTTCTGGTAATTCATCTTCAACGACAACATTTAATAGACTTGTATCTTTATTAAGGTTTTTTGCTTCAATAGTGTATGTGATAATATCTCCTAGCTTAGCTTCTTTAACATCAGAAACTTTGTTAGTTTCTAAAATACCCTTATTAGGTACAAAATCAAACTTATTTAATTTAAATTGTTGTAAGTTTGTACTACCACCAGTTGATGCAGAAATTAACAAAGTAGATAGCTCTCCGACAAAGTATTTATCTACCTGTTTGCTCCATCTTTTCCCATCATACTCAACAGATAAAGTTTTGCTATAACCAGAATACACAAATTTAATGGGCTTAAATTGATTATCAGTTGGTCTGGTAATTTCTTGAGCTGGAGCATCAGGTTCATCGTAAGTATTAGTCCAAATCTTTTCAGAATCTGCAGAGTCTACTTGGTTGTACATAAACGCCCCAAAAGAAGAAGTTTCATATCTTTTTGGATCAGGTCCTGCATGAAAACGTCCATTTCCTGTTATTCTATCTTCTCCAGCGTTGTAATAAGTATCTGCTTTCCAGCCAAAAGCGTTTGGTATATTTCCTAACCCTAATGTACTACCAAATCCACCAATTATATCTGTTGGATTAGGGTGAAAGCCAAAACTAATGCCATCTGCGCCCTTTTCTGCTTTATTTTTATTACCAATATTAACTTCACCATCTAAAGTAAAATCAGAATTTATATCAATTTGTGTTTTTAATGCTGCATTTCCAGCTTTATATTTTTCATCAGTTGTTAAAGTTAAAATACCTGAACTAGCATCATAAGTAGAATTGCCGTTTAATCTGAAGAAATATAAAAAATTATCTTTGTCAACAACAGCTCGACTACTATCTACTGTTCCTTGCGCCTCAGCCGACGTAAAGTTAAAACCCACATAGAGAATCTGAGTAATCGCTAGCAATAAAAGTGTTACTACTTTATAATTTATTTTTCTTTCCCAATATTCATGAACCCGCTCCTTGTATATACAAATTTTCGTTAGTGCTATGTTCCCACGGTATCATCCAATGATTCGATTGACAAAAATAATGCTTATACATTAAAAATAAATTATAAAAGAAGTTTGATTAATGCATCGTTTAAATCTTTTTTTGAAAAGTATAAATATTCAACTACTTTCTTTCCCAATAGCATCAATTCATAAATAAAAAAAATAAACTCAAAAGTAATAACTGCTAACACATGAGCTAACAATCATTGCTTTTTGAACTTATTTACTATGCAAACAAAGACATTAAAAACCAGTATTCTCAATACATTTCAACAGAAACTACTACCTAAAACCATAATCTCTGTATATTTCACTTATAACTACAACTAAAACATGTAGTACCTTCGAGTTGCAAAAAAAACATTATTCAAGTTAAGTAGCATTATTTAATTATGTAGTCTTCTCTTCCAAAATAGGGACGACTTTTAGGGACGGCCCTTAAACATTCCATAAAATTTTATAAAATTTATTACAACTATCAAAAGTATCAAATACTTATATATCAACGCTACCGATCTCCACAAAAATCATCAATAAAATTCCGGTTCTTGAGACGGGGGTTCGATTCCCTCAGGGCGCGTTATTTAAATATGTTGATTTATCAACGTTTCTGGACACTCTTTATTCATCTAAAGAGTGTTTTTTTCTTGTTTAGGAATGATTTTTCTATCCGTAGTTTTTTCAAATGTTGCTTGTGGCAAGCTCAATCGCACTTAACGCGACAACATTTGTTCTGCTTCAGCTAAAAATCCAATAAGGCTAAAATTCCTCCGTTCCTATTGTAACGCATAACGTTTCCTTTTTCTATCTGCTAAACAAAGTATTACGACAAGTAAACACCTGCTTCTCTCTTAAAGATCCCTTTCTGATTATATAGTAAATTGCTTTTAATTTGTTAATTATTTTACCTAAAACTTAATACCCTAATTAAATAAAGAACCTGGGGCAAAAATCACTTTGGATTTTTGTCCCAGGCTTAAAACCTGATAATTGGCGGGAACAGAACCGTTCAGCTCCGACCTCTAAAATACTTAATTAGAAATATGCTACCCGCAATCACACCAATTATGATTACTAGCCAAAATAATCCACTTACAAGTAACAGCTCAGTTAAGGTCGTCTTCAGATTCTCCTCCTTTAAATGGCATCTGCTTTGTTTTGCTATGTAATTAATGACGAAATCAGACAACAGCTATCAAAAAAACGGACCAACACGTGGTCCGTTTTCATTCATTATTAAGCTTTTACGATGTTCGTTGCTTGTAAGCCGCGTGGACCTTCTTCAGTATCAAAAGTTACTGCTTGGCCTTCGTCTAAAGTTTTAAATCCATCTGATTGAATAGCTGAAAAATGTGCAAATACATCATTGCCATCTTCACCTGTAATAAATCCAAAACCTTTGTCTGCGTTAAACCATTTTACTGTACCGTTGTTCATATATATTTCCTCCTAGTGCATAAAAATATGCAAGTTATTGCAAAAAATGTTGAGTGGCAAAAGGAGAAGTATAGTTTTTAAATATATAACTCAAATTACTTATCAAAATTGATTACTTAATTACTATAACATATTTATTAGAAATAAACAATGCCCACGACTTTTCCTTGGACTTTCTAAAATAATCAAAGATGCGCTTGACAAAGCCCTAGCAAAAAACACTCCTATTCTTTCTATTTCCAGTTAGTTTTGTTTAACTTTAAATAATCGCTACGCGCCAAATAATCAAATAGCGGAGCTAATCCTGGTGAAAAATTTACTTCCTCAAACCGCTTAATAAATTGTACGCCTTTAATTTTATTTGGTTCGTTCAGCGTAACTTTTCCTTGGGCTTGTTTGGCAAAATAAAAATGTCCTTGCCAAACGATTGAATCAAAAACGAGTGGTCCAGTAAAAATTTCTTCAAGTTCAGTAATTTCCACTGCTAACTCTTCTTTCATTTCACGAATCGCACATTCCAGCGCTGATTCACCAAGTTCTTGTTTTCCACCAGGGAAATTCCAAGTGTCTGGCCGATCTTTTAAAATAAGAATTTCATCTGATTGATTTTTAAGAAGTACTCGCGAAAATTCTTTTTTCATTTCGTTTAACCCTCTTCTTCATTTTTTATTGAGAAGCCACACTTGGTAGCATAAAAATATAATGCAAAATACGATCCGCATACGATGGATTTTTTTCAAAGTCATTGACTTCTTCATTGACTAACTCCAAATCATCGGTAATCACTCCAGCAACGTCCATAAAGAGCATTTTACTTAATACCTCTGAGTCATTAACTGTCCAAGCATAAACTGCTTTTTTCTGTTGGTCAGCTTTTAAAATGAAGGTATCGTTCAACGTGGTAGCTTCCATTGTATACAAATCAGCTTGTGTTTCTGGAAAAGTGAAATTATAGGGCAAAATAAAACTAACTTTTACTTTTGATTTGGCTTTTTTAAACGCTTTGATCACATTGTAGTCGAGAGATTGAACCTGATGGTTATTCTTTATCAAAGGACGTTCATATTTTTCAATAAAGTTAGATAGCGCACCTTGACTATCTTGTTTAGACGTTTTAATTTCTACTAGTAATTTTTGTTTGGCTTGGTTTGCTTTCGCTAAATAATCATCAAAACTGGCAATTGGTGCTTCTTGGCCATTTTCTTTAACGGTCATTTTTGTTAATTCAGCCAACGTAAATTCTTGTGGCGTGCCATCGACGCCGGCGAGTTCTTGAAGGTTTGCATCATGCATCACAACAAATTGATGGTCTTTGGTTTCTTGAACATCAATTTCAATATAATCTGGTTTAAATTTAATGGTTCTTTCCATAGCAGGAATAGTATTTTGCACGCCATTACTATTGGTGACCCCTCGATGCGAAATAATCAAAGGTTTTGATTCTAATAGCCCTGTTAAGTAAACAGCGTTGGAAATTATATAGCCGCCAAAAATGGTGAATAGTCCTAGGCCCATTCCGATAGTCACTAATTTATTACGTTTCGTTTCTTTGTCAAAGGCAACTTTTGTCGTCGTTTCTGCTTGAACATTTAATTGTGTATATAAGAAATTAATCAGTAATACTGAAAGCCAAGCATTAGAGACAAACTGTAAAAATTGGACAACCGTTAAATTTAAAATCCCACCTAGCAAACTAAAGGTATCGCTCAAGGTATCTAACTTCAACTGTAGAAGATAAAGTAACACATAAATAACATACGTTGAAACAAATACCGCGATCGTCACAAATGCAATATTACGAATAATGAACCATAATCGTTTGTTTGTCATTGACCAACTAGCCTTAACTGCCTCGCCCGCTTTTTTTCTCTCCAAAATCATTAATGGAAGCGTGTAAATGAAACGAATAGCTAAATACCAGACTAATAACCCAAAGGCCAGTAACCCAACCAAGTAAGGAATTCGTTGGGACAAAAATTCAACAATAAAATCTGGAATCACAAATTTCGTCAATAGATTACTTTGGAAAATCAGGTTACCAAAAGGGACAATGACAACAAAATAACCGAAAAAGAATAACCACGAACGGGCACCTTGCTTTTTAAGAACCTTAAAAGATGCCTTGGTAACTCCTTTAAAATGAAAACGATGGTCTTGCCGTATTTGAAAAATCCCTAATAATAAAAAGGTAAACTGATAAAAAACTGCACCTAAAAAAAGTAACAACAAGAGAATTAATAACACCAGAGCAAGCGGCTTTTCTAACAGTAAATTCAGGTTATTAAACGAAAGATAAGGAATACCTTGAGTTTTTAGTGCGTTGGAAGTAGCCCAACTAAAAGCTCCACCCACCAATAATAATAAGACATTTAAAGTAAAAAATAACCATAAGTACTGCAAGATGTCTTTAAAAAATTGCCTTGTTCCATTTTTAAATGTTTGCCAAGCAGACATACAAACTCCTCCATTCTAAAAGTATCTGATTAAAGTTCTTCCATACGAATCCTAAATAAAACAACGGCAATCCAAATTGAAATAAATGATGGCAAAATAACAATAATGATTGCGACTGGCTCATCAATAGTCCCTTGTAACATATTTTTTACTTCTGAAGAAACAATAAACTGATCAAAAATCACTTGATAAATAGTAACATAAATCAATACCCATTGAATATAATATTCAATTATTTTCATTAAAGCGATGGATAAAACAATTTTTTTCGTCGTTAAATTCAATAAAAAATATAACAAAAGACTCGTACTGATGATAACGACTATCCCTAAAAGAAATAACGACTCTAACCGCTGCCCTATTACGTTTGCAACGCCTATTGTTAATAATAAATACATAGCTACCGAAATTAAGATGCTCACACTTAGCATAACAGAAAACAAAAGTAATGCCTTAAGAAAAAGCCACTTATCAACTCTTTTATTTCCAATCAATAAACCTAAAAGAATCACCGACAAAAGTAAAATCAATTCAATCATTCGTTCCTCCTTCCAAAACAAATGAAAACAAATTCATATGTTCGCGTTTATTTTATCAAACCAAAATGGATTTGTAAAACATTTCACATGTTATTTAATAAACGACTATTACTAGAAAAAAGACAAGACAAGTTTCCTTTATTTAGGAAACTTGTCTTGTCTTTTTATTCTTTTTACTTCGTTATTTTTTGATAGTTTGCGAATAATTGATTCGCATCTCCTTCTCCATCAATTTTCTTGAGATGGCCGTTATCTATTTTAAACATAGATGGCACATGTAAAACTTTATTTTCTCGGATAAATGTTGACCATTCCTTCATGGTCTCTTTGTTGGTTAATTCTACATAGTAAACCTGTTTAGGTGCTTGTAATAGTTTCTCGAAATCCTGACAATCTGAACAGTTTTTCTTTTTTAAAACAACATAAAATGTTTCGCCAGAGTGTTTTTTTTCTTGATACTCATTGAAACTTAATTCCTTTTTATGCGGAATAAATGTAAAACCTACCAACAAACTAAGTAACAAAATTAACAGACTGAACGAAATTTTTTTATTCATGTTTTTTCTTCCTTTTTAGTTTGTCTAATTTTTTCTTTTTTTATTTTTTGTTATACCAAAGCTAATAGCCACTATAAGGATAATTAAACCTGCGATCATGTAAAGTGGATTTACTGTTGTATTAGTCATTGGTAAATGAATTCCTTTACTTGCTGATTTCCCAAAATTGACTGGGTTCGTTGGTGCTTGATGATTTGTAGGCGTCAACGGTTTTTTCGGTTTTAGCGGTTGTTTAGGTTCAGGTTTTTTTGGGTCTTCTGGCGTTGGTGCAGGCGGTGTTACGGTTGGCTTGTTGGAATGCAACACGTCACCTTCATTGCCAAAGTTTAAGTCGGCTTGGTTGGGAATCCCGCCTTGTTCAATATAAGCCGCTAATTCTTTGGCCGTTGCGTCAGTTTTAATTTTGGTTGTAATGGTCATGGTATAGGTATGTCCAGCTAAGTAGGAGTAGCTGTCATCTTTTTTGTTCATAGTAAAGGTTACTTTGTTATTTTCTTGTGTTACTGTGCCGTTAGCTGTAACATCTTTGCCATTTTCATCTGTGACTTTCACGTCTGTGATGTCTAACACTTTATTAATGTCATCCACCATGCTGGCTTGGGTCCACGTGCTTGTTTCGTTACCGAAAGCTGTTTTGACATTCCATTTAAATTCTTGGTCACGATTAGTTAAGTCTAAATGTTCTTGGCCTTCGATATCTTTTGTAATCGTTGGATCTTCTGGTGTTGGTGCAGGCGGTGTTACAGTTGGTTTGTTGGAATGTAACACGTCACCTTCGTTGCCAAAGTTTAAGTCCGCTTGGTTAGGAATCCCGCCTTGTTCAATATAAGGCGCTAATTCTTCATCGGTTGCGCCGTCTTTAATTTTAGTGGTAATAGTCATTGTGTACGTATGTCCAGCTAAGTATGAGTAGCTGTCTGCTTGTTTGTTCATTTCAAAAGTTACTTTGTTATTTTCTTGTGTTACTGTGCCATTGGCTGTAACATCTTTACCATTTTCATCTGTGACTTTCACGTCTGTGATGTCTAACACTTTATTAATGTCATCCACCATGCTGGCTTGGGTCCAAGTGCTTGTTTCGTTACCGAAAGCTGTTTTGACGTTCCATTTAAATTCTTGATCGCGGTTGATTAAATCTAAATGTTCTTGGCCTTCGATATCTTTTGTAATCGTTGGATCTTCTGGCGTTGGTGCAGGCGGTGTTACGGTTGGCTTGTTGGAATGCAACACGTCACCTTCATTGCCAAAGTTTAAGTCCGCTTGGTTAGGAATCCCGCCTTGTTCAATATAAGGCGCTAATTCTTCGTCCGTTGCATCAGCTTTAATTTTAGTGGTGATAGTCATTGTGTACGTATGTCCAGCTAAGTATGAGTAGCTGTCATCTTTTTTATTCATTTCAAAAGTTACTTTGTTATTTTCTTGTGTTACTTTGCCATTAGCTGTAACATCTTTGCCATTTTCATCAGTAACTTTCACGTCTGTGATGTCTAATAATTGGTTAATATCATCCACCATGCTGGCTTGGGTCCACGTGCTGGTTTCGTTGCCAAAGGCTGTTTTGACATTCCATTTAAATTCTTGGTCGCGGTTGGTTAAATCTAAATGCTCTTGACCTTCGATATCTTTTGTAATCGTTGGATCTTCTGGCGTTGGTGCAGGCGGTGTCACTGTTGGTTTATTGGAATGTAACACGTCACCTTCGTTGCCAAAGTTTAAGTCGGCTTGGTTGGGAATCCCGCCTTGTTCAATATAAGGCGCTAATTCTTCGTCCGTTGCGTCAGCTTTAATTTTAGTGGTAATAGTCATTGTGTACGTATGACCGCTTAAATAGTCATAGCTGTCTGCTTGTTTGTTCATTTCAAAAGTTACTTTGTTATTTTCTTGTGTTACTGTGCCGTTGGCTGTAACATCTTTACCATTTTCATCAGTAACTTTCACGTCTGTAATGTCTAACACTTTATTAATGTCATCTACCAGGCTGGCTTGGGTCCACGTGCTTGTTTCGTTGCCAAAGGCTGTTTTGACATTCCATTTAAATTCTTGATCGCGGTTGGTTAAATCTAAGTGATCTTGACCTTCTACGTCTTTAGTAATATTTGGATCTACTGGCGGCGGTGTTACAGTTGGTTTGTTGGAATGCAACACGTCCCCTTCGTTACCAAAGTTTAAGTCGGCTTGGTTGGGAATGCCACCTTGTTCAATATAAGGTGCTAATTCTTCGTCCGTTGCATCAGCTTTGATTTTAGTAGTAATGGTCATTGTGTACGTATGACCACTTAAATAGTCATAGCTGTCTGCTTGTTTGTTCATTTCAAAAGTTACTTTGTTATTTTCTTGTGTTACTGTGCCGTTAGCTGTAACATCTTTACCATTTTCATCTGTGACAACGACTGTTTGGATATCTAATAATTGGTTAATATCATCTACTAAACTGGCTTGTTGCCAAGTGCTTGTTTCGTTACCAAAGGCTGTTTTGACGTTCCATTTGAATGCTTGGTCACGATTAGTTAAGTCTAAATGTTCTTGGCCTTCGATATCTTTTGTAATCGTTGGATCTTCTGGCGTCACGTCACACGCATGCGCATTGTCATTTTTAGGAATCGTCGCTTCTGGAAATTCCTTAGCAATTGTTCCTTGATTCATTGTCCCACTACTTACAAGGGTTGCTGCATCAATCGCTGTATTTTCTTTGACTTCGTAGTGAATCGTGATGTTTCCTACGTAACCTTCTGTACTAGTTGCTGAAATGGTTTGTCCGTTAATTTGAACAGGCACATCATTTCCAGCATCGTCCGTAGCGGTCGCCGATTGAATGTCAAATTGATTGGCAATCGTTAATGAAGCTGTTGCTGGTGTCGATTGCGCCAGACGATCTTTGACAATTTGTTTTAATTGGGTTGTAAAATCATCAATAGATTGGCTTGTAATAAAATCTTCTGGTGTGCTAGATCCTTGTTGCAACTCTTGTTTTACAAAAGGACCCACTTCTGTTTTATATTTATCAAAATATGAATTTACTGAACTTAAAGATTCAACACTTTCCCAATACGCATTAATCATTTCATAGCCTTGGTTAGTAATTTCTTGGTTTAACGCTAAAACTTCTGCTGCTGCACCTTGATAGTCATTACTATACTCAACAGAAACTTGAAAAGGATGTCTTGGATCTGGATATTCATTGATTGAATCATTGGTGTTGGTTTTATGCAAGTAACCATCTAAACGTGTATTAGCGACCCCATCTGTCACTAATAAGAAATATGTTTTTCGATTCGTTAAATCTCCGTGTGTTTGATTGTACGTATCTAAAGCAAGTTTCAATCCTGAGGCAGTTGGTGTACCACCATACGTCCGAACATCTCCAAAGCCAGAAACAAATTGGCTTTTATCATGGGTTAATTGAGTATCAACACGCACATTCATATCATAATCAGCTGAATTAATTTTTACTTTTCCATCAGGAAATATAAATTGTTTTCCGCCACGATACGAAGCCAGCATCACGCGGTCTTGATCAGATAAACCTTGAACCACTTCATCAATCGCTTGTCTTACATGTGGAAAATTATCTGAAAAACTACCACTGGCATCTTCAACAACCACTAAATCAACCGGTTCCGTTTCACCCGCTTGAACTGGGAAAGTAGCTTGTCCCTCCAATATCCGTTTACAATCAGCTAGACTGTCGTCTTTCACTTTCACCGTATTGGTCATTCCTTCTGTATCTCCTGCTTTAACCACTCCTTCGGCTAAAGCCATTGTGGGACTGAAATTTCCCACAACTGTTCCAGCGACAATCACCATTGTCGATAATAATTTCGTTGCTTTCTTAAACATTTTAATCCTCCCTATTTTCTTTCGCTAGTGTTTGGGACACTTGCTTCTCTTTACTTCAACTACAGCTCCTTAAATCTTTCATCAAGTCGATGTGTCCCCTTGTTTTTGTGACACATCTCTTACTCAATTTCTGATTCTATCACCTTTATAGGCTAAAACTTGGCAGTATTCGGCTCTTGAAAACGTAAAATTTGTCTTTTAAAAATTAATGAAAAGACTATCCACTGACAAAGTTGGTTTTCACTTACTTTTTGACACCTGATTCCTTTTAAAAGTCTTTTTTTACACAAAAAAAGTAAAAGAACCTTTACAGTCCTTTTACTTAATTGTTAGATGCTATTCATAATTTTCTTAGTTTTGTTCTATAAGCTAAATAGTTTAGCCCGTTTATTTCAACAATATTTGACGTTAGTCAGCCGTTTCGTTATAGTTAAAGAAAAGGCTTTTTGGTAGGAGTGAATACGATGAATGAGTGGCCCCATCAGTTAATGACGCTTTTAACCCCACTTTTTGAGCTATGTATTTTAGGACTGAATGTTTTTTCGATTATTGTTTTAGTTTGGGGTGTTTGTTTAGCAGGAAAAGACTTCATTAAAAGTGAACGACAAAATCAAAGCCGCTTTACCTTAACCAAAATGAATACGTTCATCAAAAACTTCCTTGGCAGCTACATTTTGTTAAGTTTAGAAATTTTAATTGCAGCTGATATTATTGAATCTATTGTCAAACCAACTTTTCAAGATATTTTGAAATTGGCAACCTTGGTGATCATCCGTACAGTTATTTCTTATTTCTTACATAAAGAAATTGAAGACACTATGACCGATATGGAACAACAAGAAAAAGAACCAGATACCCAAAAAAATTAGTGGGTACGCTGGTTCTTTTTTATTTAATCGCTTTAAAATAATGAAGTGGTTCGTTAGACAAACGCTGCATTTTACGTTTTTTATCTTCAATAATTGCTAGAATCTCGTCTGAAAAATTTTCTAAAATAACACGGCCGCCTTTATAGGTGTGTCCACCCATTTCAGCAACTTCGCTGGCCGTCAAAATGACTTTACGATGCGCAATTTTTTTGAAAAATTCTTCAATTAAGTACGTCGGTAAGTAAAAATTATTTTGAGCAGAAAATGATTCCAAATAAATAAAATCATCGATGCTAATGAAACAATCATCCATCGATAAGTATTCAATTGATCTGTCTATATATAATTCACGCTTTTGTAAAATTTCTTTGACTTTTTTATTTAATAAATTCAATGATTCAATTTCTTTAACCAAATGTTCTAGTTCACGATAACGTACTTCTTTTCGCTCTTTGTAAGATGAATGTAAGGCGGCACTTGCTGTGACTATTAGCGCACCGACGATTACACCGACCATTCCGGCGATAAAAACAAACATATTTTTCCCCTCGCTCTTTTCTAATTTTCCATTTTAGTATAACATAATCCAAAAGTTTCGGATAAAAAATGACACAAAATTTTTCAAGCGACTTCGTTGACCTTTATTGACCAAAGAGGTATACTTTTCATAGGCATTCAAAGTGCTTTGTGATAGAATGACTTTAAAAGTTTCTTTATATAGGAGGATTTACTTATGAATTTAATTCCAACAGTTATTGAACAATCATCTCGCGGTGAACGTGCTTATGACATTTACTCTCGTTTATTAAAAGACCGCATCATTATGCTAAGCGGCCCTATCGATGATAACGTGGCAAACTCAGTGATTGCACAGTTATTATTCTTAGATGCCCAAGATTCAGAAAAAGACATTTACTTGTACATTAACTCTCCTGGTGGCAGCGTTTCTGCAGGTTTAGCGATTTTCGATACCATGAATTTCGTTAAAGCGGATGTCCAAACGATTGTATTAGGAATGGCGGCTTCAATGGGTAGCTTCTTATTAACAGCTGGTCAAAAAGGCAAACGTTTCGCTTTACCAAATGCGGAAATCATGATTCACCAACCACTTGGTGGCGCTCAAGGGCAAGCAACAGAAATTGAAATTGCTGCTCGTCACATTTTAGATACTCGTCAACGTTTAAATTCAATTTTAGCTGAACGAACTGGCCAACCAATTGAAGTGATTGAACGTGATACCGATCGTGATAACTATATGACTGCCGAACAAGCAAAAGAATATGGTTTAATCGATGAAGTAATGGAAAATAGTAGCGCCTTAAATTAAAAATAAAAAAAATGGAAACAGCGACGGTCGCTGTTTCCATTTTTTTATTTTTCAATGTATCCTCGTAATTCTTCTTCAGTGACACTTTCGTCAAAGATATGCTCACCAATGATGATCGTTGGTACAAATTGAATGTGCGCCGCATTGGCTTCAGCAATCACGGCGGAAACAAGCGTTGCATCTGTTTGTTCTTTTAAGCCCAGATTTTTTTCAGCATACGTCGCTACTTCTTCTAAGGTTAAGTTTCCCCATTCATCTTGCGTAGCAAACATTTTATGCAATGCTGACAGTGCTTGTTCAGGCGCTGAATAGTCAATGTAGTGATGCATCACATTGCCGCGTTGTAAACTTTCTTTTTCTTTATCAAACAGCTTAATGATACGTTCAACTTTACCACTTTTGACAAATTGTGCTAACAGTTCCTCAGACTCTTCAAACCATTTTCTGCAATAAGGACAGCGAACATTAATAAATTCTATCATTTTGACAGGGGCATTGCGCTCACCAATATGAAGCCCTGTTTCTGTGTTAACTTTTGTTGCATCAATTACTGAAATATCCATAAAAAACCTCATCCTTTCAAACCTTTATTTCTCTTTTAGTATACCGTTTTTCAATAAAAAAATCATAAGACACGAATTCAAATTTTCTGAATTCGTGCCTCTGTTCACTTTTTTAACGATTAATCGAACGAGCCATTCTAGCAACAGTATGTCTTTTCCCACGTATCGCATCAGAAAGCTCTTTAATATTTTCAATACCAACTAAGCCCATATTGGCATCGCCAATATGTTGAATATCTACGCCTAAAATTTTATTTCTAATGCCGATTGCTTGGATAACTTCAGGTTGAGCACTTTCTTGTGAAGTTCCAATGGCACTCATAACTAATTTTCCTTTTGAATGTGCAAAATCCACAACTTCTTTGACTTGTTGATCATCAATGCCCCAAACCGTGCCGACTGCTGGTACTAAGACAATATCAGCGCCCGCTTCAATAAATTGTTCAGCTGATTTTAAACTGACCACTGGTTCATCTACGCCTGAACTGTGCATTTTTCCGGCAATAATGATACCGTCAAAATGTTTTTTGGCTAAGGCCACGTTCTTAGCAATCAAGTCGTTGGTCACGCCAGTTCCTGGATTACCTGTCAATAAGATAAAATCCAAACCCAGTTCATTGGCTTTTTTGAAAGTAGCTGCTGATGCTTTTCTACCTGGTTCAATCGAAACTCTCGTTGAAGCTAAGTCTAAATTTTCATCAACAGGTTCGACATTCATGCCAATCGGTAAACCGACTAGTTCTTTCAAACGATGAACAACCTCATCATTAGGGACACATGTTTCCGCAGTATATTGCCCTTCATAAGCGGCTACTACAATCGGTTGATTAACATCGAAAACATTCAATAAAATCATGTCTGCTCCATATGCTTTTGACATTTCCGCACAAGTGATATCACCTGCTACGGATGGATGAACTACCACATTTTCCGATAAAATTACGCGCCCTTCGCTCGCTTTAATACTCTGAAACAGCTCTTCTTTTGACATCCGTTTGATTTCTGATGCATTTGCACTAATTAATCGTTGAACCATTTTGACCCCTCCAATAGTTTTTAATGTTTTAGTTAAAAACAGCAATAAGTAATCGCTTGCATTTTATTACATGCAACATTCGTGCCAACGTCCTTTCTTTAAACCACAGGTCAACACTACATTTCAGTGCTACACACTTTTTGCACACTTTAATTTTTTTTACACGCTTAAAGAAAAAGTGAAGGATAGCACTTCAAACGGAAATGTTATTCTTCACTTCTGGAGCAGAAAATTTACGCACTTTTTTCTCGTAATTTTTCTGCAAATTCATTAATTTTGCGAATACGATGATTAATACCTGACTTAGAAATAGCTCCTGAAGGAATCATTTCCCCTAGTTCTTTGAGACTAACTTCCGGATACTCTAACCGTAATTCTGCGATTTCCTGAAGTTTCTCCGGTAATGACGTCAGCCCTACTGTACTTTCAATAAATTGAATATTTTCAATTTGTTTTGAAGCCGCATCAATAGTTTTATTTAAATTCGCTGTTTCGCAATTCACTAAACGATTTACTGAATTCCGCATATCACGGACAATCCGGACATCTTCAAATTTCAACATAGAGTTCGTGGCACCAATTAACGTTAAAAAGTCGGCAATTTTTTCAGCACCTTTTAAATAACAAATATATCCATTTCGGCGTCCCAATGTTCGAGCGTTTAAGTCATAGTAATTCAACATCTTACAAATATCATTATTGTGTTCTTCATAAATTGAAAAAATTTCTAAATGATAGCGACTTGTTTCCGGATTATTAACTGAGCCAGAAGCCATAAAGGCCCCGCGTAAATAGGAACGCATTTTTTGCGCGTTACCCATGATTTCATTTGACACATTGCCATTAAAAACGACCCCATCCATAATATCCAAATCAGCTAGAATTTTTTGTGTATCTTGTTTTAGACGCACAATGTAAACATTATTTTTCTTTAGTTTCATTTTTTTACGAACTAATAATTCTGCTTGTGCATGGTAATGATCTTTCAGCAATGAATACATTCGACGAGCAATTGCAGCATTTTCCGTTTGTACATTCAAGACAAACTGTTGATTAACTAAGCTAAGTGAGCCGTTCATCCGAATTAATGCTGCTAATTCTGCTTTCGCGTGTTCTCGATGGACTTCTAAACCAGTTAACTCTTTTTTGACATCCGAGGCAAAAGACATCTAAGCTCCTCCTCTCTTGATTCTTTTGATTAATTAATATTTCGTTCCAAATACGATACGGAAAAGTTCTTCAACAACTTTTTCCCCATCATGAAAAACTCCGCCATCTCTTAATTCTAAAAAGTCTGTCGAAATAACTCGGCATCCTTCTTCACGTAATCCTTGAAAATCATGCTTTACTTGAACTAAATATTCATCATAAATTTCAGGATCCATGTAATTTTCTGGTACTTTTTCTGTGTTAACCAGCACTGTATCAACAAACTGCGCTTGTAGATGTTCGTTTAAGACACGAACATGATCGGCATCCGTAAAATGTTCCGTTTCCCCTTTTTGGGTCATGATGTTACAAATATAGACTACTTCGGCTGCCGTTTGTTTGATGGCTTCCCCAATTTCTGTAATAACTAAATTAGGCAAAATACTTGTAAAAAGACTCCCCGGTCCTAACACGACCATGTCTGCTTCTTCAATTGCTTTGACGACTTTACGCGCAGCTCTTGGCTGTTCTTCTCCGTGTGTATTTGTTACAAACACATGGTCAATCGTCTTGCGATCCAGTGCAATTTTTGATTCTCCCACCGCCACTGAGCCATCCTTAAATACGGCATGTAACGTTAATGGCCGTTCTGATGATGGATAAATCCGTCCATCAACATGCATCATTTTTGAAAGCAATTGAATCGCTTCATACGTACTTCCTCTCATTTCTGAGACAGCAGCAATGATTAAATTACCGATTGCATGATTGGCAAAATGACTATCTGATTTATCAAAACGATATTGAAAAATATCTTCATATAATTGTGGCATATCTGACAGTGCCACTAAAACATTTCTTAAATCTCCCGGAGGTGTCATGTTATTAATAGAGGAACGAAGCTCGCCACTACTACCGCCATCATCAGCGACCGTTACGACGGCAGTAATATCAACACTTTGATTTCTTAAACTTTTTAAAATTACTGGCAAGCCTGTTCCACCACCAACAACCACAATCTTCGGTTTACGAATTCGATAGGTTTTCATTAAGAGCGATTAACCGTTTCTTTTCTTTTTAAGCGGTCGCGGTGGGTAATATTTACATGGTAATCTTCCTCTTTTAATTCAGCGCCAACACGTTCTGTCAATGCAACAGAGCGATGTTGTCCGCCAGTACAGCCAATTGCAATGGTGACGCTACTTTTACCTTCTTTTTTATATCCAGGTAAGACTGTTCGCAGTAAATCGATAAATTTTGTATAAAATTCATCTGTTTCTGGGAAGCCCATCACATAATCATAAACAGGTTGATCCATTCCAGTTAACGGCCGTAGTTCATCAATATAATGGGGATTAGGTAAAAAGCGAACATCCATGACGATATCTGCATCAATCGGCAAGCCATATTTAAAGCCGAAGGACACCATTTCCACTCGAAATTCGTGTGTCTCTCTCGTTGCTAGTTCTTTATTCAAACGTTCC
Source organism: Enterococcus sp. AZ088 (assembly GCF_051714845.1). Classification (NCBI taxonomy): domain Bacteria; kingdom Bacillati; phylum Bacillota; class Bacilli; order Lactobacillales; family Enterococcaceae; genus Enterococcus; species Enterococcus sp. AZ088. The sequence goes on along the minus strand of NZ_JBIOSQ010000001.1, from coordinate 507,854 downwards.
CGCAATTGACGAGGGGACAAGTCCGTGGTATCAATAACCAACTGAGCATCCGCCTTGATTTCTTCCAGCATTGCACGTTCTTTACGAATACCTTCTGTCACTAAACCATCCATCGCCATTGGATGCGCACGCCGTGTCTCTTTATAACGAGAAACCAACTCTTCATCGGTGGCATCTAAAAATAAAATCGTTGTATCAATAAAATTAGTATTTTCAAGTTCGACTAACATATCCTGAATTTCTCTAAAGAAGGTCCGTGAACGTAAATCAATCACTAACGCAATCTTGGTAACTTTTCCAGATTCTTTAATTAATTCCCAAAATTTTGGGATTAAGCTTGGTGGTAAATTGTCGATACAGAAATAGCCCATGTCTTCAAAGCTTTGAACAGCGACTGTTTTTCCAGCGCCACTCATTCCTGTAATAATAACCAGTTGTAAATTTTCTGGCATATTCAACACTCCCTTCACTTGCATCACTATATTATAACACCCCGGGCGTATCAAAGAAAGCTTTTCAATCATTCTTATAAAGATTTCTATTCTTTCATAGAAAAACAGCATTGACATTTTTGTCAATGCTGTTTTAATTGCTGAATTATACTATATAACTCTGTGTTATTTTAATACAAACTCAATTTCTGTTTTATCAGTAAAATTAGCTTCAAACTCAAATTGTTTTACTTGTTCATTCACGGCTAACTTTTTCGTAATGTGTTCTTTAATTTGTTCATTTGTAGCTGTTTTGATTGACAATCCATCTAAAAGAGTCATGATTTTGTCTTGTGCTGCCTTACCTTCTAATTCTAAATCAGCAGATTCATCTTCATACGTTGCTTCAATTGTTCCGTTCGATTTTATTTCATAGGTGAACTCAATTTCATTTTCGTCGTATTCGATTTCTACGTCAATCTCTTGAAGACTGGCAACAGTTGGTGTCGGTGTGGTTAGTTCATTGTCTGCTGTTTCATGGTCCCCACCAACTTCAGGAGTTACAGTTTCCCACTTAAAGGTACCAATTTTAGCTGTTGCTAGATAGGGATTATTAATGGTAATGACTTTCAATTGAAGTTCTGAATGGTTGGCGATATCTGTTAAAATCCCCAGAGCCTGATATGTATTTTGTGTAAAACGTGTCGCAATATTTTGCGCATCAATTGTGGAATAGCCTAATGTTTCCCAGGTGATTTGTTGCTTTAATTCCTGATGAACGGCTTGTACTGTCGCCGGCTCCAATTGAATGCCCGTTGCTTCTTTTAAGTCTTTCTTGGTAAAGCTCATTACTTTTTCATGGTCTGATTGTGAAATTAAGGTCGCTGCTTCCATTGTGTTACTATGTACAAAAGGTGTGATTCCGATAGCTAAGACCATTCCTGCTGTTAATAAACCTGTTGTTATTTTTTTGTTTTTCATTTAAGACTTCCCTTCGTGTTCATTGTTATTTTGTTAACAAACATAGTATATCTTTTAATTACACATTAAGTCAACATTTATTTTTAATTTTAATTAAAAAATATTTGTTATTTTATAATAAAAAAACCTTGTTTCCCATAAAAACAAGGTTCTTTATCTAATCATTAATGTTTATTTCAGAACACGTTTTAAATAATATCCTGTGTAACTGTCTTTGACTTTAGCAACTTCTTCTGGTGTTCCTGTCGCCACGATCGTCCCACCACCGTCGCCACCTTCTGGCCCTAGATCAATCACATGGTCCGCAGATTTGATGACATCCAAGTTATGTTCAATCACTAAAACGGTATTGCCCGCTTCCACTAAACGCTCTAATACTAGAAGCAACCGCGCAATATCATCGGTATGCAAGCCTGTTGTTGGTTCATCCAGAATATAAAAGTTTTTCCCATTAGAATTTTTATGAAGTTCACTCGCTAGCTTCATCCGCTGTGCTTCTCCACCAGATAAAGTAGTTGCTGGCTGCCCCAATGTCACATAGCCTAAGCCTACATCCACAATTGTTTGCAATTTACGATGAATTTTAGGGATATGTTTGAAAAATTCTACGGCATCTTCCACCGTCATATCTAAAATATCAGAAATGTTTTTGCCTTTATAATGAACTTCTAACGTCTCAGAATTATAACGTTTGCCATGACAAACTTCGCAAGGCACATAGACATCAGGTAAAAAGTGCATTTCAATTTTGATGATACCATCCCCGCGACAAGCTTCACAACGGCCACCTTTGACGTTAAAACTAAAGCGACCTTTTTTATAGCCACGAACCTTGGCTTCATTTGTTTGGGCAAACAAATCGCGAATGTCATCAAAAACACTAGTATAAGTCGCTGGATTACTTCTTGGTGTTCGACCAATTGGACTTTGGTCAATGTCAACAATCTTTTCAATGGCTTCATAACCAGTGATGCTTTTGTGTTTCCCAGGTTTATTGGAATTACGATTTAATTTTTGGGCCAGCGCTTTTTTCAAAATTTGATTGACTAAAGTACTTTTCCCTGAACCTGAAACGCCTGTGACAGCAACAAATTCACCCAGCGGAAATTCAACACTGACATTTTTTAAATTATTTTCACTGGCACCAGTGACTTTGATCGCTTTGCCATTACCTTTGCGACGTTCTTTTGGTACAGGAATCACTTTTTTCCCAGAAAGATATTGTCCGGTCAATGAATGCGGATTTTTAGCAACCTCTTCCGGCGTACCAGCGGCTACAATTTCACCGCCCAGATGTCCAGCGCCAGGTCCCACATCAATCAAGTAATCCGAAGCCATCATTGTATCTTCATCGTGTTCCACCACAATTAATGTATTGCCTAAGTCCCGCATTTTTTTCAATGAGTCAATCAAGCGGTCGTTATCTCGTTGATGCAAACCAATTGATGGTTCATCTAAAATGTAAAGGACGCCTGATAAGTTTGAGCCAATTTGTGTTGCTAAGCGAATTCTTTGTGCTTCTCCGCCAGAAAGTGTACCAGCAGCTCGACTTAAGGTTAAGTAATCTAACCCGACATTTTTTAAGAAGGTTAACCGATCTTCGACTTCTTTTAAAATTGGCCGAGCAATCGTTGTTTCTTGTTCAGATAAAGACACACCTTCAAAAAATTGGACCGCATTTTTTATTGCTAATTCACTGACTTCACCAATGTGCGTGCCATTGATTTTCACAGCTAAAGCTTGCGGATTCAAACGATACCCTTGACAGCTTCGACAAGTCAATTCTGTCATGTATAACCGCATTTGATCTCGTGTAAAATCGCTATTTGTTTCATGATAACGTCGTTTAATATTTTTTAAAATCCCTTCAAATGGCACTTCCACATCACGAACACCACCAAAGTCATTTTCATAATGAAAATGAAAGTTTTTCTCGCCAGAACCATTTAAAATAATTTCTTGTTGGTCTGCAGGTAATTCTTCAAACGGCGTATCCATATCAATCCCAAAACTGGTGGCTGCTTGTTCCAACATTTGTGGATAATATTGGGAACTAATAGGGTTCCACGGAACAATGGCTCCTTCTCTCAAGGTTTTAGTGGGATCTGGAATCACTAAGTCTTTGTCCACTTCTAATTTAACACCTAAACCATCACAATCGGGACAAGCGCCAAATGGTGCATTAAATGAAAACAAGCGCGGTTCCAATTCACCGACTGTGAACCCACAATAAGGACAAGCATAATGTTCACTAAACAACATTTCTTCTTGACCAATCACATCAACAATTGCGTAACCTTCAGCTAAACGCAAAGCCGCTTCAAACGAATCAAACAAGCGAGAGCGAATGCCTTCTTTCACAACGATACGGTCAATCACAATCGCAATATCATGTTTTTTATTTTTTTCAAGTTCTGGTGCCTCACTAACATCATAGGTTTCACCATCCACCCGCATTCTGACATACCCTTCACGTTGGATCATTTCAAACACTTTTTTATGTTGGCCTTTTTTCTTGACCACAACAGGCGCCAAAATTTGAATTTTTGTTCGCTCTGGTAGCTCTAAGACTTTATCAACCATCTGTTCAACAGACTGACTGGTAATTTCAATATGATCGTTAGGACAAATTGGATGACCTACCCGAGCAAATAACAATCGTAAATAATCATTGATTTCTGTGACCGTCCCTACTGTTGAGCGTGGGTTTTTACTTGTCGTCTTTTGATCAATTGAAATAGCTGGACTTAAACCATCGATGCTGTCAACATCTGGTTTATCCATCTGTCCCAAAAATTGTCGCGCATAAGCAGAGAGACTCTCTACATAACGTCGTTGCCCTTCTGCGTAAAGCGTATCAAATGCTAATGAACTTTTACCAGAACCAGATAGTCCAGTTACAACAACCATTTTGTCACGAGGAATCGTGACATCAATATTTTTTAAGTTATGGGCGCGTGCACCATGAATCACAATTTTATCATTTGCCATATATGTTCTCCTTTTACTAAATCTCTTACGTCAAATCATTTCAAGTCATTCTATAGAGAAAAGATTAGTAAAAGACACGATGGTTCATCGTATCTTTTACTTAATCCGTTGGTTGACTTATTTGGCAGCTTTCAATTCAAGAATGGTATCTCGTAATGTGGCTGCAGTTTCGAAGTCTAATGCTTTGGCTGCATCTTTCATTTCTCTTTCAAGTTTCATTAATAAATCAGCTTTTTCTTGTCTTGATAAATCTTCATATGATTTATCCAATTGAACCACTGTTTCATCTTTATCAGCTGTTTTGGAAATAGAAATCAAATCACGAATTTCTTTAATAATTGTTTTTGGTTCAATGCCATGTTCTTCATTATATGCTTCTTGGATTGCCCGACGTCGTGCCGTTTCATCCATAGCTCGTTGCATCGAATCGGTGATTTTATCTGCATACATAATGACTTTTCCTTCGGCGTTCCGGGCAGCCCGTCCCATCGTTTGCACTAACGAGCGTTCACTACGTAAGAAGCCTTCTTTATCCGCATCTAGAATCGCAATTAAGGAAACTTCTGGCACATCGATTCCTTCACGTAATAAGTTAATACCTATTAGAATATCAAATTCGCCTAATCGTAAATCGCGAATGATCTCCGTTCTTTCCAGTGTTTTTATATCACTATGCAAATATTTAACTTTTAAGCCTAATTCTTTGAAATAGTCGGTTAAATCTTCGGCCATTTTCTTCGTTAAGGTTGTGACAAACACCCGCTGATCTTTTTCGATCCGTTCATGAATTTCGCCCACCAAGTCATCAATTTGACCCATAATTGGGCGGATTTCTACTTCTGGATCTAGTAAACCTGTTGGTCGAATGATTTGTTGAACAACAGTCTCTGTTTGTTCCATTTCATAAGGGCCTGGTGTTGCCGATACATAAACAATTTGGTTTACATGTTGTTCAAATTCTTCTAAACGAAGCGGTCGGTTATCAAGTGCACTTGGTAAACGGAAACCATAGTCCACTAACATTTGTTTCCGTGCTCGGTCGCCATTATACATTCCTCTAATTTGCGGCATTGTTACATGAGACTCATCGATTACAAGTAAGAAGTCATCTGGGAAAAAGTCCAACAGCGTATATGGCGGCTCTCCTTCTTGGCGACCATCCATATGTCGAGAGTAATTCTCAATCCCTGACGTATAGCCCATCTCTCTCATCATCTCAATATCATAGTTAGTTCGCTGTTCCAAACGTTGAGCTTCCAATAATTTGTTTTCACTGCGAAGCACTTTCAAACGTGCCTCTAATTCTTCTTGGATCTGCGATATGGCATGTTCCATATGTTCTTCGTTCGTCACAAAGTGTGTTGCCGGAAAAATAGCGACATGCTCTGTTTCGCCGACAATTTCACCAGTTAACGCATCTACTTCACGAATTCGATCAATTTCGTCTCCGAAAAATTCAACACGTAGCGCATGCTCATCCCGTGAAGCTGGGAATATCTCAACCACATCACCGCGGACACGAAAACGCCCCCGTTGAAAATCAATATCATTTCGTTCGAATTGAATATCGACTAAGCTTTTTAGTAACTCATTACGATCCATTTCCATTCCCACACGTAATGAAACAACTTGTTGACTGTATTCCCGCGGATCCCCTAAACCAAAAATACAAGAAACTGACGCTACCACGATGACATCGTTTCGTTCCAATAAAGAACTTGTCGCTGAATGGCGTAGTTTATCAATTTCATCATTAATACTGGAATCTTTTTCAATATATGTATCACTTGAGGGTACATATGCTTCTGGTTGATAATAATCATAGTAACTGACAAAATACTCGACCGCATTATCTGGGAAAAATTCTTTAAATTCCCCGTATAATTGTCCAGCTAGTGTTTTATTATGTGCAATCACTAATGTTGGTTTGTTCACTTCTTGAATCACATTAGAGATTGTAAATGTTTTACCTGTTCCGGTCGCTCCAAGTAAAATTTGAGCTTTTTCTCCACCTTTGACACCGTCAACTAGTTCAGCAATAGCGGCTGGCTGATCTCCGGCAGGCTCATATTTAGAAGCCAAATGAAAGGTATTGGAAGTTTCTCTTTCGATCATTTATAACTCCCCCTCAAAGTGTCTAATTTCTCTTAAATTATCGGCCCATTCTGGCAGAATGTCCACTTATTAGTTTAACATACCGAACATATTTTCGCCACTTTTGCTGTTTCGGACTTCAACTGATCTTAATCTTTTGTTCTTATTTTCTATGTCATGTTTTATAACATGAAATGTAAGGAAATTAGAGTTTTTTTCTCTTTTTAGCGTTCAAATACTTGTCAGCTTCCTATTTCTTACTATATAATTGTTCAATATGCAAAACTAGGAGGTATTTTATGAAAAGGAAACACTTTTTACTTTCTTTCTTTGTGATGATGGTAACTCTGCTAACATTCATTAGTGGCACTTCAGCACATGCAGAAGGAAAGAAATATACAATTGGAACGGATTTAACATTCGCCCCTTTTGAATTCCAAGACTCAAAAGGAAAATACATTGGTATTGACGTTGATTTATTAGATGCGATTGCCAAAGATCAAGGTTTTGAAGTGGATTTAAAACCATTAGGCTTCGATAGTGCAGTCCAAGCGATTCAATCTAAACAAATTGATGGCATGATTGCTGGAATGAGTATTACGGATGAGCGAAAAAAATCCTTTGATTTTTCAGATCCATACTTCGATAGCGGTTTACAATTAGCGGTAAAAAAAGGAAACGACAAAATTAAATCATATGATGATTTAAAAGGCAAAACGGTTGCGGCTAAAGTTGGAACTGAAAGTGCCAATTTCCTTGAAAAAAATAAAGAGAAATATGACTACACCATCAAAAATTTTGACGATGCAACGGGTCTTTATAAAGCCTTAGAAAACGGCGAAGCGGATGCAATCGTTGATGATTATCCTGTATTGGGCTACGCAGTGAAAAATGGTCAAAAATTACAATTAGTTGGCGATAAAGAAACAGGCAGTTCTTATGGTTTCGCAGTGAAAAAAGGTCAAAACCCTGAATTAATCAAAAAGTTCAACGCTGGTTTGAAAAATCTTAAAGACAATGGTACTTATGATAAAATTTTAAACAACTACTTAGCGACAGGCGATGAAACAAACACACAAGACGCTGGCGAACAGATGAAAAAAATCACTCCTAAAAAAGAGAAATATGTGATTGCTAGTGATTCTACATTTGCTCCGTTTGAGTTTCAAAATGCCCAAGGCGATTATGTCGGAATTGATGTAGATTTAGTCAAACGTGCAGCTGAATTGCAAGGTTTTACTGTTGAATTTAAATTTATTGGTTTTAGTTCTGCTGTCCAAGCTGTTGAATCTGGTCAAGCAGATGGGATGGTTGCAGGCATGACGATTACGGATGATCGTAAAAAAGCCTTCGACTTCTCTGTTCCTTACTTTGATAGCGGTATTCAAATTGCGGTCAAAAAAGGCAATGACAAAATTAAATCGTATGATGATTTAAAAGGCAAAAAAGTCGGCGTAAAAATTGGTACTGAAAGTGCTGATTTCTTAGAAAAAAATAAAAAGAAATATGATTACTCAATTAAGTATTTAGACACAACTGATGCATTATACAGTGCGTTAGAAATTGGCGAAGTTGATGCCATGATGGATGATTATCCTGTCATTGGCTACGGGGTTGCGCAAAATCAACCACTAGCGACACCAATTCCTCGTGAAAAAGGTGGTTCTTACGGTTTTGCTGTCAAAAAAGGGCAAAATCCTGAACTACTTGAAATGTTTAACGAAGGCTTAAAAGAAATGAAACGTACAGGTGAATACGATAAAATTATCGGCACTTACGTAAAAGATGGCAACGAAGCCAAAGAAGAAACAGCTGACGAATCTACGTTTGTTGGCTTCATGCAAAACAACTGGAAACAATTGTTACACGGTTTATGGATGACGATTCTATTAACGTTGATTTCCTTCGTACTTGCTTTAATTGTCGGCGTTATTTTCGGATTATTCAGCGTTTCACCAATCAAAGCATTACGTGTACTTTCAACCATTTATGTTGATTTAATTCGCGGAATTCCTTTAATGGTCTTAGCGTTCTTCATCTATTTCGGATTACCTGGTGTGCTTGGCTTTAATATCCCGGTCTTCATTGCTGGGATTATCACATTAACTTTAAATGCCAGTGCCTATATTTCTGAAATTGTGCGCGGCGGAATCAAAGCTGTTCCAGTTGGCCAAATGGAAGCTTCAAGAAGTTTAGGTCTTTCCTATAATCGGACAATGCAAAAAATTATTTTACCACAAGCGATTCGCATTATGATTCCTTCATTCATTAACCAATTTGTTATTTCATTGAAAGATACAACTATCCTTTCAGCAATTGGCTTAATCGAACTACTACAAACAGGAAAAATTATTGTTGCTCGGACATTACAAAGTACAATGGTTTACTTCGTTATTGCGTTAATCTACTTAATTTTAATTACTAGCTTAACTAAATTAGCGAAAAACCTTGAAAAGAAGGTGAACTAATATGACTGAAAAAATCTTAGTTGAACATTTAGTAAAAAAATATGGTGACAACACGGTCTTAAACGACATTAATGTTTCTATTAACGAAGGCGACGTAGTCTGCGTCATCGGTCCTTCTGGTTCTGGTAAAAGTACTTTTTTACGTTGCTTGAATCAATTAGAAGAAGCTTCTAGCGGAGACATTATTATTGATGGTGCGAACTTGACAGATAAAAATACGGACATCAACCAAGTCCGTCAACATATCGGCATGGTTTTCCAACATTTCAATTTGTTTCCACATTTATCTATTTTAGAAAATATTGTTTTAGCACCAACCGATTTAGGTCGCTTGTCAAAAGACGAAGCGGAGAAAAAAGCGTTAGAACTTTTAGATCGTGTTGGATTGGCAGATAAAAAAGATGCCTATCCTGATTCTTTATCTGGTGGTCAAAAACAACGTGTCGCAATTGCACGTGCGTTAGCGATGAATCCTGATATTATGCTTTTCGATGAGCCAACATCAGCTCTTGATCCAGAAATGGTTGGCGATGTTCTTGGTGTAATGAAAGATTTAGCAAAACAAGGAATGACAATGGTCATAGTTACTCACGAAATGGGCTTTGCAAAAGAAGTGGCTAACCGAGTAATGTTCATTGATGGCGGTAACTTCCTAGAAGATGGTTCGCCAGAGCAAGTCTTTGAAAATCCTCAAAACCCTCGAACAAAAGATTTCTTAGATAAAGTATTAAATATTTAAACAAAAGCACTTGGCGCGCGCTAGCGCCCAAGTGCTTTATTTTATGGTTAAATTGTTTCCGTAACAGAGACAGATTGAACGTGCCCTTTTTCTTTCAAGAGATGGTGCAAGTTGGAATGCCAGAAATCTTCTTTGCCTACATAAGAAATCTTTGCTGTCACTGCCTCTTGTTCGGATTCCAAAGTCAATTCTACTAAGCGCTCCCCTTTTTCTAAAGAAGCTTGAAGTTGTTCATGCAGTCGGCTTTCTTTAATCATGGGTTCCTTCATTTTTACGATAAGCTGCAATCGTTTTAAAGGAGTTTTTCGTTTAAAATGGGCCAGAGCTAATACTAGCAAAGTTGCCACGAGATTGATAAACGCAATGGTTAAAAAGCCCATCCCAATGACTAAACCAATAATAGTAACATTCCACATCATTACTGCTGTCGTTAACCCAGAGACTTTCCTTTCTCTAAAAACGATAATCCCCGCACCGAGAAAGCCTACACCACTAATCACTTGGGCGCCATATCGTGTAATATCCATAGAAATAATGGACGCCAAGGCGCTATTTTGTTTCACCACATCGACTAAAATATCCACCGATTGAATCTGTAAAATGGAAATCGTACAGGAGGCCAAACATAAAATGGCATTACTACTGATACCGAAGCCTTTTCTTTTAATACTTCTTTCTAACCCAATCAAAGCTCCAAAAACCACGGCTAGAGCCATCCGAATGACAACGTCGGTGAGAGAAAGTTCAATCATTTTTAAAGAATTCATCGCTTTCTCTCCTTTCTTGCAAATGACTATTTGGCTTATTTTGTATTAACTAATAAACGCAAGCCATTAAAAATGACCACTAAGGTACTTCCTTCATGAATAAGTACGCTAAATGCGATATTCGCAATACCTAAAAAGTTCAAGATAATCAACGTTGCTACCACTAACATTGAAAAAATAATATTTTGCTGCACAATTTTATTCAAGCGTTTTGAGACACGGTGAGCATAGCCTAATTTAGAAAGATCATTTTTCATCACTACCACGTCTGCAACATCGATAGCAATGTCTGTACCATCCCCCATCGCCACTCCGATATCAGCATTCACTAAAGCGGGCGCATCGTTAATGCCATCACCAACCATCCCAGTCATTCCTACTTCGCGTTTTAATTGATCAACAATCGCTGATTTTTCCTCAGGTAAAACATTAGCAAAAACTTGGTCCACGCCTACTAAGCGGCCAACTGCTTCACCCGTAAGTTTTGCATCTCCTGTAATCATTGTTGTTTCAATATTCTGTGACTTGAAATAGTGAATGGCGTTCATTGCTTCTTCATTAGGAACATCCATCAATGCCACTAAACCAATCACTTGTTCATTTTCGGCAAAGTACACTACCGTTTTGCCTTCACTCGCTAATTTCGTTGTTTGTTTCTCAATGATTGTTGGCACTTGTTCGAAACTAGATGGTTTACCAATTCTAAAAGTTGTGTCTGCAATGGTCGTTACTAAACCCACCCCAACAATATTTTCTACTTCTAAATTTAAAGCCGTTGTTTCTGCTTCAAAGCGATTAACAATCGCCGTCGCCAATGGATGATTGGATTTTTTCTCCATATTTGTTAAAACAGCTACTAATTCTTCTTGGCGATCTTCTAAGCCATCAACAAAAAGATAATCTGTGACTTCAGGTTTGCCTTTTGTTAGGGTTCCTGTTTTATCAAAAGCGAGTGCTTTCACTTCAGCTAAATTTGATAAGAATGAGCCACCTTTAAACAAAACGCCTTGTTTTGCTAAATTGGAAATTCCTGATAAAGTTGCCGGAACGGCACTCGCTGCTAAAGCACAAGGGGAGGCAGCAATTAAGAAGACCAAGCCTCTGTAAAAACTTTCAGCCCAAGTCAATTGGAAAAGTAATGCGCCACCTAAAACAATTAGTGGAAAAACTGCTAAAACTAGTGTGACATATTTCGGTTCAAATCGTTTAATTTTGCTTGCAATTTCTGATTGATTTTCTTGTGATTGGTTCACGAGCTGTACGATTTTTGCAAAAACTGTTTCTGAACTATCTTTCGTTACTTCAACAACAATTGTGCCTGAACCGTTCATAGTACTACCAAAAACTGGGTCCCCACTATTTTTTTCTTTGGGAATACTTTCCCCATTAATAGATGATTCATCCACAGCGGTACTTCCTTCAATCACGACGCCATCTGTCGGAATTTGCGCACCATTGAGGACTTGCACGCGGTCACCAATCTTCAATTGTTCAACTGACACAGTTTGAATTGAGCCGTCGTCTGTTATCAGGCGAGCTTCTGTTGGATTTAAATTTAATAGTTTTGTAATTTCACGTTGGCTTTTGCCTTGGGCATAATCTTCAAGGAAATGCGCCGCCGCAAAAATCAAAATCAACAATGCTGATTCTTCAAAACTTCCCATTAATGCTGAACCAACTGCAGATAAGGTCATTAACAAATGAATATTAGGCGAAAACTTTCGATTGTTTTTCGTATCCCGATACGTATCTCCAAAGCCTTCCCAAATAATATGATAACCAGCTAAAATAGCAGCTAACGAGAAAAGAATATTTTTCATTAAGAGCATGTTCCCTAAAAATAAACCGATAAAGAAAAGAGCCAATCCTGTAAAAAAGAGAATAACTGGAACGTTTTTACCTTTTTCTTCATGTGTGTGTGCACCTGTTTGTTTTGACATTGTTATGCGCCTCCTCATTAATGTTTTTCTATTCATATGAATGTATATTCATATTATAAAACACTTGGGTGGTTTTGTAAAGACTTAAACACAAAGACAAGCGATGATTCTATTCGATAGGATCACCGCTTGTCTTTGTCGATTCTTTTTGTTGTTGATATTTTTCTTCTTGAATAGTCAATAATGATTGCGTTAAATTGACCCAATCAATCGAACGAGGTGGATCCAGCCAAACCATAACTTTACTCTGTTCTTCTTGATACAAGTTATTTAAATTGGTAATCACCACATCTGGTAAGGTATCTGATAACGGGTCAATAATTTCTACATTCAAATTCACATAGACGGATAAATTTTTTTTGATGAATTGGTTATACTCTTTTCCATAAGAAAAATCAATTAGGACCTTGGCTGGCTCTGCAATTAAATGAACCGGAACATGATTAATTAGCAACAATAGATAGTTAAAAAACAAACAGTGATTGGCTTTCGCAATTTTTTTATGTTTTGCTGTTAACCAACGAATATATTCAATTAAATAAAAATAAAATTCCGGATATGTTTGCTTAAAAAACTGTAAATCCATTTCAAAATCGTCAAACATATTAATCGGAAAGTAAATAACATTGAAATGAATAATTGCTAACCCTTCTTCTAGAGTATTCCTTGTTGACTCCTCTAAACAATTAAATGCTTTTTCAAAACTTCCAATGAAAACACGAGTTAGGCTTTCAATCGTAGGATCTTCATGAATGACATATTTTTTCTCTAGTTTGCCATGCAAATACAAGAAAAAAACAATCGTATACGTTAATGATTTTGAGGCCAATGCCCATGCCACTTGCGATTTTTTTATTAGTTCCTCTGAAAATGTATTCAGTGCACGCGTATCGATCCCTTCCACCGCACGTCCTTCGTTGTTAATCATAATAGCTAAATAATGGAAAAAATTGCGTCGCTCATAGGTGGTGAAAGTATAGTTTAACTCAACAGACTGTAATACACGTTTCGCTTCATTATAAACTTTTACCGAATATAGTTCGGAAATTGGTTGATTGGAAAGCGTGAACAATTTATACAAAAAAAATGAAATTGCTTTTTGATTGCCGACAATTTCCCGCTTACTAAAATAGATCTGATACTCCTTTAAGGCTTTTTTTAGCCGCTGTAAGGTACTATACGCCACAGAGGTGCTGACATGATTACATTCAGCAAACTTTGTCAAACTATAATTTCCTCTAAAGTAAGACAACACTAATTTAAAAGAGAGCGATTCTGTTAAGTATTTCGTGAGCAAAAGTTTACTTGAATAGTTTCCATCAATTTCAAGTGTAACATCTACATCAGAAACGACTAAAGTTAAGCTGTCGCTTAACTTTAGATTGTCAATATCTGCTTTTAATTTTTCTAATGTTTTTTTGACTAAAAAATTCGACATTGATAATTCTTCGCGAAGTGCAATAAAAGTACCTGATAGCGTGGGACTTTCTTCTAAATGCCTTAGCAAGGAATAACTTCGTTGATCTTCTTTATTTAAAAAAATTTCATAATTCATCATTTATCAGTTCTTTCTCCCATAAATAGCCGTTCCTACTAATTCCCGTATGAAATTCAAGTAAAAAGTGTTTTGCCCCTCCGTTCCAGCACCGCCTGTGCTATTTGGTACAATGGTGATATGGCTAGCATCAAATAATTCATCCGTGAAAAATACTTGATGCTGACTTTTCTTGGAAGAAGGCCTTTCTTCATTTGTTTTTGGATTATTGGTTGTCACTTCTTTTTTACTAACGTCTTCGCTACTTTCTTCCGTTTGCGTTTCGCTAGTAATAGTACTTTCATTTGTTTCTTCCATTTTTTCTGGTGTGCCAGTATTCTCAATCGGATAAATTTCTTCTGTTGGATTGGTCGGATTATAAATTGGATTCCGTTCTTCTGCTGCTTGCACAGTGGTTACTTGAAAAAACGAGAGTAACAATGTACTCCATAATAGTAAATGTTTGTATTTATCCATTTTTCTCACATATATTGCCAAATACTTTAGCTACATAACAAAACAAAAAATATAACTAGTAAAGTGGTATCAGACGATATTTAACAATACTCCTTCTTATTATTTCTTTTTTTGAGTTAGGTTTGTTGAATAAACTGCATGTTTGATAAGTAAAAACAAACAAAAACGTTGCCGATGATCAAATCAAAAATTAACTACTCTTTATATTTCTCTTTCGTTTTTTTCCTGTTTCTTTTTTCGCCAAATCAACCAAGCAATGATTAAAATCACTATCAATAATAGTAGTAAGCCAATCATCAAATATAAATTCGAATGATTTTCTTTTAAGGTGACATCTTTTTCATTTAATTCTTTGGCAACTTCACCATTAATTGTAAAGTCTTTTTCAAATTGCCATTGATTTCTAAAAGATATCGATTCATTGTTTATTGATTTTTTAAATGAGCCTGCAGCATCTTTATTCCCAACAACGGTCATAGACAAATGGTAATCTCCTGGCTTAAGTGGTTGCCCTTTTAGCGCAATAGGAACAGAAAAATTGGTATTTGGCGCAATTTGCATGTTTGCTTTTTCCTCTTTATATAAAACTTCTTCATGCCCCTTTTTGGTAATCTCTGCCGAAAAGGCAACTTGGTTAATATATGTTTTTTGATCATTTTGTAGATTGACTAAAATCACATTTCTAGCATTAATCTGTCCTGGTGAGACTTTTTTCAAAAGTAAATTTGGCTCAACCTTTTTTTTGTTTTGTTGCATCAATAATGCGACGACATACGAATACTCATTTTTAATGGATAACCCCTGACTTTTATCGTCTTGACGTTTGCCTTCATCCGACATTTCTTCTTTAAAAGTGATACCACTAGCTAACACTCCATCAAAGGGTGTATTAGGCATTTTGACGTTAATAGAAACCGTTTGTTCACTTTTCGGTTTTAAACGAACTGAGCTAGGGTATTGAACATAGTCTTTTATATCAAACGCTAAACTTTGATCTTTTTTTCCCTTATTTTCACCATACTCCACGATTACATTTGAATTGGTAATGGCACTATTGATCGAAATACCTACCTTTACTTCTTTATCTGTATCATTGCGTAAGTTCACTTTCAACTCAGTTTCTTCATTTGGTTCTAGTAATAAATCAAAGTAAGTTTTTTCTTTATCTACTTGTTTTTCTGATGGAATAGGCGTAACCGCAAAATTAAATTCACTGGCAAAACCATTGCTAGGTACTAACGCTAAAAGAATTAGTAGTATCGGAAAAAAAAGAAATCGTTGTTTTTTTCTGTTCAAATTATTTACTCCTTTTCTATATGTAGTGAATAGCAGGTAACCATGTTCCCCGCTATTCTTCTTTTTAAAATTCGTTTAATTTCCTGGAGCGTCTGTCAACGTCCATGTTAATTTTGTGGCGTATTTTTCAGCGTATTTGGTTGTAGAACCTGGAACAGTTAACTCAATACTTTTAGCAGCTGTAGTTGCATCTGTTCCCCAATCAAATAAATAAGTTCCTGCACCGTTTCCTTTTGCTGCACTCATTACATCTGATTGACTACCATCTGAATTCAACGTGATTGTGGCTGGGCCTGTTGGTTTACCTGAATCTGAAGCAGTCACTACATTTCCGTTTTTAAACGTGATAGCTGCCCCAGTCAATTCTTTACCAGAAGTTGATTTAAATTGTCCTTCTTGTTTCACTTTTAATGACCAGCCAGCTTCGGTTCCACGGTTATCTGTTACTTGGACATAGTTAGGCCCTTCTTTGACTTCATCGGTTGCGCCTACCGTCTTGTATTTTTGGGTAGCAGCAAAATAAGTCTGATCCTTCGACGTGATTTTTTGAACACCGAAGTCTAGACTTGACGCATAATCAATTGACAACGGACCGTTTGTTCCTGGATTAGGACCTTCAGGATCTGTTGGGTCAATAGGATCAACTGGATTAGTTGGATCCGTTGGGTCAACCGGATTAGTTGGATCTTCACTTGGTGTAAATTCTACGATACCATTAGATGTATAACTACCGCCATCTTCTGCAAAGGCTTGAGAAGTCATGCCTAAGCTCCCTAAAATAAATGTGGATAAACATACTGTTGTTACTTTTTTCATTTTCTTTTCTCCATTCTTTTCTTTAATTTCCTGGTACGTCTTCTAACGCCCAAGATAAACGAGCTTTAAATGTTCCAACTCTTTGATAAGCTACAGGAACATTGATTTGAATTCCTTGTTGTTTTGATTCATCAAGTAATGCTGTTAAATCTGTTTCACCTTTCTGATTACTTTCTAAAAGCGTAATTGCCTCATTTGTAATCTGAGAGCTTCCAACAGTTGAAACGAAAGAAAAAACATCTGGCATTACAATTGAATCATTTGTTAACGGTTGCGTTTGCTTTAGTTGCAAGCGCCAATTATTTGCGTTACGTTCATCCACGACTTTGAGTCCTTCGGTGGGATGCCCAAGTTTAATTAGTGGTTGATTACGTATCTTTTCCGTACCAAAAGTAATCTGTTTTGGTGCCTCTTTAAAATATAGTTCCCCTAAACGATAGTAAAAATAAATATCTTTTGTTTCCTCTGTCATTGTTCCTTCCGCATTGCCCGAGTCTTTTGTAAAAACATAGCCAGAAATATCTAGGGGTTTTTCTTGATAGGGTGTACCAATTTTCTCTGTTACACTTTTAGGTGGAGCAATATCTTTACCTTCCGCGTCTTTATAAAAAACGGTTACTGTTTTTTCTGTTGGTTTAGGAATAGTAATCGTTACATTATTTGACTTTTGCAGTAAGGTTCCTTCTTCATAATAGTCAAAGTTCATAGTTAAAACTTTTTCGGGCGTATTATCTTGAAGGGTTGTTTTTAATTCAATAATCATGTCCTTCTTTAAAACTAGGTAGTCATTTAAAGTAATTGTTAAGTGATTCCCTGTTTGTGTCAGATCTTTGGCTGCTACCTTTTTACCATCAATCGTTAATGAATTTTCTTCATATGCTAATTCATCAGGTAAGTCAATGCTTACTTGCGGTTGACGATCTTCGATAAAGTCATTGTCAATATTCAACGTATTCCGTAGTCTCACCTGATCATTTTTCACTGCTTCAACAGCTGAGCTAAACTCCTGACCATTCACGCTAAGGGCTGCTTGTGACGTAACGTTGGTAGGAATTTGTGTCATTGCTAAAGCATTCTCTTGGTATTTGCCACCTGTAGAGGATGTAAAGCCCCAATAAACCGTTGTTGCGCCAAATTGTGCATTTAAATCTGAAACTACATACGTATTCGTGCCCACACCTTCTAAATCATATGTTAATGCTTTGGTTGCGGCATTCCAATGAACAGTCAACATGCGCCAGGTTCCATTAGATAGATAGGTTGGCGCAACGGTGACACCTGAATGCTCCCCTGTATAGCTGTTGTTATTAGCTTTCGGAGTGACAAAAGCTAAATGCCCATTTCCCTTATCTTGTGAAATTTCTCGGTCCATTCGGTTGGAACTACCAGTATTTTTATAGGTATCAAACTCAATCGATAAGGCATTTCTAACATAAGGTTGACCAGCTTTCGTGGAGTATGCACCGATTCCCATCCCAGGTGAACCAATGACTTCTTGAGGCGTTGTGGACATTCTAGGATCATTCGTTAAGGTAAAGGTCATACCATCACCAGCATTTGCATACTCGTTTCCTAAATACAAATAACTTTTAAAGGTAAAATCCGACAATAAACTGATTGGTTTTTTTGACCAAATAGCTCCTTTTTGTGATTTAACAGCTGGGTTTAGTTGTAATAACTTCCCACCTTCTAAAATACTTGTTGCATTTCCAATTGGCTCTTGAAATACCTTGTCGATTGGAATGATATTAGGATCATCAGGCAATGAAGTAGCGTATGGCGCAGCCAACATGCGCGGCTGTGGTTCAACTATCGCCGATTCCGTTACACTGTTATCGTCATCCTTTTGTTGTTTGCTAGGTTCTAAAGTAGCCGTTGATTGGTCTGTTTCTGCTGGATGATTATCGGTTGTTGTTGTCGTTTCTAGGGAAGGTTCTTGCTCTAATGTTTCCGAGTGAGAAGGAGCGCTAGTTGCCTGATCATTGGCCGATTCCTCCACTATTTCCCGATTGACTTCGTTGATATTTGTCGAAGGATTACTAATCGCTTCGCTAGTAATAGGCGCAAGGAGTAGTAAGAATAAACTACTTGCCAAAAAGACTAGGCTTTGTTTGTTTCGCATCTCTCTTCACCTCTACTTTTTAAATTCCTGGTACATCCGTCAACGTCCACAATAATTTTGTTTGATATTTCACGGCATCTTTAGGGGTTGACCCTGGTACTGATAGCGCGACATCTTTTGTAACATTAACATTGTGTACCGTATTGGTTTCATCGCGTTCTGCAACCACTTCTACTTTGCCCCAATAAGTAGCCCAAGTTCCCGCACCAGTTCCTTGCTTCGCAGCTGCCACTAGCGATGCGGTCCCTGGAACAAGGGCAATCTTATTTGTTGCCTCTGGTTTCACAACATTTTGCGCATTACTATTAACAGTCGGGTTAGTTAAAGAAATTTGCGCACCTGTCAACTGACTATTTAAAGTAGCCTTTGTTGCTTTAAATTGCTCCTTTTGCGTAACCGTTAAAGACCAACCACTATTGGTTCCTCTATTATCAGAAATTTGCACAAAATTTGGTGTATCTTTTTGATTTTCTTGATATTGCTGTGCTCTTGCAAAATATACTTGGTCTTTATTCGAAATACGATTTTTCCCAAAGTCAAAACTTGAAGCATAATCAATAGACAGTGGTCCTTGGGTACCAGGATTGGGACCTTCTGGGTCTGTTGGATCAATTGGTTTGACTGGCTTTTCTGGATCGGGATTTTCTGGATCAACCGGCTCTGTCGGATCTACGTTCGGAATAAATTCTACTAAACCATTCGAACGATACTCTTTTGGCTCCTCTGCCTTCGCTTGTAAGGACCAACCAGCAACTGCAAATGTACTGCATAGAACGATTCCTGTGAATTGTTTTTTCATTGCTTTTCTCCTTTATTTAATTATTAACGGGAGTATCTTCTAATGCCCAAACTAACTTCGTTGAATATTGTTGTGCAAGCTTTACAGATTTTCCGGGAACGAATAATTGGACAGCTTCTTTATTTGTTGCTTCATTTGAACCAAAGCGATAAACCCAAGTCCCAACACCTGTTTCTTTTTTAGCGTTCATCGCTAGATTATTATTTACACCAGGTGTTAAGGAAATAGTACTACTGACTTCAGTAGGTTTATATTTTTCATCCACCATTGAGGCAGCTTCTGCCTTTGTAAACGTTAATTGAGCGCCGACTAGTTCCTCTCCAGTAGCTGTTTTAAATTGTTCAGGTTGGGAAAGCGTTAGTTTCCATCCTGCTAACGTTCCTCTTTTATCAGTTACTTGTACATAGGTTGGTTTTTTTGAACCATCTTTCATTTCATCTGGCGCAGCATAATACGTTTGATCTGCCGTAGAAATCTTTTGTGTACCAAATTTAAATTTTGACCCATAATCAATTGATAAGGCACCACCCGTTCCTGGCCCTGGAGGATCAATTGGGTCTACTGGATCAGTAGGATCGGGATTTTCTGGATCAACTGGCGGTGTGATTTCGTTATCGCCTGCTTCAAAAGTAATTGTGCCTTCCGTATTGTATTCTTTCGGAAAAGTTTCTGCTGCTGATGCGTTTATTGCTTGAAACCCTACGCCTAAAAGTATGGTTGCCGATGTAAGTAAAACAGTTTTTTTCATTAAATAAGCTCCTTCTCTCGTTTCATTTTATTAATTAAATAAATGACTACCCCTAACAAACTAACTCCTATCAAGGAATACAGTGGATTTTCAGACTCGCCTGTTTTAGGTAAAACTGCTTGTCCAGAAGCAGCTAAATTGTTTCTTCCCTGTTCTTCTGATTGTTGGGTATACGCTACGTCATTTGACTCTTTTTCATTCTCATAAACGTAGGTACCATAGAAGCTCGCTTGACCATTTGATTCATAATTATTTTCTTCAGCCATAACGCTTTTTGTTTGCAACCCAATGATCAATAGCCCTAAACATACCAAACTAAACCTTTTTATGATTTTCATCTGAATTCCTCCTTCCCCATTTTCAACATTGACTGGCCCAGCCAATAAACATTATATAAAAGAAATATTTATTAGATTTTTTTATTTTTTTCAGACGCTTTTAAAAAATAAAATGGTTTCAGCTAAGAAAGCTTTAAAATCAACACTTTTAAAGACAAAAAAATAAACAAAAAAACTTCAAAAAATAATTTTCGAAGTTTTTTTGTTTATTTTTTTATTATTTTTATACTTCAACCGCTTCTAACAAAGCCAAACGTTCAGCAACTTCTGCTTCTGTTAAATTATGTTTTTTTACATAACGATTGGCAGGATGCTGGCTACACTCTAATGAGCAGCCACCTAAATGTTTATGTTCATTTTCTTCTGAAGTTAAGATTTGACGATTACATTCTGGGTTTGCACAGTTAATGTAGCGTTCGCAAGGTGTTCCATCAAACCAATCTTTCCCAATAACTTTTTTATCAACGTGATTAATTTCGACACTGATTCGGTCATCAAAGACATACATTTTGCCGTCCCAAAGTTCGCCACGTGTTTCTGGATTTTTCCCATAATTGGCAATACCACCATGCAATTGAGCAACATCTTCAAATCCTTCTTTTAATAACCAGCCAGAAAATTTTTCACAGCGAATCCCGCCAGTACAATAGGTAACAATTTTTTTATCCATAAATTGTTCTTTGTTCTCGCGAATCCATTGTGGTAACTCACGGAAGCTACGGATATCTGGGCGCACGGCACCACGGAAATGACCTAAATCATATTCATAATCGTTACGAGCATCGATTACAACAGTGTCTTCGTCTAATAAGGCTTCTTTAAATTCTGCAGGTTCCAAATATTTCCCCGTCGTTTCTAATGGATCAACGTCTTCTTCTAAGTTCAACGCCACTAATTCAGAACGTGGGCGAACAAACATTTTGCGGAAGGCCATTTCTTCTGCTGGATCAATTTTAAAGAATGTATCCTTAAAGCGCTCATCTGCTTGCATTGCTTCCATGTACTTTTCTGTTTCTTCGACAGTACCAGATAACGTTCCGTTAATCCCTTCTGTCGCTACTAAAATACGGCCTTTTAAATTTAATGATTTGCAAAAAGCTAGATGCTCTTTCGCAAAAGCTTCTGGATCTTCAATTGTTGTATATTTGTAATAAAGTAATACTTGGTATTTCATCTTGTTTTCCCCTTTTGTATAAAGTCATTCTATCCCATTATACGGTGAATAAAAAAGGGAAAGCGATTATTTTGCTTGTGTATTTACACACAATAAAAAAAGCCTGATAAACGGCGGGAACAGAACCAACACTACGCGTTGCTCCGATCTCAACAACTTCTAAGGTGTTTTCTCGACATGCGTCTCGTCACAGTACAGCCTTCAAAAGAGCTACAGCTCTAAGAGTTGCGATGTTTCACTGTGAAGCATGAACAGATGAAATCATCGTACCTACTTGGTGAAGGTCCTTCGGAAATAAGCCGAAATTGTTGAGAATCACGAAGAACGTAGTGATTCGATGATGAACAATACCTACTTGGTCTCCAAAAATTAAAGAGCACCGGGTAGGTATCATGCAACATCAACTCGTACCTCGTTGTGTTTTATGACAATTTTCGGAAATTTCTTCTTATTGCTGAGAAACACTATTTGCAAAGCAAATAGATGTTGAACAGTACCTACTTGGTTCTCGGAGCTAAACGGTTCTGTCCTGACCTCTTCTATATACTACTCCTTTTCAGAAGTCGCGGCGAGTTGTTCTTGCAATTCACCTAAAAGTTCAATTTGAATATTTTGGATTTTTACCAAATTTTCTAGTTGATTATTGATAATATAATCCATTTTCTCATGTAATAAATTAATTTCTACTTCTGCTTTTAAGTTAATTTTATAATCATTATTCGCTTGTTCTCTATCACGGGCTTCTTGTCTGTTTTGACTCATCATAATAATCGGTGCTTGGATAGCTGCTAAACAAGATAAGGCGAGATTTAGCAAAATATAAGGATATTTGTCAAATGGTTGTCCCAATAAAGTGGTAGAGTTAATCACGATCCAAGCAATCAACACGAAGCAAAAGAAGCCAATAAACACCCAGCTACCGCCAAATTTAGCAATGGTATCCGCTGCTCGTTGGCCAAAGGTTAATTTCTTTTCCATCTTTTCATTCATATTATTGGAAATCAGCTTATCTTCTTTGATATGTTGAACCACCAATTCATTCAGTTGTTGGATTTTTTCAGAATCATTTGCGACCAATTGTTTCATGTAATCCAAACGATAATTAAGTAACTCCGCCAATGTAATCATCGATTCAGCTGTCAATTGTGGATTGTTTTGGAGAATAAAAGCTTGCGTTTCCTGTTCTATATCTTGAAGATAAATGTTTTTTTCCGTTGATTCACCAATAACAACTTGTTTATTTTTTGATCGCTTCATCTTCGTCACTCCCTTTGATCGTTCTTCCCTTTATTTTAATATAAAGTCTCTCAGAAGAAACCTAAAAAGGCTTTGGAGTGATCGTTGTTGCTTCTGCTTTAAAATTTAACAGTTAAATTGGTTACATCATGGAACAACGAACCAATTAATTCTTTGTATTTCGCTGGATTCACACAATTAGTTAGCAATATGACCCCGGTTTTCATATCTTTTGAAAATAAAACCAGGGCTTGTTGACCCGCTTCAACGCCGTGTAAGCGTAAATAGTTATCATGAACATAGATGCCGCCATGATAAGAACTTTGCTGAGAAGACGTCCATAATTTTTGCAAAAGTGCGGTGGAAACTAAATGTCCACTCATTAATTGATGTAAGTACCAATACAAATCACCTGTCGTCATATCCACATTCCCAGTCCCAAATTCATGGGCAAAACTAGCTGCAGGAATCGAGAGCACTTGGTTATATGAATTATCTTCTGTCCATTTATAACTTGTTGAATTATTGGGCTGTTCCAATAAGGTTTCATAGAAGCCAAAATTCTTTAAACCAGCCGTTTTGTGATAAAATTTATTAAATAATTCTTGATAGGTACGTTGATACATTTTCTCTAACATTCCTGCTAAAAGGACAAAATTTACTGGGGAATAATTGTATTTTCCTTTATTGACTTGAATGGTATTTTGTTTAACAAATTGAATAATTTCTTCATCGGTAACGATATCATTAGGCATTGCTGATAACTTTAAACCGCTTGTCATATTCAACATATCGCTAATCGTAATGTCCTCAGCACCTTGTACTTGCGGATAAAACGTAGCGAGTTTTGTATCTAATGTAAGTTTACCTTCTTCAATCGCTTTTAAGATCAAGGTTGTGGTAAAAGATTTTTGAATTGAACCAATCTGAAACCTTGTGTTTGGCGTGTTGGCTTGTTGCTTTTCAAAATTGGCAAAGCCATATCCTTTATTTACTAAAACCTGATCATCTTTAATGATCAAAGCCGAACCAATATAATTTGTTTCTTGAATTTTTTGATCAAGTTCGCCACTATCTGGTGCAACTATTTCTTTCGTTAAATTCGCATAATTATCACTTCGGCGATCTTCTTCCAAGACCACTTTCGATTCTTGACTAACTTGTGAATCTCTAGTGAAAAAGAACGTTTTTATTAAATAACCACTACCACCAATCACCACCAACAAACATACTATAAAAAGCCAATTCACTCCTCCATGTCTTTTCTTTGCATGTCGTTTACGCATACCGCTTACCTCCGCCTATTCTATTAACAGCATTATCATACGCTATATTTTCATGAAAATTACAGTTTTTAGTAAAATTTATAAAACTTTCAACTTTTATAAAAAACAGCTTGGCACCAGAATCAATCTAGATTCTGGTGCCAAGCTGTTTTTTATTTACTTTCTTGCCCCATCACAGCAAAGTAATTATCATCGTTATCTGCAAAATTAAAAACTAAGCCTGTTGGCAATTGAACCATTTCACCAACAGTAACCCCAGCCTCTTGCATTTTTTTATAGAGACCAATGATATCATCGCTAGCAAACATTAGAGAAGGGGTATTCCCCGCCACTTCTGGTGAATGTTTTTGAATAAAGGCCAAATCATATAAAACAATAATCGTCTCTGCTGATTCACTTGGCGCAATTTCTACCACCAATGTGCCGTCAACTTCCTCTCTTTCCTTTTCAACAAAGCCAAACGTTTGCCAAAATTGACTAGATTCCTCAACATTATTCACATATAACATAATCTTTACTTGGTTTGAAAACATTCCTTCACGTCCTTTTGAATTTAGTTAACAACTTATTATATACGTTCTTTTAAATAATTACTGCACTTTCGCTTAAAATCAAAATAAAAGTGTTTGAGCAAGACATTGCTCAAACACTTTTCGTTTTATTGATTTAGATATTTGCATCTAAGACAACATCGCGATCATTTAAGACATCACGATCTAATTCATGAATACGAGCACTTGTTAACACGCCTGCAACCATACTATCGTTAACGTTAACAGCTGTCCGCGCCATGTCAATAAGTGGTTCAACCGAAATTACTAAACCAACAATTGCAACCGGCAAGTTCATTGCGCCTAAAACGATTAGAGAAGCAAAGGTTGCTCCGCCGCCGACACCGGCTACGCCAAATGAACTGATTGTGACAACTGCTACTAACATTAAAATAAATTGTAAACTAAAGACATCAATTCCAACAGTTGGTGCAACGATGGTTGCTAACATAGCTGGATAAACGCCGGCACAACCATTTTGTCCAATAGATAAACCGAAACTACCAGCAAAGTTTGCTGTGGCATCATCGACACCTAGTGCTTTGGTTTGTGTTTCAATATTTAATGGTAAAGCTCCTGCACTTGAACGAGAAGTAAAAGCAAAGCTCAAGACTGGAAAAACTTTTTTTAGATACGTAACTGGATTGACTTTTAAAGTAATTAAAATCAACATATGAATGGCAAAAACAATAATTAAGGCCACATACGATGCCAACACAAATTTACCTAAGTTAATAATCGCAACAAAATCACTTGTTGCTACAACATTAATCATTAACGCTAACACGCCATAAGGGGTTAAGCGTAAAACTAAGGTAACAATTCGCATGGTAATTTTATATAAACTATCAATTAAATTTGCAAAAAATTCAGCTTCTTTTGGCGCTTTACGACGAACGCCTAAATAAGCGACACCAACAAACGCAGCAAAGATTACCACCCCAATGGTACTCATTGGTCGTGTTCCCGCAAAGTCAGCAAAGACATTTTTAGGAATAAATGAAACGATTTGTTGTGGAATCGTCAAATCTTGAATCGCATCTTGACGCGTCGCTAACTCGGCAATTCTTGACGTTTCTGCAGCACCTTGCGTGAATTTTGCCCCTTGAAGACCAAACGCTAAGGTTGTTCCAATCCCCACCAAGGCAGCTACTGCTGTTGTTCCTAGTAAGGTGGCTAACACATTAAAGCTAATTTTTCCTAATTTATTGGATTCTTTCATTTTTGTAAATGCACCTACGATAGATACAAATACTAACGGAATTACGAGCATTTGTAGAAACGCTACATAACCATTACCTACAATCCCGATCCATTCCATTGATTGCGTAGTAATTTTACTGTCTGTACCAAAAGCAAATTGAATAATTGCACCTAAAACAATCCCCACGCCCAATGCTGAAAAGACACGTGTTGAGAATTTTAAATGTTTCTTTTGCATTTGGTAGAAACCGAATAACACAGCAATAAATGCAAGGATCACTAATACAGTGATGAATGTTGTCATTTTAGTTCCTCCCTATGTTTTTAATGACAAGTACATCAAAGGAAGTAAAGGTTCCCGGTACTCACTCTCCAGTAAATACCCTGAAAACAGCAAACTGTTTCCAGTGATAGTTCTATTGTACCTTATTTTATAACAAATAGTGGGATAATTTGCTTACTTTTTGATAGAAAATAACCGTTGTGATAGTTTAAAACTATCACCAAGTGTTGTTTTACTAGTCACTGTAAAAATAATTTGTTTTTTGTCCTCTTTCTTTTAAGCTGACGTGGTATACTTAGTTCTAGGAGGTGTAAGCGTATGCAAAAAATTTGTTGGATCCTTTCTGTCAACCGTGATGGAGCGACGTTATTTGTGGGAAGCCCTGCAAATGCGGGTCCTTGGCTCTTTTCAAATAAAGAGCAGCAAAACATCAAAGCCTTTTTTCAACCAACCTATGAAATTGACTTTATCAGTTATGATGTTCTTTCAGAGGAAGTACCAGAAGCTGCGTTCATTTTGTACAATGAAATGCTCGCTCCCTATCTTCCCGAAAAAATCACCAAAGTTGGTCAGCCGATTGCTTATGTGGATATCGCTACAAAAAATTATGAACAGTTTAAAAAAGCTTTGGTTGCTAAATCTTCACAAGAATAAAAACAGCGTTTGTAACGGAATCCGTTATAAACGCTGTTTTTAAAGTTTAAGCTTCTTCTGATTGTTGAAAATTCAATTGAACACCTGGACGATCCAGAGCAATTTCAGTTACTTCATAAGATAAACGTTCGACGATGCTAAATAAAGGACGCACAAGTTCATCGACTTCTTCTTGCGAAATATCTTCTTGTTTTTCAATTTTACGATCAATAATGTGATTAATTTGGCTAA
Organism: Enterococcus sp. AZ088; assembly: GCF_051714845.1. Lineage (NCBI taxonomy): Bacteria > Bacillati > Bacillota > Bacilli > Lactobacillales > Enterococcaceae > Enterococcus > Enterococcus sp. AZ088. The sequence continues at coordinate 480,695 of NZ_JBIOSQ010000001.1, read as the reverse complement.
TCGCCCCTGATAAAACAAATTCGTCAAAGACAATTCGAAATTCTAAGCGAGCAACAAGTGCTGAGCTATTTTCTGGATAATTTTCTTCTTCTACTTCAATTGGTGAAAAACTGACACGTAAATCTGTCTCTACTTCTGAATCAGGTACTCGCATATCATAGTGATACGCTTCAACAATTTCTTGTTGGCGTTTAATTTCCATTGTTTTTTCTCTCCTTTTTTAACAAGATATTCCCCTTTTAGAATATCCAATGGTTTCTTTTCTCAAGTATACCACAAGTCCAAAAGTTGCCTAGACCAAAAAACACAGAAGATCAGACTTTTTTGATAAATTGATTTTGGCAGTTTGAACAAGTGACTTTGATTGTTCCTCGTCCTTTCGGCGCACGTAATGACTGCTGACATTTTGGACATTTAAAATAACGATATCCTTTCTGAGTCATGTGTCGCTTGCGAAAAGCATGAACCTTTTGCATTAGGCGTTGTTTTCGAAGAATAAACCGTTGATTTTCATTCAATCGCGGGTGAATATGTTTTGAAAAAAAGCGATAATACACGTAGGCGACTGTGATTAAAATCAATAACCGAACCCAAAGATAGCCAGTAAAAATATTGATAAGCGCCAGCACGACACTTGTTAGCAACAGCGTTCGATTCAATTCATCGAACCGGGCATAACGTCCTTGTAAAAATCGTTGCGCTTTTTTGCGCCAACGTAGAATGCGTTCAAACCAAATTTGGCTCATTTATCTTCCTTCTTTCGAGCATTATTTTTTGAATAAATGATTGATTTACAGAAACTTTCAATCAAAATTTACACTTACTAAGTCCAAATTTTGAACAACTGTCGGTTATTTTCGATGGTATACTTCTAGAGAAGTCAGGTCAACCGATGAATGACTTCGTTGATAATAGCTACCGCTATTTTATACAAACTTAAACTGTCGATAGATAGATTATCCGATTTTAACTTAGGGGAAGGTTAAAATCCGATTCTATAATTTAGCACTACACTCCTTTATTTAGTAGCAACTTTAGCCTATCTATCCACATTTTAAGTCAAAAAGAAGCAAGTCCGGACTTGCTTCTTTTTATTTATCTTTCTAATTCTTCAATTTTCTTCTCAATTAATGCCAAGACATATTGACACGCTTCAGGATCTTCGACAAAATCATATTTATCGCCATCAATTTGAATTTTAGGACTTTCATCATAGTCTTCGTACCATTGATCATAACGCTCGTTCAACATTTGATAGTAATCATACAACGTTGGATCTGTCTCAATTTGTTCATAAGGACGGCCACGTTTTTTGATGCGTTCTAACATTTTGGGAAATGAAATACGAATGTGAACTAACAAATCAGGTCTTTTTTTATGCGCAGCATAAGGCAATTCTTGGAGCATGTTTTGTAATAAGTCATCGTACACTTTGACCTCTGTTTCGTTGGCACGACCTAAATCTGCATTTAAATGAAAAAGTAATGAATCTTCATAAATCGAGCGATCCAATACATTATTTTCATGCGTTAATGCTTGTTTAATACTATCAAAACGTTTATTTAAAAAATAAATTTGTAATAAAAATGCGTACTTTTCCGGTTCCGCATAAAATAAAGGTAATACCTCATTATCATCAACTGATTCGTAAAAGGCTTCTGAACCTAAACGGTTTGCAATTAAAGCTGTTAAACTAGATTTACCAGCGCCAATCGTACCTGCTAAAACAATCACTGCCATCGAACTCCCTACCTATTTTTTTCCATTTTATTTTTTATCTTCAACCAATTAAACATACCAAAAATTGAGTTAAAAGTATACATACAATACATAACAAATATCGCATAATCACCACCAGCGTGCGTCCCTGCTCGGAACCATAACAAAATTGAAAAAATATTTCCTAGTAGCCAAAACACGAATTGCGATTGATAACGTTTAATCATCAATAACATCCCTGTCGCTGAAACACTGAACGTGATTGCATCTAATGTTTGTTGCGCATCATTTACAAAGCCTAACAAAATATATGCAGCTACGCCAATGAGCAGCCACGTGAAAAAGGCATACAACCACTGAATACCTTTTAAAACTTTTACTTCGGTTACTTGACCCGAGCCATCTTCGCTAGCCCGAAGCCAAGCATAAAGCCCTGTAATGTCCATAATAATATAGAAGCTTTGTAAAAGAACTTCCGCATATACCCGTGTTACTAACCCAAAATAGCCAATAATCACTGCACTGATTAAGCCAAAAATGTAATTGCTGACTTTTCCTTGGGCAATTAAATTCACACAAATGATGCCGGCTAAACCACCTACTAACGTAATCCAATTCGATGGATTGATAGCAAATGCAATCAACTGTACCCCCACCATCAAAGCTAAAAACAAGTAACTTCTCGTTTCCCAACCTTTAAAATCATTCACCAAAAAATTCTTATTCACGACAAATTTCCGACCTTCCTAAAACCAAACTTTTCTCTGTTGACGTCTCAATAAGAGTACTCCGTTTTAAAAAACAAGTCAATCAGATTTCGGAATAAAAAGAAGATTTTAATACTATATATTGATTAAAAAAACAAAAAGACACTACATATAGTCATTCTACAAGCATTCTGATATCCTTTATTGCCACAATATTTTCTTCATCTTGCTTTAATCTTCTATGTATTCATGGATTTGTTTCCATCTAATGATTCCTGCGGCAGAACCCTTTACGACGGTAGCGCTCCAAATTAATGTTGCGAAAGCGGAAGCAACCACACATATTCATGCTTCAAACACAGCCATCGTTCACTCTTTTTATTGAAATGCTTAAAAATTGATGGCCGTATTTCTCGAATCTGGCCACTTATTAACTTATTACATGAAAACATTCGCCTAAAAAAGCAAAAAAAATGACTAACCTAAATAATCGACCTACAAACAATTCCTTTCATTTGTAGGTCGATTATCTTTATTAGGTTTGATACGGATGTTTCGCCATTCCTAGTTTCCCTTTACTGCTCATCTCTATTTATTTTTTTACTGTTTGCCAACAGCTCGTTGTCTGAAAGTACTATCCGTCCTTTGGTACTTTGTTCAAAGCTGTAAGCTTGCTCAAATAACGTTTGCTCTTTATTGGCAGTTTGTGTAAAAGTCAGCCCATAAGGTTGTCCTTCACTGTTTTTCGCCAAAGGAACCGTCAATTCAGGATATCCTGCCACGGCACTTAAACCCGTACCTTCAGAATCAATAAAGGCATATCCGTCTAATTGTTGTTTTTTTAGCAACGCATCAAACGTTTGTTGTGCTTTTTTAATGGTTGTTTGAATGATTTCTTTATCTGGTTGTTTCTTTTTAACATCTGCTTCTAATAAATCTTGCCCATACTTGGCACGAACCTTTTTATCTTGTTGATTATACGCAATTAGTTCCTCCAGTGTTTTAAATGGTAAGTCATAACGTTTCGCAAATTCTTCCAATGCAAACTTAAATTCATTGGAAATAACTGCCCCGCCATCAATCCCTTCCATGTCTGGCGTTACCGGAATCACTTCTGCTCCAGCTTTTTGGAGGGCCTTTTTAGCAGTCGCAAATTCTTCTTCAGCACTTGGCATTTCTAGCAACCCAATGCGTTGACCTTGTAAGTTATTTTTAGTAAATTTCGTTGAATCAATGCTCGGAACCGTGTCTTTCTTAAACGCATTATAGCCTTGTGCAGCATCAACGACACTTCGGGCAATCGGGCCAACTGTATCTAATGATGGTGCCAATGGTAAAACACCTTCGCCACTTACTGAACTGTGGGTCGGTTTAAAACCAACCACTGATTGATGAGAAGCGGGGGAAACAATCGATCCCATCGTCTCAGTGCCTAAAGAGAAGGCGCCGATATTCATCGTCACACTAGCCGCACTCCCAGAACTTGAACCTGAAGGTGTTATTTTGAGTGGCCCATAAGGATTAAGTGTTTGTCCATGTTTGGAACTATAGCCACTTGGTGCTTTCATTGACATATAATTCGCTAGTTCAGATAAGTTTACTTTTCCTAAAATCAAAGCTTGCGCCTCTGTTAACTTCTTAACTACTTCCGCATCTTCCTTAGGCTTGAACGTACGTAAGGCATAAGCTCCTGCACTTGAAATCATGTTGGTCGTATTTATATTTTCTTTCAAAGTCACAGGAATACCATACAAAGGCTTCTTCGGTGTTTGAGAGGTTTGCTGGTCAAATGCCTTTGCTTCCTTAATTGCTTGCGGATTGATTTCAGAGATGCTGTTCATACCATTATCTATTTGATCGAACTGTAAAATACGGTCCAAATAAAACGCCGTAAGTTCTTCATAGGTCAATGTTCCGTTGGCAATCGCTTGCTGTAATTCAGTGATATTTTTTTCAATAATCAACGGTGCTTTGGTCCGAGCTTTTTGTACATCTGTTTCTTTTAATTGGTCTTCAATCGTTTTAACGATTCTCTCTTGATTGTACATTGCTGGGGTTTCTGCCTCAGGAGTGAACTTTTTGAGTATAAACCAATACGCTGCAGCGCCTATTATGACTAACAAAACAGCAATTATTCCGATTACTTTTAAAAATTTAGACATTTTTATCCTCCTATACCATTTAAAGATTATCTTACTATGTTTATTTTTGCATGACAACTAACAGTTTTGTTCGTTAAAAAGACAAAATAGAGAGTAGGACATCCGTCAAAACGACCGATGTCCTACTCTCTAACGATTAAGATAGTCTGCTAAATGCGTTTGTTTTAATCTTTTGTGAAAGTTAAATATTGAGAATTTATTGTGTAATTCGTGTACCACTTTCTCCTTTGATTGCTTCCGAAGCTAATTCTAAAAGCCCGATAATCGCCTGGCGGTTTGGTTTACTTTCTGCAAAACTGATGGCCGCTTCCACCTTAGGTAACATACTACCTGGCGCAAATTGATTTTCTTCTATATATTGTTGCATTGCCGTAACCGTAACATCGGTCAAAGCTTGTTGATTTGCTTGACCAAAGTTAACAAAAACATGTTCTACTGCAGTTAATACCACAAAAACATCTGCTTCAATGAGTTCAGCCATTTTTGCTGCCGCAAAGTCTTTATCAATGACTGCATCTACACCATGATAGACTGGACCATCATAGGCAATAGGAACCCCGCCACCACCACAAGCAATTACGATTTGTCCTGCATCAACAAGTGTTCGCAAGCTAACTTTTTCGTAAATATCAATTGGTTTTGGTGAAGGAACTACCCGTCGCCAGCCTCGACCCGCATCTTCTTGATAGACGTTCCCAGTTTCCGCCATCAACTGTTTGGCTGTTTCTTCGTCATAATAACCACCAATTGGTTTTGTTGGTTTTGTAAACGCTGGGTCTTTTGGATCCACCACGACTTGTGTAATTAACGTAACAACTGGTTGTTCCCCTAAATTTCTGGTTACTAGTTCTTCATCAATTGCTTGTTGTAAATGATAGCCAATATAGCCTTGGCTCATTGCTGTGCATTCAGGAAACGGCACGACATCTTCTGGAGATTGACTCGTTTCCTCAAAAGCTAAGCGAATTTTGCCAACTTGTGGCCCGTTGCCATGAGCAATCACCACTTGATGGCCTTGTTCAATTAAATCAACAATGGATTTTGCAGCGGTTTGTGCTTTTGCCAATTGTTCTTTCGAAGAATTTCCTAACGCATTTCCACCTAATGCAATCACTATTTTTGACATCTGTTTCCCTCCTAGCGCTTTGGTTCTTGTTGTGTGATACAGTGTATATTGCCGCCCCCATAAACAACTTCTACCGTATTAACGCCGACAATTTTTTTATCTGGGAACATCGTTTGAACTTGCTCTAAAGCCAAACGATCATTTTCATCACCATACTGTGGCACAATCACGCCATCATTTGTAATTAAAAAGTTCATATAGGATGCGATACAAATATCGCCGTCTTCTCGTGGCATGGTTCCTTCCACGAAATCAATTTTGAAGGAGCCTTGAATGGTTACATTTTTGACAGGACAGCATAATTTGTGGACTTTTAATTGGCGTCCTTTAGCATCAGTCATTTTAAGCAAACGTTGATACGCATCTTGTGCCGCTTCATAAAATGGGCTATTTTGATCTTCGGTGTAAATACAAGCCACTTCACCAGGTGCAATAAAACAAGCTACATCATCCACGTGACCATTGGTTTCTTCTGGGTCAATTCCATCACCTAGCCAAAGAACTTTTTCAACATTTAAATAGTCGCATAATTTTTGTTCGATTGCTTCTTTTGAAAGTTGTGGATTTCGACCTTCACTTAATAAGCACATTTCTGTAGTCAAGACTGTTCCTTGTCCATCTACGTGGAATGAACCGCCTTCTAAAACAAAATCATCTGTACGATAAGAATCTACATGCTCAATTTCACAAATTTTTTGTGCAACCAAATCGTCTTGGTCCCAAGGGAAATATAAACCATCTACTAATCCCCCCCAAGCATTGAATGTCCAATCCACACCACGGATTTCTCCATGGTCGTTAATGACAAATGATGGTCCACAATCACGGACCCAGGCATCATTGTTTGACATTTCGTAAACCGTAATTTCTGGCGGCAATTGGCGACGGCAATTTTGAAATTGTTGTTGAGAAACCACCACATTCATCGGTGTAAATTGACTAATTGCTTTGGCCACATTAGTAAAAGCTTCTTGGACAGGTTTACCACCATCACGCCAATTATCCGGTCTTTCTGGCCAAATCATCCAAACTTTCTCTTGTGGTTCAAATTCTCCTGGCATTCTAAAGCCATCTTGTTTAGGGGTACTTCCTACAATTCGTTTAGCCATTTTCTTTCGTTCCCTTCTTAATTTTTTTTACGTAAATAATTACTTCACCAAACAGAATAAAAATGATTGCCCCAATTGTGATTGGTAATTTTTCATTTAATGATGCGGGACTAAAATCTAAAGGCACTGCTGTGAAAATCAGTGAAATAATAATCATAATCATTGGCAAAACCACTAAAACTTTTAAAAATCCTGGTTTTCCGTTAACTTTAAACGGACGTGGTGTATCGGGATCAATTTTTCTAAGCTTATAAAAAGCTGGGAAAACTGGGATATACGATAACAAGAATAGGACGACATTCAAGGAGAAAAAGGCCCAGAATAAATCTTGATTAGGTAAAATTGGTGCTAATACAATGACCACCGATGCCACAATGCCATTCATCAAAGCAGCCCCAATTGGCATGTCATTTTTCTTACTACGTTTTTCAAAAAATTTAGGCATGTCACCATTTTCAGCAGCATAACAAGCTGTATTATTGACTCCTAATGACCAAGAAATCATGTTGCCGAACAACGTAAGAAGGAATAGGAAAGCCATCAACATAATGAACCAACCTTCTGTCGAGCCTGTCAATAGTTTAAAGCTATCCATCATACCACTGCCGGTACTAATTTGATCGGTGGGAATCGCTACCCCAATTCCAAAGGCTGAAAAAATATAAATGGCCGCAATGACTAACCCCGCTGCTACAATAGCTTGTGGAATTTGCTTCTTAGGATTTTCCATATCATCTGCAAACGTACAGATGACTTCAAACCCTAACAAATTAAAAATGATTACAGAAATAAAAGATAAACTCCTTAAGTCAAACGTTGGCAGCATTGATTTCAAGGTAAATTCATTAGCAACACCTTTCGTCAAGGCTACATACAATCCTAGCCCACCAATTAAGACTGCTAAAACCATCTTGATTACGGCGGCTCCATTTAGAATCCAGATACTGTCGCTGACTGGATAAAAACTAATCCAAACCACAATCCAAGTAAAAATTAATTCAACAATAATCATCATCGGTGTTGAAAACTTAATACCTGTAATTGTCGTTAATAGTTCTGGCGTCATAACGGCTAATGAAGCTAGCCACAATGGATAATTAATCCAATAATACCAAGAAACTCTGGCACCCCAACGATGACCATATGCTTTGGTCACCCAATCATAGATGCCCCCTTCACCAATATAAGTTGTTCCTAATTCTGATGAAATTAACCCATATGGCAATAGGAATGCAATTAATAAGAAAATCCACCAAAAAAACTGAGAATTACCAATTGCAGCAACAGGCGCCGCTGCTTCAGCAACGAAAACCACACAGATGACTGATAAAATGGCACTCGTTAAACTAAATTTCTTTTTCCCCTCCATGAAGACTCTTCCTCTCTTTATAAACTGTCCACTGATTCATTTTTTCAATCAGTGGACAGTTGGCCGTTAAATGCTTTGAGTGTCTAAGAAAACTTCTAGTTCTTTTTTCGCTTCTGCTTGCTTGATTAAATCATAAGGATTTTTTGCTTCATAATCATTCATAAGATATACTAATAAGCCACGAATAGATGTTAAACGGTTTTCTGCTTCATCGAAACAAATAGAATTTTTACCGTCAATCACTTCATCAGTTACTTCTTCCCCACGTGTTGCTGGTAAACAGTGCATGAATTTACAATTGGCACCTGCCCGATCCATCATTTCTTGATTCACTTGATATTTTGGATAGAAAACCTTCATACGTTCTTCTTCAGATAATTCCGCTTCGTACAAGCCATACCAAACATCCGTGTACAAGAAATCAGCGCCTTCAACAGAACTTGCATCATCTGTGACCAAAAAGCTACCGCCTGAAACTTCACAATTTTTTGCTAATTTCGCTTGATGCTCTTCATTTAATTGGAAGCCTTCTGGACCGAAGTGAACAAAATTCATGCCCATTTTTGTTGTGATTAATCCTAAAGAAAAACAAACTTGTGTCGCATCTCCGACAAAGACAACTTTACAATCTTCTAATTTTTTGCCTTCTGGTAAATGCTCAACCATGGTACACAAATCACCTAATTCTTGGGTTGGATGATTGTAATCAGACATACCGTTAATGACTGGGATGGTAGCACAATTAGCTAAATCAACAATACTATGGTGACGTTCCACACGAGCCATCAAAATATCTACTAAACGTGACAATACGCGGCTGGTATCTTCAATCGTTTCATGTCCCCCTAATTGAATTTGACCAGGTGCTAAATATTCGCCATGTCCACCTAATTGTTCCATTGCAGTTTCAAAAGATACTCGTGTTCGAGTTGAAGATTGTTGGAAAATCATTCCTAAAGATTTGTTTTTTAACAGTTGCGGATAATACCCATTTTTAATCGCTTCTTTAATTTTTAATGATAAATCGACTAAGTAATGCATTTCCTCTTTCGTATATGTTTCTGTTGTAACGTAATCTCTTTTCATGATGTGTTCCTCCTAAAGTTGTTTTTGTTTACACATTGACTTTACCAAGTTTAGCGAAGAGTTTACTATCCGCCAAAAGTTAGAAAACGCTTTCTTTTTTGGCGTGATTTTTCATTAAAAAAAGTTTATTTATGGTTATAAACCGTTGGTACACCAGGGGTTTATAAAAGTTTAGGCGGATTTCTCTCTAATTTCTGACCAATCATAGATTTGAAAATGGTATAATTATTTTGAAAAATCATTCACTTAAAATAAAAGATGAAAGGGGTTTCCAATCGTGACATTTGTTTTTATTTATAACATCTTGTTGATTATTTTATATTCGTTTACTTCAACCTTTACCTTAAATCTTTACTTGAAAAATAAACAACCGATTTTTTTATTGCTTCTCTTTTTAATGGTTATTTTTATTTGTGACAATGTGATTGTTTATATGACTGAGTTCATTAATTCGTTTGCAACCGAATATAATCAGACCTTTATGACCGCACCTTTTTTAAAGACCATCATTTTTATTTGTTGTAATTTTGCCTATCTGGCTATTATCAATACTATTAGTGGTCGTCCTTTTAAAAATTATCAATTTGTCTGGTTATTTTTAATTGGTTTATGGATGCTAGCTATTCCATTTTCACAAAATTCCGCCTTAAAAGTTTGGTTGTACTATTTACCCAATCAGCTATTTTTAATTTACCTTGGATGCTATGCGCTCTATCAATTACGAATAGATCCTTTATCAGCCCTTGCGAAAAAATATCTTCGTTTTATTGGTTGGCTAAGCATTGGTTTCGGTGTGGCGATTCTTTTGGAAGATACCTTCGTTATTTTTAACATTGACCAATATTCTGATATTGTCTTTAAAATTAACAACCGAAACGTTTCTGAAGATATTTATACAATCATTCTCTCGATCGCCATTATCTACTTCTGTAATCGTGATTTTCCTCTGTCGGTTCTTGAAAAAGACGCTGCTAAATTGGAAGAAAATCAATCAGATGAACCCGTACTTTTGGCGCCTTTTTGTGATGCCTATCAATTAACGCAGCGAGAACGAGAAGTGCTTTCGTTACTTTTAGAGTGCAAAACAAATCAAGATATAGCCAACGAACTATTCCTATCAATCGGAACAGTAAAAACACATATCCACAATATTTTCGTTAAATTAGAAGTAAACAAAAGAGCAGAAGTTTTTGTCAGTTATCAACTTTTTTCTCAACAACAAACTGAACATTTAGCGAGATAATTAAAAAGGAAGCCTCTCCGTGATCGGTGGCTTCCTTTTTGATTAACTATTTTCTTGTACTTGTCGAACTCGCTTTTCAATTTCTTGAAAGTTAATAATTTTGGCTTGGCGATGAATTTCTTTTCCTTCATAGTATAAGATAATGGTCGGTGCAGAAAAAGCATTTAATTGTCCAATTATTTCTGGACTTTTATCAGCTTCTGCAATGTATGTAGGAAATTCATATTTTGTTGCAATTTTTTCGACAATCGGTTTATCAACTGTACAAACACTACAATTTTTTGCTGTCAAAAAGACGGCTTGTAGACGATTGTCTGTAATTTTTTCTTCTAATTCTTCTAATGTTGTTACATATTCCACTGAATAGCCCTCCTTGTCTTTTGTCTAAAATAACAGATTTACTAGCAAAATAACAACTTATTTGTTTGGCTAGGAATGCTTTAACAAAAAAGTTGAGCGTGGGACAAAAATCACTTTGGATTTTTGCTCCACGCTCAAAAACTGATAAACGGCGGGAACAAAAGCAACTCCTTCGGAAATAAGCCGGAATTCTCCAAAAATTACAGAACAATTTTCGGAAATTCCTTCTTATTTCTCGGAGTTAAACGCTTCTGTCCCGACCTCAACTTTTTACTGATAACCGCTTATTTATTAAAAATTTTAGGCCCTTTGCGCATGTTTTTACGATCATTTTTGGGAGTTTCCATTTTTTTAGAACGGCCACCACCTTGTTTCTTTTTAATTAATTCTAACATTTTTTCTTTTTCATTCATTTAATCCACCGCCTTTGTTAATAACGTGACAGATTCAATGTGGGTCGTTTGTGGGAAATTATCCACTGGTTGAATTTCTTTTGCTTTATAGCCACCTTCTGTTAATAATGCAATGTCGCGAGCGAGTGTGGCTGGATTACAGCTGACATAAACAATTCGTTCAGGTTGCGTTTCAATTAATGTGTTTACTAATTGACCGTCTAACCCTTTCCGTGGTGGATCCACCACCACAACATCTGGTTGCAAGCCATTTTCAACTAATTTTGGCAATAATTCTTCCGCTAAACCAGCCGTGAAAGTGGCATTCTCAATGTTGTTTAATTTAGCATTATTTTCTGCATCTTTGACCGCTTCTTCAATTACTTCAATACCGTAAACTTGCTTTGCATCTTGGGCTAAAGTTAAGCCAATCGTTCCAATCCCGCAATAGGCATCCACCACAATTTCATTGCCTGTTAAAGCCGCATACTCTTTAACTTTTTGATACATCACTTCTGTTTGTTGTGGATTTACTTGATAAAATGAACGCGCGGAAATTTCAAATTTCAAATCAAAAATAGTATCTGTAATTTTTTCAGACCCATGTAATAAGATGGTTTCGTCGCCAAAAATGACATTGGTTCGTTTTGGATTTACATTTTGTACAATGCTGACTACTTCCGGAATAGCTTCCAAAATATCTGGCACAATTTTACTAATTGGGAATAATTTCGGTGTTCTCGTAATTAGAACAACCATCATCTCCCCAGTATGGTAGCCACGACGAACGACAATATGGCGTAAGTTCCCTGTATTATCAGATTCGTTATAAGGTTTTACGCTATATTTACGCATAATGTCACGGATTTTAACAATTGCTGTATCAATTTCTGGGTCTTGAATATAAAAATGTTCCATTGGAATTAAATCATGGCTATTTTTCCGGAAAAAACCTGTTTGTAGTTGGTTGTCAATTTTACGCACGGGAATTTGTGCTTTGTTCCGGTAATGCCACGGATCGTTCATCCCAATTGTTGGTAAAACAGGGACTTCTGGCAATTTAGCGACACGTTGCATAACATTTTCGACTTGTTGCGTTTTAAATGATAGTTGGGCGCCGTACGCTAAATGTTGCAACGGACTAATCCCGACTTTTGTAAAGTTTTCATCTTTCACGGGAACACGCTGTTCACTGCTTTTTAGGACAGTCAATACTTTCCCATAACCAAAACTTTTGCCTGTTTTTAAGACTTTGATTTCAAGTTTTTCACCTGGTAAGGCATTTTCAATAAACAATGGATAATGGTCCACTTTTGCCACGCCTAAACCTTCATGCGTCAAGTCAATGATTTCTACTTCAATGACGTCATTTTTCTTTACTGGATAATTTTTCATAAGTCGCTCCTTCTTTTTATACACTTCACTCATTCTAATGAAAATACCTAAGAAAAGCAACAACGAATTTTCATGGCGATTTAGCAATTCCGTTTGAACTTTTTAGGTAAATAAAAGAATGAGACCCTTTCCCTTAGTCAAAAAATAGCCAATGAAAGATCTTATCAACTAAATCTTTCATTAGCTATTCACGGACTACCTAGTGCTTTTCTTTTTCGGCAATCTTTCCATCGCCATCAATATCTTCGTCTGTTAGTCGTTCAACTTCTTTGACAAATTCTTTGCTAGCTTCGTTATATGCTTCTTCCTCTTCGTCTTCTGATTCTACGACAATCTCATCGCTACCAGTTAAGACAGAACCCATAATTGCATTGGACGGCAGTGCATCACCATTTGCAAAAATTTCAATGTGTTGATGCATATTTTTAAAGGTCATTGGAGCATCGCCTCCATATTCACCATCTAAATTAATCATCATTTTATTGTTCTTTTCTAACGTTTCTGCATGTAAATAGCTGGTCTTTGTATAGATTAGTCGATGATCTTCAACATGCTTTCCACCATTTAACATTAACGCAACTAAATGAAGAATCTCAAAAATATTGGCTGTTTTTACAATGATTAATGAAAACTTACCATCATCTAATTTAGCATCTGGTACGATTTGCTCGAAACCACCCACCGAGTTAGTCAGCCCTAGGAAAAACATTGATGCGTTGCCTTCGTACACACCTTCATCATACGTCATGCGCATTTTAATCGGCTTCACTCGCGGCAACATTTCGGCTCCTTTGGCTAAGTACGCTAAGTAACCAAAAATACTTTTCAACTCTGACGGAACTTCATAAGTCAGTTCCGTTAAATGACCACCCGCCGCAATATTGATAAAATAATTTTTGCCGGCTTGACCAATATCCATTTTGACAGTTTGATTTTTTTTAATCACTTCTGCTGCCTTAACGATATTATCACGAGGAATCTTCAAGGCCCGTGCATAGTCATTCGTCGTTCCAGCAGGAATAATGGCCATTTTAGGGCGCCGCTTCAACGGAGCAATCCCATTCACGACTTCATTAATGGTCCCATCTCCACCTGCTGCTACTAGTAAATCAAATCCTGCACGCGCAGCACGATGTGCTTCATTGCGTGCTGAATTTTCTTCTGGTGTGGTCGCAAATGCACTGGCTTCATAACCACATTCTTCTAAAATAGATAAAATATCGGCTAAGTTCTTTTTAACTAACTCTTTTCCTGACGTTGGATTATAAATCACTCTAGCTTTTTTCATGGTTTGCCTGCTACTTTCTTATCGTTTTGAAAGCTCTTCTTGCAATAACTTGTTAACCACACCTGGGTTTGCTTGTCCACGAGTTGCTTTCATAATTTGTCCAACAAGGAAACCAACTGCACGGTCTTTTCCGTTTTTAAAGTCATCAATTGATTGTTGGTTGTTGTCTAAAACTTCGTTAATCATTGGTAATAATTGCGCTGGATCAGATAATTGAACAAGGCCTTTTGCTTCGACAACTTCTTTAGCGTCTCCACCGTTTTCAATTAACTCTTTGAACACTTTCTTCGCAATTTTCGAGCTGATTGTGCCATCGTTAATCAAAGTAATCATACCCGCTAGATTTTCTGGTGTTAGTTTAGTATCGGCTAATTCAACTTTTTCACTGTTTAAGTAAGCAGAAACTTCGCCCATTAACCAGTTTGATGCTTGTTTCGCATCTGCCCCGTTTGCTAAGGTTGCTTCAAAGAAATCTGACATTTCTTTCGTTAAAGTCAAGACCATTGCGTCGTATTCAGGTAACCCTAATTCACTGATATAACGGGCACGACGTGAGGCTGGCATTTCTGGCAAACTAGCGCGAACTTTTTCAATCCATTCATCATCAATTGAAAAACGAGGAACATCTGGCTCTGGGAAGTAACGGTAGTCACTTGAGCCTTCTTTAACACGCATAAGCAACGTTGTACTAGTTGCTTCATCAAAGCGGCGTGTTTCTTGTTGAATTTCGCCACCAGATAATAGGACTTTGGCTTGGCGTTTTTCTTCATAAGCTAAACCTTTTTTTACAAAGTTCATAGAGTTCAAGTTCTTTAATTCCGCTTTAGTACCAAATTCTTCTTGACCATACGGACGTAAAGAAATATTGGCATCACAACGCATAGAACCTTCTTCCATTTTCACATCAGAAACTTCTGTAAATTGGATAATTGAACGCAACGCTTCTAAATAAGCATACGCTTCTTCTGGTGAACGCATGTCTGCTTCAGAAACGATTTCAATTAAAGGCGTGCCTTGACGATTCAAGTCTACATAAGAATAGCCATCTGTGCCGTGAATATTTTTCCCAGCATCTTCTTCTAAATGTACACGTTCAATGCGAATTTTTTTCTTTTTGCCTTCGACTTCAATTTCAATCCAACCATCATGTCCGATTGGTTGATCAAATTGAGAAATTTGGTATGCTTTCGGGTTATCTGGGTAAAAATAGTTTTTACGATCAAAATGAGTTTCTTTTGAAATTTCACAGTTCAAAGCAAGAGCTGCTTTCATGCCAAATTCTAAGGCACCTTTATTCATGACAGGCAAAACACCTGGGTAACTCCAGTCAACCACATTTGTGTTGCTGTTTGGTTCTGCTCCGAAATGCGCTGGCGCAGAGGAGAAAATTTTAGAGTTGGTTTTCAATTCTACGTGGACTTCTAATCCAATGACAGTTTCAAAGTTCATTAATCGTTCCCCCCTAAAATGACTGGTTTTTTCGTATGGAAATCTGTCGCTTGTTCAAAAGCATAGGCTGCTTTATACATTGTATGTTCGTCAAAATGTTTTCCAATAATTTGTAAACCAACTGGCAAGCCTTCTGAGAATCCTGCTGGAATGGACATGCCTGGTAGTCCTGCTAAGTTGACAGGAATGGTTAAAATATCATTCATATACATTGTGATTGGATCATTGATGTTTTCCCCTAGACCAAAGGCAACTGTTGGTGTGGATGGGCCAATGATTAAGTCATAATCCGCAAAGACATTCTCAAAATCTTGTTTGATTAGTGTACGGACTTGACCAGCCTTTTTAAAGTGCGCATCATAATAACCAGCACTTAAAGAGAATGTTCCTAACATAATCCGACGTTTAACTTCTGTTCCGAAACCTTCAGAACGTGAATTAACATAGACATCTTCTAGATTTTGGACATTTTCGGAACGGTAACCATAACGAATGCCATCAAAGCGTTGTAAGTTTGAACTTGCTTCTGAAGAGGCAATAATATAATAAACCGCTACGCCGTACTTAGAATGTGGCAAACTAACTTCTTCCACCGTTGCTCCTAAAGATTTAAATGTTTCTGCTGCTTTTAATACCGCTTCACGAACATCAGGTTGTACCCCTTCACCTAAGTATTCTTTTGGTAAAGCAATTTTCATGCCTTTGATGTCGCCAGTTAAATCTGCCGTAAAATCAGGAACAGAAACGCCTGCAGAAGTGCCGTCTTTTTCGTCATAACCACTAATTGCATTTAAAGCTAAGGCATTGTCTTTAACATTTCGTGTCAATGGACCAATTTGGTCTAAACTTGAAGCAAAAGCAATCAAACCAAAACGAGACACACGTCCATACGTTGGTTTCAAGCCCACAATACCATTGAATGCGGCTGGTTGGCGGATACTACCACCTGTATCGCTCCCTAAAGAAACTGGGACTTGTCCGGCTGCGACAGCAGAAGCTGAACCACCAGAAGAACCGCCAGGAACTTTGGTTTGATCCCAAGCATTTTTTGTTTTCTTGAAGTAAGACGTTTCCGTACTTCCGCCCATGGCAAATTCATCCATGTTCAATTTTCCGACTGGAATCATATCTGCTTGATAGACTTTATCCATCACGGTCGCATCATAAATTGGGTCAAAATTGTGTAACATTTTTGAGCCAGCTGTTGTTAAAATATCTTTTGTGACAATGTTGTCTTTAATCCCAATTGGAATCCCAGCTAATGGATTACTTTCAGTGATGCCTTTTAAGTCAATCGCTTTGGCTAATGCCATTGCTTTTTCTTCACTAACTGTGATAAAAGAACCTAGTTGTTCTTCTGTATCTTGAATACGATTTAATGTTTCTTCGGTTAAATCAACTGCTGTGATTTCTTTTGAAACCAATAAATCATGTAACTCTGTTAACGATTTGTCGTATAATTTTTCCATTAGGCTCCTGCCTCCCCGTTATCCATAATTGCAGGCACTTTAATGTAACCATTCTCTGATTCCGGAACATTCCGCATTAATTCTTTACGGTCCATTCCTGGTGTCGCTACGTCTTCACGCATGACATTGATTGATTCATTCACATTTGAAGTAAAAGGAACCCCTGTTGTATCTACTTCTTCTAGTAATTCCACCATATCAATAATTTTATCTAGTTGATTGGTAAAGTCCGCTAATTCTTCTTCGGAGAAAGATAATTTTGATAATTTAGCGACATGTTTGACTTGTTCTTCTGTAATTGCCATAGATACCCTTCTTTCTATCATTTACTGAAATTTTCATTTTCAGATTAATCAATTGGATTGTATTTCTTTAAACAGCTTAGCACAGCTGTTCACTCTGTTCCTATTCTACCATAAAATGGTCGGATATTTTAGATGAAACCTTGAATTTCATTGATAATTTGTCGCTCGCAAAAATGATGGAAACATGTTATTATGAAAATGAAAAGAGAGATATGCAGGAACATACCTCTCTAGTAGCCACTACTAGTTATAAGAACTAGCGGCTTACTGAGTTATTGGTTTTATTTCAAACGCTTAACCGTTCAGCTCCTCAAAGCTTATGAACGGTTATTTTTGTTGTCTAAGACAAGCGCTAAGATACCGAAGATAATGGTCACAACAAGTGTTGCAAAACCAATCATCAGTCCTAGCGCTGCTTCAACGGACAAAAACATTGCTCCTTTCGTTAAAGTAAGAAGAATTGCGCATAAGCATCAACCTCCTTTCTCAACTCAGAAAGTCCTCGTTCATATAACTTTTATGACTAAAATAAGCATACCATCAAATTACTACATAAAATCTGACAACGTTAATTTTTCTTCTTAAAAATGACTTGCATCTAACGCATCGACCATTTCTTGTTCATTCCAAACGGTCACGCCTAAGCTTTCAGCTTTGGTTAATTTACTGCCAGCATCTTCGCCAGCAACCACAATGTCAGTTTTTTTCGAAACACTCCCTGTAACTTTTCCACCAAGATTTTCAATTTTTTCTTTGGCTTCTTCGCGAGTGTACTGCGTTAATTTTCCTGTTAAAACAACTGTTTTGTCTTTGAAAGGTGACTCCACTTCTGCTAATTGTTCTGTCCGGAGACCTTTATATGTCAAGTTCACTTGGGCTTTTTCCAGTTCAGCCATTAATTCATGAACTTCCTCATTTTCAAAATACGTCACAACGCTGTCTGCGATTGTTTCGCCAATTGAATCCAAAGCCACAATTTCTTCCGCAGTTGCTCGACTTAAGGTTGATAAATCACCAAAATGCTCCGCTAAA
The DNA here is from genome assembly GCF_051714845.1 of Enterococcus sp. AZ088. Lineage (NCBI taxonomy): Bacteria > Bacillati > Bacillota > Bacilli > Lactobacillales > Enterococcaceae > Enterococcus > Enterococcus sp. AZ088. The sequence goes on along the minus strand of NZ_JBIOSQ010000001.1, from coordinate 462,484 downwards.
ATTTTCGCCGCTTTCGCACCCACATGGCGAATCCCTAAGCCAAAAATCAAACGCTCTACAGAGTTTTCTTTACTCCCTTGAATGGCAGTATAAATGTTGTTTGCTGATTTTTCTTTGATTTTATCCAAAGTCATTAATTGTTCTTCTGTTAAGAAATACAGATCCGCTACGTCTTTCACTAATCCTTTGTCATACATTTGTGCTAACACTCTTGGCCCCAAGCCATCAATGTTCATTGCGTTTCGTGAGACAAAGTGATTCAGCCCTTCTTTAATTTGCGCAGGGCATTTTGGATTAATACAACGTAACGCCACTTCCTCATCTAAATGCACCAACTCACTATGACAAATTGGACAATGTGTCGGCATTTCATAAGGCTGACTATCGGCTGCACGTTTTTCAACTAGGACTTGCGCTACTTCTGGGATAATATCGCCGGCTTTGTAAATAATAACATGATCATTTAAACGGATATCTTTCATTTGAATAAAATCTGCATTATGCAAACTTGCCCGACTAACCGTGGTTCCCGCGACTCGTACAGGAGCCATGACCGCAGTAGGAGTGACCACCCCCGTGCGCCCAATTGTCCATTCAATATCTTCCACTACTGTTTCTGCTTCTTCTGGTGGAAATTTGTAGGCAATCGCCCAGCGAGGTGCTTTGACAGTGAAACCTAATTCATCTTGCAACGCAAATTCGTTCACTTTAATCACAATTCCATCGATTTCGTATGGCAAAGTGCTCCGCTTTTCATGGTATTCTTCAATGTAGGCCCAAACTTCATCGATTGACTGACATAATTGACGTTCAGGATTGGTTCTAAAACCAATTGCAGAAAGCTCTTCTAATGCCTCAAACTGCGTCTTCGCTTTCATTGGTCCAAAGTCAGCAACTGTGTATAAAAACGTATTTAAGTTCCGTTTCGCCACAATTTTTGTATCTAATTGGCGCAAGCTTCCCGCCGCTGCATTCCGAGGATTGGCAAAAATATCTTGGCCATTTTCTTCACGTTCTTCATTCAATGCGACAAAGGATTGTTTAGGCATGTAGCACTCGCCACGAACTTCCACTGAAATGGGCTCCGTTAAACGCATCGGTACAGAGCGAACCGTTCGTAAGTTCTCTGTAATGTTTTCACCAACCGTTCCATCGCCTCGTGTTGCTCCGCGTACAAACACCCCGTTTTCATAACGTAATGAAATTGCTAACCCATCAATTTTTAACTCGCAACAGTAAGCAACGGGTTTACCAACCGCCTTACGAACACGTTCATCAAAAGCAAAAATGTCTTCCTTGCTAAACCCATCATTTAAACTATACATTGGAATGTCATGCGGAGCTTTTTCAAAACCAGATAAAACTTTGCCACCTACACGTTGTGTCGGCGAATCTGGCGTGATTAAATCAGGAAACTCCGTTTCAATATCGACTAACTCTTTATACAAACGATCGTAAACATAATCTTCTACGGATGGTTGATCTTTGACATAATATTCATGGGAATATTGATTGAGTTGTTTTCTTAATTCTTGCGCACGAGTTGTCGCCGCCGTTAATGTTAATGGTTGTTGTTCCATCGTAGAACTCCTCCTCATAAGTGTAATGCTCTTATCGTCTTTTTAACACATTTACACTAAGATAGAAAATAAAAAGAATTTATCTAATGATGATTTCTCATTAAATCACTGACCTATTTTGCATGTTAAATTTTTTCAATTGGTGCAAATGCCGCTAACAACCGTTTTATGCCTTTTTCTGGGAAAGCAATGTCCAACTCTAAGTCTTTGGCCGAACCGCCTACACGAACGACTGTACCAACGCCCCATGCTTTATGTTGGACCTTATCACCTGCTTGCCAAGAAACTTTTTCGCCACCACTTGCCACTTTGTTGCTAACTGATTTTGTAGCTGGCTGTGTATAAGCTGGTTTACTTGCGCTGGGCTTGAATACTTTAGGATCAAAGGTGCGCGCTGGAGCTTTCTGTAAATTGGCCGCCGCCCCTTGTTTCATTAAACGCTCCGCCTCAATTTCTTCTAAAAAGCGACTTGGTCGATTATATTGCGTGCGACCATATAATGTTCTCGAATAAGCATTCGTTAAAAACAGGGCTTCTTCCGCTCGGGTGATACCAACATAAGCCAAGCGCCGTTCTTCTTCCAGTTCACTTTCTTCTAGCATGGCACGTGATAATGGGAAAACCCCTTCTTCTAAGCCCATTAAAAAGACCACTGGAAATTCCAGCCCTTTGGCCGCATGCAACGTCATTAAGGTTACCTGCGAAGAGCTCTCTTCTAAATTATCTAAATCAGAAACCAAGGCTAAATCTGTTAAAAAATCCGCCAATTTTGTTTCTTCGCCATTTGGATCGTCGTTGTTTTGCGCTTCAAAACGTTTATCAAATTCTTGTGTCACAGATAAAAATTCGTCCAAGTTTTCTAAGCGAGCTTGAGACTCTAAATTATTTTGCGCCATCAAAGCTTCCCGATAACCACTACGTTGTAAAGTTTCTTTCACCAATTCTGTAATCGTTAAATAGGGCACTGTTTTCGTTAAGTCTTGAATCATCATGCCAAAATTACCAAGCTCTTTACCCGCTTTTCCTGAAATATTTGCCAAATCAACATTTTGGGCAGCTTCCAGCAAAGCCCAACCATGCGTATCCGCAAATAGTCGTAATTTTTCAATTGAACTTTTACCGATTCCTCGTTTTGGTTCATTGACAATTCGTTCAAAACTAATCGAATCATCTGGATTGGCAATCAAACTTAAATAAGCCAAAATATCTTTAATTTCTTTACGGTCGTAGAATTTATGTCCGCCCACCATGGTATACGGAATATTAGATTTCAAGAGCATTTCTTCCACTACACGGGATTGGGCATTGGTCCGATATAATACCGCAAAATCACCATAAATTCGGTCATTTTCCCGCATTTCTTTTTGGATTTGGCTCACAATAAATTGTGTTTCATCCCGTTCTGTGTCTCCACGATAATAGACAATCTTTTCACCGTCTATATTTTCTGTCCACAGTTCTTTCTCGCGGCGGTTACGGTTATTTTTGATGACATCATTCGCAGCCGCCAAAATGTTTTTGGTGGATCGATAATTTTGTTCTAGCAAAATTACACTGGCATCTGGATAATCTTTTTCAAAATCCAAGATATTTTGCATATCCGCCCCGCGCCAACCATAGATACTTTGGTCGGCATCACCTACGACACACAGATTTTTGAAACGTGCAGCCAATAAATTGACTAAGGTATATTGTGCATGATTGGTATCTTGGTATTCATCCACATGAATATAGTGAAATTTATTTTGGTAGAAAGCTAACGTATCTGGTTGTTCATTGAATAAACGAATCGTATTCATAATCAAATCATCAAAATCCATACATTGGTTTTTGCGTAATTCTTTTTGATAGGCTTCATAGCATTTTGCGACAATTTCTTCATATAAGGAACCTTGCATTTCAGCAACTTTTTCAGGCGTTTGTAATTCATTTTTAGCATTGCTAATCGTACCTAAAATTGAGCGAGGATCATATTTTTTTGAATCAATATTTAAGTCGTTTAAGATGCGTTTCATTAATGTTTTTTGTTCCGATGGGTCAATGATTGTAAAATTACGGTTGTAACCAATCTGATCCACATCACGACGTAAAATTCTTACACACATGGAGTGAAAAGTGGAGACCCATACATCTTCGCCACCCGTTTCCAGTAATTTATTTACACGCTCTTTCATTTCTTTAGCAGCTTTATTGGTAAACGTAATCGCCAAAATATTCCATGGATTTACTTCTTTTTCCTCAATTAGATAGGCAATTCGATGTGTTAAAACCCGCGTTTTTCCACTACCAGCACCAGCCATGACTAACAGTGGTCCTTCTGTATGCAAAACGGCTTCTTCTTGTCGAGGATTCATTCCCTGAACCAAGGCATGTTTTTGTGTCATATTAAACGTCCTCTCTCTTTTTTCAATCTTATACAGTATACCAAAAATCCCTTTGAAGTTCTTTAGAAAAGAACAAAAAATCTTTTTCTTTTTATATGAAATTTTCTTGTAAATCAAGTCAAACCGCAGTACATTAGTAAGTAGTGATGGAGGCTAAAAATGAAATGAATAATGATGTACATGAAATTAAACAATTAGATGGTACCCGAATCGGCTTTATCCTTAAAGGCATCGTCGTCGGAATCCTGGTCGGCTTTGTTGTCAGCTTATTTCGCTTAGGCATTGAAAAAATTGGCGAACAAGTCGTGCATCTGTATCAAACGTTTCACGAAAAACCCTTTTGGATGATTCCTTGGTTCTTATTTTCTCTCGTACTTGCTTATTTATTAGGACGACTGATTAAGAGCGAACCAGCAATTAAAGGCAGTGGCATCCCCCAAGTGGAAGGACAACTTCAAGGTCAATTAGAAATTCACTGGTTTCCAGTGCTTTGGAAAAAATTTATCGGTGGGATCTTAGCGATTAGTCCTGGGCTATTTTTGGGACGTGAAGGTCCTTCAATTCAACTAGGTGCAGTGGTTGGACAAGGCTATAGTCAATGGCGGCAAAGCACCAAGTCTGAAGAAAAAATTTTAATCAGTAGTGGTGCCAGTGCTGGTTTAGCCGCCGCTTTTAATGCACCAATCGCAGGACTTTTATTTGTTCTAGAAGAGGTTCACCATTCCTTTTCACCTTTAGTTTGGTTAACCTCTTTTTCTGCGGCCATTTCCGCTAACTTTGTTTCTTTGCATTTCTTCGGATTGCAGCCAGTTCTTTATATTGGTCCGGTTAAATCTTTGCCTTTAGAGTACTATTGGACATTAGTACTGCTGGGCGTTTTGCTAGGATTATTAGGTTGGATATATCAAAAAACATTGTTGTCCTTACCAAAAGTATATGGAAAAATCAAAGGCCTTTCTTCTAATTATTATGGTTTTGTTTCTTTTATTTTGATTTTACCGATTGGTTATTTCTTTCCACATTTACTTGGCGGTGGGAATCAAATTGTTTTAGCTTTAGGCAATCAACCGACTACGATTTGGGCTTTAGTCGGCTTACTGGTTTTACGTTTTGTTTTTTCAATGGTTTCTTACGGTTCGAATCTACCTGGTGGTATTTTCTTGCCTATTCTAACTTTAGGTGCCATTATCGGAACATTGTATGGCAGTCTACTTGTCCAATACGTAGGGATGGATCCAATTTTTGTGAAAAACTTTTTAATTTTTGCCATGGCTGGTTATTTTACTGCGATTGGTAAAGCACCGTTAACAGCAATTATTTTAGTAACAGAAATGGTCGGCAATTTTTCTCATTTAATGTCTTTAGGGGTTGTCGCTTTAGTTAGTTATATTACCATCGATAGTCTTGGCGGCAAGCCAATTTATGAAAGCTTATTAGAACGTTTGGTTCCTTCTAAAGTAAGTAATATTCGTGGCCACAAAACGATTATTGAATTCCCTATCACTGCAGAAAGTTCCTTAGATGATACGATGGTACGTGATTTTGTCTGGCCTAAACAAATGTTGCTCACTTCCATTCGCCGTGGCGAATCGGAAATTTTAACACATGGTGATACTGTTATGCATGTTGGCGATGTGCTCATTATTTTGACCGATGAAAAACTCGCTTACCAAGTCAAAAAAGAGATTTATCAAAAAACTTTACCGAATGATTTAGTGAATTAAAGAAAGCCGCTGAACCTGAGTTCAGCAGCTTTCTTTTTTTATGACTGTTTTTTAATTTTTTTGAATGTTTTTGACCGTTTTAGATTGATTAGCGTTTTCATTTGTGCTATTATATCCATGAAATGAGGGATGAAAATGCTTACGGAAGAACGACATCAAAAAATTTTACAATTGTTAGATCAAAAATCAGTCGTCAAATCGCAAGAACTTGCTAGCTTGTTCAATGCTTCAGAATCCACAATCCGCCGCGATTTACAAGAATTAGAAGACGCCAATTTGTTAGAACGCATTCACGGCGGCGCTAAGCGTATTCTTAATTTAGGCTTTGAACAAAACATGACGGAAAAATCAATCAAAAACACGCACGAAAAGCAAAAGATTGCTTCTTTAGCCGCTAGTTGTGTACAAGATGGCGATATGATCTATTTAGATGCTGGTTCAACCACGTTAGAAATGATCCCTTTTTTAGTTGGGAAACAAATCCATGTAGTGACGAATTCCGTACATCATGCTGCAAAACTTAGCGATATGGAAATTCCCACTATTATGCTTGGTGGTACTTTGAAGCTCTCCACTAAAGCAATCATTGGTGCCACTAGTATGGAACAGCTACAACATTTTCGTTTTAACAAAGCTTTTTTAGGAACTAACGGCGCACATTTAGAGTTTGGTTTAACGACGCCTGATCCCGAAGAAGCAGCGCTAAAAGCCTTGGCTATTCATCAAGCAGAAACAGCCTATGTTTTACTGGATCATACAAAATTTAATGAAGTAACGTTTACCAAAGTGGAAGAATTAGAGTCAGTTACTTTACTAACTGACTACTGCCCTGCTGAATCGCTTCAAGGATTCCAGCAAAAAACTATTTTAATGGAGGCAAACAAATGATTTACACAGTGACTTTAAACCCTTCTATCGACTTTATCGTTCATGTCGATCATCTACAAATTGGTGATTTAAATCGGATGACGAATGATTTTAAATTACCTGGCGGCAAAGGAATCAACGTTTCACGTATTTTAAAACGTATGGAGACAGAATCCACTGCCTTAGGTTTTTTAGGTGGTTTTACAGGCTCATTCATTGCCGATTGGTTGAAAAAAGAAGAAATCCAAACGAATTTCACTCCCGTGTCTGCTGATACACGAATCAACATTAAATTGAAATCAGATACTGAAACAGAAATTAACGGCTTAGGACCTGCTCTAACAAACGAAGAAATTCAAGAACTAAAACAAGCAGTTAGTCGTGTTCAGGCTGGTGATATTGTTGTTCTTTCAGGAAGTACACCTGCTTCTCTACGCAAAGGATTTTACGAAGAGTTAATCCAAATTGTGAAGGAAAAAGGCGCAGAATTTGTTATTGATACAACAGGTGAAGATTTAATGAACGCTTTGTCACAAAAGCCTTTATTGGTCAAGCCAAATAATCATGAGTTGGCAGAATTATATCATACAACCTTTACAAGTGTTGAAGACATTTTACCTTATGGACATCGGTTACTAGAAGAAGGAGCGCAACACGTAATTATCTCAATGGCTGGTGATGGTGCATTACTTTTCACAACAGAAGGTGTTTATCGTTCCAACGTTTTAAAACGTCCACTGAAAAATTCTGTCGGCGCTGGCGACTCAATGATTGCTGGTTTTATTGGCAACTTTTCAAAAACACAAGATCCTTTAGAGGCTTTCAAATGGGGTGTCGCTTGCGGTAGCGCGACCGCATTTTCTGATGATTTAGCCTCAGAAGATTTTATCCAAGAACTTATTCACGAAGTAACAATTGAAAAAATTTCAGAATAAATCCACTAAGGGAGGAAAATAGAGTGAACATTAATGATTTATTAATAAAAGATGTCATGATTATGGATTTACAAGCTACTGATAAAAAAGGCGCGATTGATGAAATGGTCCAAAAATTATACGATGGTGGCCGCATCTCTGACATTGACACTTACAAAGAGGGAATTTTAAAACGCGAAGCACAAACATCGACTGGTTTAGGCGACGGCATCGCTATGCCTCACGCAAAAAATAGTGCCGTAAAAGAACCGACAGTTCTTTTCGCTAAAAGTAAAAAAGGTGTTGATTATGAAGCACTAGATGGACAACCTACTTATCTATTCTTCATGATTGCTGCTCCAGAAGGCGCCAATGATACACATCTCCAAGCGCTTGCGGCCCTTTCTCGATTACTTATCGATCCAGACTTTGTTGGCAAATTGAAAGAAGCGGAAACTCCAGAAGCAGTCCAAGCTCTTTTCAAAGCAGCAGAAGATCAAAAAGAAGCGGAAGAAAAAGCAGAACAAGAACAAACAACGCCAGCACCAGAAAGCAATCGTAAATATATTATTGCTGTGACTGCTTGTCCTACAGGAATTGCTCACACTTACATGGCTGAAGATGCACTGAAGAAAAAAGCAAAAGAAATGGGCGTAGACATTAAAGTAGAAACAAACGGTTCAGAAGGAATTAAAAATCGTTTAACTGCTGAAGATATTGCTCGTGCTGATGGCGTGATTGTCGCAGCCGATAAAAAAGTAGAAATGAATCGTTTTGATGGTAAAAAATTAGTCAATCGTCCCGTCAGTGATGGAATTCGTAAAACCGAAGAACTAATTAACTTAGCCATTAGTGGTGAAGCTCCTACTTTCCATGGCAGTGACTCGGCTGCAAGCGACCAAGAGGATTCAGCGGAAGGTTCAATCGGTTCTCGTATCTATAAAGATTTAATGAATGGTGTTTCTCATATGTTACCTTTCGTTATTGGTGGCGGAATTGCCATTGCTCTTTCCTTTATGATTGATCAATTTATCGGGGTTCCTCAAGATCAATTAGCCAATTTAGGGAATTACAATGACGTAGCTAGCTGGTTTAACCAAATTGGTGGCGCAGCATTTGGCTTTATGTTACCTGTCTTAGCTGGTTTTATTGCTTCTAGTATTGGGGATCGTCCAGGCTTAGTTGCTGGTTTCGCCGCTGGTGCGTTAGCAAACGCTGGAGGCGCTGGGTTCCTTGGGGCCCTAATCGGTGGTTTCTTAGCTGGTTATGTAGTGGTTCTTTTACGTAAAGTTTTCAAAGGCTTGCCAAAATCATTAGATGGAATTAAAACCATTTTATTCTATCCAGTTTTTGGTTTGATTATTACAGGCTTATTAATGTTAGTCATTAACATCCCAATGAAAGCAATTAATGATGCGTTAAATCATTTCCTACTTGGCTTAGATGGCACAAATGCAGCTTTACTTGGTGCCTTATTAGCTGGTATGATGGCCATCGACTTAGGTGGACCAGTTAACAAAGCTGCTTATGTTTTCGGTACAGCTACGCTAGCAAGTACTGTTGCAGAAGGTGGCAGCGTGGTCATGGCTTCTGTAATGGCTGGCGGAATGGTTCCTCCATTAGCAATTTTCGTAGCAACTCGTTTATTTAAAAATAAATTTACAAAAGATCAACAAGATGCCGGCTTAACCAATATTGTAATGGGCCTTTCTTTTGTCACTGAAGGGGCAATTCCTTTTGCAGCAGCTGACCCATTACGTGTGATTCCAAGTTTCGTGGTAGGTTCTGCCTTTACTGGTGCGTTGGTTGGTGCGTTTGGTATCAAATTATTGGCACCACATGGAGGAATCTTCGTCGTCTTCCTATTAAGTAATCCATTACTATATCTATTGTTCATCTTAATTGGGGCGATTATTTCAGGAATTGTCTACGGACTTTTGAAAAAACCTGTCGAAGTACCTGCTTAAAAAAAACAGCAAAAAAGCGATTCAACCATTGTTGAATCGCTTTTTTATTATAGAATTACTAACTATACTATATTCTTTTTTGAGCTAACTTCTTTACTCTTAGATATTCTGCTCGTGAATCTTTGGCCTCTTGTTTCATGGTTGGATAAACTTTTCTTATATCATTAGCAGTAATAAAGAAAAAAATGATTGTAATAATCCTTAATACTAATACAACATACAAAATTAATTCAATTATCACAAAATTTGCCCCTCCAGCTATAATTGCACCAAAGAAAACAAGTAAAAGGAATACAGCTATTGCCTCCGTTACATAGACTAGTACAGGTGCAACATATTTTCTTTTAGGTAATTTTTCTAACTTGCTCACTCCCATGTTCGCAATAAGTGTAGTAACAAATAAGACCGAGCCCCACGATTTATTGGTTTCAACTCCTAAAAATCCAAAAATAAAAATGACCATAAGGATTATTGGAATTGCTAAATAAAACCCATACATCTGATACGGTCTACTTCTATCTTTCATTTCTTGTTTTGCTTTTTTCACAGTTTCTTTCATATACAACCTACACTCCACTTCTTTTTTTCGTAAAGTATCTCATTGAAAAATTAAAAGTATATGTAATCAAATAGATTATTTTTAAGATACAATTTTTCATAAGACGCTGCTTTTTTCACTTTCTTAAATACACCAATTTTGTTTTTTTATCACTTCCCCGTTGCGTTGTCTTTGGCAGTTATTTTCCCTAATCTTCCTCCCTTCCAATTTTATAGTATTAAAGAATAATAAGTCATCAAAGTATTGATCTTTCTAGTTACTTGTTCTTTTGATAAGTATTTAGAACATATCACTGGGGTGCATCCACATAAAAAAATCATTAAATAACCATTATATTCTAATTTTACCAAACTATTTTATTAGTTAAAAATGCAAATTCGCATATTCTTAATAATTTAATACAAAAAAACAAGCTCTTTTAAAAGAACTTGTTTTTTTACTGCCCTATATTATTTTCTCTTTATCGCATAATTTTCTAAATACTCAGGATTTCCTTTGCTTCTGATATACGTGTACACGCCCATCACAAAGGCCCCAAGGGTATTGGTAAATAAATCCCCCATCGTATCCATTAAAGCAGCACGCCCAATAAATGGTTGGCCGTTGGACATATTATAGCGTTGTAAGTTCATGTTCCCTAGTGAATCGCAGATAAATTCCCAGAATTCCCAGAAGATGCCACAAAGCCCTGCAAATGCAAACCCAAATAATAAAAACAACCACGGGGAAACATCGGCGTACTTCGTTTTCTTCAATAGGAAACCAGCAATACCATAACCCACAGCAGTTAACAGCATCGGACTAACAAAGTGTAAAATTTTATCCCAGAACGAAATGATTGAAATCATATGCAACGAGGTTCCTAGGAATACTGAAATAAATAAGAAAAACCAGTAAAAATAAACGATAGTCGGTGGCATAATAATTTTTAAAAATTTATTGACAAGATCCGGTAAAAAGATTAGACCAATTCCAAGTAAACATTCGATAACAAACGTCACACCTTGTTTTGTTGAATACTTAGCCGTAAAAAATTCCCAGAGATTGTACGTCAAGCATAAGATGCCAAACACCACTAATCCATATTTAATTTTCGAATAATTTTTATCCATTTTGACACACCCTTTCAAAAGTTATTTTATATGAAAAAAACTGTAGATGAAAGACACCTTCCATCTACAGTTTTAGAAAACTCTATCGAATGAAGAGCTTATTAAAAATGTTTATTTTTCAACAGCTGTTTCAGTAATTGTTTCAACAGCACGTTTCATACGAATATCGTGTTCTAACATGTCGTTGTTTAATACTTTACGTACTTGCGCTTCAGGCATGTTGTATTGTTCTGCTAAATCTTTCACTTCAGCATCGATGTCTTCTTGTGTTACTTCGATGTTTTCAGCTTTGGCAACTGCTTCAATCACTAAGTTTGTTTTTGTGCGTGTTTCTGCTTCGCCTTCAAATTGTTTGTGTAAATCTTCTTCTGTAGAACCAGTTAATTGGTAGTACATTTCAGGAGAAATTCCTTGGCGTTGCATGTTGTTTAAGAATTCATCCATTGAACGGTGAACTTCGTCGTGAACCATTACGTGTGGTAATTCAACGATTTCAGCATTTTCAACAGCTAAACGAATTGCTTCTTCGTCTTTTGCTTCTTCAGCTGCTGCTTCTTTTGCTTCTGTCAATTCTTTACGGAATTTTTCTTTTAATTCGTCTAATGATTCTACTGAATCGTCAACGTCTTTTGCAAATTCATCATCCAATTCTGGTAATTCTTTTGCTTTTACTTCATGAACAGTTACTTTGAAGACTGCTTCTTTACCAGCTAAATCTTCTGCTTGGTAATCTTCAGGGAAAGTAACGTTTACTTCTACTTCTTCGCCAGCTTTTTTGCCAACTAATTGGTCTTCAAAGCCTGGAATAAATGAATTAGAACCTAGTTCTAATGAGTAATTTTCGCCTTTGCCGCCTTCAAATGCTTCGTCGCCTAAGAAGCCTTCAAAGTCGATAACTACAGTGTCGCCATTTTCAGCAGCGGCATCTTCTTTGATTACTAATTCAGCTTGAGATTCTTGTTCGCGTTTCAAACGTGCTTCCACGTCTTCATCTGTTACTTCACGGTCTTGTTTAGACACTGTTAAGTTTTTGTATTCGCCTAATTTTACTTCAGGTTTTACAGTTACTTCAGCAGTGATAACCCAGTCTTCCCCTTTATTCATGCTTTCAACATCAATTTTTGGTTGTGCTACTGGTTCAATTCCTGCTTCTAATACAGCCGCTTCATATGCTTCTGGTAAAACAGCGTTTAACGCATCTTCGTATAACGCTTCTTCTCCATACATACGGTTAAAAACAGTACGTGATACTTTTCCTTTACGGAAACCAGGTACGTTTAAGTTTTTTTTCACTTTATTGAACGCTTGCGTTAATCCTTTTTCGATTACTGCTTGTTCGATTGAAAAAGTTAATACACCATCATTAGTGCCTTTTTTTTCCCATTTCGCAGACATTTGTTTCCCTCCGAATAACATTTAATTTTATACATCAAACTTTATTTATGCATACCTTTAAATAGTACACTATCCCTAGGAAAATGTAAATATTTTAAGTGCTAAGAAGTGAAAGAAAGACTCGATTTTTAGCAAACTATCAGTTTTTTAATTTTTTCGGATTAAAAAAGCATAGAATTTCGAGAAATTTCCTTCTTAAAACACTAAAAGATTGTGATTAAAATATCTTGTTCACAATCGGATGTAATCGCTTTACTTTATGAATGGCCCATTATAGAATGTATGTACTCAATATTTACGCATTATATATTTTCGTCATTATACATATAATATCAAAAAAGGAGAGGATGGTTTTGAATAAGTTCGTCTGGGGAATCTTTTCTTGCATCATATCATGGCTTTTTTTATCGCTGACTCAACCTTTGATAGCTCATTCTGAAACACTGAACCCTACAACTCACGCCTCTACTTTTAGTGAAACATTTACCTCAGTTTCAACAGAACAACAAACAACTCAAGCAACCGATATCGTGGAACAAGAAACCGAGCAAACCCATGCTTCCTCTGAAAAAGATGAACCTATGGCACCTACGCCAGCTAGTGTTTCTGTTGGTAATAGCACTTTGAAAAGTACCTTAAGCACGGGAACGTATAACCAAGATATTATCACACTTTCGTATGAATACAGTGTGACACTTATAGGCTTAGCAATTAATGATCGACCGATTATTGCTATTCAACTTCCTACAGAAATTTCAAGCCAGTTAGATAACGACACTCTAAAGCAACAAGATTTTCTGACTCTTTTAACAGGGACTGTCAGTTATCCAGGAACAGCCACTCAAGATATTCACAGTTCAACTAACGGCGTCAGTCTCTCTTATAGTAACACTTATCATTCTGTTTATCTGACTTTTCCAAGTAGCACCTTGGTGTTACTTCCCGGAACCAAATGGTCTGCCGCCATTTCGTTTGATGTCGGTGCACTTTATAAACGAGGAATTTCAATCCCTCCTGCTCTTAACGGCAAAGACTATCCGATTCGAGGAACCTTTACAGATGTCGGCACTGGATTAGGCGCAATTAATATTATTATTGGGAATAATACAAAAACAGGCATAATTAGCAAAGCTCAACTTAGTTTAGGTAATTATCCCGTTCCTCAAGTCACACCAGCCAAACTAACTCAACCAAATCATCTGGACACTACTGTAACAGGGACCATTCAACAAGTACAAGACCCAAACTATAACTACTCTGTTCAATTAACCTTGAACCGCCATGATGGCACCACTACCCCCATTGTGGTGAAAGGGATTTCTGTCGATGCAGCCGGAAATTTCTCGACATCTTTAGCTTCACCATTAGAATATGGCGACACGCTCTCTACAATTGTCTTTGCTCGTTCAAAAACGTCAACCGACTATATTCAAAGCAGCCCCTCAGCTGACCAAAGTGTCAATTGGTCAATCCAACCAGTCACAAACGTAGTCGCTAATGCCGGCTCAACTCAACTTTCAGGTAAAGCTTCTCAAGCATCTAACGGAACCTATCAAGTTAAAGTACAAATAAATGGTGGTTCTATTTACACAACGTCCTTAGATTCCAATGGCCATTTTCAATTTGCTAATTTACCCACTTTCCAAGGAGGAGAAACGGTCAGCTTGTGGGTCCAAGGGCTCAGCAATCGCACTGGCCTGCCTTTGCTAACCAGTTCTACTGTTTCTCAAACAGTTGCTTATCCTGTGCCTCAACTAACGGTCACGCAAATCATTGAGCAGAAAAATGCACAAGGGCTCTGGGAAGCTGCAAACTCTGTCGTAAGTGGTCAAATCATTCGTTTTACGTTAACCACACGTTTAACCAATCAACCAGCAACGTGGATGAATCAGCAATTACGAGCAACGGTGCCTAAAGGACTGTCCCAACTTTCAGCTGCTACATTAACAAAACAATCAGCAGCAGGTTTAAGTACGCCAATAGCTGGGCTTCAACTTTTAACTGATAGTTCCACTGGTTTGCCGTATTGGAGTTATCATAATTCGCTGCCAGCAGATAATTTTACGGAAGCCAATACACAATTCACCTTACAATATACAGCAACGGTTACAGAAGAATGGATAAACCAATTTCTTTTATTTTCTAGCACGGTTACTGGCAATGATGGTGGCGGAACGCCAATTACGCCAATCACTAAGGAACAGTCTTTACCTATCAAAAACGGTACCCTCCGTTTTGTGCAGATGCCAACTACAGTTTCCTTTAAAAATTTACCTTTTCCCAGCAAACGAACCCTCTACTCACCATCGACCATTAGCGCTCCTTTCCTCATTGCCGATGGTCGTGTTGCAAAAACACCATGGCATTTGTTGGTAAGAGAGAGTCAGCCCATGCATTCAACTTCTACAAATAAAACGATCCAGCAAGCTTTCATTTATCGAAAAAATGGCAGTGATTTTCCTATCTCCTCTTTAGCAACCGAAGTTTATCAATACACCGCAACGGACGATAACAATGTAGAAATTCCTTGGAACCAACAAAATGGACTTTTTTTAAGCGTTGCTCCTGACCTTAACTTAACGGTCAAAGAATCTTACACTGCCGAATTACAATGGATTCTTTCTGATACACCCCTCTAATTAGGATTTAGCTTTTTTAAAAGTTAAAAATAAACAAGAAAGAAGGAATAAAAAATGAAAAAGATCGTGCGCATTTCAAGCATTTTGTTCGTTGCTACGCCTCTTATGCTTTTAAATAGTCCAAAAGTTGAAGCAGCCCAAGTCGCTTCTATTCAATCCAACGCTGATATTACGTTTGCTCTTGATAATACTGTCACGCCACCTGTCAATCCGACGAACCCTTCTCAGCCTGTGACACCTAATCCTGCTGATCCTCATCAACCTGGTACAGCCGGACCCCTTAGTATTGACTATGTTTCAAATATCCATTTTGGATCAAAACAAATTCAAGCCGGTACAGCAATCTATTCGGCACAACTAGACCAAGTGCAAAATAGTACTGGCGATTTAATTAGCGTGCCAAACTATGTCCAAGTAACTGACAAACGTGGTCTAAATCTTGGCTGGAAATTATCAGTTAAACAGAGTGCGCAATTTGCTACAAGTGATTCAACACCCGCTGTTTTGGATAATGCTTCCTTGACCTTTTTAGCAGCAACACCCAATTCAACACAGTTACTTTCTTTGGCGCCATTAACGGTCCCAGTAACCTTGGATCCAACTGGTGCCGCTACTTCTCCTGTGGCGACTGCCGCTCTTTCAACAGGAATGGGCACTTGGACATTAGCTTTTGGTAGCGGAGCGACCGCTGCTCAAGGCATTCAATTAACTGTTCCTGCGACAACGAAAAAAGTTGCAGCTAAACAATATAAAACAACGCTTACTTGGATTTTGGATGATACACCACTTTAAAAGAAAACAAACAAGGTATTGCATGAAACAACTTCATGCAATACCTTCTTATAAAAAATTATCAAAAAGGAGTGCACACTATGAATCAGCAGCTTTATAAATGGCTCCATGCTATTAGCGTCATCATTTTTTTATTTTTTATTGGCTCTTATTCTGTAGAAGCAAGCGAAATGACTTTTTCTGTAAAAGCCATTTTACCCGACAATCAACGAACCAAAGAAACAAGTTATTTTGATTTACGTGTCGCTCCAAACCAAACACAAAAGCTACAAATCGAACTAACGAATCAAACAGCCAACGACATTACCGTGCTAGCTTCAGCCAATGCAGCGATTACTAATGATAATGGCTTGGCAGATTATTCTCATGCTGAAACAAAAAAAGATCCATCTGCACCTTTTACTTTTAATGAGATTGCGCAATTACCAAAAGAAATCCACCTACCTAAACACTCAACCAAGACTGTTGAATGTCAGCTTACTTTACCGGAAAAACCATTTAATGGGTACGTTTTAGGAGGACTCTACTTTGAACAAAAGTCAGATGAACAACCTGCTCACTCAGAAAACGGCGTGGCCATCAATAATCGTTTTTCTTATGTAGTCGGCGTCTTACTTAGTGAAACAGATGAACCTGTTCAGCCAGAATTATCTTTAAATGAAGTAAAAACCGATCAAGCTAACGGTCGTAACCGCGTATTAATGAATCTCCAAAACAAACAAGCGGCTATGATTAAAAAATTACAAGTCGATGCCTCTTTATATTATGAAAAAGAAGCTAAACCTCGCTACGAAAATCACCAAGAGTCGTTAACAATGGCCCCTAATACAAATTTTAATTATCGGATTGACTTAAAGGAACAACCTTTTGTTCCTGGAAATTATACTGTAAAAATCAAAGTAAACGATGGCTATCAAGACTATTCGTGGGAAAAACACTTAGTCATCCAAGAAAAAGAAGCTAAAAAATACAATGCTACCGCCGTCAACCTCCCACCTGAAAAACACACCAATTTCCCTTGGAAACTAGTGAGTAGCATCACGCTGGTTTTTCTATTCATTTTGGGAAGCACGATTTATTATTTCAAGAAAAAAATACGTGAAGCGCAACAATAAAAAAGCACATCGACAATTGGAACTGACCTAAGATTGTGAGACAGGAATAAAAAAGCATTTTCCTAGACTGCTGATTTCCGATAATCTATCGGCGATTGGTAGTCTAGTTTTTGTTGAATTCGACTTTCATTATAATAAGTAATGTATTTTTTTACAATTTCTATTACAATAGATGTAGGTTCATTTGTGAGCCCATCTAAGTAGAACGTTTCAGACTTTAGTGAGGCATGAAACGATTCGATGCAGGCATTATCTGAAGGTGTCCCTTTGCGGGACATACTCATGGTAATGCCTTTTGTTTTTATTTGATTCTGGTAGTCAAAAGAAGTATAAACAGAGCCCTGATCACTATGCAATAGACAATCCGTTGTTTGGGGCAATTGATCAAGTGTATCCAGAACAAAAGCCGTATCTTGCTTATCACCGATGGTATAGGCGATAATTTCACCATTGTATAAATCCATAATTGAAGACAAATACAATTGCTTTTGACCAAAAGGCAGATAAGTAATATCTGTTACCAATTTCTTTAAAGGAGCGTCTGAAGAAAATTGTCTATTTAGCTTGTTCTCGACAACCGTGTAAGGTTGTCCCACTTTACTGCGTTTCTTCATTTTCACGCGACAATTCCAATGATATTTCTGCATAATCTTTTGTACGGTGTTTTTGTTTACTTTGTATTCCTGATTAATCAACGCAGTAATCTTTCGATAGCCATATCGAAACTTATGCTGGAAGCAAAGTCGACGAACGGCTTCTTCAAGAGGTGTTAACTTTCCCAAGTCTTTTCGATGAGTCCAACGATAATAAGTAGCTCGCGAAACGCCGAAAAGTTGACACAATACAGTAATGGTTATTTTTCCTTTCATTTTTTTAACTAATTCTACAAATATTTCTGGCTCCACGTCCTTTCCAATTCTTTGTACTTTTTTAGCACCTCAATATGCATTTTTAAATAGTTATTTTCATTTCTAAGCTGTTGTTCATTTGATAGAATTTCTGGACCTTTTCCATAAGCATATTGTTTTCCAACGGGTTGAACCAGACGATGATTCTCGCCATTACGGTACCAACGCCACCATGTTTCAATTTGTGTTTTGTTTTTAATGCCTAATTCTTCCATAATCATTTTTACAGGAATATTCTCTTTTTTCATCTGTATAGCCATTTCTTTGATGTGAATCGGATAAGACACTCGATTTCCCATTGAAAAAGCACCTCCTAGTTAAATTCATTTTAACGTGAATTCAACAAGAGGTGCTTTTTTATTTTGTCTCAGTTTATTGGGTCAGTTCAAATTGTCGATGTGCTTTCATAATCGCTTAATTATTTTGTATATTCTTCAACTAATGCAACGACTTCTTCCATCGTGTCGCATTCTTTTAATGCGCGGTCAGCAAGTTCAGCCATTTTAGTTGTGTCTAGACGTTTCATCAAGCTACGTGTTTTAAGGATAGATGTAGCACTCATTGAGAACTCATCTAAGCCCATACCCAATAGTAATGGAACAGCTGTTTGATCGCCCGCCATTTCACCACACATACCAGCCCATTTACCTTCAGCGTGTGCTGCATCAATTACATTTTTAATTAAACGTAAGATTGATGGGTTGTATGGTTGGTATAAGTAAGAAACGCGTTCGTTCATACGGTCTGCCGCCATTGTGTATTGGATTAAGTCGTTGGTTCCAACACTAAAGAAGTCAACTTCTTTGGCAAATTTATCAGCTAATACGGCAGCTGCTGGAATTTCAATCATAATACCTACTTGGATATCGTTTGAAACTTCAACACCTTCGTTGACTAATTTTTGTTTTTCGTCTTCAAAGATTGCTTTCGCTGCTCTAAATTCTTTCAAAGTAGCAACCATTGGGAACATGATACGTAAGTTACCATGAACAGACGCACGTAATAATGCACGCATTTGTGTACGGAACATGCCGTCACCTAGTTCTGATAAGCTAATACGTAATGCACGGTAACCTAAGAATGGGTTCATTTCGTGTGGTAATGTTAGGTAAGGAAGCTCTTTGTCCCCACCAATATCCATTGTACGAACCACAACGGGTTTTCCTTCCATTCCTTCAAGAACTGCTTTATACGCTTGGTATTGGTCCTCTTCAGTTGGAAAGTCAGATGAATCCATGTATAAGAATTCTGTACGATATAAACCAACAGCTTCGCCGCCGTTTTTGTGTACGCCTTCTAAATCTTTTGGTGTACCAATGTTTGCAGCTAACTCAACATGTTTGCCGTCAGCTGTCACTGTTTCTGCATTTTTTAGTTTATCCCATTCTGCTTTTTGATCTGCATAAGCTTTTGCTTCTGCTTCAAATTCAGATTTTTCAGCATCTGTTGGGTCAATAATAACATCCCCAATGATTCCGTTCACTGCTAAAATATCGCCTGCTTTTACTTTGTCAGTAATTTCTTTTGTACCAACGATTGCAGGGATTTCTAACGAACGAGCCATGATTGCTGAGTGAGAAGTACGTCCGCCGATGTCTGTAACAAAGGCTTTAACATACGTACGGTCTAATTGTGCAGTATCACTAGGTGTTAAGTCATGGGCAACCACGATGACTTCTTCGTTAATCATTGAAGGATTTGGAAGAGTCACACCTAATAAATGTGCTAAGATACGTTTGGCAACGTCACGAATATCTGCTGCACGCTCTTGCATGTAAGCATTGTCGTCCATTGCTTCAAACATACCAATATACATATCCGTAACTTCTTTCAAGGCAGCTTCTGCATTGACTTTGTTGTCTTGGATATTTTGTTTGATTTGACCAACCATTTCTGGGTCAGATAAAACCATTAAATGAGCATCGAAAACTTGCGCTTCTGCTTCACCAAGGCTTTGAGCTGCTTTGTCGCGAATTGCTTGCAACTCTTCAGTAGATTTTGCTAAAGCATCGTCTAAGCGAGTTGCTTCTGCATCAGTATCTTCTACGGAAGTTTTGTTGAAAGACAAGTCAGGTTGAACTAGCAGGTAAGCTTTAGCAACAGCAACGCCATCACTTGCGGCAATCCCTTTTAGCATCTCAGACATTATTCAGCCAATCCTTCTTTTTGTAATGTTTCAACGATTGCTGCCATTCCTTCAGCTTCGTCAGCACCATCAACAGTGATTGTTACGTCAGAACCTTGACCAACGCCTAAAGACATAACGCCCATGATTGATTTTAAGTTAACAGATTTACCTTTGTATTCTAAGTTAATATCTGAGTTAAATTTGCTTGCAGTTTGTACTAATAAAGTAGCTGGACGTGCGTGAATTCCTGTTTCTGCTACAATGTGAAATTCTTTCTTTTCCATATAAATCGGTCTCCTTCGTAAATAAAAAATTTTTATGTTAGGGTTTTCCTTTCTTGATACGCTAAAATCAAACGTCTACTCGAAAAAAGACCCTTTCAGTTTCTAAGATTACCATTTTTTTCTATCTTACACAACACTTTTTGCTTAAATTTCGTGATGTTTTGCACTGACTATTCTTCCTCTTTTTGGTAACGATAAATGATTCGTCCATTTAACCCCGCTTCTCCAACAATTTCCGCGCGGTCAGGCAAAGAAATCCAAGCATCACGAAATTGGAAAAATTCATTTTGCTCCACGATTAATTCAGAGATTTCTCCAGCTTTTAATGAAGCAATTTTTTCTACAAAAGGATTTTCAGCCATTGATTTCACCACTCTTTCTCTTAAATATCAACTCTTATAGTTTACTTGAAAATGGCGCAATTGTCTGTAAAAAAATCGAATCTTTGCCTTTTTTTAAACAAGGTCTTTTACTTGATTCTCTTACAAAAAATGCTATAATAACCTCAAAGGTCAAAAATGGTCAAGTGGTTTTATAGACAGAATTTATTCCTGCTATCTAGTACTTGGCTGGTTTGAGGAAAAATGGTCTGTTTACTAGAAATAATAGAGCAAACAGCTATTTTTCTGGCCTCAGTTATTTTGAAAGGATGTGTTTCATTCAATGATTTGTCAAAATTGTCAACAAAATGAAGCAACAATTCATTTATATGCAAATGTGAATGGTCAAAGAAAACAACTGGACTATTGCCAAAGCTGCTATCAAAAATTAAAAAATCAAGCAAATAATTCCCCTCAAAATATGGGACAAGACCCTTTTGGCTTTGGGAGTTTAGACGATTTATATCGTTCTCTTTCTCGCCAAATGCAACAAGGTAATCCTTATGAACAACAAACACCACCCACTCAATTTGGTGATGGTGGTAATGGCGGTCAACCCCCTCGCGGAGGCGCTGGCGCTGGTCAAGGTTTACTAGGCGAGTATGGGATTAACATCACCGAAGCGGCACGCCAAGGAGATATCGATCCTGTGGTAGGACGTGACCAAGAAATTAAGCGTGTCATTGAAATCTTAAATCGCCGCACAAAAAACAACCCCGTTTTAATCGGTGAACCAGGTGTTGGTAAAACAGCCGTTGTCGAAGGTTTAGCCCAAAAAATTGTCGATGGCGATGTGCCCCAAAAATTATTGGACAAAGAAGTCATTCGTTTAGATGTGGTTTCACTTGTTCAAGGAACTGGTATTCGCGGACAATTTGAAGAACGGATGCAAAAATTGATTGAAGAAATCACTGAAGCTGAAAATGTCATTTTATTTATTGATGAAGTCCATGAAATTGTGGGTGCTGGTGCTGCTGGTGATGGCAATATGGATGCTGGCAATATTTTAAAACCAGCCTTAGCACGTGGTGAATTACAATTAGTCGGTGCCACAACTTTAAATGAGTACCGTATTATTGAAAAAGATGCTGCCTTAGAACGTCGGATGCAACCAGTCCAAGTAGATGAGCCAACCGTTGACGAAACCATAACGATTTTACATGGTTTGCAAAAACGTTATGAAGATTATCATCATGTTAAATATACAGATGAAGCGATTAACGCAGCAGCAAACTTATCCAATCGTTACATTCAAGATCGCTTTTTACCAGATAAAGCGATTGACTTGTTAGATGAATCTGGTTCAAAAATGAATCTAACTATCCAACTCGTCGATCCAAAAACAATTGATAAAAAATTAGCAGAAGCGGAACAACAAAAACAACAAGCTTCCGCAGAAGAAGATTTTGAAAAAGCGGCTTATTATCGTGATCAAATCAATAAATTACAAGCAATGAAAGAAAAACAAATCAGCGATGAAGAAACACCCGTCATCACTGAAAAAGATATTGAAGCCATTGTGGAACAAAAAACTGGCATTCCTGTCGGTGACTTAAAAGAAAAAGAACAAACCCAATTGAAAAATTTAGCTGTTGACTTAAAAGCTCATGTTGTCGGACAAGATGATGCCGTCGATAAAGTAGCTAAAGCGATTCGTCGCAATCGTGTAGGCCTAGGCAAACAAAACCGCCCAATTGGTTCCTTCTTATTTGTAGGGCCAACAGGCGTTGGTAAAACAGAATTAGCAAAACAATTAGCCTTTGAGCTATTCGGTTCAGAAGATTCGATGGTTCGTTTTGATATGAGTGAGTATATGGAAAAACACAGTGTTTCTAAACTGATTGGTTCTCCTCCAGGCTATGTTGGTTATGACGAAGCTGGACAACTCACAGAAAAAGTCCGTCGTAATCCTTATAGTTTAATTTTATTGGATGAAATTGAAAAAGCGCATCCTGATGTTTTACACATGTTTTTACAAATTCTCGACGATGGTCGTTTAACAGATGCACAAGGTCGTACGGTCAGCTTTAAAGACACCATCATTATCATGACAAGTAATGCTGGAACAGGAGCTGTGGAAGCCAACGTTGGCTTTGGCGCTGCCCGTGAAGGTGTGACTAAATCTGTTTTAGGTCAATTGAACAACTTCTTCACCCCCGAATTCCTTAACCGTTTCGATGGTATTATCGAATTCAAAGCATTAAGCAAAGAAAACCTGATGAACATTGTCAGCTTGATGTTAGAAGAAGTAAATGGCTTATTAGCTAAACAAAAATTACACATTGAGGTTCCAACAGAAGTCAAAGAGAAACTCGTTGATTTAGGTTATGATCCTGCAATGGGCGCTCGTCCTTTACGTCGAACAATTCAAGAACAAATTGAAGACGGCATTGCTGAATACTATCTAGATCATCCTGAAAATCATCAATTAGTCGCAGCGTTAGATAACGAAGGTAAAATTATCGTAACTGGCGCACAAGAAGTGACTAAAACAGAAACTTCAACATCTGACCAAGCAGAATAATCAAAAATCCACACGCATTAATAACAATGCGTGCGGATTTTTTTATGCTTTTCACTTTTTATTTTCATCAAAAAAAACTATAATAGAAGAAAGATATTCGTATACTTGTTCCTCATAGAAAAAATTCAATCTGGAACTCCTGTACATAATTGGAAACGCTCTTTTGCAGCACACAACTATAATGAGGTGATAAAATGAAATTAGTGAATGTGACCAATAGCTACAAACAATTAGTAAATAAACAATTGGAAAACACGGATGCTTACTTTGTAAAAGTCTACTCAGCAGGAAACACGACCGCTGTCTATTCAGAAGCAGCTCACCATGTGGAAGTTCTGATTATGAATAAAAATCGTCGCATTCGTCCGACAGAAGTAAAAGAAATTTTAGCAAAACTGTTAAAACGATTACCTAAAGAGGCTTATGACCCAGATGAAATTTCTATCATTGAGTTAAACCATGTGACCGAAGTGTCTGTTCCATTAAAAGTTTCCCTCATGGAAAACTAAAAAAACTGCCGAAGTTTCCCCACTTCGGCAGTTTTTTTAATTTATTGTGACGTTATTTTTTTTACAAGCCTTTGATAATTTTCCGACCAGGCTTCCTCATTTGTCGGACTGACTAATTTATTTTCCTCAATTGCTTTTTTTCTTAAGTCATCTACTTCTTTTTTGAAATTTTCCCCCGATTTTTGAGCATAATCTTTAGAAAAATATTTTGATTGGCGAGAATAAGCCTTCAGTTTCGCATCTTTAATCTCTTCTTCTGTATCTGCAAAATATTCATCATAACGAAGATCGGTTATTTTCCCTGAATCTTTTAACGTAATAACCGTTAAACGTCCAGAAAGCCCCTCTCCAAAATCTTCTGTTAGACTTGTATAATGTTCTTTTGAAGGTTCTTTGATTTCCTTGGCTAAAGCCCTAGCAGCAGGAAGATAACCATTATTAGCGCTATTGGATTGACCTTTGGCTGTCTGGAATGCGCCATCTAGGCGATTTTCAGCAACCATTTGATTTTCTAGAAAAGTCATCGTATTAACAACGGTCACTAACGATTGATCAGTTCGGGCGTTGTTCGCTTGAAAATTTGCATAGCCGGATAAACGTTTTGTCACTCCTGCCCATTCTTCAGAATAATAGTTTTTAGGTCCACGTTCATCAAATTCCACTAACTGAATTTGTTGATCCTTAACAACGACATCAATTAAAGCCGTATAGCCGCCATCAAACACGACTTCATGATGATAATAATCCCCTTGAACTTCTCCGATTTCTGGACGACCTGACCAATACATCTTCTGGGCTTTTTCTTCTGGACTAATTCCTGATTGTCCATTATTAGCTTCTACTGTAGCGCCAGAAACAGCATCAACTTCAAAGGTATGTCCATTACGCTCATAACTCACTTTGGCAGCACTCTCATTCGGTTGATCATTCGTGTTTGTCTGCTCCTCCTGCTTTACAGAAGTGGCATTAGTGGCTGCCGAGGCACCACTCGTTACTTGGACTGCTTCTGCTTCAGTACTTTCTTTCATTTTTTCAGTTCGTTGATCTGGTTGGCACCCCATTAAAATAATCATTGAACAAAATAACCCGACAACTATCTTTTTAGTTTTCATTTTTCCTCCTTTTAAAACTCATTGAATTACCATTTAATTTTAATATAAGTAGGATGAAAAGTATAGCTAAGAAATCGTTTTTTCTTCATATGGCGATAAACTTAACTGTCCAGATAAATACTCACCTAGATAGATTTCCTGTAATCTTTGGAAGCCTTGTTCTTGGATTTGCGTTAACAGCCAGTGCTCATCTTTTTTGATTAACTCTAGGACATCCATGTTGGCTTGACCGTCCACAATAATCGGATAACGAATACTTTCATCGCCATATTCGACGATTGTTAATTGACCATTTTGTTCTAAAACCGCCCGTTTAACAAGCTGGACTTCATAAATACCATTTGCTCGTAATTTAAACATCAGATCATTTGCAGAAATACCATTTTTCAAACATTCCTTCACCACAACCTGTCCATCCTTGATTAAAGTAATGGGTTTACCATCCACAATTTGCTTCACATAGCGATTGTGTTCTTTTGCAAATTTTAAAATTAAGACTAATAATGTCCACAAAATTAACACTAATACAAATTGGAGCACCGTAATTGAATCATTATAAATAACACCACCAATAATGCCCCCCAATACATAGTTTTGCACTTGGTCCATGGCCGATGTGGGCGCCAAATTGCCTTTTCCCATCAAATTAATTTGGACAATTAAACAAATAATACCTAAAGCAAATTTAATAATAATTGGACTATAAAACTGCATTAATTTTCCCTCACTTTACTTTATGATTTCAATCGTTGGTGTTAATAAATACGTTTCTTGTAACGTATAAGACTGCTGATCCGTACTTAAACTCATTTTGTAAAAGACTTCGTCAATTTTAACTATGGTTCCGTCAGCCAATTGTGTACCATTGACATAAACTTTTTCTGGAGAAACCTTTTTTTCCTGTGCCACTTGTTCGACAAAATGTACCATTTGTGAAGATTGTGAATGCTGATTTTGGTTCAGTTGATAATTGGAATATTGAACCCCTAAAACAAATAATAATGATAAAAAAATAATAATACTTAATTCACGATATTTCGTTTGAATTTGATGTCGCACATAAAAACTAAACACAATGACTAGCCCGATTAACAAAGCAAAAATAAAAAAATACTTTAAGTAATCATTTAAATTAGATTGGCTTTTTAAATACTCGATGCCATAAAAATTCATGTTCTTGTCCACTCCTTGATAGGTTCGTTATAGTAAGTATTCTATCTCAAAAAAAACAATCACGCCTGCTTTAATACCTTATAAGAAGAAAAAGCTCAGCGCAATCATCTTGAGAATGATTGCGCCGAGCTTCAATCTTCTAAAGATTCAGCTACTGATTGATTACAAATTAATTTTACATCAAACTTTTCAGTTCAACATCTGGATATTTATCCGCAAACCAGCGTTCCGCAAATTGGTTTTCAAATAAGAACAATGGTTGATCGAAACGGTCCCGTGCCAAAATGTTTCGGCTAGAGCTCATGCGTTCATCTAAATCTTCTGGGTTAATCCAGCGGGCAATTTTAGAACCCATTGGCGTCATTACCACTTCAGCATTGTATTCATTAGACATTCGGTATTGGAAAACTTCAAACTGCAATTGACCTACGGCGCCAATGATATATTCTTCCGTTAAATATGTTTTGTATAATTGAATGGCTCCTTCTTGAACCAGTTGGTAAATTCCTTTATGGAAAGATTTTTGTTTCATTACGTTTTTGGCAGTCACTTTCATGAATAATTCAGGGGTAAATGACGGCAACTCTTCGTATTGAACATTCATTTTCCCTTCATACAAAGTATCGCCAATTTGGTAATTTCCTGTGTCATACACGCCGATAATATCGCCTGCAACAGCTTCTGTGACGTTTTCGCGGGCATCCGCCATAAATTGTGTCACGTTACTTAATTTGACTTTTTTGCCTGTTCTACCTAAAGTCACGTCCATGCCTCTTTCAAAAACACCTGAACAAATTCGAACAAAGGCAATTCGATCACGATGGGCTGGGTTCATATTCGCTTGAATTTTAAAGACAAAGCCTGAAAATTCTTTTTCATAAGGACTTACTTCGCCACCCTCTTCTGTTTTATGCGCATGTGGCGCAGGCGCAAATTGTAAGAAGGTTTCTAAAAATGTTTGAACCCCAAAGTTTGTCAAAGCAGAACCGAAGAAGACTGGCGTTTGATCACCACGAGCGATTTTTTCCTCGCTAAATTCATCGCCTGCTTCTACCAATAACTCAACATCTTCCAACACTTGTTGATAAACGCTGTTATTGTGCAATGGTAAATCGCTTGGGATATCGCCATCTTTTAAAGGAATAAAACGCTCCCCGCCATTATTTTCTGGACGATATAATTCCACGCGTTCATTATAAATATCGTATAGACCTTCTAGACCTTTTCCCATACCAATTGGCCAGTTCATTGGATAAGATTCAATATCCAATAGTTCTTCCAATTCTTCTAAAAGTTCCAATGGTTCCCGTCCGTCACGGTCCAATTTGTTAATAAAAGTAAAAATTGGAATACCACGTTTTTTAACAACTTGGAAAAGTTTTTTCGTTTGTGCTTCAATCCCTTTGGCACTGTCAATAACCATCACAGCACTATCTACGGCCATCAATGTCCGATACGTATCCTCTGAGAAATCCTCATGCCCTGGGGTGTCCAAGATATTAATCCGTTTATCTTGATAGTCAAATTGCATCACAGAACTCGTTACCGAAATTCCCCGTTGTTTTTCAATTTCCATCCAGTCAGATTTGGCAAAGTTCCCTGTTTTTTTCCCTTTGACGGTTCCAGCTTGGCGGATGGCGCCCCCAAATAATAGTAATTGTTCAGTAATCGTTGTTTTCCCAGCATCCGGATGGGAAATAATCGCAAACGTACGGCGACTATCGACTGCTTCTTTTTGATTGATCGTCATAAAAATCTCCTTATCACTTGTGATGTTTATTTATTTATTTATTTTCTTCAGCATAATTTTTGATTAACCTTTGCTAGTATATCATGTCAAACCTTGAGAATAAAGAGCTGCTGTTAGCTGTTTTTTAAAAGGAAAACCTGCGACATTAGTCAAAACGACTGATGTCACAGGTTATTTTTAACGTCTTGGTTCGTCATCTTCCATTTCTTTACGGAAAAAACGACGATTTTCTTCTGGTTCTTCATCGACAGTTTCTTCATCGTAGAAATGAACGCGTAAGACTAGCAAACGTGTGCCTTCCATTTCTTCAGCAGTTAACTTAATATTGCCCACTTCAAAAGAAGGTTTTTCCCCTTCATCAGGAATGGTTCCTAATGCTGTAATTAAGTAACCTGCCATTGTATCAACATCGCTCATGTGTAAATCTGTTTCAAATACTTCATTAAATTCGTCAATTAACATGCGTCCTTGAACCAAATATTCATTGTCAGCCACTTGTGTATATAAATTTTCTACTTCATCTGTTTCATCGTCAATTTCACCAACGATTTCTTCTAGTAAATCTTCCAGTGTTGCTAAACCGACAACACCGCCATATTCATCTAGTAAAATCGCCATTTGGTTTTGTGTTCGTTTTAACTCATAAAGTAAATCATCAATAAAAATGGTTTCTGGGACAAATAATGGTTCTTGGATAATCGCGCCTAATTCAATGTTTTCAAAGCCTAAATTACGTGCAGCTTTTAGTAACGTTTTGGTATGTAAAATACCAACAATTTTATCTTTGTCTTCACTATAAACAGGAATCCGAGAATAATTTTCTCCTAAAATTAAATTGATGTTTTCTTGGACATCATCTTGGATGTCAACCATGAATGCGTCTGTCCGAGGAACCATTACTTCTCGTGCCACTTTTGTATCTAATGAAAAGACACCTTGTAGCATTTCTAGTTCTTCGTTTTCCAAAACACCTTCTGTTTCAAGCATGTAGCGCATTTCATCTCGTGTCATCTTCGAATCGGCATCATCGAAAGTCATTGGTGTGATTTTGGATAATAAATCGGTCGAAGCCGATAGCAACCAAACGAAGGGACGCGCGATAACTCCTAAAAAGCGGACTGCACCAGAAGTCAATTGAGCGACTTCTTCTGATTTATTCATGGCAATTCGTTTAGGGTATAATTCACCAAATACAATAGAAACGTACGTTAACAACGCTAAGATAATGATACTGGCAAGACTCTTAGCTGCGGCGCCGCCACCTAATACAGGGGCCAAACGACTAGATAAAGTCTCTGCTAATGAAGCACCAGATAGGATATTAACCAAAGTAATCCCTACTTGGATTGTGGATAAAAAGTTATTGGGGTCTTGCAATACCTTAAGCAATTTTTGAGCTTTTGCGTCGCCGTCTTCCGCTTTTTGTTCCACACGATTCTTGTTAACAGATACGACTGCAATTTCCGCCGCTGCCAAAAAGGCATTGATAAACGTCAACACGACTAATAATAGAAGTTGCGCAATTAGCGACTGACTCTCAGGGTCAGCATTATTCATAATGTTCTCTCTCTCCTTAATTGTTGATAATTCCGAGGCTGTACTTTCGTACTCTTTTAACGTTCTTCCTCTTTTTATGGTTAGGCTTAGAAACAGACACAATCAGTATTATGACAGGTTATTTTCTATCCTAATCCATAAAATCATAG
This sequence comes from Enterococcus sp. AZ088, assembly GCF_051714845.1. Taxonomy (NCBI): domain Bacteria; kingdom Bacillati; phylum Bacillota; class Bacilli; order Lactobacillales; family Enterococcaceae; genus Enterococcus; species Enterococcus sp. AZ088. The sequence goes on along the minus strand of NZ_JBIOSQ010000001.1, from coordinate 432,962 downwards.
CACGAAAGATTAGCGGATTCAATCATTAACCGTTATTTTCTTTCGTATTTGTTTCATTCCCTAAAAGAACGGCATTGGTAACTTTTTCACTACGACCCGCTTTGACCATATCAATAACATAGTAGATAATGGTCCGGCAGATTGCGTAAAATGGGACGCCGAGGAAAATACCTAGCAAACCTGCTAAATTTCCTGCTACCAATAAAATTAAAATAATCGTTAATGGATGGATTTTTAGAGATTTTCCGATAACGTTTGGATAAATAATATTTCCGTCCAATTGTTGAACCACTAGCACCACTAAACAACATAAGGCTGCTTTGACGGGTTCATTAAAGATGGTCACTAAGACAGCGGGCGCTAATCCTAGATAAGGGCCTAGATAGGGAATTAAATTCGTAAAGCCGGCAATGACACCAAATAAAAAGGCATAACGAACGCCAAGCAATGAATACCCAATAATCGTAAATGTACCGACAAATAAACATTCAATCGCTTGTCCACTAATATAACTGGATAAGGTTTGGTTCAATTGTCCTAAAAGATCCACAATATCATCTTTTCTTTTCTCAGGTAAAAAGCGTTGGATCGCTGGTACTAGCTTATCTCCATCTTTTAACATATAAAATAAAATAAATGGCGCAGTAACCAAAACAATAGTGGTTGACGCCACCGTTGATACGATTGAACCTAAGCTACTTGATAAACTACTTAAAAATTGTTGGATAATATTTGCATAAGAAATATCCATTTTTTCAATATAGCTTGTTAAATCAATTTGTTTAAAAATAGGTAACTCCGCAATCTCATAAATCCAGGTCTCCACTTGTTTAAAGAAATCCGGCATACTTGATGCTAAACTAGCTAGCTGATCTGCCAACTTAGGGATAATTGTTAATAAGATCAGAACTAATGCGATGATTAGTAATAAAAATACCAGTAAGACGGCATAAATTCGTTTCATTTTCGTCTTCATTAGTAGATTGACCACAGGATTTAGTAAATAATACAAAAAGCCTGCTACTAAGACTGGGGCAAACAACGTTGAAAAGAATGTCCCAATCGGTGCAAATAAGAAATTAATTTTCGAAGCAATAAATAATAGCATGGCCACGACAAGTAATTCAACTGACCAGAAAAATAATTTCGATTCTTTAAATCGATTAATCACAGCGGCTCCTCCTTTATTTTTATTCAATTGTTGCTGTTTTATTTTATCACACCTTCCCCCCTCAGTCATTGAGAATACTTCATTGCTAGAACTTTTTCGTGGTATAATAAAATAGAAACAGATTCTGAACTTGGGGGTTTTTCTATGCATGTAGCTCAAACAAAAGATACCATGAGTGATCTTTATTTAGATGCTGTCCGGCTTCGTCAACGCGTATTCGTAGCGGAACAAGGGGTACCAGAAGAGATGGAAATCGATGAATATGAAGCACATTGTATTCACTTTGTTTTGTACACGGATCATGTAGCTGTCGCAACTTGTCGCTTGCTTCCACTAGAAAATGGCGTTATGAAATTACAACGAATGGCCGTTGAAAAAGCTTACCGTGGCGCCGACTATGGACGAGTGATTATGGAAGCGGCGGAAAATTTTGCCAAAGAACAAGGCTACCACAAGATTACTCTAGGAGCACAAGTCACCGCTGTAGGCTTCTATGAACGTTTAGGTTATCAAAAAACAGGCGCACCTTTTATGGATGCTGGCATTGAACACTACGAAATGAATAAAGAACTATAACACCAATTAAATCGGAAAATTTAGAGCTTGGAGCATTAGCCATTTTGGCTAATGCTCCAAGCTCCTTTTGTGGGCTGTTTACATCGGCTATTTTTTTGATAGCTGTTGATAACGTTGATACCAGATATCTACATATTCGGGCGAGAAGGGGCCTTTTTCGTTATTAATCCAATCCACTAAAGTCTTGACATTTTCTTTTAAAATGAAGTCAATATCTTCTGGATAATCCATTAGTTTGCTATGAAATTCATATTCATCAACGTCTAGTAAACGTTTTTCACCATCTGGAAAAACCTTGATATCTAAATCATAATCAATATACTTCAACGCTTCGTCATCTAAAACATATGGCGAAGCCAGATTGCAGTAATACGAAACCCCCTTTTCTCTAATCATTGCTATTATATTGAACCAATATTTCTTGTGAAAATAAACAATGGCTGGTTCACGAGTCACCCACCGACGTCCGTCGGATTCCGTTACTAACGTGTGATCGTTCACACCAATTAAAGAATACTCGCTCGTTTTTAGTACCATCGTATCACGCCACGTTCGATGTAAATGTCCGTCATGTTTATAACTCTGAATGGTTACAAACTCGCCTTCTTTAGGAATTCCCATAATACCCCAACTTTCCCCAAATAAAGTAAAGCACTGTTACTTTTTGGGTGTTCATACATCGATATCGAAATAATTATATCATATCTTTTGAGTTTGCGTACATTGAGTTCACTTAAAGAAGACGATTTCTGAAAAAATTTAATTCAGATGACCAATTAGTTCAAATTCAGTAAGTATTTTCAGCTTAATTACTGGATTTTTTCAAAGACTGATACTGCGCTCTCTCTTAAAACCTGATTTAATTCGTCAACATTTGTTTTACCAGTTGTTTCAAGCCACGCAACGGCTGCTTCAGCACCTTGTTGAACAAATGGAAGCACGCCGTCTGCCCAAGTTGCGCGACCACATAAGACTCCATTAAACGAGGAACCTGCTTTTTTTGCAAATTTCAATGTTTCCTGAAACATCGTAGCACTAACCCCTGCACTCAAGAAAATAAATGGAAGTTGTGTTGCTTCACTTTGCATGTTGAAAAAAGCCTGCGCTTCATCTTGGCTATAAAGACTTTCAGTGCCAAAACCTTCTACAAAATTCATATTCACAGGGACTTCTACTTTTAAAACATCAACATTATAGCGATCCTTTGAAAATTCCTTCATCGCTTCAATTACTTTGTGCGGTTTTACTTTAGCGTATTCTTTTGAAGCACTATCCGAATTGTTTGCATCATAAGAGACAATTTCTAAAAAGAATGGAATTTCTTCGGCTAAACACTCTGAACCAATCCGTTCTATATAAGCTTTCTTTCGTTCATTGATTGCTTCACTTTCGTCAACATCGTAATAAAGTAAAAATTTACACGCGTCTGCGCCCGCTTCTTTTAAACGCTTAACCGACCAAACATCAAGACTATCGGGTAACCGTCCTGCTGTCGAAGCATCGTAGCCCGTTTTTTCATACGCAAGTAACAAACCTGAAGTCTGTGCTCGATTTTCAGCAGCAGCTAGGCCATATTCTGGATCCAACAAAATTGCTGAAGTCTCTGGTGTTAAGCAACGAGATACTAATACTTTAAAGTCACTGATTTCTTGCGCAGTCACCTCTTTGTATTTTCCCATCATGCGTTTTAAGGCCCCACGTTGATCAATGGCTAGTGCGCCAATAATCCCTTGATCATCTACCAGATTTTCTAAATGTTTACGTTTTTGTTCACTAATTTTTTTCATTCTGTTCCCTCACTTAATTGATTATTTAGTAACGTAGCAATTTCAGCTGGCGAACTTGCTTGTTTCAGTCCAGAAGTAACTTCTTCTCTTAATAGGAGGCGCGCAACGGAAGAGAGTAATTTCAAATGTGTCGTGCCAGCTTCGGCATCTGGAATAAACAGCGCAATCACAAACTCCGTTAATTGGTTGTCAAGGCTCTGCCACTCAACACCTTGGTCCAAGGTAACGATGATAATGGCCGCTTGTTGAATCGTTACTGCTTTTGCATGAGGTATCGCAAACCCATTCATCATCCCCGTTGTTCCTTCTTGTTCTCGCTCGTTCAGCTTATTGAAAACTTCCTGTGCGTCCTGAGCAACTTCCAATTCTGTTGATTTTTTTGCTAAAAAGTGAAAAACATCCTCTTGCGTTTGTAACTGTTGATTTAAAAAAATATGATTTTCTTTAATAAAAGCCATTCCATCCACTCCTAATTCCTGTTATTTCATTTTTTTGATAACGATTGCTCTTGTTTGGCGATTCTACTTTTTTGTACAAAACCTAGCAATAAACCGCCTACCAATGAACCAGCTAAAATTGCCAAAACCCATTGAACAGCGTGAGTAACAACCGGTAAAACAAGAAATCCTCCATGAGGTGCTGGCACTTGTACCCCAAACATATACGTTAGGACTGCCGCAATTGAAGATCCGAGCATCATAATTGGTAAAACCTTTAATGGGTCTTTTGCCGCAAACGGAATAGCGCCTTCTGTAATATGTGTGGAGCCTAAAATAAAGTTCACTAGCCCCGCATTGCGTTCATTTGTGTCAAAGTATTTTCCAAAGAATAATGTAGCAAAGCCTGTAATTAAAGGTGGCGCTATGCAAGCAGCAGAAACTCCTGCCATAAAAGAAGTATTTCCTTGAGCTAAGAGTGCCGTCCCAGTAACATAGGCCGCTTTATTAACTGGACCTCCCATATCAAAGGCACACATACAACCCACAATAATTCCTAAAACCAACGGACTGGAGTTTTGGAAACTAGCTAAAAAGCTCATCATTCCTTCGTTAACAGCTTTCATCGGATCTGCTAGTAAAGACATAGTGATACCAATAACTGCAACGCCAATGACTGGATAAAGGAAAATTGCTTTTAAACCATCTAATGATTTAGGCAAACCTTTAAATACTCTCTGTAATAAAAGAATGAAATACCCAGCAAGGAAACCAGATAATATCCCTCCTAAAAAGCCAGTACCACCAGTGTTAGCAATCAAACCACCGACAAAGCCCACAACCAAACCAGGTCGTTTGGCAATCCCCTCTGCGATATACGCAGATAAGATTGGCACCATCATGCCCATTGAGGCATCACCAATACTTTTTAACATAGCAGCGGTAGCATTATACTGACTACTTTCTGGATCAAATGAATAAATGCCCCAAATAGCAAAAGAAAGAGCAATTAAAACGCCGCCTGCTACTACAAACGGCAACATGTGAGAGACGCCATTCATTAAGTTTTTATAAATACTATGTCCAACATTTCCTGAAGAAATTTGTGTCTCCTGTTCAAGTTCGTCCACTGCTTGGTTTTCGGCCGCAATCGATCCTTTGCCTGCGAGCGCTTCTTCAATTAAGCGATCTGCTTCTTTAATCCCCACACTGACAGGGACATCAATGATTCGTTTCCCAGCAAAACGTTCTGCTTGAACGTCTTTGTCGGCGGCAATAATGACTGCCTCCGCTCCTTGGATTTCTGCAGGTGTTAACTCGTTTTCTATGCCAATCTGACCATGTGTTTCAACCTTAATCGTAATACCTTTACGTTTCGCAGCTTGTTCCAATGCCTCCTGTGCCATATACGTGTGCGCTATTCCCGTCGGACAACCTGTAGCAGCTATTAATTGATACGTAGCCATCTGTTTATTCCTCCTCTTGAATCTTTATTTGTTGCTCTAACTCCTGAACATCTGAAAAATCTGTCAATCCTTTGCGAAATGCTGTTGAACTACCTGCTGCAATACTTCTTTTTAAATTTTTTTCCAATGAAAGTCCTTGATGCCAGCCAGCTAAAAAGGTACCTAACATTGCATCCCCTGAACAAGCTGTATTCACAACCATTCCAGTTGGTGAATTACCTGAAAGAACCTTTTCATTATTCATAAATAAAGCCCCTTCACTACCTAAAGAAAGTAAAATATTTTTGGCTCCCCGCTTCAGTAATTTTTGTCCGTAAAAAATGTAATCGTCCTTAGTCTGCACTTCTGTATGAAACCACTCTTGAAGTTCTTCTTCATTTGGTTTCAATAAAAATGGTTGATAAGGCAAACAATCTAAAATTTCTTCATAACTACTGTCTAAAATTAAGAACACCTGCTTTTCAAAACAAATTCGGCTAATTTCAATCAAAATACTTGGCGAAACCCCTTGTGGTAAACTTCCTGATACGCACAAATAATCCCCTTTACGTAACTCTGAAATTTTTTTCAAAAAACGTTGTACATGTTCTTCAGATAATTTTGGTCCCTTATTGACTAATTTGTATTCCTTTTGATCTTGGGTAACTTTTGTAAACACATTGATTCTCGTTGTGCCAGCGACTTCGATAAAATCAGTGGTTATCTCTTTTTCTTTTAAATAATCCTCGACATAGTTCCCAGTGAAACCAGCTTTGACTCCCAAAGCGGTATTATCAATCCCTAACATCTTTAAAATTAGGGAAACATTGACTCCTTTCCCGTTTGCTTGAATATCATCTTCCTTCGTGCGATTCACGACAAAAGGAACTAGCACTTCTGTTTCGATAAATAAATCAATGGCTAAATTTAATGTACATGTATAAATAGTCACTGTAGTTCCTCCTTTCTCCTCTTTATTATGTCTCAAAATACCATGTAAAGGTTTTCATTCTTTCGCAAAAATATAGAAAACATTTACAATTTCATAATTTATCTAGCTTTTTTATTTTTTTTCATTAAAAATAGGCTTATAAATGTTTTTTAGCGAAAGAAAGAAGGGCTGGCCATTATGGAACAAAAATTGAGTGAGTCAGAGCAATATCTCTGGCATTTTATCGAAACACATATTTTAGAAATCCCTGATTATTCCATTGTAAAATTAAGCGAACGAGCCAACGTATCAACTGCGACGATTGTAAGAACCATGAAAAAGAAAGGCTATGAAGGTTTCACATCCTTCAAGCATCACTTGAAAGATAAAGAAAACCAAAATATAAATTTTTCAGCATTAGAAAAAGTAGACCGAGGAATTCGGACGGCCATTTTAAAAAATGAAGAAGAAGTAACTCGCACGATTAACATGATTGAAATTGGTAATATCGAAGATGCAATCCAAAAAATCAAAGCTTCTCGACGGATTATTATCTTTGCTAGAGGTTTTTCAGAATTAATTGCTCAGGAAATGATGGTTAAGTTTCAATTGGCTGGCAAATACTGTGAACTGCATACGGACCCAGAAATTATTAAAAATATTAGTAAAAAGTTATCAAAAAAAGATGTGGCTCTTTTTGTTTCTTTAAACGGAGAAACCCAAGAATTAGTTGTCGCTGGTAAAAACTGTTACGACTCAGAAATTGGGACTATCCTTTTAACTGCAAGCAAACACTCTAGTTTAATGAAATACATTGAAATTCCGTTCGTAGGCTTCAAATCAGAAGGCTCCTTTTTCCCCGATTATGAAGTGCGTTCACGGTTACCATTATCCATTCTGGCCAGAATTTTATTGGACGCCTATGCTTTAAGAACGACAACTTAGGCTTTCTTAAATAATAAAAAACAAGCATTCCTTCACTTAAAATAAAGGAATGCTTGTTTTTATTTTGCAACAAAACGTGCTTCTACTCGATAAATTCGTTGACCACGACTAGAAAATTTTTCTTCGTATTCTGTCATAATGTTGCCTTCAAACTCGCTATTATGCAAATCTAGCCATACACGTTCAATAATCATGCCATATTTAGAAAAGCTACTTAATGAGTATTCGAAGAGCCCTTGATTATCCGTTTTAAAATGAATTTCTCCATTTGGTTTTAAAATAATTTCATCTGTTGCTAAAAAGTTTTTATACGTTAAACGACGTTTTTCATGTTTTTTCTTTGGCCAAGGATCTGAAAAATTTAAATAGATTAAATCTACTTCATTTTCAGCAAAATATTCTGTTAATGCTTCGCCGTCTACTCGCAATAACTGTAGATTAGGTAACGGATCGGCCACTAGCTTATCTAATGCAATCGATAAAATACTTAATTGCATATCGATACCAATATAATTAATTTCAGGATGTGCTTTAGCCATTTCATAAATAAAACGACCTTTACCTGAACCAATTTCAATGTGGATGGGATGATTATTGCCAAAACGTTCTTGCCATTTCCCTTGCCATTTTTCAGGACCTTCTACCACATATTGTGGATATTTTGCCATATATTCTGCTGCTCCGGGTCTATTTCTTACACGCATATTTAAAATTCCTTTCTTTTAAAAACAGACTGGTGAAATTCGCCAGCCTGTGTGGATGTTAAATGAATTAGTTTAACTACTAAACATTCGTTTTAATTGTAAAATTTCTGCAGTCATTGCTCTTCTTTCGCCTTCTTGGTGATGACGAACAATCTCTTGTAAAAAGCTAAATAAACCATACCAATAAATTCGTTGAACTGTACTTTCATTTGGGATTAAACCATAAGATAGTAACCATTGATTCCAACCGGAACGAGGCACATAATGACTCAAAATCATTCCTAAATCTACCGCTGGGTCCGCGACCATCACAGAATCCCAATCTACTAAATAGAGATAATTATTCGAGACTAACCAATTCCGATGATTCACATCGCCGTGGACAGCTACATAACTAGTCTCTGGATATTCTGGTAAATGATTATATAAATAAGTGATTACTTCTTTTAAATAACTGTTTCGTTTTAATTCTTTAGGTAGTTGACGCTTATACTCTTTCAACATTGTTAGCGGGGTACAAACTTCGCCACCAATTTTTTTCAACATGTCTTTCAGCAAATTGGAATGATGCAATTGGTATAACACGTCAATCACGTCATTGCGTTTGCCAATTTCGTCCGCATGTAATAAACGTCCTTCCAGCCATTCTTGGGCTGTTAGTACGTCGCCATTCGCTGTCCGCTTTGTCCAAATCATCTTCGGGGCTAACCCTTCTTTAGACAATGCTGCAAGAAGTGGAGAAGTGTTTCGTTTAATGAACACTTTCTCTGTTTCTTTTATTCCCATGTATGTTTGACCAGTTGCGCCCTTTATCGGCTGCAGACGCCAGTCTTTATCCAACTGAAATTCCATGGAAATTATCTCCTATCTCAACACAATTTTATTGCAATTTTTACAGCAATTACCATTTTAGTCGCCAAACCTTGCTTCGTCAAGCTTCTATGTGGTTCTTTTGTAAATTTTGCTGGGTTTTCTCATCTTTATAACTTATTCAAGCGCATTGGAACATACATTTTAGTGAAAATCACAACTTCTACAATTAAGGCACCCAGAATGATCAAGCTATTTTGCAAATTGCCTAAACGAAGGCAGACAATCCCACCAAAAATAATGGCCGCAACAGACAATGCGCCGCCAATTAACCGGCGAATTGCTGCTTGTTTTTTTTCTATTGAAATTGGATATAGCTGTGTCATCACCATATAATCAAATTGCGTGTACATGGGAATCAACTGGAACCCGATTAAATAGACAAACAATAAAGCAACTACCAACGCAATCCAGAATTCTTGTAAAAAGAAGAGTAGCACGCCACCAACCAAAATCAAACGAAACAATAAGCCGCTATATTCGCTACCTCGTAAAAAGCTCCGAATGAATAAGTAAGCATACGTGTTCTCAGATGTTTTTTTGACTACTCCGAGGAGAGGATCTAAGTATTTACGACGTTTCACTGTACTACTCACTTCAGGAATATCTGTAAACAGCTGAATGAATTTATAAATTCTATGCATTCTGTTTTGTTCTTTTTGGATCATTTTTTCCCAATCCAAGAAACTCTGTTTCATCTTGTTTTGCCAAATGCTCGATAAACAAACGGCCAGAATGATGCCACCAATCACACCAACCCAAGGCGTCCAGTAAATGGCTCCCGTCATAATCAAGAGACTACTGATCAACCAAACGAACCACCAACTACGGTAAGTGGTTGACGAAAGATGATAGAGCCCATAGCTTTGTAAACTAAGATGTGTATAAATCATACAAACTAGCATGACCAAAAATAAAAAGAAGGTTTGAAACGACCAACCTGTTGTGACTACAATCAACGGCATCAATAGGCCACTTCCTAGAAAGCTGACCACAATCGGTAAAAGTAAAGAGTAGCGCAGCGCTCGTTTCAGATAAGCAGCGAATTGTTTTTCTTTTGGTAATAAAAAAACCTTGTCTGGCTCTTCTGTCAGAGTAGCCAACTTACCAACTTGAATGAGTAGCAGCCAGCCCAATAGAATTAACGGTCTGCCCCAAACAAAATCACGAGGTAATTCTTTTAACAACTGGGAATAGTACAGACCTAATCCGCCTAACAAAAACATACAGACTAAAACAAAATGATCATTTAAAATATAGCGCAAGTACTTGGACATTTTTTTGAAATGCCGTGACAAACGTTGACTAAAAAATTCGCCCATGTTACCCCACCTTTTCTTCCTTCGTCAAGGCAAGATAAATATCATCTAAAGAAGACTCTGGTAAATTAAATTCTGCACGTAATTCAGCCATTGTACCGTTTGCCCGTAATTTCCCTTCGTGTAGCACCACAAAGCGATCACAATATTTTTCAGCTGTTGCTAAAATATGCGTGGACATTAAAATCGCTGCCCCTTGCTTACGCATCGTATCCATTAATTCTAATAAAGCATGAATTGCTAAAGGATCTAAGCCTAGAAAAGGTTCATCAATAATATATAAACTCGGTTCAATTAAGAATGCACAAAGTACCATGACTTTTTGTTTCATGCCTTTTGAAAAATTAGCAGGAAACCATTCCAATTTATTGTCTAAACGGAACGTTTTTAGTAATGGTTCTGCTCGTTTGAACGCTTCTTCTAATGGAATATCATAAGCCAAGGCCGTTACTTCGATATGCTCTTTCAATGTTAATTCTTCATATAAAGAAGGTGTTTCCGGAATATACCCGATTTTTTTACGATATTCTTCAGGGGCTTGTTGCAATGTTTCCCCGTCAATCATAATTTTGCCTTTTTGCGGCGTAAGTAACCCAATAATATTTTTGATGGTGGTACTTTTCCCCGCACCATTCAAGCCGATTAAACCAACCATTTCACCAGACTTGACATCAAAATTAATATCTTTTAAGACAGGAATATGGCCGTAACCTCCTGTTAAATGTTCAATTGTTAAGCTCATTTCTTTTGCCTCCAACCTTTTCTCTCTACCATTATTAAACCCTAAGCGAACCAAGAATTCAAAAATTACTCCCTTAATTAAATGGATTTTTTTCTTTCTCTTATTATACACGAAATGAAACGAACTTTTTAGCGAACTCACGTACTTTTTCATCCACAGAGAAATCAACTTGTGGTAAAGTAAAGGAAAGAACCTAGAGAAAAGAGGAATTTTTCATGAATGATTGTATTTTTTGTAAAATTATCAACGGCGAAATCCCAAGTTATAAAGTCTATGAAGACGAGAAAGTCTACGCGTTTTTAGACATTACACAAGTGACCAAAGGGCATACCTTAATGATTCCAAAACAACACGTTGCTGATATTTTTGAATATAATGACGTTTTAGCAAGCGACGTCTTTGCTCGTATTCCTAAAGTAGCACGAGCATTAGAAAAAGCTTTTCCAGAAATGGAAGGATTAAACATTTTAAATAACAATAAGGAAGTGGCTTATCAATCCGTTTTCCATTCCCACGTTCATTTGATTCCCCGTTATTCAAAAGAAGATGATTTCTCTATTCATTTTGGCAACCATCAAGAGGACTATTCCGCCGAAGCGATGCAAGAAATTGCTGAGACCATTGCAAAGCAGGTGAACTAAATGAAAAAATTTATTAAAGGTCTCTTTTTTGGTGCAGCTGCTGGTACCATTGGCGGCTTGTTGGCTGCTCCAAGAAGCGGGAAAGAAACACGCCAACATTTAATCAATGAGCTAGAGGACTATCGTTCACTGAAAAATCAAGTCACGAATGACTGGGATCAGGTGCAACGAAATTTGGCAGTTGTCGAAGAAAACGTTCCTCTGGCAACTGAATTTTCAAAAGACCTGCAACAAGAAATCACTGATTTCAAATTCCAAGCGGAACCTCGGATTGCTCAAATTAAAGAACAAATTGCCAAAATCACGGCTGAATTACCTGACACACAAACCAACAAGCAAAAGTAAAGTCTTTTATGTTAATTATTTCTTTTGTTATTAAAAAAATAAAAAGTGTGACGTAAATACGAATTTTGTTTGAAACTATGCCTGAGACTCTTTCTTTTTCAAAATAAGGTATGGTATAGTTATAACAGAAATAAAACTAAAAAAAACAGGAGTGCATAAGAGAATGAAGAAAAAACTAATCTTAGCTGCAGCGGGCGCAATGGCCGTTTTTAGTTTAGCAGCGTGTTCAAGCGGTTCAAAAGATATCGCAACAATGAAAGGTTCAACAATTACTGTTGATGATTTTTATAACCAAATTAAAGAACAAAGCACTAGCCAACAAGCGTTTAGCCAAATGGTTATTTATAAAGTCTTTGAAGAAAAATATGGCGACAAAGTAACTGACAAAGATATTCAAAAAAACTTTGACGAAGCCAAAGAACAAGTAGAAGCACAAGGCGGAAAGTTCTCTGATGCATTAAAACAAGCTGGTTTAACTGAAAAAACATTCAAGAAACAGTTAAAACAAAGAGCAGCCTATGATGCAGGTCTAAAAGCCCACTTAAAAATTACAGATGAAGACTTAAAAACAGCTTGGGCAAGTTTCCATCCAGAAGTAGAAGCACAAATTATCCAAGTTGCTTCAGAAGATGATGCCAAAGCTGTCAAGAAAGAAATCACTGACGGCGGCGATTTCACAAAAATTGCTAAAGAAAAATCAACAGATGCTGCTACGAAAAAAGATGGCGGTAAAATTAAATTTGATTCACAAGCAACAACTGTTCCTGCCGAAGTTAAAGAAGCTGCCTTCAAATTAAAAGATGGCGAAGTGTCAGAACCAATTGCTGCAACAAATATGCAAACCTACCAAACAACCTACTATGTAGTGAAAATGACGAAAAACAAAGCAAAAGGCAATGACATGAAACCTTATGAAAAAGAGATCAAGAAAATTGCTGAAGAAACAAAATTAGCCGATCAAACATTTGTTTCGAAAGTCATTAGTGACGAATTAAAAGCGGCCAATGTGAAAATTAAAGATGATGCCTTCAAGAACGCTTTAGCAGGCTACATGCAAACTGAATCTTCAAGCGCTTCTTCAGAGAAAAAAGAATCAAAATCAAGTGATTCTAAAACAAGCGATACCAAAACAAGCGACTCTGAAAAAGCAACAGATTCTTCAAGCAAAACAACAGAATCTTCTTCTAAATAAGCATAAAAAAGAGAGTGGTCGATTGACCACTCCCTTTTTTTATTTATCTTTTGGAACATAGAAACTGCGGTTATCTAAACCAAAGATTCGTTCCGTATACTCCCCAGGCTGTGTTTGACGAATGGCCCCTAGCATCATTTGAATGGACGCATCCATGGTATCAATTTGATGTAAGATTTCCGCTTCCATAATTCTTGGTCGCACAGGTGAGCCATATTCCAACAGTCCATGGTGGGCTAAGACCATGTGCCGAAGAACGACAACGTCTTCTTCTCGATCATCAATTTTCAAAGCCAAACACGCCTTGGTAATTTCCTCATCCACCAAAACTAAATGACCAATTAAGTTCCCTGCCACCGTATATTCTGTCGTAATAGCGCCAGATAACTCTAAAACTTTTCCTAAGTCATGTAAAATAATCCCCGCATATAATAGTGACGTGTTAATTTCAGGATATTCCTTAGCAATTGCTTTGCCTAGGCGCAACATTGAGACAGTATGGTAAGCTAAGCCATTCGCAAAAGCATGATGGTTCCGTTTGGCTGCAGGAAATTCATAAAATTCTTGTTGGTATTTCGTCATGAGATAGCGCACAATACGATTCCAATGAGCATTGGTAATTTCAAAAATCACTTGATTGATTTCCTCAACCATCTCTTCTTTTTTCAAAGGCGCTCGTTCCATATATAAACTTGGCTGGCTTGGTTCCTCTGCTGTCGCTAAACGCATGTGTAAAATTTTTACTTGGGGTTTATTTTGATAAACTTCTCGTTTCCCATTCAGTAAAACAACGTTTCCCGCAGTAAATCGTGTAATTTCATCCTCAGAGGCGTCCCAATATTTTCCGTCAATCGTGCCAGATGTGTCTTGAAAGGTAAAGGCAATAAACTTTTTCCCATTTTTAGCTACACGTACATCGGCATTTTTAATTAGAACAAATGATTCAAAAAGTTCTTCTACTGTTAATTCACGTAATTTTTTCACTTGACGCTTCCTCCTTCTAACGCAATTACTCTTTGTTGTAAGTCCTGATAATAGCTTACCATTTCTTGGTCAGAAGAAAAACAAATGACTTGCTGTTTTTGACCAAACTTAGTAAATAATTCAGCTAATTGGGCTTTTCTTTGATGATCATAGTGTAACCAGCCATCATCAATGATAATTGGACAAATCAGTTGCTCGCCTTGGACTGCTAAAAAGGCAAAACGAACAGCCATCATCAATTGATCTTTAGTGCCAGTTGATAATTCATGTAAATAAAACATTTCTTGTTCTTTCGTCACCGCAACTAGTTGACCTTCGGCTACTTGGATTGATTGATAACGCTGATTTGTTAAAAGTGCAAAGTAGCTTGATGCATACTGTAATAAGCTGGGCAATTGTTGTTCCGAAAGCTCTGTTAATAAGTCCATTAACAGTTGCCCCGCCAGTTGATACCCAGACCAACGTTGAGCTAGTTCTTTGATTTCCGCTTTTAAAATTGCTTGGCGTTGATACAACTCATCTAAGGTACCATCCGTCATTAATTGTTGTTTTTCATAAATCAGCGCTTGATACTGTTCTTGTATTTTATCTAACTTGCTTTCTTCCAGTGCTTGTTGCTGCGCCAGTTGTAAAGAACGGTCTTTTAACGTTGCCTCTGTTACCGCTTCTGGAAACAGATTGCCTAATTGTGTCGCTAATTCTTGCCCACGACCAACTTGAGCTTGCTGAGTGGTCAGCTGTTGAATCCTCATTGGAACATCAGCGATTGATAGAATCCGATAACGAATTAGTAAAGGCTGAATTCGTGTTAACGCTTCTTGCTGTTTAGTTTTCAACTCTCGTAACTGCTGTTTGAGATAGCCATCTGCTTGATACTCTTGAGCAAAGCGAACTTTCTCCATTTCTTCAGCAAATCCTTCTAAAAAGTGTAACTTTTCGGAAAGGCTCTTTCCTTGCAAGGGTAAATGCGTCATCAATGGAAAGACTTGTTCTTCAAATCCTTGGCGTTTTTGTTGATTTTCCTTCAATTGACTCATGAGTTCTTCATTTGTTTGAACAAGCAATAAATAGCGCGTAATCAATTCTCGCTGATTCATTAAAGTATCAATTTGATTCATTTTTCCTAACTGATGAAGTTGGGCTTGCTCCGCTACTGCTTGTTCAAGTTGTTCCACTTTCAGTTGTGCCTCACGTTCTTGATTCAGCGCTTGTTGGAACTGTTCATTTAAATAATCTAGTTGCGAAAGTTTCGTCTGCCATTCTTCTTTCACTTCATCAGAGGAAGCTTCTTTTCTAGTGGCGTAGCTAAGCACTTCTTTCGCGATAAAACTAACTCCCACGAGAACTAGGCCCCATTTTAAAGGGCTTGGCAAAAAGAAACCCAGTAATGCAAGGATACTTCCTAGCAATAACCATAGTGGCTGACTTGTTTTCTGCGCTTTTTGGGCACGCGTCGCTTCACCAAAAAATGCGGCATGCGCTTTTTCAAAATCCGTTAACTGGTCTTCCAGATTTTCAATTTGAGAAGCCAAGAATGCTTTCTGTTCTTGGCCTTTTTGAAGAGCTTGCGTATACGCAACTTGTTGTTGGCGCCACTTTTGAACGGTTTCGTTGTCATAAAAAAGCTGTGGTGGTCGTTCAGGCGACCATGACCATTCGTTCTCTAAAAGGACCATTTCTTGACGATTTTGCTCAAAGGTTTGGGTCATCCATTCCGATTCCGTCATCAATTGTTGCATATCATAGCGTTGATTCAACAATTGTTGAATCAATGCTTCTTGTTCTAGGTAAAAAGCATAGCCTTCTGGAACATCGAGCGCTTCTGACTGAAGAGATAACTCTTTGGTCAAACGTTGTCGTTCTTTGTCTAGGTACATATATTCTTGAAAGGTTTCTTCTAATTGAACTTGGTCTTCTTTTACTAAAACAACGTTCTCTGTTTCTTCAGGTAGCGACTGCCATTCTTCGTACAAGGGAAAGTGACGTTGCTGTTCCGCAACCTGTAACAAGTCCTGTTGCGTTTCTTTTAATTGCTGTTGCAGTGTCACTCGCTGTTGTTCTGTTTCGCGAATCGTTTCTTCTAATTGTTGAAAAGTTTGTTGCTGCGCTTCTTTCTCTTGAATTTGCTCTTTTAGTTCTTGATAAGCCGCCAACTTCTGATTGAGTAATGGCTGCTGCCCTTTGCCTTTAAAGATTTTTTGTGCTTCTTTAAAGTACGCATTTCGGTAAGTCAAAAGTTGTTGACTACCAGAAACACCAATGGCTAACAAGGATGTTTGCAGTTCCTCTTCTGTCAACTTGTCACTCGTAATTAATTGTTCTTGTTGGAAAGTAAAAACCTCTTGAAATAACTTTTTCGTTAGCGGATGTAACATTTGCTGTAAGGTTTTTTCATCCCCCATTTGTTGTTGATAATAAATGATTGCTTGCCCTTTATTTTTTTCTTTAAAACGCTCGACTTGAACTTCCCCAAACACAGGATGTGCCAACCACAAACGACCACCATACGAGCCACCATTTTTAGGTGCGTAATCGCGCTTTCTTTTACCCTTTGTGGGAAACCCAAACAGCATTGCTTGAATGAATTGATACAATGTGGACTTGCCAACTTCATTTGCGCCGTACAGCAATTGATTACCAGATTCAAATGTAATTTTCTGTTGTTGCCATTTTCCAAAGCCCACAATCTCTACTGCGAGTAATTTCATAGTGGGTCCTCCTGAATAGTAAAGTCTTCATTAATTTGCTCATGTGCTAGGCGCAAGCTCTCTAATCGCCACTGCTCATCCATTGAAAAAATTCCAGCAAATTCTGGATAACGTAACAATTCCTTGGTGGTATCTTCAAAAATAACTGGATCTAAGTATGTTTTTTCTAATGCCGTTAATAAGTTGGGACTAGCGGCTAAATAGATCGGTTCTTTCGTTGGTTCCTCTGCTTGCAGTATTAGGCGATAAACAAAAAAATCACCTTGCGTTTTTTGTAAAAGCTGCTGCTGTAAGTAGCTTAATAGTTCACCATTGACAATGGCTTGCACCACGGTCACATCCAAATGTTGCGTTTCTTTCAGTGTCAACGCCATCAATTGCTGTTGCTGATGCGCATGCCACTTCGTCAGCAAACTGGTTTCAAGATAAGACAAAACGCTTTGGGTGTCACGGCATTGCGCAAGAGATACTTCTTCATTCGTCCAATCTATTTCTGCGACTTTTTCAAATTGAACAGTCGCTTGATTTTGGGAAAGTGTGACCACTGCAACCCCTTGTAAAGACTGTTCTTTTTTCGTGTGTCCTTGAGGTGTTCCAGGATAAACAATTAGCGGTTGTTCACTAACAATTTGCGGCTGATGAATGTGGCCCAATGCCCAATAATTATAGCCAGTGGCTTTTAAATCCTTCCATGTAAACGGAGCATAATTTTGTTGCGCTTTCCGACTGGTGTCTCCATGATAAATTCCAATATGAATGTCAGATTCTGCTTGTTTGATAGGAAATTCTAGTGCTTTATTTTCATCAATCCAGGGATGCTCATAACTAAACCCTGAAACAGCCACTTGTTCGCCCGCTTTCGTTTCAAAATACAGTGTCTCAACCATTTCTTTTTCAAATAAAAAGACATTGTCTGGAAAAGAAAACCAATAGCGGTCTTTTTTATAGTAATCATGATTCCCAAATGTTAGAATCACGGGGATTTCT
Source organism: Enterococcus sp. AZ088 (assembly GCF_051714845.1). Taxonomy (NCBI): domain Bacteria; kingdom Bacillati; phylum Bacillota; class Bacilli; order Lactobacillales; family Enterococcaceae; genus Enterococcus; species Enterococcus sp. AZ088. Next base: position 415,178 of record NZ_JBIOSQ010000001.1, on the reverse strand, counting down.
GCTTGTTTCAACTGTTCTAATGCGGCCATCAATTGGGCTTGCATTGAAATAGAGGTCTGACTTTGATGAAACGTATCTCCTGCAAAAATAACCAAGTCCACCGCTTCTCGAATAGCAACTGTTACGATATTCATTAACAATTGTTGATTAGCTTCTCTTAAGCGCTTCGCTAAGGCTGTCGGGATCCCAGTTAACCCTTCAAAAGACCGATCCATGTGTAAATCAGCTGTATGCAATAGTTTCATCGTTTCCCCTCCTTTTCTCCTTCCTTTATCATATCATTTTCTGCCAGCTTGGTCAGTAAAAACATACGAAAATTTGTTCGTTTTTTTATTTTCAGTAAAAGAAAAACTCTGACAAATTGTCTTATAGACAACTTGTCAGAGTTCAATTACGTAAATTAATCGTTATACATATCACGCACAGGAGTCATGATAATTCGGTTTAAATCATTGACAACTAAGCTAAACGCTTGTTCTTTTTGCATTAATTCGTTGATAACTGCTGTTTCTTGCACTTTCGTTGCAATGCTTTGTGCTTTTTCAGCATCTTCATCCGTGAATTCTTCGCCGCGCATTTGTTTTTCTTGTAGTCCTTGTTGGAATCCTTGGAATTCTTTAAACAATGTGTAAGCTGCTTCGTCTGCTTTTACTTCTTCATACGCTGCTTGTAATGCTTTAAATTCGTCTAACTCACGTAGTTCACGTTCAATCTGATTGGCTGTATCATAAATGTTACTCAATGGAATCCCTCTTTTCTCAATAGTTTCATCTTTATTGTACCATTTCTCTTAGGTTTTCCCAACTAATTTCCTAATAAGCCTCCGAAAATTCCTTCAATCTTGTCTTTGACTTTTTTTGCGCCGTCTTTAATTTGTCCCCCAACTTCATTCAATGTATCTCCGAAATTGCTAGCGCCGTCTTGAACAGAATTTCCAAAGTCTTTTAAGTTATCCCGCCAATTAGAATTGGCACCACCAGTTAAACTATCGTTGCTATCAACAACTTTCCCACCTGTGGCATAAGCATCCGCGACAGGAAATTGTGCTTGTTTGACTTGTGGCAAGATGCCACTGGCTTGACTGTTGAACACCTGAGAAGCATATGTGGCGCTACTACCTTCCAGATAATGGGTTTTACTGGTTTCTTGGAAGCCTAGCCAAGTAGCAATGACAACTTCTGGTGTATAACCAATCACCCACTGATCGTTCGTTTTACTACTATCGAAGTTGGTTTCTGTCGTACCTGTTTTACCAGCCATTACGTAGCCTGCTGGTTGTGCGTTGACCCCGCTCCCAGAACTAAAGACCCCTAGCAGCATACTTGTAATCCCGTCTGCAACATCTTTGGTAATGACTTGTTCTTTCTTGACTTTAGTATTATCAACTACAATTGCGCCAGTTGAGTCGACGATTTTTGTAATTAAATGCGTTTCAGTTTTATAGCCTTCATTGGCAAAGGCACTATAAGCTCCCGCCATAGTTAGTGGCGAAACACCCGTTTGTAATCCCCCAAGGGCTAAACCATAGTACCGATCTTTTTCTGATAATGGAATGCCAAATTTCTCTGTTTTTTCATAGCCTTTATCTAAACCAATTTGATGTAATAACCATACCGCTGGTAAATTTAAGCTTTCTCCTAAGGCTTGGTACATAGGAACTTCTCCACTGTACGTGCGGCTATAGTTTTGCGCTGGATAATAATCTTGTGGTTTATCTTCTAAAACAGAGTCTGGTTTATAGCCAGCCTCTAAAGCTGGTGTATAGACAGAAATTGGTTTTAAGGACGAGCCTGGTGAACGTTTTGTTTGCGTTGCAAAGTTAAAGCCTCGATAAACGTGTTCCCCTCGACCGCCCACCAGTGCTTGCACGCCGCCGGTTTTCGGATCAATGGCTACAGAACCACTCTGAACCATGGCACCATCTTCTGCATTGGGTGGAAATAGTGCATCATTTTTATAAGTTGCATCCATCGCATCTTGATACCCCTGATTTAAAGAAGTGTAAATCTTGTAGCCTTTATTTAAAATATCTTCTTCTTTAAATTTATAACGATTGACCGCTTCATCAATTACCGCATCAAAATAATATGGATATTTGTAACTATTTTCGTCGCCAACATAGGTGTCATTTAATAGACTCGCTAAGTTAACACTCGCTTCTTGATTGGCTTCTTCTTGAGACAGTTTTTTATTGTCGACCATAAGTTGTAAAACGGTATTCCGTCGCGCTGTGGCATTGTCAATGTAATCAATTGGGTTATAGATTCCTGGCCCTTTTAACATGCCCGCTAGCGTTGCGGCTTCCCCCACTGTAACTTGGGACGCATCCACGCCAAAGTATTTACGAGCTGCATCTTGCACGCCCCAGACACCATTACCAAAATAAGAATTATTTAAATACATTGCTAAGATATCTTTTTTCGAATATTTCTTTTCGATTTCAATCGCTAAGAATAATTCTCTGGCTTTCCTATCTAACGTTTGCTCTTGCGTTAAGTAAGCATTTTTGGCTAATTGCTGCGTAATTGTACTTCCGCCACCACCGCCACCGATTTTCCCGAAGGTCAATTTTCCAACAACCGCACGAGCAATCCCTTTGATGGAATACCCTTTATGTTGATAAAATCCGCGATCTTCAGTTGAAATAACCGCGTCTTGAATATAAGGAGAAATATTATCCAGTTCCACAAAAGTTCCTTTTTGCCCGAATAATTTTCCGACTTCCTCTCCTGATTCATCATAAACACGTGTTGATTCACTTAGCCCCGATTTTAGGGTCTCAACGTTTGCGGACTTGGCTAAGTAAAATAAATAAATACTGGCACCTAAAGCGACTACCAAACCAATTAACAAGAAAATTTTATTGATTTGATACTTTTTCCAAATCCGCTTTCTGGCTTGATGGAATTGTATTAAATAAGGCTTTATCCACGTCCAAAAATGACGTAATCCGACACTGACTTTACTAAAAAATTGTTTAAGATTGTCCATAGTACTCCCTCTGTTTACGTTTCTTGGCTAAGTCTACCATATTCTTGCGGGTACGACCTAGGCCTAAAGCATGAAAAATTCTTGAAAAACAATTTCAATGGTCTTTTCGCTGTAGCAAAGGAAATATGGCCTTCACTAGAGGTAAATAATTGCTTACGTTTAGAAACGAGTCTTTATTTAGCCTCTATTCTATCATGCTTTTCTTCGTTTTTTATGTAAATTTGTTTAAGAATCTCTCAAGGAACTGCCTTTCTAACAAATTTCAGCTTTTTTTCCGTTCTGACTTGACCTTTTGAGTAGCTTTGTTACACTAAATAGCAAATCAGTGAAAGGTGGGATTTGGTGGAATATTCAATGAGATTACCTGAAAATTTTTCAACAATGACTGTAAAAGAACTATTAGAAAATGAGTGGCTAGTCCCTCGAAAAGTGCGCCATTTTTTACGCACGCGAAAAAATGTCAAAATCAATGGAGAAACAGCTGCTTTTCATTTTCCAGTCCAAGCTGGCGATTGTGTCACCTTAACGTTTGAAGAAACCGATTATGTACGTCCCACTATTCATTTGGGGGAAGCAACGCATGTGAAGGTTTTATATGAAGATGAACATTTAATGATTGTAAATAAACCTTATGGCATTAAAACCCATCCAAATCAGCCACAGGAAACAGACACCTTGTTAAATCATGTTGCTGCCTATTTAGCCGAGAAAAATCAGGTCCCTTATGTCGTTCATCGATTAGATAAAGAAACCAGTGGTGCGATTGTCTTTGCTAAAAATCCTTTTGTCTTACCTATTTTAGGGCGTTTATTAGAAACAAAACAAATTTACCGCCAATATCAAGCGATTGTGGCTGGTCACTTTAACCAAAAAGAGCAGACAATCAATCAGCCGATTGGTCGAGATCGACATGATCGCCGGAAACGACGGATTGATCCTCAAAAAGGGGATTCAGCGATTACACATGTCCAAGTGGTCCAAGCTCTTTCTAACAATCAAACCGCAGTTACCTGTGTTTTAGAAACAGGTCGGACGCACCAAATTCGGGTCCATTTAGCTAGCGAAGGGCATCCAATTATTGGTGATCCGTTATACAACCCAAAATCGCAGGCAGCTCGTTTAATGCTCCATGCTTCACAACTTCATTTACTCCATCCGTTTACAAAAAAACAAATCGTTGTGACTGCAGCGCCTGGCCTATGGTAAAAAAATAGAAGAAATCGGACGGTAACCGCCGATTTCTTCTGCTTTTTTATTTTACCGCACATTCATTGCTGAGAACGGCATATCTGCGTTTGCTCAGTGTCTTGGTGTTAAACAGTTCCTGAGCTAACTCTCAGCCTTAATCATTTGTAGCCACTCTTTTTGTAAAATTCCGTAATTGTAGATATCCAGCCATTGGCCATCTTGAAATAACGCTTCTCTATCAATTTCTTCTTTTTTGAAGCCTACTTTTTCATAAACATGAATCGCTTTTTGATTGTTACTATTGACAGCTAATCTGATTTTGTGCAAGCCCAATTCATAAAAAGCAAATTTACAAATTAAAGACACCGCCTCAAAGCCATATCCTTGACCACGTTGCTCTTTTTGTAAAATAGCAATCCCTAAATTGGCCCCTCTATTTTTCAACTGTACATCAGACAACGAAACCCAACCAATAAATTCCTCTGTCGTATTTTCTAAAATAGCAAATAGAAATCGATCATCTTCTCCTTTATTAATTGTGAAATCTTTCCATTCTTCAAGCCCCCACGGATGTAAAGCATCCCAGCTCAAATGCCGAAGCAATTCATTATCCCATTGCTGTTTTGCAATATGTTCGATATATTCTTCTCTAAAATGAGAAAAGCCAACGTGTTTTCCTTTTAAGACATTTTCCATAAGAACACCTTTAATTCCTAGATTATTTTTCTATTTGCTGACTATCTATTTCCTCGTATTTTTGTAAAAAAGTGGCAATTTTTTCGATGACACACGCATTTTTATCGCTTTGGTCATTCTCTACCTGAAGAACAAGCAACGGTTCATGCAGACTTAAGCGTAGCAAAAACCACCCACTGCCATATTGACCAGACACGTTTCCCCGAACACCTTCTTGGTTTTCACGGTCCACAGCAAAGTCTGCTTGATTTTCTACAAACAATTCAAAGTCTCGCAAGACTTGTTGCCCATAACAAGTAACATCCTCCGCAGTAATTTTGAAGCGAAATTCGTTGGTTTCTGCCGGTTGCTTCAATGTAGCAATCAGATCTCCTAACGTTTGATTGTTTTGTTTCAATTCTGGTAACAACATTAAAATTTTCGCCACGACATATGCACCATCATCCAGATTGTAGTTTTCTTGAAACGCTGCATGACCACTGGTTTCAATGGCTAACGGTGTCTGAAAGCCCCCATGATTCAATTCAATCATTTTATTAATGACATTTCGGTAACCAGAAATATAACGAATCTGTTGGCCGCCTTTTTCTTCAATAAATGTTTTTAAATGACTTGAGGTTGGCGAATTTGTCACAATATAACTACCAGGCGCTTCTTTTAAAACGATTGCCGCTAAAACAGCAATTAAATTATTTCGGTTTAGTACCTCACCTGATTGGTCCACCACAGCCGAACGATCTACATCTGTATCAAAAATAATGCCCAAATCTGCCTGATTAGCTAAAACAGCTGTTTGAATACTTTTCATTGCTTCAGAATTATCTGGATTAGGTACATGATTAGGAAAATGCCCATCTGGTTCTAAAAACTGTGATCCCGTCGTATCAGCGCCCAAAACTTGAAGAACCTGCTCCGCAAAGAAGCCCCCAGCCCCATTACCCGCATCAACGATAATTCGAAAGCCCTGTAAAGGTTTCTCTTCTAGCGAATGAATTCCTTGGCGGATTTTTTCCACCAAATGCTCCGCATAAATTGGCAGTAACTCTTGCTTCATCAGTGTGCCATTTTCATTGGCTGTCAGCGGATCAGTATGAGATAAAATATACCGAATATCTTCTTTTTCTGCTCCACCTTCTGCTGTGAAGAACTTCAAGCCATTAAAATAGTAAGGCAAATGGCTAGCTGTAATCATAATCGCTGCATCACATTGAAGCGTTGGAAATTGAGTAGCCATAAACATAGCAGGCGTCGTAGCTAAACCAACGTCAATCACCTGAATACCTAATGAAAGAAACGTATCTACTAATGCTTGCTTAATCGGCTCCGCCGTTAGACGACTATCATGTCCGATTGCAATTGTCAGGCGCTGTTGTGCCTTTCGTGGCAGCTGTTTTTTATCCTGTAACCAACGAACCACGCCCACCGCAATCTCGGCTACTGCTGTTGCGGTTAATGTTGCAGTTTGCTCTTCCGTATCCAAAGCAATTCCCCGAATATCCGAACCATTTTGTAGCGCTTTCAATTCTACCAAGAAAAAAACTCCCTTCTATTGATACTTTCAATTTTAAAAAATCATATTTTCGATGCGTTCGATAAAGTGTTCCGCATCCTCTTCTGAACGTGTAATCACAATAATCGTATCCGCACCAGCCACTGTACCCGCCACTTCCGGATAAGCTACTTCATCTAAAAAGTTACTCACCACATCGGCATTTCCCATCTCTGTATGCAAGATGACAATAAATTGTACTCGCTCCATTCGAACAACTGAATCTTTCACTGATTCTCGTAATTTCTCTTCACTGCTTGTGCCTTGTGCTTGAGAAAAAATTGCATATTTGACACGACCATCTGCACCATGTGTTTTAACAATACTCATTTCACGGATATCTCTTGAAACAGTCGCTTGAGTGGCTCGGACGCCAAGTTCTTCCAAACGAGTGATTAATTCATCTTGTGTTTCAATTTCTTGTTGCATAATTAATTGTTTAATCAAACGTTGACGTTCTGCTTTTTTCATATAGACCACTCCTCTCCATTCATTTCTTTTATTATATCCAAAAATGAGTAAAAATACAGGTACTTTTCACATTAAACTCTTTATTTATCTGAAAAAGACTGGATAAATGTTTATATACCAGTCTTTTTCAGTAAAAAATACTTATTTAAGAAGATTCTTTTCTTTTAAATAGTCTTTCGCCACTATGCTAGGATCTTGCCCCTCCACATTGACTTGATAATTCATTTCACTCATTTCTTCTTCGCTAATTTTTCCTGCCAATTTATTCAATATTTCTGCTAATTCTGGATATTTTTCCAACGTTGCTGTTTTAATAAGTGGTGCTCCTTGATAAGGCGGAAATAGTGCTTGATCATCTTCTAACGTTACTAAATCGTATTGTCTCAATTCACTATCCGTTGAATAGGCATCAATCACATTTACCTCACCATTATTAATCGCTTGATAGCGTAATGCCGGTTCCATCGATTGGACATTCAGATTTAAATGATATTTTTCTTGTAATCCCTTATAACCATCTTGCCGATCAATAAATTCTAACGTAAAACCTGCTTTCAACTGATTGCTAATTTTCTGTAAATCACTAATCGTTTTTAATTGATGCGCTTTTGCAAATGAGCGCTTAACTGCGACGGCATACGTATTTTCATAGCGCATCGGTTTCAGCAAAGTAAGGTTTTCTTGTTTTTTCAAGCCAGCGCGTGCCGCTTCATAGACTACTTGAGGTTGATTGTCTAGCTGAGGAGGATTTTTTAAAAAGGTTTCGATCACTGTTCCTGTAAATTCCGGATAAAGATCGATTTCATCTGATTTCAAGGCATTATATAAAAAAGTAGTCTTGCCAAAGTTTGGCTTTAACGTCACCTGAATGTCGCTATTTTCTTCAATTAAGGCTTTATACATATTAATAATAATATCTGGTTCCGCTCCTAATTTGCCAGCAATTGTCAGCTGTTTTTCCTTTGAAGAAGTTTGTTGATTCCAGAAAAATGAACCACCTAACAAAAGGCCTAAAATAGTACCGCCAATGATTAGTCGCCGCCCATTCGCTTTTTCCAACCAATGAATTCCATAATTAAACAAGACTGCTAGTGCAGCCGATGAAAGGGCTCCAATAAAAATCAACGATAAATTATTTCGATCAATTCCTAATAAAATGAAGGTCCCTAGACCACCTGCTCCAATTAACGCCGCCAACGTGGCCGTACCAATAATTAAAACGGTAGCCGTTCGAATCCCAGAAATAATAAATGGTAACGCCATTTGTAACTCAAACTTAAACAGTTTTTCTTTTTTACTCATACCAAATGCTTCTGCGGCTTCTTCTAACGAAGGATCAATTTCCGTCAAACCAGTATAGGTATTTTGTAAAATTGGGAATAAGGCATAAATCACTAGCGCAACAATTGCCGGTGGTCGACCAATACCAATTAACGGAATCAATAAGCCTAGCAAAGCTAAAGAAGGGATGGTTTGGAAAATCCCAGTCACTTGTAACAGACTTTCCGCTAACTTGCGATGACTCGTTAAATAAATGGCTAAAGGAATGGCAATCAATGCAGCGAATAATAACGAAATAAAGGACAATTGCATATGCTCGATTAACGCTTGCAGATATTCTTCTTTTCGAGCGAAAAAAGTTTCAATCAGTGCTTGCATCTACTGTCCCTCGCTTTCCAACAGTTGTTCCATAAAACGAGTAATCGTTTTTGAGGTGATACACCCTAAAACTTGTTGTTTTTCTACTAAATTTGCTTTCTCTTGCGCATTAATGAGTTGGACAATCTCTTTTAAATTGGTTTCCATGAAAACAGTCGGCACTGGCTCAATCGTCTCATCTGCGGCTTCTAAAAATGCAGTCAAGTCAGCGCCACAATAGTTCGCTAGTTCTGGCGAAGATTGTTTGAAAAATTGACCGACAAAATTATTTTTCGGATGTTTTTGAATGGCTTCTGGCGTATCGACTTGAATAATTTTGCCAGCGTCCATAATACAGATGCGCTCACCTAACAATAAAGCTTCATTCATATCATGGGTTACAAAAACAATGGTACTCGCTAATTCCTGATGAAGTTCTTTCACCAAACGTTGAAGATGATGTCTTGAAATTGGATCTAGCGCGCTAAAAGGTTCATCCATTAAAATCACTTCTGGTTCAGCTGCAATGGCGCGTAAAATTCCGATACGTTGTTGTTCGCCTCCTGAAAGCGCTGCTGGCTTACGATGCAGATATTCCTCAGGATCCAGCTGAACTTTTTTCAATAGTTCAATGGTTCGCTCTCTGCGTTGCTCTTTGGGCCATTTTTTCATTTCAGGAATCAACTCAATATTTTCCGCCACGGTTAAGTTAGGAAATAAGGCAATTTGCTGAAGAACATAGCCAATTTTTAGTCGTAATTCACGTAAAGGATAATTGGTTACCGCTTGTTCATTGAGAGCCACTTCACCTGTCGTTGGCTCAATGAGCCGATTAATCATTTTCAAAGTCGTCGTTTTTCCACTACCACTCGGCCCTACTAATACAAAAAATTCGCCTTGTTGGATTGTTAAATTCACATCGGACAAAACAGCATTTTCTTGATATACTTTTGAAACATTTTGAAATTTTATCATTTATTTTCACCGCATCTTTCACTTCTTAATAAACAAAATCTTTGGAGGATCGTCACTCTTTCAGTATAATTTAAGACTAACATCCTGCCTAATTTTTTGTTTTAAGCGCAAGTATGTGGGGCTCATTTAACGGCTGCCGGTTCGTATCTACAATTATCTACTCAATGAATGGAAAAATTGTCCTCTTCTGCCTTAAACAAAAGTGAACTGTTTTCTACTAAAAGGAGTGATCGTTATGGAAAACGACAAGCGAATTTATAAATGGGACAACGTGAAACTTTTTTTAATTTTCTTAGTGATTCTTGGGCATATTTTAGATCGTGAAGCTTCTCCTTCACGACTCATGGAAACGATCAACTTTTGGATCTATTCATTCCATATGCCAGCCTTTATTTTTGTCTCTGGACTCTTTAGTAAACATGCCATTAAACAACGAAAATATCTACGCTTACTTTCCTTTGTTTGGCTTTATCTCTTAGCGAAGTTGTTGATTACGCTTGCTAATTTCGCCTTTGCAAATAAAATGAATTTTGATTTACTGAACGAAACAGGCGTTCCTTGGTACTTACTTTCCTTAGCAAGTTTCTACTTAATTACCATCTTTCTTCAGCGCGTTCAGCCGAAAATCATGTTGCCAATCATCATTGTTATCGGCTGCGCCTCAGGCTATTTACCTGTGGAAGGTTTCTTGTCTTTAGGACGGACTCTGGGCTTCTTCCCTTTCTTTTATTGTGGCTACTTAATGGATATTCAAAAGCTGCAAACCTTTTTAGATCATCGCAAAGTCAAATGGGCAGCGATAGGTGTAATTTTAAGCTCCTTTTTATTTGTAAATAGTCAATGGTCATTGGCAACGAAATTTTGGGGCTTCTTAACTGGTTGGGCTTCCTACGCTGAAATTAGTCCGGCCTTTGAATACAGTAGTTTCATTCAGCTGTTCTTTTACGTTGCTGCAGCATTGGTGTCTCTTTCTTGGTTTGCATTATTGCCGAAACGAAAGTTACCTTTAAGCGCCCTAGGAAAAGATACCCTCTACCCTTATCTCTTGCATATGCCCTTAATTATTCTGTTGGAAAGTGGTTTACAATTAGACACACTCTTTAAAGAATGGTTTACTTTCCGAATCCTGGCACTTTTCTTCTTAGCCCTCTTCATTTTAGCTATTACGAATATGCCTGTGGTGAAACGCGGAGCGGATTATCTTTTTAATCCAATTGCGTATGTGTTGCCAAAACAATGGTTAAAAGTTAAATAAAAAAAGAAGAGCGTGGGACAAAAATCACTTTGGATTTTTGCTCCACGCTCAAAAACTGTTAAACGGCGAAAGTTGCAATGTTTCACTGTGAAGCATGAACAGATGAAATCATCGTACCTACTTGGTTTTTGGAGCTAAACACTTTTATCTCAGATTTTTTTCAACTATTGAAACAATCCTTTAATTTTATCAAACAAACCATCGGTCGTTGTATCAGCTAACAGCGCTGTAATTTTATGATAGTGTTCGCCTAATTCATCTTTATGTTCTTCAATGAATTGTTGCGCATGTTCCACGTTGCCTTCTCCAATTAAATCTTTTGCTTTTTGAACTAATTCTTCTACGTTCATCTTCACACGTCCTTTGATTAAATAGTTAACAATAAGTGTTTCACTCATTGCGTTTTCTCCTATTTATCGTATCGTGGGATCCCTTGATTTGCAAGAAATTTTCAGTAAATTGACAGTTCTGATTTTGGGTTTTTAAAAGGCAAAAATTGCAAAAAAAAGCTGTTTTCGAAAATCGAAAACAGCTTTTTTAATTTACTTCGCTAAACGATAAATCGCATCTGCATAAATAGCAGCTGCTCGGAATAAGTCATCTAATTCCATAAATTCGTTGGCTTGGTGCATTGTGTCTGTGTAGCCAGGGAACATTGCGCCATAGGCAACACCACGTTTTAATAAGCGGCCATAAGTACCGCCACCAATGATTTGTTCTTGGCCTTTTTCGCCTGTATGGTCTTCGTAAACTTGTAGTAACGTTGCCACCAATGGATCATCAACTGGTACATAATGCGGTTCTTGGTTGCGATCTCCTTGTGTTGCAGTGACCGTTTCACCGACTGTTGCTTGAACTTTTGCTTGTAATTCTTCTGCTGAAGTTCCTTTTGGATAGCGGAAGTTTAATGTTACTAAGCTATTTTCAGGGTTTTCTGGATCAAAGTTAACAATCCCAGCGTTCATTGTCAATTTACCCATTTTTTCGTCTTCAAAAGCCACGCCTAATTTTTCACCATAAAAATCTTCATGGATAAATTCAGCAATGGTATTAATAAAGCTATATGCGCCTTCTGCAAAGCTGTAATCATTTAAGAAAGTTGCCAAGAAAGTCGCTGCGTTAATTCCAGATTGTGGGCTAGCACCGTGAGCACCTTTACCAACTACATGGAAAGTCACTGTTTTATCTGAAAGTTCTGCGTTACCTGAAATTTTTGCTTCTTGTTTGATGAATGTTTCAAAGCTAGCAGCTAGTGAAGCCGCTTCGTCTGCTGAAGCAGCCGTTACAACAGCATCTGCTGTTCCCGGAACCATGTTTTCACGTAAGCCAGATTTGAAGCTTTCTAATTTATAATCAGCGCCGTTACCGCCTCGGAAAGTTAAACGAATAGTCACATTTCCTTTTTCCCCATTAATAATTGGGAACTCAGCATCTGGTGAGAAACCAAAGTCTGGCGCTTCTTCATGTTGGAAATAGTAATCCATATCGCCCCAGCCGCTTTCTTCGTCACTTCCTACTACGAAACGAATTTTTTTAGACACGGGTAAGCCTAATTCTTTGATAATTTTCATTGCGTAATAAGCAGCCATACTTGGGCCTTTATCATCGCTTGCGCCACGTGCATAAATTTTGCCATCTTTAATGACTGGTTCATAAGGATCTGTTTCCCAACCATCACCAGCAGGAACAACGTCCATATGACCAAAAATTCCTAATGTTTCGTCGCCTTCACCATATTCAATATGTCCAGCGTAATTGTCGACATTTTTCACCGTAAAGCCATCACGTTCACCATACGCTAACATGTGTTTTAAGCCAGCAACTGGCCCAGGTCCAAAGGGCGCTTCAGGTGTTGCTTGTGCATCATCACGTTCACTGTTGATCCGTAATAAGTTTTGTAAATCTTCTAATAAGTCGTCTTTACGTGCTTCGACTTCTTTTGTCCAATCAATTGTCATTTGTTGTCACTCCTATTCATAAAGTTCTACATAGTCAATCATACCATTTTATGCAGAAAAAGAAAGAAACCCGACACTATTTTTCGAGAAATTTTTTATCTTTTCCGCAGAAAGGGCTGGGTTTTTGTTTATTTTAATTGAGGTATGATTGTTTAGGTTGTAGTTGTTGCAATTCGGCTTCTGTTAAGGGCCGATATTCCCCTAGTTCTAACGTTTCATCCAACCATAGTTCGCCCATTCGTAATCGTTTTAAATACGTCACAGGTTTGCCTACAGTGGCTAACATCCGTTTGACTTGATGGAATTTTCCCTCTTGAATCACTAAACGGACTACGGAAGTCCCTTCTTCCTCATTGATTGTCTCAATGACTAAGCGACTTGGTTTAACCATTTCTCCATCTTTCAAGGCAAATCCTTGCGCAAACAGTTGACAATCTTCCGCTGTCACAAGTCCCTCAACTTCAGCTAAATATTCTTTATCCACATGCTTTTTAGGCGATAATAATTGATGCGCTAACTGGCCATCATTTGTTAATAGAAGCAAGCCTTCGGTATCTTTATCCAAGCGACCAACTGGGAACAAGTCGGCACGGTAATCCTGATCAGTTAACAAGTCAATTACCGTTTCATCTCGCTGATCTTCCGTCGCAGAAATGACACCTTGTGGTTTATGCAACATGTAATAAAAGAATTTCTGATACGTAAGAATTTCTCCCATCAAGGCAATTTGATCTGTTTCTTCATTTACTTGTGTTTTGGCTTCTTTTACGACGTCACCATTCACCGTAACGACTTTTTTCTTTAACAATTGTTTGATTTCTTTACGACTACCGATACCAACATCGGCTAAAAATTTATCTAAACGCATCGTCATTCCTCTTTCCTTTAAAAAAATAGCTTGGGACATAAATCGAATCGATCGATGTCTCAAGCCTTGTCTCTTAAGAGAATCTGCTGAAAGGAGTTCAATCAGCTATTATTTAATATTGAATTTTGCACGTAATTTTGCGGCATTTTTCCCTAATAAACGATCAGCTAAGCGAATCTTCAAGACCGAATAGCCATAAAAAGCGCCTCCTGCAGCAGCCACAATTACAACGATAATGAAGGCTTGGAAACGTCTAGTTGGATCTAAAAATAGATACAGGAACTGACGGAAAATCAAAGCGATAATCATCATGATGACTGTAATACAGAACATTAACAATGTTCGCCGTAAGGTTAATTTGTAATTAAAACGTGTCACTTGACGAATTCTTCTTAGAATCAATACGCAAGAAACCGTAAAGCCAATCATCGTTGCTAATAACGGACCGTAAACTTCAAATAAACGGATTGCGGGGAATTGCACGATTAATTTCACAGCTAAACCAATTCCTAAATAACGCATTGCGTCACGATTTTCATACATCCCCATTAACATATTTGACACTAACATATACAAGCCCAAGAATAAACTAGCATAACAAGCTTGCACTAATAAAGAAGTGCCTAAAGCATCTGGCATGTAAAAAACAGTGTATAGTGGTTGCGCTAAAACAATCATACCGAACGTTGCTGGCAACATTACAAACACAAAAAGTTGTAAATTATTACTAATCAAACGCGCTAACTCACGGTGATTTTTTAAGGTGACCGCTTCTGTAATTAACGGTAATCCAGTAGCCGAAATCGAAGTCGCTAAAGCCACGACAATCATGGTTAATTTGTCCGGATTGGCATTAAAAATACCGAAAAGCTCTCGTAATTGGGTATCTGAATAATCCGTAAACAAACGCATAAAGTTTGAGAAAGTAAACTGATCGACAAGTTTAAAGACAGTCACTCCTGAGCCAACTACGATAAAAGGAATCGCCTCTTTAAAAGTTTCAATCAATAACTCTTTTGGAGCAATTTCATGTTCATTGGCGCTGTGTTCTTCTAAATAATCAAATAATGGTTTTTGTTTGTACATGTAATAACCTAAAACCGCAAAACTTGCGAGCATCCCAATAAATGCCGCAAAAGTGGCTTGGGTCACCGCTGTAACGTAATTACCTTCAAAGACTTTCATGATAATAAAAGCGGTTAATAACATGTAAAACACTCGTGCTACTTGTTCAACAATTTGTGATAAAGCAAAGGGCATCATTTCTTGATTTCCTTGGAAATAACCGCGAATGACACTCATGCTTGGGAAAACTAAAACGGCTAAACTTAATGAACGCATCGTTGGAACTAATTCAGGACCTCCGCCAGACAAAGCTGCTAATGCCGGAGATGCCAAATACATCACAATAGCAAAAACCACACCTAAACCACCCATTAGTTGTAAGGCACGATAAAAGAGCTGTCGACTAATTTTATATTCGTTCAATGAATTATAATGCGAGGTCTGCTTGGCAATCGCACCTGGAATTCCGGCGGTAGAGATCATTAGGAATAAGGCATAAATCGTATACCCCATTGAAAACAAACTGTTCGCTTCGTTTCCGTGCTCGCCCATCCAAGCGTACCAAGGGATGATGTAAATCGCCCCTAACATGCGGGAGATAATATTACTAGCTGTCATCCAAGCTGAGCCTTTGACCATTTTTTCTTGGTTCGTCAGGATTGGTTGATCAACTGAATTTGGTTGATTGATCATTTTGTCCTCCAATATTCTTTGAGTATGCTTTCTTTATTTTAATTGTTCATCTTGGGATATGCAACGACTTTCTCGAAGAATTATCCTATTTTAACATTTCTCATGGATTTTCTCACGCTAACGAGATGGTTTTTTTAAAAGAAAAATAATGCTATAATGACATCAGTTTTGAAATTTCGTTGAAACGTTTGGAGGCAAAAAAAGTGACGATTTCATTATTCGCAATTCGCGATTGCTTAGAAAAAGAAGATTTATTAAAAGAATTTATTTCACCAGAAGGCTGGCACTTGACCCTTTCCGACACGTTAGGTCAACGAGAAGTAACGGCTCTTTCTTACGATTCGAGAGACGTAACAGCAGAAACACTCTTTTTTTGTAAAGGATTAAACTTTAAAGAAATCTATTTAGAAAATGCTGTAAAAGACGGCCTAGAAATCTATGTTTCTGAGGTGCCTTATGAGGTTCCAGCGCAACTAGGAATTATCGTGACTGACATAAAAAAAGCAATGGCTGTGTTAAGCATGGCTTTTTATGATTATCCACAAAATAAATTAAAACTGATTGGCTTTACTGGAACCAAAGGTAAAACAACAGCGGCTTATTTCACCAAATATATTTTAGATGTTGCTACACAACAAAAAACAGCCTTGCTTTCTACCATGAATTCGACATTAGATGGCAAAACATTCTTTAAATCTGCCTTGACTACACCCGAATCTTTGGACTTGTATCGAATGATGGCAACCGCTGTTGCTAACGGGATGACTCATTTTATTATGGAAGTTTCTTCCCAAGCCTACAAAACTAATCGTGTCTACAAGTTATTTTTTGATGTCGGCATTTTTTTAAACATTACCCCCGACCATATCAGTCCAATTGAACATCCAACCTTTGACGATTACTTTTATTGCAAACGTCAATTGATTACACATTCTAAAGTCATTGTGTTGAATCACGAAGCTGATTATTTTCCATTACTTAAAGAAACTGCACAACAGCAAAAAGTCCCTGCCATTGTCTATGGCAGTCAGCCAGCTTCAGAAGTTGACTATTCATTCGCTGTTTCTTCAGAGGATTCCTTACGTTTTATCGTTGAAAGTCCTGCAGATGCGTTAGGATTGGCCGGCTCTTATCACCTTCGTTTAGGTGGTGATTTTAACAAAGGTAATGCGTTAAGTGCGGCGATTGCTAGTGTCCTTGTGGGAGCTTCAAAAGAAGAGTGTCAACAAGGGATCGCAGCAACCACCGTCCCTGGCCGGATGGAATCTTTAACGAATACCAATGGTGCAACCGTCTATGTTGATTACGCTCATAACTATGACAGTTTGAAGAATCTTTTAACCTTTGTCCGTGAAGAACATCCTGACGGCCGCTTAATTGTTCTTGTCGGTAGCACGGGAGACAAAGCGATTTCTCGCCGCAAAGACTTTGGTAGGGTTCTTTCTGAATTGGCTGATGTTGCAGTCCTAACAACCGATGACCCAGCCAGTGAAGATCCAGCAAAAATTTGCCAAGAAATTCAAGCCCATATTACCAAAGAAATGCCTGTTTACACCGTTTTAGATCGTGGCGAAGCAATTGCTCACGCATTATCTTTAAGCACAACGGCTGATGATGCGATTGTCTTAGCTGGTAAAGGCGCCGACCTTTATCAAAAAGTAAACGGCGTAGATGAACCTTACGCAGGAGACTTTGCCCTTGCGGAAGCTTTCATTAATAAAAAGAACTAAATCATTTAAACACACATGAAAAAACAAGCTGCAACCACTTATCAGCAAAGGTTGCAGCTTGTTTTTTAAAGAACTTCTTTTAATTTCGTTACTTCTTCTTCCGATAACCCATGACCGCCATCCACTAGTAAAAAGTCGACTGGAAAATGTTTCTTTAATTGATTAGCTAAAGAAAGAACTTGTCCCGGAATACTCAACTCATCCTGAGCCCCTGTTGTGACAATCACTTTTGTCGCAAACTCACCAGATACATATTGATAGCCTAAATTGCTTGGATGCAGTAAAATAACAGTGTTAGCAATAGTCGGGTTCTTTTCTAACAGGCCTAAAATAAAATTGGCACCGTTAGAGTACCCTATAAAAATAACTTCATCGTATAACTTTTGCGGTTGCCAAACTTCTTCTAGAAACGCAGTCACTCGCTCATCAAAGTTAGCACGAGGTAATGCTCCATTGACTAATGGCGCAAAAAAGCGTCGCTGTTCGCCTACACCTTCTGTCCCTAAGTAACTTAGAATACTCGCTTCTGGATAAAGGGTTGCGATGGTCGTTAATAATTGATATTCATTGCCACCAGTACCATGGAAAGCGACAACTAATTGATTAGGTTTCGACCCTTTTTGAAAAAATTGTTTCATTTAATAAACCTCCAAGAAAGGAATTTTACTATGTATGCACAAATTCATCACATCTCTATTTTAAATCGATTGATAAAGCCTACATTTGACTTCTATCATAATACACTGGGATTAAAATTACTAATGAAAACGATCAACCAAGATGACCACACCATGTATCACTTGTTTTTCTCAGATAATGAGCAACGAACAGGTACCGAATTAACTTTTTTTGAATTGAATGATGGCCAAGATCAATCCTTTGGGACAAATACAATTGAACGAACTATTTTAAAAGTACCAACGCGCGCCTCTTTGGATTTTTGGGCAGAACGTCTTGAGCAAGCGGGTATCTGCCACTATGGTGTGGAAACATTTAACCAACACCCAATTTTGCGTTTTGAAGCGCCCGATAATACGCAAATGGCGCTTGTTCCGTTACGTGAATTTGAAAATGCGGAAGATTATTTTCCAGCTGAGCATTCTGAAATTCCAGTAGAACATGCAATTTTAGGCATTGATGCAATTCAATTACGCGTCCAATATGCCGCAGCTACCAAACAACCTTTAGTGGATTATTTACATTGGCATGAAAAAGAAACAGTACCTTTTTTTGAAACTGCGCATGAAGTAACCGTTCTGGAAAATCATCATCCACAGTTTTATCAAGAGGTGCACATCATTGATGACCGTACCAATCCGCTTGCCATTGAAGGAATTGGTGGCGTTCATCACGTCGCCTTTGGGGTGGAAGATACGCAAGAATTAACGCAAGTTGATAGCCTGTTAGAGGAAAAGAATTTTACAAACTCAGGAGTTAAAGACCGCGAATTTTTCAAATCATTGTATTTTAGAGAACCGAACCACTTGTTATTTGAAGTAGCCACACAAAAAGGCCTGCTAGATGCCGAAGCCTATGAAAATCAAAGCTCAAACTTTGATGAAATCCCCCTTTATTTGCCTCACTTTTTGGCAGATCAAAGAGAACGAATCGAAGCGATTTTAGCACAACAACGCCATGAGTAAACAAAAATAGCGGTTAGGACCGCTATTTTTGTTTTTTAATATCCTATTATTGCCCTTTTTTGAAAAAAAGGAGTACACTAATAGTAGATGAACTGCGCAAGGAGGTGAGTACATGTTATCTAAGGAAGAAGTTCTACACTTATTGAACGAAGCAAAAAAAGAAGTCGATCGTTTAGAAACAAACCGCCAAGAAGATTTAGGTAATTCAATCAACTATATTGAAAATGAATTACAGCTCCAACGTGTCTTATCTCAAGTGGAAGCTTATGAAAAAGTACTTGGTTAATTGATTACGCATTAAATGAGAGAGGAGCAACCAGATTCAGGTGAATGAATCTGGTTGCTCCTCTCTCATTTTTTACTAGACTAATTCGTAAGCAAGTTCTCGTGCAATAATTTTTGCGGTTGTTTCAGCGATTTCTCCAGTAAAGCCAATGCATTGTTCCATATGCTCAGGTGAACCCATCGTCATTTTACTTGTCAAAATACTGCAGCAAACCACTCGATGCTTTTGTCGAAAACTTTGATGCAATTCGTTGGCTAAAGCCATCGTTTTATTTACTTGTTCTCCTTTGGCTTCTGTCCGACCAAAAAAGTAGCCCAGACACATAACCCCGCCTGAAAGAGCACCACAAATACACTTCGCTCCTCCAACACCTACAGGAAACCCAGAAGCCATGGCCACAGCTTCAATGGGAATCTCCGCATCGAAGTGTTGCCGAATGGTCGCCACAATCGCTTCCGAGCAATAAAAATCACCGTTACGATAATAGGCTTCCGCTTCTTCCCTGATTGCTTGTAAACAAATTCTCTTTTTCAAAATGCCCTCCATTCTGTATCCGCTTTCATTTTATGAATAAAAGGATGCCAAGCATCCCTTTATTTTATAGATTTTCTGCAGAGGTAAATACTTCTGACACATCATCATCGTCTTCTAACTTGTCAACCAAACGCTCTAATTGCGCTTTTTGTTCATCGTTCAAGGTTAGTAAGGTTTGCGGAACCATTGTTAATTCAGCTTGTGCTAATGAATAACCTGCTTGTTCTAAAGCATCGCGAACCGCTGTAAAATCTTCTGGTGCTGTGTAAATTTCAAATACTTCTGGTGATGTTTCTAAATCCTCGCCGCCTGCTTCCAAAACGACTTCTAGCATGTCGTCTTCCTCAATTGCATGATCTTCTCTCTTAATGACAATATAGCCTTTACGATCAAACATATAATTCACCGAACCCGTTTCACCTAAAGAGCCACCATTTCGAGTAAACGCGACGCGAACATTGGTGGCCGTTCGGTTGCGGTTATCTGTTAGTGCATGAACTAAAACTGCCACGCCACCTGGCCCGTATCCTTCATAAGTTACCTCGTCATAATGTTCCCCTTCACCAGCACTACTGGCTTTTTTTATGGCGCGCGCAATATTATCATTGGGCATATTCGCTGACTTAGCTTTATCGACTGCTAAACGTAAAGCAGGATTCATTGCGGGGTCAGGGCCACCTGCTTTTGCCGCCATATAGATTTCTCTTGAAACTTTTTGGAAAATTTTCCCACGTTTGGCATCTTGCGCATTTTTACGCCCTTGAATGTTGCTCCATTTGCTGTGTCCTGACATCCTTGATTCCTCCTGACTTTTCGTTACTATTCTCCTTTATTCTACTCTTCTTTTCAGTTAGGAACAAGCGCTACCAAAAAAAGACCCTCGCTTACCCACCGTTCTGACGAATAAACGAAGCTCTTCTAAATTAGCGTCTTCTTTTTTTATTTTTCTTCAAACCATGAACCACCAAACAAATAACGATGGCTGTCAAAGCACCCATGGCATCCAACATAACATCTTGAAAAAGAGGGGTCCTTCCGCCCGTGATCATTTGATGAAATTCATCTAAACCTGCATAGCCAGTAGCAGCTAGCCAGGAAACAACAGCTGTTAAAAACAGGCCTTTGATTCTTGGCACTAATCCAATAAACCAACTACCACCTAATAGAAAATACGTACCAAAATGGGCTCCCTTACGAATAAAAAATTCAACAAATTTACTATAACCACTAGCTTGAATGCTTACTTCACTGCCAGCATATTGAAAAGAAATGTTTTTTAATTGTTCTTCAAAAGGATGACTGCTCAGAAGTTTATCTAAAAGACCAACTTGTGATTGCTGTTCATATGTCTGTGATGAACTGAAAAATAAAATGGCCATAATAACAAACGCAATGACTAAATATAAATTACTATCTTTCAAATAATTTTTCATATAATCCTCTTTTCTTGGTTTCAAGTTGCCCCGTGCCTGCCACGGAAAATTCTTTTTTATTATAGTCGGTTTCGAGGGAAAAAGAAACAACTTCTCTTAGGTCTTATGATATACTGAAAAGAAAAAAATGAAAGAAGGATTGGATATGACCTATTCTATTACATGGGATTTAGACAGTATTTTCCCCAATGGGAGCGAGTCCAAAGAACTTAGCCAACGAATGACTCAATTAACCGAACAGACAAAAGAGTACCATCAATTAATCACAGAATGGACACCAGAAAGTGCCCAAGGCAAAGAACAATTTGCTGAAATCTTAACGTTACAAGGGAAAATCTCAAATGGCTTTTCACAATGTAATAGTTTTTTAACTGCTTTAATTTCTGCTAATACTAATGATACCAAGGCCAAAATTTTATCAGGCGATTTATACAATCTGTTGCCAGCGATTCAATTAGCTGAAACCATTTTTACTAAAAAAATCACCGAGATTTCAGCAGAACATTGGCAAGCCCTGTTAGCCGAAGAACCGTTCAAAACAATGGCTTTTCGCTTAAATGAATTACGCCGTGATGGAAAAAAACTGCTTTCCGAACAAGAAGAAAATATCATCAATACGCTTTCTCTAGATGGATTAAATGCTTGGAGTACACATTACGATACGATTGTTGCTTCCATCGTGATTCCTTTTGAAGAAAAAGATGGCTCTGTGACAGAACTATCTGCAGGCCAAGCCTTTAACCGCATGATGGGAGATCCTGACAAAGAGGTTCGTCAACGTTTGTTTACAGCCTGGGAGAAAGCTTGGAGTAGCAAAGCTTCAATTTTAGCAGACACCCTAAATCACTTAGATGGGTTCCGTTTATCTGATTACAAATTGCATGGCACTACAGATTATTTAGAAAATCCCTTAAACTATAATCGAATGAGTCAAGAAACATTAACAGTTATGTGGGAAACCATCCAAAAAAATAAACAACCATTCGTCGACTTTCTAACGCGCAAAGCACAATTATTCGGCAAAGAAAAAATGGATTGGCAAGACCAAGATGCGCCAATTATTTTAGGTGATTTAGAAGAAAAAACGTATTCCTTTGATCAAGCCGCTGCCTTTATTTTAGAAAATTTCCGTAAATTCAGTCCGAAAATGGCCGATTTTGCCCAAATGGCTTTTGAAAAAAGTTGGATTGAAGCTGAAGATCGTCCAGGCAAACGTCCTGGGGGTTATTGTACAGAATTACCTGAAACACAAGAGTCGCGGATTTTCATGACCTTTGGCAATTCAATCAACGAAGTAGCTACTTTAGCCCATGAATTAGGTCACGCTTTCCATAGTAGCGTGATGTGGGATTTACCTTCATTGAATCGAGAGTATGCCATGAACGTAGCAGAAACAGCTAGTACCTTTGCAGAATTGATTGTTGCTGACGCCACCTTAAAAGAGGCCAAATCAGACGTTGAAAAGATTAACCTTTTAGACACAAAAATGCAAAATGCCATTGCCATGTTTATGAACATTCATGCGCGTTTTATCTTTGAAAATAATTTTTATCAAGCGCGCCAAAAAGGTTTAGTAGCGGAAGAAGATATTACTGAATTAATGTTAGCGGCGCAAAAAGAAAGCTACAAAGATAGTCTTGGCAGTTATCATCCTCATTTCTGGGCGAGCAAATTGCACTTCTTTATTGATGATGTGCCTTTCTATAATTTCCCATATACTTTTGGCTATCTATTCAGCATGGGTATCTATGCGTATGCCAATCAACAAGGCAGCTCGTTTGAAGACCAATACATTGCGTTATTAAGAGACACTGCTTCGATGACAAGCGAAGAATTAGCGAAAAAACATTTAAATGTTGACTTAACAAAACCTGATTTCTGGCAAGCTGGCATTGATCAAGTACTAAAAGATGTGGAACAATTCATGACTTTAACTGAAAACTATGTAAACTAAGCAAAAAAGAAGCAGTAACCAACATCAGGTTACTGCTTCTCTTTTTTTCAAATAGTTTCGATATGCAAGGTAGCCCACAAGCATTAGTCCAAACGTAACAAATTCAACTACTGGCATGGCTAACCAAACACCGGTTAATCCTAGTAATTTCACCAAAATAAATAAAACTGGCACAATTAAAAAGAACCCACGCAAAGAGGAAATCATTAGCGCCATTTTCGGTTTACGAACTGCCGAAAAGTAATAAATCCCCATAAAATTCAATCCTGTAAACAAGAAAGAAATCGCATATAAGCGGATGGCTGTCCTAGCAATTTGCGCCAACTGGTCGTTCCCTTCGCTATTAAAGACCTCAATAATTTGTCCCGTAAACACTTGACTGATTAAAAAGAACAGGAAGCCGGCAACCAAATACGTAATAAAGCTAAGTTTAACAAATTTACGCAACACCTTCGTTTCCCCTAAACCATAGTATCGGCTGAGTAATGGTTGCGCCCCTTGCCCAATCCCTGTAAAAATGGCAATCACAATAATATTGAGATTGGCAACAATCGCATAAGCTGAAATCGCCACATGACCAACTAAGTTTAACAAAACAATATTAAATAAAAACATGACAAAGGCCGAAGAAAATTCATTTAAAAAGGAAGAAAAACCAATCGACATAATTTCTCGAACATCCTGAAATTTCACTTTAAACTTTTCAAAACGTAAAACTCGTTGCGGCGACCACTTATGCAACGTAATCAGGATTAAGCTTGTTAACGGTGACATCACCGTTGCAATGGCCGCGCCTGCCATGCCCCACCCAAATTGATAAATAAAGACATAATCCAAAATAATATTGACAATTCCCCCACTGACAAAAGCAATCGTTGCCAAACGAGGATTATGGTCATTTCTTAAAAAAGTAATCAGGCAATTGTTTAAAATAAATAATAATGAACAGCTAAGGTAAATCATATAATATTCCTTTGCCAAACCAAACAAGACACCGGTCCCCTGAAGTCCCCGAATAATTTGATCGGAAAAAATCAAGCTCACTAAAGTAAAGAGACTCCCTATAACGAAAACTAACCCAATCGTTAAACTAAAATACTGATTGGCTTTTTTGATTTCTTTTTGCGCAACCGTGGTCGAAAACAACGTAGCGCCGCCAACGCCAAACATCCAACCTAATCCATTAATAATATTAACGAGTGGTAAGACAATGTTAAGCCCCGCCAACGCCTCGGTGCCAATCCCATTTGCAATGAAAAATGTGTCCGCCAAAATAAAAATTGATTGCGCCGCCATACTTAAAATTCCTAACAGAACATTTTTATAAAACAACGCAGTAAAATGGTTTTGCTGTGTTTGCTCCATACCCAAATCTCCTTCTAACAAAAAAAGGACTCATTCTTTTTGCTTCAAGGCTTACGCAAAAATCAGAATCCTTCAATTATTCAACCCAGCGATTAAATAATCTGTCTATTTATTGATACTTCTAGGGTAGCATTCTCTCTTCGAAAAAACAACCATCCTTCTATTTTTCTCATTTTAAACTTTCTTAAGCAGTTGCAGTTGTTTTTGAACCACTTGCCAATCTTCTTTCACGACTTCTTTTAAACGATAATTATAAAAGACAGCCGCTGGATGGAAGAGTGGAATGATTTGATAGGTTTTCTGCGTCCAATGATAGTTTTGGGATTGCTCATCAAATGTTTGAATGGGCGACTGAATGACCGTTCCGTGCACTGCAGTGATTGTTGGCTTTGGTCCTAAAAGTCGTTGCAACCCAATATTCCCCAGTGTCAAAATTAGTTCAGGTTGGCAAACAGCGATTTCCCAATCAAGCAAAGGCGCAAAAATTTTGATTTCTTCTTTGGTTGGCGTTCGATTAGGAAACTTGGTTACTCTTTCTCCCGTTTTTGCAATCTGTTTTGTTTTTACAGAAAAAGGCCGACTCCTAACCGCACTGGTGATATACACCGTTTCACGACTTAAGCCAACTTGTTGTAATTGTTCCATCAACAATTGACCTGAACGCCCTATAAATGGTACGTTTTCTTTAATTTCTTCTTTTCCAGGGGCTTCCCCAATCAACATCACTTTTGGCTGTTGCGGACCTTGCCCTTCCACAAAACCTTCTAATGGTAAGTCTTTTGCTTTAGCTAAAACTGCTTGTTTCAGATGTTCAGGATAGTGCATTTACCATCACGCCTCTCTTCTGGTGTTCTTCCTTCGCTATATTGATTATAAATAAGGCCCAAAAGAAACTCAAAAAAGGAGCCTACTCATTTAGGAGCTGGTTTTTCTACACACAAAGCTTTGTCTTTAGCTAAATAAAAAGGCCGTAAGTAACCAACTAAATTAGACATTGGTAAAACCTCCGTTGGTAAGTCAATCTTTAATGTCTCCTTTAAATAGGCTTTGCGTGTCGTAATCCGTTGCCACATGTCTGGATAAGTTTGCTGAATCTCTTTTTGCAGTGTTTCATCAGCCAAAGCCACACATTCTTCTGCACTCACCCCTGTATAACCAGGTACAGAAGGAATAATATCCACTTGAAAGAGCATGCCACTTTCCAAGCGAATGGCTGAATCTGGATAAATAGGCGACGACATCCATTCATCATCCGAAACTAAATGCCCAGGATTCAAATGCCAGTGATAGCTTTCTTTTGGTAACTGTTCTTCAATCGCTTGGTACATTTCTCGCCCTAACAGTCCGATTCGAATGGTTTCAAGCCAGTGAACGACAGCTTGAAAATAGGGTTTTGCTACGCGTTCTAAATAATCACGTTGCGCTTCTGGCAATTGCTGCTCGTTTTCAATAACAAAACCTGTTCGGCTAGACAAGCCGCCTTTGTAGCCTGTAGTTAATGATAAGGCATCACCTAACTGAATTTCTTTGGCAGTCGGATACATGTTTGCATATTCAAAACGTTGACCAGTTGCCGCAATGGTTACTACCGTCGGCGTTTGACCTTCATCATTTAACAAAGCCCCAATGTCCGTTTCACGCTGTCCTATTTCAATTGCATTTAAGGCCTTTAACATACTGCGAGAAGCCAAATTCGCCCCATATTCATAGTGCGCCAATTCGTTAGCATTATTTGTTGTGCGGGCCCCTTTGCTCCAATCAATAAGTGGGTCCCATTTAGTAAACGAGCTTCTTTCGGCAGCGCTTTTTTCAGTGCTTCGACAATAAAATGTGGCACATCAAACATCGTAGCAGGTTCTTGCTGTTGTGTTGTAAACATTTTCCACCCAACGATACCTATTTTTTGAGCAGTTTCATCGAGAAGCGTTTCAAAAATCTGCGACAACTTTTGTTCCCCAGCCATTGGTTGATTCGGTAGCGAAAAAGCTGGATAATGAATTAAATCGGCTGAGATGCGGGCATGTTGGCACAGTTTTAAATTTTCATTGCCTAAAATAACTGTCGCCGCACCATCCTTATTTAACACAAGGAGTCCTTCTTCAAACCTCGGAATAAAGCCAGTTAAGTATTCAAAATTACTGCCATGCTCTTTGTCTGCATAGAAGACCAATTGATCGAATTTTTCTGTTTCCATTCGTTGTAATACTTTCTGCTTACGCGCCATCATCGTTTCATTCGTCAAATACGTTGGAAAAACATTCTCAAAAACAGTAGGTTCAGCAATATGTGTATAATTAATTTTTCGCTTCATTATTATCCTCCATTATTCATCTGCGACAATCAACGTTACGCCTGCTTGCGCTAACTGCTCACAGAATTTTTCATCAGGTCGTGTATCTGTCACTAAACAATCAATTTCTGTTAATTCGCAAATTTTAAATAAACCCGTTTTGTTTAATTTCGTTTGGTCTGCTAAGGCAATGACTTGTTTGCCTTGTTGAATCATTCGCCGTTTGACTTGACCTTCTTCTTCTGTGTGAATAAATAATCCTTGTTCAGATAACGCAAACACACCTAATAATGTATAGTCGGGGGCAAATTCCCCAACCTTAGCGACTGTTTCTGCCCCAAACAAAAAGAGTTGTTGTTTATGCAGTTGCCCAGGTAATACTGTAATTTTTGTCTGATCCATTTGCGCTAGAAGTAGCGCATGACTGAGAGAGTTCGTGATCGCGTGAATCGGACTATTTTCCATCGCTCGAATAGCTGCTTCCACCGTGGTTGATGAATCAAAAAAAATGGACGCTTGTTTGGGAATATTTGCCCAAACTTTTTGGGCAATCGCTTGTTTTTTCTCTGGATGCTTCACTATTCGTTGAGCATAATCGTAAATAGTTGCTTCAGACTGCACTGAGATAGCGCCGCCGTGCGTTCTCTTTAAATGTCCTTCCTTTTCTAAACGAATTAAATCTCGCCGAATAGTATCTTTTGAAACGGAGACTTGCTCCGCTAACGCTTCCATGGAAATACTTTTTTGTTTATTCACTATTTTTTGAATCTTGGCTAAACGTTCTTCAATCAACATGCTTCCTCACCTCTTCTAAGTAAAGATAGCATCTTTTGCATCATTTTGCAAACAAATGCAAAATAATGCAAAAAAAAGACAAAAAAACTAGTCCTTCATTTTCTAACGAAGGGCTAGTTTGAGAGTGGTTTTAATAGGTAAATTGAATAATCATGCCGCTAGGATCTTCTAACGCAAGTAAATGATCTTTGGCAATAAAATGTAACTTTGCTTCTTCCGCATTGGCTTGGACGATCTCTAAATCTGCCGCAGTTGGTAAACGGAAGGTGTAATTTTCTAAGCCAAATTGATTTTCTTGAATCGTTGGCAGCTGTTTGCCGCTCCATGTATTTGTCCCAATATGATGATGGTACTGACCCGCTGCAAAAAACTTCGCTTGTTGACCAAAGTTAGACTTTAAGCCAAACCCTAAGTTTTTATAGAACGTTTCAGTGGTATCTAAATCGGCCACTTTCAAATGAATGTGCCCAATTTTAGAACCTTCGGAAATTCCTAGCCAGTGACCGTCAGCTTCTGCAGCTAAACTATCACCGTCTAATTCTTCTGTCACACCGATAATTTCACCATTTGGACGAATATCCCAGACTTCTTCTGGTTTATCCCAATAAATTTCGATGCCATTATTTTCTGGATCACTTAAGTAAAGGGCTTCACTATAGCCATGATCTGCTGCGCCAATTTGCACATTTTCCTGCAAAAGCCACAGCAACATATTGCCTAAATCTTTGCGGGTTGGTAGCAGGAAAGCAATATGGTACAAGCCAGTGGTACCCTGATTTTCTTCCCCAGCTGTTAGTTCTTTTAAGACAAGAATTGCATCGTTGGTGCCTTGTGGCGCTAGCCAAGCACGTCCCTCTCCTTGTTTTAAAAGTTTTAAGCCAATTGTTTTCGTATAAAAGTTTACCATTTTATCTAAATCAGCCACTTTCAAAGTGACTTGTTGAATCCCAATATTACTTGGTAATGCTTGAACCATTTGCTTTCACTTCTTTCCTCTTCGTTTTACTAAAGCAATGATTTAGTTGAATTCTTTAAAACGAGCACTATCTTCCATGTATTCTTTTTCGCCAGCTGGCGCTTCAATGGAACCAATGACCATTTGTGCACGCAAATTCCAGTTTGCAGGAATTGACCATTCTGCAGCAACCGCTTCGTCAATGACTGGGTTGTAGTGTTGTAAGTTTGCGCCAATATTTTCTTGCGCTAAGGCAGTCCAAACGTTCGCTTGTGTTAAACCAGTTGCTTGTTCAGACCAAACAGGGAAGTTATCCGCATATAATGGGAAGCTATCTTGTAAGTTTTTCACGATATCTGTATCTTCAAAGAATAAAATTGTACCCGCACCAGCTGCAAAACCTTGTAATTTAGCTTGTGTGTTTGGAAATGCTTCTGCTGGAGTTAATGGTTTTAAGGCATCTTCAGTCATTGCCCATAATTTTTTGTGAGCATCGCCGAATAAGAACACCACGCGTTGTGTTTGAGAGTTAAAAGCTGTTGGACTTTCTCTAACAACTTCTTTTACTAAAGCAGTTACTTCTTCTTTTGAAATTGGTAAGTTTTCTCCTAAAGCATAGATTGAACGACGGTTTTTCATCATTTCAGTAAATTTTGACATAATATGTTCATCCTTTCGAATTTCCTCAGTAAATTCATTTAATTTTGTTTACATGCTTACTATACTACCTTACTAAAAGTAAGTAAAGCTTTTTGTCTTACTTTTTGTAAGTTTTTTTATTTTTTAGCGAAAAACCTTATTCTACCAAAGAAAAAAACAACCAGCTTTTTTCTAAGAAAAAGAAAAATCTGGTTGTCGATTAATAAATGTAGAAGTCAATTGAATCGTTTTCGGCCGTTTTTCTTGAAATAAATGTGTGGCTTTTTCCCCTAATTCCATTAATGGATGACAGATTGTTGAAAAATTTAAAATTTCACTTAATAAAGTTTGTTCCTGTCCCACTAAAAAGAGTGGTCTTTCAATAACGGCTTGAATCCCTGCGGCAATTTCATCACCGTTGGTCACAACCGCTTGGAGCGTTGGATCTTGCCCACAGTGACGTCCTACTTCACACCCATCTTCATAGGTTAAACAGTCCTTAAATAACCGATTTTCAGGAATCGCTCCATAAATTTCCTGATATGCGTCAACTAAATAGCGTGCGCTTGTACTTTTTTCTGGTGCACGGTTAATCGTAATTGCCACTTCACTACATCCTTGTTGTTTCAACGCTTGGAAGACCCGCCGATAAACGGTTAAACGATCGATATAGATACTAGCATAACTAGGGTCTTCTATTTTTTCACAAAAAACAACTTGCTCTTTATACGGAGCAAACACACTTAAAGGATTTGCCTTTGACAAAACAATCATGCCATCAAACGCACCCGTCGCCATTTTTTCCAAGTAACTTTTTTCAACTTCTTTATCATAATCCGTTGGTAATAAACTGACCATCATCCCTTGTTGAAATGCTTGGTGGATAATCCCACTTAAAATAGCATCAAAATAAGGTTGATTCGTATAAGGAACCATGACACCTAATGTATTACTTTTCCCAAAGCTAAGATTTCTCGCTAATATATTGGGCTTATAGCCCAACTCATCGATAATTGCTTGGATTTTCAGTCGTTTTTCTTCAGAAACATACGGATGATGATTAATCACACGCGAAACAGTCGTAACTGAAGATCCTGAAAGGCGCGCAATTTCTCGAATTGTTGTCATACTTTCACCTCATTACTTTACAAAATTGAGTTAAATAAGGCACAATCCCTGTCCCGTAATCAACAAAACGATAAAAGGTCTCCTGCCAAGCAAAAGAAATTTCCTGAATATCCTCCTGCTGTGTCAAGTGCCACTCCGTTATCTGATGGTACGGAATTTCTTGATGCCAAATCTTATAGTATTTTTTGGGACTATCTAACTGCAGACTTTTGGCCGTCGTAGTCACCGAGACAAAATAGTAATCCATACCAAGTCTATCGCTTATCTCCACTATAACATTCATTTTCATGCCCTCCAATATTTTGATACACATATCTTACCTTATGAAACGCGTACCAGAGCAAGAGGAAAAATAAAAAAAAGTGAGACCATGTTATACTAGATGTATCATATAAAAGCAAAGGATGAGTGCAATGGAAACTGTTACAGTAGCAACAAAAAGCGACTTACTAACAAATTTGAACAAGCAAACGGATGAAATCATTATCTCGGGGGCACTTGCACAAGAAATTTACCACTTAAAAAAACAACAATTAACCGAAACGGAAGAAATGGGCTTTTTAGTGGGCAGCCAAGGTGCTGGCTCATTTTTAACCTATTTAATCGAGAAGTTATCCTATATAAATTCGGCGCTATCGCCAGAAGAACAAAAAATTGAACATGCAATTTTGCGTTTATATGTTATTAAAAAATTAACTCCAGAAACTACTTTATTACGTCTAAAACAGTTAGATTATTAAAATTTTATTTAATCAAGATAGACCAATTCCCTGCGTACAACGAGTTCCTTTCATTAATCACTTGATATAATTACCTTTATTCAAGTTCCCACCATTGTCATTATCGATTAACCAATGGTATATTAGAAGTAACAGGTAAGTCATTTTATTTGAAAAAGTGTTTGGGAAATGTTTGGGGAGGAATGTTTATGTGTCAACCGCAGGAAAAAAAGAAAGAAATTTCTGTTGCTAAGTTACGTTATCGTTTTGAATTACCAATGATTATCATTGGTTTTGTTTTATTGTTTTTAGCATTGGGGTTAGTTGCTTTATTGATATTGAGTGATTTGCCGATTCCTGACTGGTTATTAATTGTCTTAATTGCACCAATTGCGCCAGTCATTGCTTTTTTTACCATTCGTTATATGTACATGGATACTGCTTCTAACGGAGTGGAAATTACAGAAAATCAGTTACCAGAAATTTATTCTTTATATATTGATTTGGCAAAAGAAATGGGCTTTGGCACTAAAAAATTAAGGATGCCACGTCTTTATTTAATCAACGGGAATGGTGTCTTAAACGCTTTTGCGGCAAAATGCTCTTTACACAGACGCTATGTTGTCATTCACAGTGATTTGTTGGACATCGCGTACAATACAGGCGATTTTTCGCTGATTCGCTTTATTTTGGCACACGAGCTAGGACACCATAAATGTGGACACACTAATTTATGGCGGCTAATGTTATCCATTATTTTGAAACCAGTTGCGTTAGATAAAAGTTTTACAAGAACGCAAGAATATACCGCTGATCGCGCAGGTTTATACTACGCCGAAGAAGGTGCTTTAAGTATGATTTATTTATTTTCAGGAAAATACATGGGCAGTCGTGTGGATTTAGAAGAATACTTTCACAGTATTGATTTACATGATGATACCATCTGGCTTAAATTGAGTAACTTCTTATCCGATCATCCTGTTGGCTTCCGTCGAATGCAAACATTGAAAAAAGCCAAAGATACTGGCAATTGGGATGTTCATGGAAAATTTTTCTAGCAAGAGCCAACCATCATTAAATAAACGTGCTGGGACAAAAGATTCTTTAACTTTTGTCCCAGCACGTTTATTAATCCACCAATAAATGAACAAATTCTTCTTTGGTGATATTTACAAAGTAGTCTTCAAAGTTAAACGCTGCTAATGCTTGCCAAATTGATGAATACTGATAGTCCACACCTAATAAAGCCGCAACGATTTCCGCTGTTTCTTTTTTGGCAAAGTAATCACCATAAATCGTTAACTCAATTATTTTACCTTTTTCAACAGTCAAACGTGCATCCACAATGCCGCCTTTAAACTTTTCTTCTTTTTTGATCGTAAATTTAGGCGCTTCACCAAAAATCCAAGCTTCATTGCCATACACTTCAGCGACCAATTTCCTAATTTCCTGTTGATCTGCTTTGGTTAGGACATATTCTTTCTCCGCAATTTCAGTTAGAGATTCGACATCAAAGAGCTCCATCAGTAAACGATTGCGAAATTCCTCAATGGTTAATTGTTGATATTTTTCGTCTAAGTACGGCCGTAAATTGGTTACGCGTCCCCGAACAGATTTTGTCCCTTTTGATTCAATTTTTTTCTTAGAAACAGTTAAAACACGTTGAACTTCTGCCAAATCAACATCATACATCAAGGTACCATGAGTATACATCTTCCCCTTTTTTGTATACATGGCATTGCCAGAAAATTTTTTCCCATCAATTAATAAATCATTGCGACCGCTAATCTCGGCCCCCGTTGCGCCCATTTTATGTAATGCTTCAATAATTGGTTTAGTGAACGCTTTAAAATCCCCAAAAGCTTGATGTCCTTCCTGAACAACAAAACTAAAGCTGACATTCCCAAGATCATCATAAACAGCACCACCGCCCGATAAACGGCGAGTAATAACGATTCCCTTCTCTCTAGCATAAGCTAAGTCAATTTCTTCATAAGCATTTTGATTTCGGCCTAAAATAACACAGGGTTCCTGAATATAGAACAACACTAAGGGCTCTTCAAAAGAGAGAGTGTTTAATAGATAATCTTCCGTTGCTAAATTTTCACGAATATCTCGTGACTGCATTATGACATAACGCATAAGGTCGCCCCACTTCTTTTTCTTCTAGTGTATCACTTTCTTTCAAAATTGGTTCACTAAACGTCTTCTCTGGCCATTCTCAAAAGCGGATGATCAACAAAAAAACGAACGTGGGACAACAATCACTTTGGATGTTTGTTCCACGCTCAAAATCTAATAAACAGCAATTACAGAACTGTTTAGCTTTTTAGTCTAACCAAGTTACTACTTCTGAAACATCTCGTCGGACTGTTTCAAAGCCGGGTGTTTGAGCTTTGCCAATCGGAATAATCAGTCCGTTCACTAAATGATCCTCAATATTAAATAACTTGCGAACAGCTTCTGTTTCAAAACCAGACATCGCCACAGTATCATAGCCTCGATCTTTTGCAGAAAGCATCAGCTGCATCGCAACTAAGCCTTGGTCTAACATTAGCCACTCTCTTTTTTGTTCTTCGCTAACATCATAGTACCAAGAAACATTTTCATTAATTCCTTGACGAATTTCTTCCGTCATCGTTCCTTGTGCGACAGCTTTAGCACTGATTTCATCTGCATTGGCCACTGTATAAGCAGTCAAATCACCTAATAAAATAATCACCGCCGCTGCCCCTTTAACTGCTGGTTGTTGCATCGAAACTTCGTAAAGGGCCTCTTTTTGTTCTTTTTCTGTGACAATAAAAAAACGCCATGAATTTAAATTGGTACTATTTGGCGCGAACATCGCTTCCTCAATTATGGCCATTAATTCCTCTTTAGGAATCTCAACATCTGGCATAAAATCCCGAACTGAGCGGCGGCTGCGAACAACATCTTGATACATCATATTTCTTCTTCCTTCCTCTTACCTTACTTGACATAGTTATTATTACTCACTATGATGGAGAAAAAAAGTACGCACTTTTTATTCACCTAGGAAGAAAAAAGTAACCATTACGTGTCACAAGGAGAAACTATGACAACTGATAAACAAACCAGTATCAACTTAGCCCTTTCCACCATTAACGGCAAATGGAAATTATCATTAATGGATGAATTATTCCAAGGAACCAAGCGCAACGGTGAATTGATGCGTGCGCTCGACGGAATCACTCAACGCGTCCTGACAGATCGCTTGAGAGAAATGGAAAAAGATGGCCTAGTCCATCGAGAATCCTTTAACGAACTGCCCCCGCGTGTGGAATATACGCTCACTTCGGAAGGATATGCTCTTTACGATGCCCTCTCTTCACTTTGCCATTGGGGCGAAACATTTGCACAAAAAAGAGGTCGGGACAGAAGTGTTTAACTCCGAGAAATAAGAAGGAATTTCCGAAAATTGTTCTATAATTTTTGGAGAATTTCGGCTTATTTCCGAAGGAGTTGCTTCTGTTCCCGCCGTTTATCAATTTTTAAGCCTGGGACAAAAATCCAAAGTGATTTTTGTCCCAGGCTCTTTTTTATCTATTTTGGGTATTATGGGTAAACTTAAGATATTTTTGAAGTCCTTCTTGAATTGAATAAACGGGCGAAAAACCTAAGCCTTTCAAAGCAGAACTATCTGAAAGAGAATATTTTATATCGCCATCTCGTTCCTTTTGATAAGAAACTGGCAAAGGAAGTCCCACTAATTGGTTCATTTCTTCAATTAATTGATTAAGGGAAATGGCAACTTCGGTACCCACATTATAAACGTGTCCCAACGCTTCACTTTTGGTTGCTACTAAATCTAATGCAGTTAGGACATCCTCAATGTAGATAAAGTCACGTGTTTGCTGACCATCTCCAAATATTTGAAATTGGCTCGCTTGCCCTTGCTCTAATTGGATATAACAATCCATCAAAATGGACAGGACACCAGAATAGGGTGAAGCAGGATTTTGATTGGGACCATAGACGTTAAAGAAGCGAACTGCGCTTGTAGGTACCCCATGTAAATGGTATTCATTGAGAACATAACGTTCAGCAGCAAACTTATCAATAGCATAGGGACTCAAAGGGCAAATCACCGAAGTTTCTCTTTTAGGCAACGTTGGCTCTGCACCGTAAACGGCTGCCGACGAAGCAAAAACAAAACGTTTGAGCTCTTTTTGATATTTTTTTATTGATTCCAATATTTTCAATACACTTAAAAAATTGACCTCGTGGGTCTCTAGAGGCTGTGCCACAGAACTTGCCACGCTTGCCACAGCCGCAAGATGAAAGATGTACTCAAACGAATGCTCTGAAAGTACTTCGTCCAATAATTGCTGATCCGTCACACTTCCTTTAATAAAAACCAACTGCTCAGTTTGTTGCAAATTTGACACTCGCCCCATGGACAAATCATCAATCACAAAAACTTGATACTGTTGACTATAAAAATTAGCCAAATTAGAACCAATAAAGCCAGCTCCTCCAGTAATTAATAGTTTCTTCACCTCTTTGCTTCCTCTCTTTTTTAATTTAATTCCACTTTTTTCGTGTTATTTTCTCTTTGGAATAAAAAAATGCAATATCGAATGAACACATAACTTACAATAGCCACAGCTAATAAGAGTTCAAAAGTAGACAAAATATTTAACAGACTCGTTAGGCCTACCTTTTCTGCAAATAAAGGTTTAACTTTGACTAATGCTGTCGCAGAAATCACTAATGGGAATGTAAAGGCAGCATAACTTGGATAGAATGTCACTTGCATAATTTTATATAGATTCACTACTACAATCCCATAAATACATTGAGATAAAATTAGCAAGAAAACAACTAATGGCATATACAAATGACCACCCATTGAAATATAGCCAGCTAAACATAACGAACCTGGCGCTGTCATAATCGTCAATAAAGGAATGGTCGATTCAGGCATTTCTTTCGACTTCGTAATTCTCTTGATTAAAATTGGTAACAAGAGTAAATAAAAGAACAACGCTACCCAAAAAACAATTTTTCCCAACTCATTGATAAACAATTGAGAAGTATTAGGAATAACGCCAATGCCGACAAACGTAATAAACCAGCTTGGATAAATGTGTTCCAATTCGATTTTTGTTGGAAAAATATGCACCGCTACAAAATAAATCATTAAAATAAAATGTAAAATCACTGCGCCAATCCACAACACATTAATCCAAGCAGCATTGGTAAATATCCGATCTAAGAAAACACAGATAACCATTAAAGCCATTGTAAATGTTGGTGATACCGAAGCAATAATTGGATCATCTAAGGTGCTTAATGCATGTTTCATTGTAAAAATAATTTTTAAAATAACTAAAATCATTAAGAGACTGCCAAGTACACAATAAATGGTCCCAATTGTTGCATATCCCAAGGAATAAAGTAAATTCCCCAAAGAAACCATCCCTAAAATTAGTCCACAAATGGGAATCGGGACTTTCCGCAAGAATTTTTTCGCACTTTCTACCATTATGTAGTCACACTCCGTCTTTATTTATTATTATTGATATTAATCAAAAGTATGTTATTATACTAAATGAAATATTTATATTTGTAAAATAAATATTTGCAATACCAACTATTAAGATAGTAAATAGAAAGAGGCGATTTTATGTTCGAATGGATCAAAACATTTATTGCTGTGTATGAAACCAAAAATTTTAGTGCGGCGGCTAAACAATTGTATATTTCTCAGCCAACTGTTTCTTTGCAAATCAAGAAATTAGAGCAACACTTTTCGATCAAGCTGTTCTATCGTAATGGAAAACAATCGGTTATTCCTACCAAAGAAGCTGATTTTTTATATCCAAAAATGCTCTCGATTATTGAAAGCTTAACTACTTCTTTTGCGCAAGCTGCAGAAAAAGAGAATTTTAAAGAAGACTGCATTATAGCCTCTTCAAATACAGTTGCTATTTATTTATTGCCAGATATTATGGAGAGTTTGGTTACCGCTTTTCCACTCATCAACTTTTCGATTCAACTGATGAATTCAAACGAAGTCGTGGATATGGTTCAAAATAATCATGCCCACATTGGACTAATTGAAAAACCCATTGAAACCAAAAATCTACACAAAGAAATTGTTTATGAAGATCAACTAGTTCTAGCAGGAGATGCCGCTTCAAAATTTTGGCTCTTAAGAGAAAAGAACTCTGGCTTACGTTTTTTCAATGAGCTTTATCTCAACGAACACAGCATCAACTTACCAATTATCGAATTAAACAACAACGAAGTCCTGTTACAATTGCTAAAAAATAACATTGGGCAATCAATTGTTTCTCGATTATCTATTTCCGATGAGATCCCTTGGCAACCAATTGATCAGTCCTTTGCTTCTCGAAAAATTTTCATTGTCCAGACCGATCACCATGCCAATACTTCCTTCTCTGAAGTTTATAACCGAATCGTTGAAAAAATTCGTGAACGACAAACCTAAAAAACAGGAAAACGACTTAGCTTTCGCTAAATCGTTTTCCTGTTTTTTATTCATCAGTTTCCTCTACCAATTCAAATTCAAAAGGTTCTAACTCAAATAGTTGGTGTAAAATTTGCTGGGTTTCTTGGAACACTTGTTGTGGCTCTTTAGACAAAAGAGTGCTTTGAATGGTCTGTTTTTTTGATTGAAAAAGAATTCTCGTTTCCTCTTCCTTGAATACAACTTGATGAGTTTCCCTTTCAAACACCGTATATTCTTCGAACATTTCCATAACTAATTTTTGACGAAACCCTTCTTTGAGTGCTAATAAAGTTACTAAATCTGCAACGGTTAGTGTTTCTAACGCAATTGTTTCATCTTCTACATGAACAAGATAATTCGTACACTTCACATTCGGACAGGCATTGCAGCCGCCATTAATCAAATCTGAGGTAGTTGTTATTTTCACCTGTTTCATCTTAATCCTTCTTTCCTACTTTTCGAGAAAAACACAAGGGGTCTCCTCAAAAATATTCAATAAAATATGATTGACTTCTTGAAAGACTTCTTCGTGATTCCGGCATTGTTTTTCCATTACTAAACGCAGATCATTCACAACAAAAGTCAACGTCGTCGCTTGTTGGGAAACATGTATACAACGGTTGCCTTTAACAAAACATTCTGTTTGTTCTTCAATGAATGGTTCTTTTTGATAGCCATATGCTGAAGCGACACATTCCAGGATTTCGTAGATTTCTATTTTTGGAAGTTCATAGCTAAAGCTACCGATAACTAGTTGAAAACAGTTCGGCTGTTTTTCATTATTGCTTGCATAATATACTGTTGTCGTTGTCATTTTGCCTCCTTATCTCCTCTATTTTCCTACTCTTATCATAACAAAAAAAGCACGCTTCCCTTATTTAAATTGTTAATAAAGACTATTACAGATTGGTATAACCACACCTAAAAAGTTCGTGATATAATTCACTAAGAAAGAAATATTACAGAAAGAAGAGATGAACGATGAAAGTATTTAACAAAAAAGTCGCAATTATTGGTACTGGTTTTGTTGGCACAAGTATTGCCTATTCCATGATCAACCAAGGGATTGCGAATGAATTAATCTTAGTTGATATTGACAAAGCCAAATCTGAAGGCGAAGCAATTGACTTATTAGATGGTGTGTCTTGGGGTCAAGAAAATGTAAACGTCTGGGCTGGCGACTATCAAGACTGCCAAGATGCCGATATCGTCGTGATTACAGCTGGCGCTAATCAAAAACCTGGGCAAAGTCGTCTAGATTTGGTTTCAATCAATGCAGAAATTATGAAAACAATTGTTAACAATATCATGAAATCTGGTTTTGATGGAATTTTAGTGATTGCCTCAAATCCTGTCGATGTACTGACTTATGTGGCTTGGCAAGCTTCTGGTTTACCTGTTTCAAGAGTAATTGGAACTGGTACAACTTTGGACACAACTCGTTTCCGCAAAGAACTGTCTCAACGTTTAGCGATTGATCCACGCAATGTTCACGGCTATATTATTGGCGAACACGGGGATTCTGAAGTGGCTGTCTGGTCTCATACCATGATTGGAACAAAACCTATTTTAGAAATTGTGGATACGACAGAGCGCTTAACTAGTGACGATTTACCAATCATTTCTGATAAAGTGAAAAATACAGCTTATGAAATTATCGATCGCAAACAAGCGACCTATTATGGGATTGGTATGAGTACTGCACGCATTGTTAAAGCCATTTTAAATAATGAACAAGCTATTTTACCTGTCTCAGCTTACTTAGATGGGCAATATGGGCAACAAGATGTATTTACAGGGATTCCTGCAGTCGTTGGCAATCAAGGTGTGACTGACATTATTGAATTGAATCTAAATGCTTCTGAAAAAGAACTCTTCCAAAAATCAGTGACACAATTAAAACAAGTGATGGCATCGTTACAACCGAACGCTTAGTAATTTTTAACTAAAAATAACACTTCAACTAAATTATTCTCTACCAAAATAGATTCTAATTCCCCTTTATCGTTCTTTTTGGTACCATGAAAGAAGAACTTCAACTAAAGCAGAAATTAGGAGGACAAAAAATGGTAATCCAAGGAGATACGTTAGAAAATAGCGCACGTCGTTTATTGCAAGAACGTGGCGTAACAATGAATGATTTAGCTGAACTTGTGTTATTTTTACAAAAAGATTATATTGACAATTTAACATTAGATACTTGTTTAGAAAGTGTTGATGCCGTGTTAACAAAGCGTGAAGTACACAACGCGATTATTACAGGTGTCCAACTGGATATTCTGGCGGAAGAAAACAAGCTACTTTCACCGTTACAAGAAATTTTAACGGAAGATGAAGGGCTTTATGGCATTGATGAAATTATGGCGCTCTCCATTGTAAATGTTTATGGATCTATCGGTTTTACGAACTATGGGTATATCGACAAGGTAAAACCAGGCATTTTAAAAGAGTTAAATGCGCATGATGGCGAACATGTCCACACATTCTTGGATGATATCGTGGGCGCAATTGCGGCTGCGGCTGCCAGTCGGTTGGCTCACTCACAACCAGATTTAAGTGATATTACTAAATAAAAAAACTTGCCTCTTCTCATAAAAATGAAGAGGCAAGTTTTTTTATTTAGTTTTATTTGCTGGACTTCTCACAAGCTTTCTACTTAACAGTAATTATTTGCCGTGTTATGTTACACTCAAGAATAAACAGCTAAAGGAGGTTATCTAGAAATGAAAAAGTTTTTACGCGTATTTTTAATTTTTATTGGGGTATTTTTTCTTGCAAGTTGCGGTTCAAAAATAGAGACAAAAACCTTTGTAGGTTCGCCACAAGATGGGATTGATTCCACCTTAACCTATACGTACCAAGGAGATAAAGTCTTAACGCAAACGGCTAAAAACATTGTTTCTTATGACAAATTGGGGATTACAAAAGAAGAGGCAAAAACAGCGTTGGAACCCGTTTCTAAACAATATGAGGACATCAAAGGGCTTAATTACAAACTGACCTATGAGGACAAACAAGCCATCGAAAAATTGACGATTAATTATGAAAAACTTGATTATGATAAAGCCAAAAAAGTAGATGGTATCCAGATTGATGGAGATTCTTCTAAGGGAATCAGCATGAAGAAAAGCCAAGAATTGGTGGAGTCACAAGGTTATACAGAACAAAAATAATAAAAGAAAGCGTGCGACAATGGGCATTGTCGCACGCTTTCTTTTTATTAATTACATTGATGTTGCCATCTTCACTGCTTGAATTGGGTCAAAATGATGGACAGAGTAAACGACTGTACCAGCTTGCCAAACTACTGAGTTTCGATTATAGTCAGTGGTTCCTGCCACGTTCAGTGTGATTTGACCAACGGTATTCGGTGCTGGTAATGTTTCTTGTTCCAAAATATTGACAACATTTTTCGCTAAATCATCAGGCGATTCACCATTGATATTTGAGGCCCGTACGACTAAACTCCAATTGCCTTCTTGCCAAGATAAGTAACTAGAACCTGCCGCCCCTTGTTTATACCCAGTAATATTGTAACCTAAATCTACTGGTTGACCGCCATTGTCAATGATTTGGTTCACTGCATTTTTTGCTTCGGCATCAGAGCCATATGTTTTTTTCTCAAAAGAACTAATTGGCGTTAACTGATTGACACGTGCATCATTCACTGGAATCGCTTCTTTTTCTGCATAATATAAAACACGGAAATTGTTTTGATCCGCTTGTGATGTTGTCGCTGCAGTTAAAAAGTTATTCGTTTGACTCGT
The DNA here is from genome assembly GCF_051714845.1 of Enterococcus sp. AZ088. Taxonomy (NCBI): domain Bacteria; kingdom Bacillati; phylum Bacillota; class Bacilli; order Lactobacillales; family Enterococcaceae; genus Enterococcus; species Enterococcus sp. AZ088. Next base: position 374,094 of record NZ_JBIOSQ010000001.1, on the reverse strand, counting down.
TAAAATTGCCTGCGGTAAGCCTTGACCAGGAAACATGTTTGCTAGCTGGTTAAGCACTTGGTTGGCTTGGTCATCTGGATTCGCATTTTTCGCTGGTGATTGCTTCTCTGCTGAGCCATTATTTGTCGCTTCCTTCGTAGAAGAAGCTGTTGCTTTCGAATCAGCTGTTGTTGTTCCTGACGATTTCGCATCACTAGATTTTGTTGCTGCTTTGCTACTTGATTCTTTTATAGCAGATGCTTTTGTACTCTCGACTGTGGTACTTTCCGCAGCACTGGAACGACTATCCGTATTTTCTGTACTTTTTCCGCCGCCACATGCTGCTAAAGCAAGGGTTAAAAGAAAAGCACTAGAAATAAGCCCTATCTTTTTCATAAGAATTCCTCCTTGTTTTCCCTACCCTTATTGTACCTTAATCATGTGTATCCGTCACTTGTTTGTGTTTCGTTCTAGTTGGTTTAAATAACAGAAAGTGGACGGTAGGATTCGAACCTACACCTCAACAATGAGCAAGAATAAACTACTGTTAGTCTCTATGAGTTTAACACCACGTTCATCCACCTATTTGATTGATCCTTTGTATCATAACTTAGAATAATTAAATTGCCTTTAAGGAGCTTCAAAGATTATATGAAGAATTGTAAAAAATCTGTGACGAAAAAACGATTGAACCAATCAGTAGAGACACTGAGGTTCAATCGTAACCAATTGTTTAATTATCTGAAAAAACTCACAATTCAACGTTAGTCCCTGGTGCTTTTTTGTTTTCCCCTTGTTGTTTTTTTAAGAATATCCCCAAAATGACGGTGATAATGGGACAAAGCAATGGGAAAAAGGCATATGGTAAGTATTCTAGTGCACCAACTTTTAACGTTCCCATAATGAAGGTACCACTAACTCCCCAAGGAATTAACGAGTTGACTGCCGCCCCAGCATCTGCCAAAGTACGAGTTAAATATTTTTTATCAATACCTAAACGAGTAAATGAGGATTTAAATGTTTCCCCTGGTAAAATAATTGACAAATATTGTTCGCCAACTAGTAAGTTAATTCCCACAGAACTTAAGGCAGTTAAAGCGATTAATTTGGCTGGATTATTCACATAGCCTTTAATTTTATCAATTAAAGTAGCCACGATGTTAAACTTAATCAACAAGCCGCCCAAACCTAATGCCAAAATAATCAACGCAGCAGAACCTAACATGCTTTCAATCCCACCACGAGATAAAAGTGTATCAATACTTTGGTCCCCTGTATCTGCCACATAACCACTCATTAAAATGGTAGAAACTTTCGCTAAACTTAGGTGATGATCATTTATAAAAGCTAAGATGACCGCCACTGTAGAGCCGACTAGTAACGTTGGAATAGCCGGTACCTTTTTCCAGGCGAATAAGAATAAAACCGCTACTGGCAACAATGTAATCGGTGAAATCCAGAATCCTTGATGTAACGTTTGGACCATTGCATCAACCGATTGTAAATCCGCCGAACCAGATTGATGTCCCAAGAAGATATAGCCGACAATCGAAATAATAAACGCCGGAATAACAGTGTACATCATGTTTAGTATATGTTCAAAAAGGTTCACGCCACCAATTCCAGCAGCTAAGTTTGTTGTATCAGATAACGGTGAAATGTTGTTCCCCAAAAAGGCACCTGAAACAACTGCACCAGCTGTCATCGCATTGTCGAATCCAAGAATATGTCCAATACCTAGAAAGGCAATCCCCATAGTTGAAACAGTCGTAAAGGAGCTCCCTACCGTCACACCAACTAGTGCACAGACCACAAAAACGGTTGGTAAGAAGAACTTCACTGAGATAATTTTAAAACCATAGACCATAATTGTTGGAATCGTCCCAGACAAGATCCAAGTAGCAACTAAGACACCTATCAGCAAGAAAATAATAATCGGAATGATCCCTGGTTTGATCCCTTCCACAATGCCCTCGTGGATCTCATCCCAAGAAAATCCTTTCCATTTGCCATAAAGCAACAACAACATGAATACAAAAAGAATCGGTATGTGAGGGGTTAATTTTTGACCAATAATTAAGTACCCGAGAATCGCTAACAAGGCAATCAAAATGCCTAAACTTTCAGCGAACGAAACAGTAGGTTTCGTTGATTTCATATGAAAACCTCCTTTTATGGAAAGCGAAAACTGAAGCAATAATCGAACTTGCTTCAGTTTCCAAACGACAATTTACTATAGTCATCAGGTGAAGAGGCACTCAGCAAAATAATTGCTAGCCTTTTTATTCACCTAAATCTTCTTTTACTTCCGTTGCCCAACTTGCTTTTTTAAAGCGATTAATGATTAACGGAATCACAAACATGACAATAGTGATTAATGCAACTAAGACTGCATCAGTCACGGTTGTTGTACCTAATGTGGCGAAAATAACAATGATAACACTAAAAATTAACATTGCTGCCACTAAATAAGCTAAGCCATTACCTTTTTTACCAATTCGGTAAGGACGTAGTGTATCTGGTTGAGATTTACGTAATTTAATTAGGGAAATCGCAATCAATACATACACAATACTATAAATAATTGTTGTTGCATTTGTTAAAGTTAAGAATACAGCGTTGACATCATCCATTACCCCATAAAGTAAAGCGAATAATGAGATAACTACAGATTGTGTTAACACAACGTTACGAGAAACGCCATATTTATTTTCGCGATGGAAGCCAAATTTTGGTGGCAATAAGCCATCACGAGCAACTTGAATAATTGTTTTTGATGGTCCAGTAACCCAAGCAGATAATTGTAATAACACGCCTAAGAAGACCATGAAACTAAAGATATTACCAATAATTGTTGGTAAACCTAAAACGTCACAATAAAGCAAAATTGGTTGTGTAATGTTAGACAATTCCATTTTGCCATTTGGAACAATATTAGCAACAAACATTGCATTAATAACGTTTAATAAAACTAAACCAATTAATGAAATGAAAACGCCTTTTGTATAATTTTTTGTTGCATCTTTCAAACGAGGAATATAAACAGAAGACATTTCAATCCCAACAAAGATAAACGCAATCCCTGCTAGATATTTAAATGTGTCCATATTTTCTAAGTTTGGTAAAACTTTTGACCAAGAGAAGGCACCTAAATAGCCGCCAGGTGTTAAGCCTACTTTAATCATTGAAAGAAGACCTAAAACAAACATAACTAATACTGGGATGTAAACACCTAGCCAAACACCAATATTTCCGCCAACTTTCGCCATATCAAATTTCAAGTTCAAGATTGTAATAATCCAGTAAATCACTAAGATACAACCTAATACGAACCAATGATTTTCACCTAAGTGAACATTGCCAAATGTATTACCTAGCAAAGGGCCTAATGTAGAAGCAACCATTACCATTCCTGGGAACATTTGCACCCATAGTAACCAAGCGACAACAAAACCCCATTTGCTACCTAAGGCAGTTTTAACCCAAAGTTGAGGGCCACCTTCTTGAGGAAGCATCGTAGATAATTCACCAGATATCAATGCGATTGGACCAGCAAAGAATAAGACCGCGAAAATTGTGTAAGAAATTAATGTCCAACCAACAGCAGCAAGTGTTGGGATACTACGTACAGTTGCACACAATGCCATTGTTAAACCGATAAAAGTACCTAATTCAATTTTTTTAACTTGTTGTTTATCCAATTTTGTACACTCCTTATAAGATTTTGGATAAGGAGCATGAATGACTGTTATACGCTGAGTAAAACAGTCATTCGACTGCCTCTTACCCAGACAAAGAATTGGTTAAGAGGTTAGCCGTCTGGTTGATTTATCTCTTGAATAAATCAACCAGACGAACGTTCCCTCGTTCGGTTACCATTTCTTTTTTCCGTTTAAGATTCAATTATTTTACGTCGTAAATTTGTTCTAATTTTTCTTGTAAAGCAGCTTGAATCTTAGGAGCGTAAACATCAAATTCTTCTTTATCGTTCATGTATGGAGTCATTACAGCAGCACGTAACACAGTTACTTTACCTGCACGGTTCCATTCTTCGTCACTAAATCCTAAGCTGTTTACAAATTTTAATGGGCTGTTGCCATAATCTGGAATAGCAAAGTCAGTATGTGAAGTAATGAATTCGTTGTTGTAAATATTTCCTTTAACGTATGATGCATAGTCATACACATCATGGTTTAATTTGTTCATTGCTACTAAATCATCGTTGCCTTTTTCTTTAAACACATAGTCAACCATGTTGAAGTCTGGATGAGTTAATGTGTGGACTTCGATTTCTTTGTCGCCAACTTTGAATGTTAAATCATTCAAGAAGTTATAGAAATGATGTGAGCCTTCAATTGAAGCACCAATTAATTTACCATAACCTGCAACGTTTAAAGGTAAAACGTGATGTGCAGCCCATACAGAAGCAGCTGTTGCACCAGCTTTTGAACCTTCAAGGATATAAGCACCTAGTAACGCAGGAATATCGGCACCTTTTTCAAATACGTAAGTTGCGAAGTAAGAAATAACGTCGCGCATACGGATATCTTGGATAACGATACCACCAGCTGAATAAGGGATATAACCCATTTTATGAGGGTCAATTGTTACTGATTCTGCTAATTCGATTGCTTTATATGCATCATACACTTCTCTTGAAATGTGTTCTTTTTTCTCTTTGAAGACACCGTATTCTTCGTGAACATCTTGTAAATCTTCGTAAGGGATGAAGTTGTTGTCTTCGTCTAAGAAGATGGCACGTCCATAACCACCATAAGCAGCATCAACGTGTACATAATAGTAAATACCGTCTTTCATTAATTCATCGCGTAAAGCAATAATTTTATCGATTGAGTCAACGGCACCTTCTTCAGTAGAACCAACTACACCGACAACACCTAGCACTGGAATTTGTTCTTCTGCTAAGCCACGAACGATTTTTTCTAATTCGTTGATATCCATACGGTAGTTATGGTCAACTGGTACTGGGATAACTTGATCTAAACCGATACCGATAATATCAGCAGCTTTTAACCAAGAATAGTGTTTAGTTTGTGGGACTAACCATTTACCGATTGCTTGTAAATGTTTACCTGAACGAGCTGAATGAGCTTTGATTTCATCAATTTCATCTTCAGCTGATTCTAATAAGTCCATAATTTCTTTTGTTGGCATGTTCAATAGTTCCCAATCTGATTTACCAGCAACTAATTCTGGTTTTACTTCTTTCATAGCAAATGGTAATGATTTAATGTTACGGGCATACCATAAGCCTTCTAAGTTAGCTAAAGAACCATCAGCAACGATGTGTCCCCAACCATTTTTGTAGCTCATTAAGTGAGCAAATTCATGTCCTACTTCTTCTTCCATTTGAGAAGTTGCTGGAGAAGATTCATAGGCAACGTTGTTCCCGTTCCATAGCATTGCAAAGTTGTAAGCTAATAGAGAAGGCATTAATGTTTCTGAGTTCATATGTCCCCAATATCTACCTGCTGTATGCCATGGAACTGAATGTGTACGCATGCGAGAAGAAATTTCATTCAATACATCTTTCATATGGTTGACAGTTTTTTCGTAGCTTTCAGATGTGCGTTCTTGAGAAGAGATAACTGGCATGTCTTGTGGCATGTAGTTTTGACGCCATCCTAAATGTTCATCTACTAAGTCGATCAACAAGTCTTTATATAATTGTCCGTTTTCGGCTTTGTCCCCAATGAATAGTGCATTAAGGTTCATTTCGCCTTTTGCTAATTTTTCGTTTTTCATACGAAAATTCCTCCTTACAAATTTTAATGAATTAGATTTTGCATTCACAACTTACACCCAAACGGCTAAAGTGTAAAGAAGAAAAATAACAATGGTTATCATAGCTCTTTAATTTTATAATTTTTTCACAAGGTGTCTTGTCAGAACCATTATATAAAAAAATAAGAGTGGGATTGTGTGTACAATCCCACTCTTATTAGGTGTATTAACGGTTTCACCACTACCTGTAAGGAGAAATAGAATTTTAACTTTGATCAAATAATCACACGTCTTCTCTTCGTGAAATTATTATCAATTTCTAATCCATTACTTTTGCTAAAAAGTAATTTTTCTTCCCTTTCCGTACAACAACGAATTTTCCATCGAAATGTTGTGTTGGATCGACTGCAAAATCTAAATCGGTAACTCGGTCACCGTTAATACTTATAGCTCCTCCGCTCACATCTTCGCGAGCTTGACGTTTTGATGGTTCGATTTCTGTGTCAACTAACCAATCTACGATGTTTTTAGCATCTTTGGTAATTTCAACAGTTGGCACATGTTCTAACCCTTGCTCGATTTCCTCAATCGTTAAGTCTTTAATATTGCCTGAGAAAAGAGCTTCTGAAATTTTTTGCGCTTCTTCTAATGCTGCATCATCGTGAACAAATCGTGTCACTTCTTCAGCTAAGCGTCTTTGTGCTTCACGTTTACCTGGTTCTTTTTCAACTTTTTCAGCTAACGCATCGATTTCTTCTTTATCTAAGAAAGTAAAGAATTTCAAGTATTTGATGACATCACGATCATCTTGGTTTAACCAGAATTGGTAGAATTCAAATGGTGAGGTTTTCTTAGGATCTAACCAGATAGCGCCACCCGCTGTTTTCCCAAATTTTGTACCATCTGCTTTTAGCATTAAAGGAATAGTTAACCCGAATACTTTGGCTTCTGGTCCTTCTTTTTTACGAATCAAATCTAATCCTGCAGTGATATTGCCCCATTGATCAGCACCACCAATTTGCAATTGAATATTATGTTTTTTATGCAATGTGTAAAAGTCAATTGATTGAAGAATTTGGTATGTGAATTCTGTAAAGGAAATGCCACTTTCTAAACGACTAGCGACAATGTCTTTTGCCAACATCGTGTTGACATTAAAGTTTTTCCCGTAATCTCTTAAAAAATCTAATAAAGATAGTTCTGATAACCAATCGTAGTTGTTCACCATTGTTACCTCAGCATCTTTACCAAATAATTTTTTCATTTGGTTTGAAAGACTGTCCACATTATGTTGCACAGCTTCCATCGTTTGTAAGACACGTTCGGTTGTTCGTCCACTTGGGTCACCAATTGTTCCAGTTCCGCCACCAATTAAAATGTATGGGTGATGACCTGCTAATTGGAATCGTTTCATCATCATAAAAGGAATTAAATGTCCAATATGCATGCTATCTCCAGTTGGATCGACACCGCAATATAGCGAAATGCTCGTATTTTCTGTAAGTTCTCTTAGTCCTTCTTCGTTTGTTTGTTGATTGATTGCATCACGCCATGCTAGCTCGTCAATGATATTCATGTTATCACCCTCCATATTTATAATTATCTCTTTATAGGAAATCGTTCATTTAACGAAATAAACGATTAACACACTTGTTTTTACACGATATCCCGTGTTTATTTCTATGTATACACGGGTTCACGAAATTTTCTTTGGTCTGCCACGTATTCAAAAAAAGAATACAAAAAATCCCTAAGCCGTCAAAACGACTTAGGGACGAATTTCTCGTGGTACCACCCAAATTTATACATAGTTTAATTTATTTAAAATACTATATACCTCTTAACAAATAACGCTGTTACCCGTGCCCTGTAGGCAGAAGCTCAAGAATGTAATTCGATAAATAACGTGTACTAGTTTCCAGCGCCACTAGCTTTCTGTAACAGTGGTTATTTCTCTACTGCTTTTCTGTCATTGCTTTGTATTTAACTTGTACATGTAGCATATTCCTTTTCGTTTTTTTTGTCAACACTCTTTGCTTAATTTTTTTTACTTTTACAAAAGATGTCCCTTTTTCACAAAAATAAAATAACAAATTAACAATAAGATTTATTCGTTTTAACAGCAAATACAGATAAAAAAATAACGAATAAAATCAAAAAATATTCTTTAAAATTTTTTTGACTTTTTTTGTGATTTTCTATACTTTTATAAAATTCCCGAAGAAAAATGACGAACTTCGGATCAGAAGTTCGTCATTTTGTGAAAAACAGTTTTAAAGAATTGGTGAAAATAATCGTGAAATTTGTTGTTTAAAAATCAACCATTTTGACATGTCGCGAACAACTTCTGGAGTCATTGTTGTACATTTTTTTCGATCTTCTAAGAAAATTGCTTCTAATTGATCAATGATTTTTTTATCATATAACACAGCATTTGCTTCAAAGTTTAATTTGTAACTTCGGATATCTTGATTGGCTGAACCAACTGTGCAGACTTCATCATCCATAATCATTGTTTTCGCATGTAAGAAACCACCGTTATAAATTAAAATTTCAATATTTTCTTTCATCAATAAGCGGCCGTAATACTGTGTTGCTCGATAAATAAACGGATGGTCGGGCTTATCTGGAATCATAATTTTAACATCTACTCCTGAAGCCGCAGCAACCTTTAAAGCCGCCAAGACACTATCATCAGGAACTAAATACGGCGTTTGAATCCAGACTCTTTTCTTGGCAGAAGTAATCAATTTAATAAAGGCCAATTTAATTTGTTCACGGTCACTATTAGGACCACTGGCAATCATCTGAATGGATGTATTTGCCTCTGGCACCAACGCTTCAAGTTTAAAGAAATAATCCAATTGATACGCCACACGATTTTTCTCGGGGGAAGAGACGTTCCAATCCATTAAAAAACGCATTTGCAGTAATGAGGCTGCTGGCCCTTGAATCCGTAAATGTGTATCCCGCCAATAGCCAAACTTTTTAGTCGTTCCGGCATATTGATCGGCAACATTAAAGCCGCCAATGTAGCCTACTTTTCCGTCAATAACAACAATTTTCCGGTGATCATGATAATTCAAACGAAACTTCAAAAGTGCTTTTTGAGAAGTAATAAACGTTTGGACAAAACCACCGTTTTTTTTCAATTCATTCAAATGATGAACCTTGGTGCCCTTTGAGCCAAAGGCATCGTAAAGCAACCGCACTTCAACCCCTTCAGCCGCCTTTTCTTCTAATAAGTTCAAAATTTTGGTACCGATATGATCCGTTACAAAGGCATAATATTCAATATGAATAGAGTGCTGAGCTTTTTTTATATCCGCCATCAACGCATTGAATTTTTCCGTACCATCCGTAAAAATTTCAACATCATTTTTCTTAGTCAGAGGCATCCTATTTAACGAGGAAAAAAAGTCTGTAAACTGTTGTTGCTCCTCCGTCGGCATCTTTTGACTATAAAGTTCAAAACTTTCTTCTTGGAAATTCTGGAAATTCTCTAATTCCCGTAAATCACTTTGTTGCAAATAAAATTTCTTTTTGTCGGTTAAACCGCGCCCAAAGAATAAATATAAGAAAAAACCAAAAACGGGTAGAGCAATCAGTACGAGTAGCCATGCCCAAATTGCTGCTACATCTCGAGGTTTTAACAAAATGGTAATTCCCGCAATAATTGCATTAATAAAATAAATAACTGTTAAGACGCTAAGAATCAATTGTCTTCCTCCTTTATTTGTTACGTTTTAGTATACCATCAATTACGGATTTGGAATATCTTTTCTTTAGCTGCTTCTGTCTCAAAAAATAAAAAGAACCCCCATCCTAGTTAGTGATACTAGAATGAGGGGTTCTTTTTGATGTTTGTTTGAAAGTCCTTTAACTTAATTTCGTGTAAATGGACCTTTAGGAGCAATCAATTCTAAATTTGTACCATCTGGATCGGTAAAGTAAGCAACCCCTGTACCAAAACCGCTCTTCAAGCCATCTTCTTCTTGGAATGTAATCGGCTCTCCATCAGGTTCTACGCCAATCGCTCTTAAACGTGCAACAGCTGCATCAATATCTTCCACTTCGAAACACATATGCATTGCACTAATTTGTTCGTTGGAATAAGAAGCTTTTTCTGATTTTGGTTTAACATATTCTAATAAATCAATATTGATGTTTTCTAGATGCACATTGGCATACTTGATTAATGTATCATCTAACCCTTGTGTTTGGGCCATCCGTTTTCCACCAATTTCATCACGATTTGCGATTTTTGTTCCTGTTAATGCTTCATAAAACTTCACTGATTCATCCAAATTACTGACTGTAATCCCCACGTGGTTGACTACTGAAAAACCTTTAACTGCTTCACTCATTGTATCTCCTCCTAGTTAATTTTTAGAAATCAAACGTGTCTGGATCTGGTCCCACACGTAACGATTCATTCAATTGGTTAATTTGTGCCATTTCTTCTGCACTTAGTTCAAAATCAAAGACCGCTGCATTGCTAATCATCCGTTCTTTGTGGACAGATTTCACGGCTAATAAGATATCTTGTTGAATATCCCAACGTAAAATCACTTGCGCTGCTGATTTATTATGGTTCTCAGCAATCGCCAAAATGGTTTCATTCGATAATAATTGGCCTTGCATCAATGGTGACCAAGCTTGGACTTTGATATCATGTTTTTCACAGAAATCACGCACTTCTTTTTGATCCAATTTTGGATGTAGTTCCACTTGGTTAATTACCGGAACAACTTTTGCATAAGAAAGTAAATCTTCTAAATGATGAACTTGGAAGTTGCTGACACCAATTGCTTTCACTTTTCCTTCGGCGTATAAAGTTTCTAAAGCTTGCCATGATTCTTTGTAAGAATTATTTCCTGGCCAATGAATTAAATACAAATCTAAATAATCTAAACCTAAACGTTCCAAACTATCATTGAAAGCTTGAATTGTTTCATCATAGGAAATATGCGCGTTCCAAACTTTCGAGGTAACAAATAAGTCCTCACGGTTCAAACCAGTTGCCGCTAAGCCTGCTTTAATTCCCGCTCCTGTGCCAGATTCATTGCCATAGATTTGCGCTGTATCGATTAAACGATAACCATTGATAATCCCTTCTTCGACCACTTTTGCTGTCTCTTCATCTGGTATTTGGAATACCCCGAGACCCATTCCTGGAATTTTAGTGCCGTTGTTCAATGTTACTGTATCTGCTAGTGATGTAATCATTTGATTCGCTCCTTTAACGTTTTCTGATATCATCATATACCGTGCCGTACATGCTGTATAGTACGTACTTTTTCGTTTCATAGGAACCAAAAAGTGCGCTTTTTGGTAAATTCGCTTTTTTAGCCTGAAAAATTTTTAACTTTTTTTATATAACATACTTTTTCTCTCTTCTAAGCGTAGCATTCTTTAACCGATTTAACTAGTGTATCTCTCACGACACACGACATTTTATGTAAAAAAAGAGAACGCGTACTCCGTCTTCGAAACGTCCTAAGACGCCGACAGAATACCGTTCTCGTGGGTTTGGCACCCAATGGGGGCATAGGGATTCGAACCCTAGACCCTCTGATTAAGAGTCAGATGCTCTAACCAACTGAGCTATGCCCCCGTTGTATAAAATGGCTTTTCAGCTACCTCAATATTGTAGCACTCCGCTATTATTTATACAAGAGGGAATTTTTTTCAGTTGTTATTCTTGTGAAGATTGTTCTTTTTTTACAGGACAAGCTGTTTGACAATCTTCACAACTTTCCCCTTTTTTGATTCGTCGATAGGTGATGATTCCTGCTGTTCCAAAAATTAAAATGGATAAAATAATTGTTGCCATCCGTTATTACCCTCTTTCTAAAGAAGTGATTGCTTGGACACTTTCTTTGCCTGGCTTTGGTTTTCTTATAAGGAAATAAAATCCAGCTAAAACAACACCCATCGCTAAAAAAGTCCCCAGAGTTAGTGTGCCTTTTTCGACTAACACATGGCCCAATTGATAAATCACAAAACTAACCATATAAGCCAAACCGCATTGATAACCAATGGCTCCTAATGTCCATTTGAGGTCTCCCATTTCACGACGAATTGCGCCAATTGCAGCAAAACAAGGTGCACATAATAAGTTAAAAGTTAAGAACGAATAGGCCGCGACTGGCGTAAAGGTGTGTTGCAGTGCGCCCCAGACTTCTACCCCGTTTTCAGAAACATCTTTCACATTGCCAAATAAAATGCCTAAGGTACCAATAATATTTTCTTTCGCTATCAATCCTGTAATTGTGGCAACTGCCCCTTGCCAATTACCCCAGCCTAATGGGATAAATAGCACCGCCAATCCTTTACCTAGAAATGCTAGAATACTTTGACTTTCTGGAACGGGTTGAAACGTCACAGAATAATGGGACATGAACCAAATGAGAATACTGGAAACAAAAATAATCGTTCCTGCTTTTTTTACAAATGAGCGACATCGTTCATAGGCATGTCGAACCACACTTCTAAGCTGTGGCAAATGATAGGCGGGAAGTTCCATAATAAATGGTGCTGGATCTCCCGAAAAATGCTTGGTCTTTTTTAAAGCAATCCCTGATAACACAATGGAAGCAACCCCTAAGAAATAAGCAGAGGGCGAGACCCAACTTTGGTTAGGAAAAAATGCACCTGCAATCAGAGCGATAATTGGCAACTTCGCCGAACACGGCATAAAAGTCGTGACCATAATAGTCATTCGCCGATCACGTTCATTTTCAATCGTTCGACTAGCCATCACGCCTGGGACCCCACAACCTGTCGCAATTAACATTGGAATAAACGACTTACCAGATAGGCCGAATTTCCGAAACAAGCGATCCATGACAAAGGCAATCCGTGCCATATAGCCACAATCTTCTAAAAAACCTAAACATAAAAACAGGACGGCCAGTTGTGGTAAAAAGCCTAACACAGCCCCAACACCTGCAATGATCCCATCTAAAATTAAACTTTGCATCCATGGCGCTACTTGCCATTGCGCCAACCAATTTCCTACAAATTGAGGAACCCATTCCCCAAAAAAGACATCATTTAACCAGTCTGTCCCCATTGTACCAACCGTTTGAATAGACAAGTAATAGACCAACCACATCACAAACGCAAAGATTGGCAACGCCAACCACCGATTGGTTACCACTCGGTCAATCTTATCACTGTGAGTAAATGTCATTTCTGTTTTTTTCGTCGCACACAAAGCAATTAATCGAGCAATAAAGGCATAGCGTTCATTGATGATAATCGCTTCACTTTCATCTTGAAAGATTTTTTCAGTAATTTGAATGACTTCTTCAATTTCTTTTTCTTGAAAAGAACTCAATAATAATTGCTCTTTGGTTCGAACATCTCGTTCAAAAAGTTTTAAACTATACCAACGCTGTTGCGTTTCAGGAACAGTATTCCCTAAAATATCAACAATTTCAGCAAGTGCTGCTTCTAAGCGATTATCATAAGAAGGATAAATAACCTCTGTCCCTATGGCATTCGCTCGCTGCTTACTTTGTTTTAAAGCATGATCCAACCCACGATTCTTCAAAGCACTAATCTCAACGACAGGCACGCCTAAGCCATAACTTAACTTTTCACTATTCAATGTTTGGCCGTTTTTTTCCAACAAATCCATCATGTTTAACGCACAAACAACCGGTAATCCGGTTTCAATTAATTGTGTTGTTAAATAAAGATTCCGTTCCAAATTGGTCACATCGAGAATATTCAAAATCACTGAAGGTTGGTCCTCCAAAAGATAATCTCGTGCCACAATTTCTTCAGGCGTATAAGGAGAAAGAGAGTAAATCCCTGGCAAATCTTGAATAATGAGTGTCTTATCTTTCTTTGCCACCCCCTCTTTGCGTTCCACAGTCACCCCTGGCCAGTTTCCAACATATTGGTTGGCTCCTGTTAACATATTGAACGTTGTCGTTTTACCGCTATTAGGGTTGCCGGCTAGTGCAATTTGCTGAGTCATTCGCTTTCCTCCTTTTCAACCAAGATTAGTTCCGCTTCACTTTTTCGTAACGTTAGTTCGTAACCACGTACATTGATTTCAATTGGATCAGCTAAAGGAGCTACTTTGCGAATAAAAATTACTGTTCCTTTTGTTAAGCCCATGTCCATCAACCGACGTTTCACCGCTCCTTGTCCGTGGATCCCTACTATTGTAGCGCGTTCTCCAACTTTCAAGGTATCTAAGGAGACCCAAACTTTCTCATTCGCCGAGCGCTCCTCCACATGAATCGCTTGTAAAATCGTATCTGTCAGCGCAATTCGACTATTATGTAATAAAACAATACCATTTTGATTCTGATAATTGACAAGGACAACTGCTTGGCCTGCAACGACACCTAAATTGTTCAGATGTTTCTTTGTCTGAACATCTGCTTGGACGCTTTCGACTGTATAGACTTTCCCAACTTCTGCCTGCGCTAACGTAATCATTTACTTTCCTCCATGTGAAAAAGTTTCAAACGAAAATGAGAATCGTTCTCAATTAAAAGAATACGCTTGCTTACACGGAAAGTCAATGAATTTCTGGATGTATCTCCTGTTTTCTTCTATTTTCCTTCTATATAGAGACACTTTTTTCAGGTTACCATTTTTGAAAAAAAGTCAGCTCTTGTTTTTTATGTTACTAGCTACTATAAAGTTCCACTCATTCAATAACAAATCCGCTTATTTTTTCTTCTTGTGCCTAACTCAAATGTCAACACAATATTTAGTGTTTTTTCACTAAATGTTCTCTTTCAAAATTTTAATTTTTTTGTTTGTCAAACACTGACCAATGTGTTTTTTCTCCCAAAAACGAGGATTCACGTGTTTTCATTTTTCTTTCAAAAACACAAAAACTAGTATTATGAGAAAAACGCACCACAATATATAGTGTTAAAGTGTTGACTTTTTTCTACATAGATTTATACTAGTCTATGTAGAAAAAAAGAGGAGGAACTTTCAATGAACGTAAAAATCTTTTCAAAAAATAACTGTATCCAATGTAAAATGGCGAAACGTTTCCTAAGTGAAAATAACATCGCTTTTGAAGAAATCAATATCGACGCACAACCAGATGCTATCGACTGGTTAAAAGAACAAGGGTTCCAAAGCGTACCGGTAATCACATCTGAAGCAACAACCGTTGTTGGCTTCCGTCCAGACCAATTAAAACAATTGGCTAGCTAAGATGAAACTTGTTTATTTTTCAGTCACCGGTCAAACAAGGCGCTTTATTAAAAAATTGGATTTGCCTGCTTATGAACTTGAGCCAGCGAATCCTTTTTTTGAAATAAATGAGCCTTTTATTCTTGTCATTCCTACCTATGATGCAGAAATTACAGAGGTAGTGAATGACTTTCTTGATTATAAAAGTAATCAAGAACTGTTAGTTGGTGTAGCTGGTGGGGGCAACCGTAATTTTGCTGAATTATTTGTCTATACCGCCAAAGATATTGCCCGCGATTACCACGTTCCGCTTCTATACTCCTTTGAGTTTAGCGGAACAGACGAAGACGTGGAGACCTTTAAGAAAGTAGTGGAAGAAATTGAGTCTAAAAGAAATTAAAGATGTCAGCTATTTCAAACTGAATAACGAGATTAACCGTCCTGTTGATGGTCAAATCCCTTTAAATAAAGATAAAGAAGCACTCGCAGCCTTCTTTAAAGAAAATGTAGAACCGAATACACGTAAATTCAGCTCTGCTGAAGAAAAAATCAACTTTTTAATGAAAGAAGATTTTATTGAAACTGAATTCATCGAAAAATATTCAATGGACTTTATTGAAAAATTATATGCTTTCTTAGATGAACAACATTTCCAATTCAAGTCTTTCATGGCGGCTTATAAATTTTATTCTCAATACGCTTTAAAGAACAACGCCGGAACAGAGTATTTAGAAACATATGAAGATCGGGTTGCCTTTAATGCCTTGTATTTTGCGGATGGCGATGAAGAGTTGGCTTTAACATTGGCGGATGAAATGATCCATCAACGGTATCAACCAGCCACACCTTCTTTCTTAAACGCTGGGCGTAAACGTCGAGGTGAATTGGTTTCTTGTTTCTTAGTTCAAGTAACAGATGATATGAACAGCATTGGGCGTTCAATTAATTCTGCCCTTCAATTATCACGAATCGGCGGTGGCGTAGGGATTACTCTTTCCAACTTACGTGAAGCGGGCGCACCAATCAAAGGTTACGATGGCGCAGCAAGTGGTGTTGTCCCTGTTATGAAATTATTTGAAGATAGCTTTAGCTACTCTAACCAACTAGGTCAACGTCAAGGTGCTGGTGTGGTCTATCTAAATGTCTTCCATCCAGATATTGAAATGTTCCTATCTGCTAAAAAAGAAAACGCTGATGAAAAAATCCGTGTAAAAACGTTGTCTCTGGGTGTTATTGTTCCTGATAAATTTTACGAATTAACACGTAACAACGAAGATATGTATTTATTTAGTCCTTATAGTGTGGAACGCGAATATGGTGTGCCTTATTCCTATGTAGATATCACCAAAGAATATGATAACCTAGTGGCCAATCCAAACATACGTAAACGTAAAATTAAAGCCCGTGACTTAGAAAATGAAATTTCTAAATTACAACAAGAATCTGGCTATCCTTATATCATCAATATTGATACAGCTAACAAAAACAATCCGATTGATGGCAAGATTATCATGAGTAACTTATGTTCTGAAATTCTTCAAGTTCAAACGCCTTCTGTTATTAATGGGAAACAAGAATATGAAGTTTTAGGAACAGATATTAGTTGTAACTTAGGTTCAACTAACATTGTTAATTTAATGGAAAGTCCTGACTTTGGAAAATCTGTCCGCGCTATGACGCGTGCGTTAACTTTTGTAACAGATGCTTCTGAAATTGATGTCGTACCAACTATCCAAAATGGAAATCGTTTAAGCCATACAATCGGGCTAGGCGCAATGGGCTTACACACCTTCTTCGCTAAAAATCATATGGAATACGGCTCTGAAGAATCATTAGACTTTACAGACATTTATTTCATGTTATTAAATTACTGGACTTTAATGGAAAGTAACCAAATTGCGAGAGAACGTAACCAAGTCTTCCACAATTTTGAAAAATCAGATTATGCTTCTGGTGCTTACTTCGATAAATATATTGAAGGCAACTTTACACCAAAATTTGATAAAGTGAAAGAAATTTTTAAAGACATTCAGATTCCAACGGCTGAAGATTGGGCTGCGTTACGCGATGCTGTGAAAAAAGATGGTCTTTATCATCAAAATCGTTTAGCCGTAGCGCCAAATGGTTCAATTTCATATATTAATGATACTAGTGCCAGCATTCATCCAATTACTCGCATGATTGAAGAACGTCAAGAGAAGAAAATTGGTAAGATTTACTATCCAGCGCCTTATTTAGCTAATGATACAATCCCTTACTATACTTCTGCTTACGACATGGATATGCGCAAAGTGATTGATGTCTACGCAACAGCGCAACAACACGTTGATCAGGGAATGAGTTTAACCTTGTTTATGCGTTCAGAAATCCCTGAAGGCTTGTATGAATGGAAAGAAACACCAAAACAAACAACCCGTGACTTGAACATTTTACGTCATTATGCGTTCAACAAAGGGATTAAATCAATTTACTATATTCGTACATTTACAGATGATGCTGAAGAAATTGGCAGCAATCAATGTGAGTCTTGCGTGATTTAATGAAAAGCACTTAAATAAGGCGTTCTGCTTGAGCGTCTTATTTTTTAGGAATGTTCTCTTTTTAAACAGGACATTTTCAGATATACTGGACAAAGAAGAACGGCTGCACGCTCCTATTTGGACTCTGTAGAACGTTTTAAGCGAAGAAACGAGACAACTAGTCAAACAGACTGCTGTCCCAGCATACAGGAGGAATAACCATGGCAACGTATTATGAAGCAATTAACTGGAACGCCATTGAAGACGTCATTGATAAATCCACTTGGGAAAAATTAACCGAACAATTTTGGTTAGATACACGGATTCCGTTATCCAATGACTTAGATGATTGGCGGACTCTTTCCGATTTAGAAAAAACTACTGTCGGCTACGTTTTCGGCGGTTTAACTTTATTAGATACTGTTCAATCAGAAAGCGGCATGGATCAACTGAGAAATGATGTGCGGACGCCCCATGAAGAAGCCGTCTTAAATAACATCCAATTCATGGAATCTGTCCATGCCAAAAGTTATTCTTCTATCTTCAGTACATTAAATACAAAAAAAGAGATTGATGATATTTTTGAGTGGACAAATACCAACAAACATCTGCAATATAAAGCAGAACGGATTAACGAAATTTATAAAAACGGCACTCCATTAGAGAAAAAAATTGCTAGTGTATTTTTAGAAACGTTTTTATTCTATTCTGGGTTCTACACTCCCCTTTACTATTTAGGAAACAATAAACTAGCGAACGTCGCTGAAATTATTAAATTGATTATCCGTGATGAATCAGTGCACGGCACGTATATTGGCTATAAATTCCAATTAGGATTTAATGAATTACCAGAAGATGAGCAAGATAAACTAAAAGACTGGATGTATAATTTACTTTACGAATTGTACGAAAACGAAGAACGTTATACAGAAGAATTATATGATGACTTAGGTTGGACCGAAGAAGTAAAAACCTTTTTACGTTACAACGCCAACAAAGCTTTAATGAACTTAGGTATGGATCCCTTATTTGCGGATACAGCTAATGATGTGAATCCGATTGTAATGAATGGTATTTCGACAGGAACTAGCAACCATGACTTCTTCTCTCAAGTAGGAAATGGCTATTTACTAGGAACAGTTGAAGCCATGAAAGATGATGACTATCTTTACGGTTTAGATAAATAGCAAAAAGCTAGAAACGATTAACGTTTCTAGCTTTTTATTTTACCAACTTCCTGAGGCGCCGCCACCGCCGAATGAGCCGCCACCGAATGAACCACCACTGCTGCTACCAGAACTACTATGATTAGACGGATTGTATTGTGAGTTTAAATAAGCATACGTCAAAACACTACCATCATAACTATATAAAGTATCTCCTACTAATAAACGCCCAAAAGATTGTTTTTTTGCATTTGGATATATACTTAGTAAAGAACCACGCTTAGTGGCACGTCTTATTTTCCCTTTTGTGGCAAATAACGTTGCTCCATTAAGATATAAACAATAAAAAGAAGTCTTTTTCATCTTATTTAATACTTTCTTTGTCTGTTCTGAGTTATTTAGGACAGCCTTTGTTGGTAAACAATTCAAATAATCTTGATACATTTTTTTAACAAGTTTTCTTGTTCTTAAAATTTGTAAAATATAAACAGCACAAATGAGCATCCCAGCAATACTTGCCATTAAAAGAACATTTCTTTTCGTTGTGTTAGTGTTTAACTCTGCTTGTATATTTGTTAATTCATTATCCACTTGTGCGGTTTTTGAATTGATTGCAGCCGATACTTGATCAATAATTTTATTGAGACCTGTATTATAATCCTCGTCTCTAAAAGCCTCTTTTACTTCTTCATTATTAATAATATCATCCGCATAGCTATCCGTTAAAATACTCTCTAAGCCATATCCAACTTCCAAGCGAGACTCGCGATCCTCAATTGCCATTAGAAAAACCACACCATTATTTTTTTCACGATCCCCTACACCTAATTGATTAGCAATCTTATTGCTGTAAGATTCAACAGATTCCCCACTAGGTAACGCAGGAACGGTAATAAGCATAAATTGTGCGCCATTCGCATTTTCCAACAATTGTTGATTCAATTGAAACATTTTCTGTTTAAGTTGATTTGAGACAATACCCGCATTATCTGAAACATAGATATTAGCATCATTAATGTTCAACTGCCCATTCGTTCCAGTAATTGTCACTAATTCATTTTCACCAGTTATTTCTTGTTTAGAAAAGTTATTTATTGTTGTCTGGGTTGACGCTTCAGTCATTTTCCCTGCTAAAATATCGTCTCTCTTTTTTTGTAAGACTTGTTGCTTCTCTCTCAGTGCAGTTTGTTTTGCTTCATAGGAGATTCCCTTTCCTTCATGCCAAGCAGCCATTCCTAATATTAAAATCATACTTAAACTAATTACCACAACAATCGTTGTATTCCGCTGATGCTTTTTATAAAACAAACGAACTTTTTCTTGAATTTTTTCGACTTTTTTATCCAACCTTCCTCACTTCTTTCTTTTTAACCCAAATTTTCTATAATTTTTTTATTTAAATTTTACTTGTGGCACTTCTTTTCCCTGCTCTGTCGCAACATAGTTAGTTTTCTTCTCAAATCCTAAAAGTTTTGCAATTATTTTATCAGGGAATTTTGAAATCTGTTGGTTATATGTTTCAACAGCTTGTATATAGTTACGGCGTTCAACAGAAATTCGATTTTCAGATCCTTCTAATTGAGTCATTAAGGTTTTGACATTTTCAGAAGAAGCTAACTTTGGGTAATCTTCATTCAATACTGTAACAAAATTACCTAATCCTTTTTCAATTTGCTCATTTGCTTGCCCTTTTTCAGAAGAAGATTTTGCTCCTGCGTATGCTTTACGTGCTTCCGTTATTTCTTTTAAAACTTCTTTTTCTTGAGTCATACTGCCTTGAACACTACTGACAAGATTCGGAATTAAATCAGCACGTCTTTGCATTACATTCTCTACTTGTGACCATTCTGCTTCGACTTTATTATCTAAAGTAATCAATTGATTATAAGCTTTCATCACAAATGCACCAATAATCACAACGACAACAACAATAATACTAAGAAATTTATTTTTTTTATTCATCTTACTTATCACCTTTCTTTCTAACTCGTAATACAATCATAACTCTTTTGTAATCTTTTTGAAATATTAAACTTAAAAAATCAGTCCTAGGTCCTAGAAGAAAACCGCCATAAGCATTTTAACTTATAGCGGTTGTCATTAATTATAAATAGATGTTTCTACACATTAATCAATCGTAATTTTGTTACATTATTTGAAACAGATAGGTCTTCGATAACATCGGCATACGTTAGGCCTTTAGGCAAATCAATAGTATAGATATTCGTATAGATTTTTGTATCATCCACCCAAGAAACATTGAAGTTCACATCATAAATTTCAATATGTTTTTCTTCAAAATACTGATTAATAAATTCTTTGGTTTCTTGTTTATGTTGATAGCGAATTTCTAATTTTTTGATTGTTGGTACGTGAATAATTCGTTTGACAATGGTTAAGGCAAATAATACACCGATAAAACTTGTTAAGGCAATCGTATAGTAGCCCATGCCCACCGCGATCCCTAAACCAGCAACGGTCCATAGTGACGCTGCTGTCGTCAATCCGGTGACACTTTGTTTCGTTACAATGATGGTTCCAGCACCTAAAAAGCCGATTCCACTTACAACTTGTGCGATCAATCTTGCTTGATCTGAACGAATGACCCCCGTCAAAGCCGGATTAGCTAACGCATCTTTCAATGCATTGATTGCAATTTGCGACTGAATTAACGCAATAATAGCCGCGCCCATACAAACTAAAATGTGAGTGCGCATCCCTGCTGGGCGATTCTTATATTGTCTTTCAAAACCAATTGTGCCACCCATCACCATCGCTAGGACTAACCGTAAAATAATTTCTGGAATTGTTAGCTGTAACATCCTTTTCACCTCTTCTTCTATTACTTCCAGTATAACAAAAAAAGAACTTGAAACATAAGGAAATCCTTATGTTTCAAGTTCTTTTTCATCAACGATTATAATTTACTTGCAGCTGCATCATCAATGATTACAACAACATCTTGATGGTTTTGTAATGCACTTGCTGGCATGTCTGTTGTTACTGGTCCGTCAATCATCCCTTTAATGGCCTCTGCTTTTGCTTCGCCATAAGCCATTAAAATCATTTTTTTACCTTTCATGATTGAGCCAATCCCCATAGAAACAGCACGTGTTGGGACATCTTCTACTTTGTCAAAATAACGTTTGTTTGCGTTGATTGTTGATTCAGTCAACTCAACGACATGTGTTAAGCTATCTAGAGGTGTGCCTGGTTCGTTGAAACCAATGTGTCCATTTTGACCAATACCTAAGATTTGGATATCTACTGGATGTGCATCGATAATTTTTTCATATTCTGCGGAAGCAGCATCTAAATCTTCTGCTTTACCATTTGGTACAAATGTTTCTTTAAATGGTTTTTTGTCAAATAAGTGTTTGTTCATGAAATAACGGTAACTTTGCTCATCTTCGCCACCTAAACCAACATATTCATCTAAGTTTACAGAAGTCATTTCTGTAAAGTCGACATCACTTGCTGTCATTTCTTTATATAATGTTTCTGGTGTACTACCTGTTGCTAAGCCTAAAACTTTCGCACCATTGTTCATACCTTCTTTAATTAATTCAAACGCTTTTTTGCCGCCTTCTTCTGCATTTGCTACACGGATAATTTGCATTTTGACACGCTCCTTACGGTTTATTTTGGTATAGTCCAATTATAACACCTTCTGAAAAAAATTTCTAGAATAAAAGAAAAAAACTTCTATTTCTCATCAGAAATAGAAGTTTTCGAGCTTGTTTAACAGATTAATATTGTGGTGCGTTGGGATCCACATACGTATTTGGATCAGCATAAGCGTTTGGATCTGTGTACGCATTTGGGTCAACGTACGTATTCGGATCGTAGGCTCCTTCTGCTGCTTGTTGCGTATTGCCGTTGTATTCTGTTTGTCCGGCTGTGGTGTCCGCTGTGCTACTCGAACTAGTAGAGCTATTAGCACTTGAATCACCAGATTCACCAATCAGTGCAGTATCTGTAACAGCATAGCTAAACTGATTATAAAAGGCTAAATCTTTTTCACGTTCAGAAGCATGTTCTTTTAAACCAAGTTGTTTTCTAAGCGTTGTTTGTGTTTTGTATAAGCTATTTGGATCTAGGACTTGATAATAAATATCATCAATGGTTGCACTGTATCCTTGTAATTGTTCAGAGTCAATTGTTTTAAAGGCAGATAAATATTTTGATTGGATATCCATCATGTCATCCCAAGTTAAGTCTGTTTTTACGTTGGCTTCAACAGCATCAAGAATTTTTCGATATTTTGAAACACCGTCAAAACTCATGACTTTGCGCACAATTTTCTCAACAACTTCTCGTTGGCGGCGTTGACGACCCACATCTCCTTCAGGATCTTCGTGACGCATCCGCGCATATGCCAAACCTGTCGTGCCATCTAACTTGATTTTACCTGCTGGAACAGTAATACCGTCCAACGTAAATTCACCAATCGTATTATCTACTTCAATACCGCCTACCGCATCAATCAGGTCTTTTAACCCTTTCATATTGATGGATACATAGTGATGGATGGGAATATCCAGTAATTCTTGGACTGTATTAATCGCCATTTCGGCGCCACCAAATGCATAGGCATGGTTCAATTTGTCTTGTGTGTCATTTCCAACAATATCTGTTAGAATATCTCTATCCAAACTGATCATTGTGGACTTGTTTTCTTTCGGGTTGATGGTTACAACCATTGTAGTATCTGAACGACCTTGTTCTGTTCGACCTAAATCGCCTGTGTCAATCCCCATTAAAAGAACAGAGAATGGTTCTTGCGCATCAATATTGGCCGTGGCTCCTTTATTGGACTTACGGTTAACTGATTGATAGATCCCATTAATTGTTGAATTGGCATCTGAATACATCTTAATCCCGTAAGCACATACCCCAGCTACTACCACTAGCAAGACGCTCAAGAAGCCCAGTACTACTTTTTTCCATAGTTTCATAAGACACTTCCTCGTTTATCTAAGAATAATTCTTAATTCATGCCCTTTATTTTCTCATAGTTTGCTTATTCAAGCAATATTTTTTATTTTTTGGAACAAGAACTTAACACAATTGTAAAATAAAAGAGCGCTTTATCAAGGAACAATTGTTATTTTTGAGAAAGTGTTTGCAGAAATTCTTGATAATGTTTCTGTTCATTCGTTTCAGTGATAGTTATTTTCTCAAATGCACCATTTAGTAAATCAGTCAGTGATCCTTCAATCAAATGCGTAATCGTGGCATTCCCAATTAATTCCATCCAATAACTGCCATCAGACGTTTCGTGGACGACTGTTTTCACCATACCTCCAGCATTTTTGACGGTTATTTCTTCATAAAAAACACCATCTTTCAATAACGTATAAAGTAAACTACTTGCGCACATAGCTGTCCCACAAGCACTTGTAAAACCTACACCACGTTCATACGTTCGAACAAATAGTTGATTTTTGCCAAGAATTTCAACAAAACTCACATTTATCCCTTCTGGAAAATATGGATTTTCATTATTTACATAGGTAGCGATTCGTTCAAATTCTGGACCATTTAAGGTTTCGTGATCCACAAATGCTACAAGGTGCGGATTAGGCACTGCTACCGCTGTAAAGCGAATGGTTTTAGATAAGGCTGGTACGATTTCATCAATTAATGTTTGGACCCCTAAATGCATTGGGATAGTGACTGCTTCAAAACTTACTGGTGAAATTTCCACTTGGTAAGTCGCTACTTCTTCAGCTAAATTGGGGGCTTGACGTACTTTCAAATCTGCAAACATTGTTTCAACTGTAAATGATTTTTCTTGGTTTTTTTCAGATAAATAACGGGCAACCGTACGCAAGCCGTTCCCGCACATGCTTGCTTCACTACCATCGCTGTTAATCACTCGCATTCTAGCATTGGACGTGCCGTGAGTCCCTTCTCCTACCAAAAGTAACCCATCTGCTCCCGCCAATAATCCTGTTTCCCGCGAACATAACTGGATGCGCAATTGCTCAATTTCCTCAGCGGTTAAAGAACGCTCAAACTGTGTTTCATCCAATAAAAAGAAATCATTTTCTGACCCGTGTACTTTTTGCATCATAACATTCATTTTTTTAGCTCCTTCTTTATGTATCCGTTATCTTTCCCTACTTACTTTAGTATGCCATAAACGAATAACTATTTCGACCCTTGATTTGTAAAAGGAAAGAGTCAAATGACAGCCGTCATTTGACTCTTTCCTTCACAATTGGCAAACTTATTTTGCTGCTGCAAAAAGTTCGTTTACTTTATCCCAGTTAACAACGTTCCAGAATGCTTCAATGTAATCTGGACGAACGTTTTTATATTTTAAGTAATACGCATGTTCCCAAACGTCAAGCCCTAAAACAGGTGTTTGGCCATCCATTAATGGTGAATCTTGGTTTGGTGTTGAAGTGATTTCTAATTTACCGTTATTCACAACTAACCAAGCCCAACCTGAACCAAAGCGGCCAGTTGCAGCTGTTTTGAAAGCAGCTTTCATTTCATCAAAGCTACCAAATGTTTCATCGATTGCTTCTTTAATAGCGCCAGTTGGTTGTCCACCAGCATTAGGTGCCATAATTTCCCAGAAGAATGTATGGTTTGCGTGGCCGCCACCATTGTTACGAACGGCTGTGCGGATATCTTCAGGAATAGCATTCATATCTGAAATTAGGTCTTCTACAGATTTTTCGCCTAATTCTGGATGTTTTTCAATCGCTGCGTTTAAGTTAGTCACATAAGTGTTGTGGTGTTTATCATGGTGTAAGTGCATTGTTTCCACGTCAATGTAAGGTTCTAATGCATCATAAGCATATGGTAATTCTGGTAATGTGTAAGTCATTTTTTAAATCCCCCTATTTTTTAGTATGTAACATACGTCTTTCATACAACTATTATGATAACAGAGTGAACCGCTTTCTACAAAATAGTTTGCTTGCCAAAAGAAAAGTTTTACAAAAGAGGGAGATTACCTTGTGTTTCCCTCATAAATTCGCTAGAATGACCTGTAGAAGAATGATGTGAGGAGTAAATAAATGAATACATTGCAATTATTTAAGCAGGCCTTTTTTTCAGTTTCAGAATTACGGCATGCGAAAAAAATGGCGTTTTGGAAAGTAATTCTCTATGCTGTTTTTTTAAGCGCTATTTTAGCACTACCTATTACCAAACAAGTCTTTTCTGTGCTACAAGAGGTGCAACAAGATGGCCAAAAAATTGCAGAAAAGTTGCCTGACTTTTCTATTGAAAATGGCACGTTGCAAACAAAGGCCAAAGAATCTGGCTTTATTTATCAAACCGACTCGATTATTTTTACGTTTGATCCAGATGGAAAACGTACAGCCGCTGATGTCCAAAAGGATTTAATTGGTAATGCGTTTGGTTTGGCTTTTTTACAAGATGAATTTGTAGTCGCCTTACCAAATTCAGGCGCAACTGAATCAATTCTAGGCACCGACCAATTTATCTTCCCCTATAGTAAAGGAACCTTAGATGGCGTTAACGCTCAGAGTATCAAGACTGCGCTAAGTGAGGCAGCGATCCCCTGGTGGACAAAACTCATTGTCTTTTTAGTGGCTATCTACCCTGTTCTAATCGGTTTAGTTTTAGACTTACTGATTGCCGCTATCGGTGCATCTCTCTATTCAAAATTACGTTTTTATTCTTTACGTTTGATTGATTGTTTAAAAATTATTACGTATTGTGCTACCGTGCCAGTCATCTTAAGTGCTATTTTAAACTTCGTAAATCCGATGTTTAACGATGGCATCCTAGTTATTTTACTGAGTCTATTCTTTTTCTTTGTCACAACCAAAAACGAACCGCGGAATATCCCTGGTTCTTAAAAAAAGAGCCTGGGACAAAAATCACTTTGGATTTTTGTTCCAGGCTCAAAACCTGATAAACGGCGGGAACAGAACCAACTCCTTCGGAAATAAGCCGAAATTCTCCAAAAATTAAAAAGCAATTTTCGGAAATTCCTTCTTATTTCTCGGAGCTAAACGGTTCCGTCCCGACCTCTTTCCTATTCTTCAAATTCTTCTTCATCTGTTAATTCAGGTAAGTCAATCGTAGTCACCGCAGATTGGCCAATTTGCGTTAAATATGCAGCTAATTCATCCACATTTTCCACAGGTGAGACGGCTGCTTCAATTGCCATTGCTAAATTAAGTCCAGCGACTACTCGCAATTGCGGATAAGTGCCCATGGCCATCATAGCCACATTACAAGGTGTTCCTCCTTTTAAATCAGCTAATACAAGCGTCGGGACATCGCCAGCTTCTTTTAAGATTGCTGCCAGTTTTGCTTGCGTGCCGCTCAAGCCATCTTCTGCGGTCATTGACACAATCGCAGCATCTGCTAATTCCCCGACAATCATTTGAGTAGAAGCTAAGGTTTCTTCTGCCATCCGTCCATGGCTCATTAAAATTAATTTTGGTTTCATCATATCCTCCTAAAAATACTGCTGATAAATTTTTGTTCGTGCTTTCAGAAAACCACGTTCTTCACGAGTGGGATGAATCCGATTCGTCAACAAAATTAGGGCTTCTTTGGTCTCTTTTTTCATACCAATCGCCGTTCCAGTAAAGCCAGTATGATACAAATAGTCTGCCCCGGCTTGCGTCTTTTTCACTTCCCAACCAAATGTACGTCCCCCTTGGTTCATAGACCAGAGAGTATCGAACATTTTTTCAGAAAATAATGGTTTGCCAGACGGGTAGCGATTGTTCATAAAACACTGAACAAAAGTGAGTAAATCTGGTAAAGTTGCAAATAAACCTGCACTGCCGATTGGCGCTTTTAGTTGATAGGCTTTCGAATCGTGGACCATTCCCTGAATAACGCCGCGTTGTTTTGTAATCTCTGTGGGCACTGCCTGGGCAAAATCGCTGACCGTAAAACTTGTATGCTGTAGGTTCATTGGTTGAAATACGTATGTTTGAAAACTCTCTTCTAATGAGCAGCGATCCAATACTTGAATAATTTCTCCCAATAAGTAATACCCTAAATCAGAATAAATGGTTTTTCCTCGTTCAGATAACGAATGCGTCAAAATGATTTCTTGCAAGCTTTTTTTTGTGACATTTTTCTTATCGGCAACATCAGCTGGCAGTCCGCTCTGATGCAGTAGAAGCTCCCCAATCGAACAAGATAGTCCTTGATAATCAGGTAGGATTTCCCCCACAGTGGTTGAAAAAGCAAGCTGATTTGTATCGATTAATTGTAACATTCGATTTGTTGTCCCAATAACTTTCGTTAAGGACGCTAAATCATACAGGCTAGCTGATGAAATCTTTTGTCTTGCAAATGGACCAGTATTACCTAAAAAGCCCGTATACTGTTCTGATAAGCTATCTTCTGTGATCGTCCCCCAAGCGACACCCGGAACGACTTGCTGATTAATCAGTCTCTGAATTGTTTCTTGAATTGCGATTTGATTCATTGTTCACCACTTCTATGCTAAAACTTCTGAAATCCGTCCGTCATGTTCTGCTAATAGTTGTTTGGCTTTTTGAAAATCAACGTGGGCTTTCGCCATTACAATGGCTGGTGCCACTTCTAGCTGCGCTGCCTCCAAGTATTCTTTGGCTTGCGATTCCTCGATTTCTGCTGCTTCTTTAATGATATTCGTGGCACGTTGAATTAATTTTTCGTTCGTTGGTTGTACGTTGACCATCAAATTTTGATAGATATTCCCTACTTTAACCATAATCCCTGTTGAAAACATATTTAACACCATTTTCTGTGCTGAACCCGCTTTCATTCTAGTTGACCCTGTAATGACTTCCGGTCCGACAATTGGCGCAATCCCAATTTCCGCCAATTGATTCATCGGACTTTGATTATTACAGGTCACGGAGATGGTTAGAGCGCCCACTTTTTTTCCGTATTCAATTGCGGAAACAGCATATGGTGTCCGACCGCTAGCAGCAATCGCAATTACAACATCTCGGGCGGTCAATTGATGTTGCGTTAAATCTTCGATAGCTAATTCTTTCGAGTCTTCAGCGCCTTCAATTGCTTGATACATTGCTTTTTCACCACCAGATAAAATACCAAATGCGCGTTCTGGCGACACACTATATGTGGGCGTTAATTCAATCGCATCCAAAGCACCCAAACGTCCAGACGTTCCTGCACCACAATAGATTAAACGGCCCCCTTTTTTAAATCGTTCTGCCGCTGCATCAATTGCTGTAGCAATCTGCGGAAGCACCTTTTCAATTGCTTGCGCTACCTTTTGGTCTTCTTGATTTATTAAAGTCACCATTTCTAATGTTGACACTTGGTCAATCTTTTTAGTCGCTTCATTTCTGGCTTCTGTCGTTAATCCTTCTAAGTTCATTTGCTTGCACACCCCTACTTCTCTTTTAGACGGCTGACAAGTTGACTCGTTTCAATCATATTTCGTTCGATTTCTGTGTCTAAATCATCTTGAATTGAACCTAAATACAGAACATCGCCAATTGCCATTGACGAAGCAATCGATGAAATAGCCCCAACTCGAATGAGGTGCTCATTATTGGGGACTAAAAGAACTTCATCGCTCAATGATCGCACGTTTTCTCCATCGTTACTGGTAATAAAAATAACCGTTGCGCCTCTATTTTTGGCAATTTCACAGGCGATTAAGGCTTCTTTTGTCAAACCACTATAGGAGACCGTGATCAAAATGTCTTGTGCCGTTGCATAATTTAAAAACTCCAACATCATGTGACTATCATAATTAAAAATTGCTTGGCGACCAGCGCGGTTAAACTTGTGATAAAGATTATAAGTCGTTAAAGAAGAGGCACCAATTCCAACCAAATGAATTTTTTCCGCTTTTTTAACATGCGCGATTGCTCGTTCCAAGGCTTGTTTATCCACTGTATAAAATAAATCCTCAATCGTAGCATTTAATAAAGATTCTACTTTCATACAAATAGTATCCACCGAATCATCCGCCGCTACAATTGGATCAATATCTTTTTTACCGTTACTGGCAGCTTGTACCGCTGCAATGGATAGTTTTAACTCTTCCCAGCTGTCAAACCCTAATTGTTTAGAAAAACGGGTAACTGATGCTGGAGAAGTTTCGCTATTGCTAGCAATTTCGTTTGCTGTTAATGAGAGAAGACGGGTCGGATCCTTCAGTATATAGTCTGCGATTCTCTTATTTACTTTGGAAAAGTCCTTATATTTTTGTCTGATTGAACGGATTGGCTCCATCTTCTCATCTCCATTTCTATTTTATGAAAGTTAAAATTGCTTCGTTTGGTTCAGAAGGGATCATCTGTGCGGTAATAGTCACCCCATTATCTGTTAAACGACGAACGGTTTGAATATCTTCATCGGTTAATGCAACAGATTTTTTAATTGCTCGACTGCCTTCTTTTTGAGAAATATTGCCGACATTGAAGCTCTGTAACGGAACACCGCCATCAATTAAAGCCGCCATGTCTGCAATGTCTTTCGTAATTAAAAAGACTTTCTCTTCATCATAATTGCCTGCTAAAATTTTTTCAATCGCTTTACGTTTCGATAAAATGGATAATTTAACTCCTGCAGGCTTAGCCATTTTTAAGGCACCAATTTGTAATTGATCTTTGACAGCGGCATCATTTACTACCATGATTCTTTGTGCGCCAACCGTATTCGTCCAAACGGTTGCAACTTGTCCGTGAATTAAACGCTCATCTACTCTTGCATGTACAATTGTCATAATAAATCTCTCCTATTATATACTATTTTTTTAAAATAAACCGCCAACCCAAGCCAACATTGGTTGTAAATTACCTAAAACCATGCCAATTAAAATTAAAACAAAGATTAGCCGTGTTGAATTCATTTTCTTTTTCCCTAGTAACCAATAGGATAAAAGAACAATCCCTAAAGGAATTAATGCGGGTAAAATTTTATCCAACATTTCTTGAACAGATAATGTTACATCTCCCATTTTATAAGTTAAATCTAATTTGTAAGTAATTACCGAAGGAATCAAACCGCCGACCACCGTTAACCCTAAAATAGCTGCACCTTGCGTAAACAATTTCATTTTATCCGCAAATTCTGTCGCAATTTTTTTCCCTTGATGGTAACCAATCCAAGTGAATTTATAGCGAACCCATAGGACCACTGCTCCGGCAATTAACGGGATCAGTAACCCAACAACCTGGCCCCCTTGCGCCATGTAAGCTGCAATCGAAAAAACAATCGCACGATAAATCGCGATAAAAATGGTATCACCAACACCAGCAAACGGACCCATTAGACCTGTTTTCAAGCCAGTAATGGCCGTTTCATCTTCAATGCCGACTTCTTCTTCCAAAGCCATATCAGCTCCGACAATTAAGTGCGACATGGCTGGCGTTGTATTCATAAAGCCAAGATGTGTCTTCAAGGCTTTCTTCATAGCTACTGGATCTTCACTGTATAGTCGCTTTAATGCAGGCATCATCACCCAAGCGTAACCAAGTCCTTGCATTTTTTCATAGTTCCAGCCCCACTGATAGCCAAAAAGATTACGGACGTAAACTTTATTAATATCCTTTTTTGTTAATTTGTTAGTCATCAATCTCAACCTCCTCATCATCTTCGTAAATAACCGTGCCACTTGTTGTAGCTGCGCCGCCTTTGTTATGATTCATCACATAAATCGCTGCTAAAGCCAAGCCAACCAGTGCGACACCTAAAACTGAGAAGAATTGGGCCCCATAAGCAAGTAACACGAACCCAATAATAAAATAGGGCCAGTATGTTTTAATTGGTAAGTAACGCATTAAAATAGCAATCCCCATCGCTGGTAAAATAGCGCCTGCTGCTTTTAGCCCATTCATCACCCAAATAGGAATCCAATTGTTGATAGCGTTTACAACTTGTTCACCAAAAGCTAGGCCAATAAAAACTGGGATGACACGAGAAATCGTCCAAGGAAAAATTCCTAAAACATTGCAGCGCTCGACCCCTTTATAATTGCCTTCTTCCGCATAGCGATCTGCTTTGTGTTGGAAAAACGTATTAGCCATTCTGCCTAAAATATCTAGTTGTGTTAATAATAACCCAATCGGAACCGCAACTCCGATACCATACTCTGCCCCTTTCCCTGAAATGATTGCATAAGCCGTTCCCATAATGGCCCCCGAAAGAAAGTCTGGGACTGTTGCTCCTCCATAAGTCGCTACGCCTAATGTCATCAATTGAAGCGTTGCCCCAATCATCAAACCTGTTTGAACATCCCCTAAGACTAGGCCAGTAAACGTTGCAGCAAACAATGGTGTATATGGACCAATCTGAATAGAAATTTGGTCAAGTACACCAACAATTGTGTAAAGACATAAAATCAAAATAATACCAATCGATACTGTCATGCTTTCTCATCCTCCTTGAATGCGTTTTCTTTTTTGTATTTGTAGAATACCATTAAAGAAATGTCATTTCAAGTTCTTTTTAAAAATATTTTCAAATGAAATTACATTTCTTATATAATTTTTATGCTATACTAAAAGAAAACGGTTTAGGAGTGATTATGTGCGGGTTTTGCTGATTTATTTCATAACTATTTTTCTATCCAATACAGTTGGGGCGCTCTCTGGGATGGGTGGAGGCGTCATTATTAAGCCTGTTTTGGATTTTCTTGGGTTCCATTCGTTAAATAGTATTGCGTTCTATTCAAGTGTCGCTGTTTTTGTCATGTCCATTTCTTCGACTTATAAACAGTATCAAAATGGTGTCCAAATTGAATGGAAAAAAGCCGCGAGTATTTCGTTTGGTTCCTTAGTCGGCGGTATGTTAGGTGATTTACTTCTTAATCAGGCGATTGCACTAGCGCCAAATGAAGAAAAAGTACAACTAATCCAATATATCATCATGTTGGTGACCTTGGTTTTGGTTCTTCTCTACAATCAATTTTCCAACTGGCACTTACACCTCAACGGATTGAGCATTTTTCTGATTGTCGGATTAGGCTTAGGGATTCTATCAACCTTTTTAGGCATCGGTGGCGGTCCCATTAATGTAGCTTGCCTTATTCTCTTTTTTGGAATGGATATCAAATCAGCAACTGTCTATTCCATCATTACTATTTTTTTCTCCCAACTCGCCAAACTTGGCAATATCGGCTTGACCACAGGGTTTGCGGTTTTTGATTTAACAATGCTTTGGGCTATTATTCCTGCCGCTTTATTCGGTGGTTATGTCGGCGGTCTTTTCAGTAAAAAATTATCTCAACAACGGGTCGCCCAAATTTATAGTTTAGTTGTTTTTTTAGTTATTTTGTTAAATATGTATAATTTGTGGACTGTTATCTAAAAAAGAAGCGCTTTGTCTATATGACAAAGCGCTTCTTTTTTAATTAAATCACTGTTAATTTAACATCTATATTATTTCTTGTTGCTTTAGAATATGGGCAAATTTCGTGGGCTTTTTTAACAAGTTCTTCTGCTTTAGCTTGATCTACTCCATCAATGTGAACTTCTAATTCAGCACCAACGCTAAACCCATCTTCTCCTTGGAATAAGGATACACGTGCAGTTACTGTACTTTTACCTTCGACTTTTTCTTGATCCATCACTAATTCTAATGCACCGTTAAAGCAAGCACTGTAAGCCGCTGCGAATAATTGTTCTGGATTTGTTGTATTTTCTTTCTTGACACCTGGCGAAGCAACCGCATAAGAAAATGATTTATCCGGTGAGTGAACTTCTCCTGCACGTCCACCAGTATTAATGATAGTTGTTTCATAGATTTTTTTCATGTAAATTCCTCTCCTTTGTAAAGTTTTACACTTCTGAGAACTTGTTACTTACATAATTATTGTAGGAAACTTTGTCAGATACAGCAAACGTTGTGCTTGTGAATAATAAAAAATAACATTTAACGTTGTATTTTTGACGTAGAAAAAGAACCCATTCTATGATAGGATAAAGTGAACTTGTACATTTGTACACAAACTATTTTACAAAGGAGACTTTCCCTTGACACACTTACTTGATTATCAACCATTAAACCTCTACACAAACTATCAAGAAGCCGCAGAAAAAACACCAACTGTTCCAATTATTTTTGATGAATCTTTGCCTGCTTTTCCTGCACTTGGCTTAGAAACAACTTATGGTGAAAGCCATCAAGAAATTTTGAAACGGGCATATCAATTAGCCGCTTTAGGTGTAAAAAAAGGCG
The DNA here is from genome assembly GCF_051714845.1 of Enterococcus sp. AZ088. NCBI lineage: Bacteria > Bacillati > Bacillota > Bacilli > Lactobacillales > Enterococcaceae > Enterococcus > Enterococcus sp. AZ088. The sequence continues at coordinate 340,343 of NZ_JBIOSQ010000001.1, read as the reverse complement.
ACAAAATTATTATTTATAAAAGTCCTAAATTCGACACGTATTTACTAGCTGTTGCAGCCTCATATCTAGCAGCCGTTCCTGTAATGGTTTCATACCATTTACCTTTTGAAACAATTGAAGTATTCGTTGATCGTTTAGAAGATCCTTATATTTTATTTGATGATGTGACTGCTGAAAAAGTTCAAGCTGTTCGTAATAGCTCTGCCAATAAAAAACTTTCGGTTGCTTCTCTTTTAGAAGCTGATGCCACGGAAGTTCCTCAAGACGAACTGACTAAAGACGAAATTGCCTACATGACCCACACCTCTGGAACAACAGGTATTCCTAAACTTATCTGTCATTCCAATCACTCTATGGGTTGGCGTACAAAATGGCAAAAAACCATTTTCACAAAAATTGCTGAAAAGAAATTAGTTGGCTTTCATATTTCGCCAGTTCATTCTCGTTTTAACATTGGCGTGTCTTCTTTAATGGCCATGGGCTTCCCTATGATGCCTTTAGCAAATGCTTCGAGCGAAAAAGTCGCTGAAATGTTCAGCACCTATCAACCAATCGCTGTAGAAACACACCCCAATAACTTCGTTCAATGGGTTCGTTTGGCCAAAGAAAAACCTGAAGCTTTCGCTAGTGTCCATTATTATCATTCTACTTTTGATGCAATTAACAACGCTACAATGGTGGCTTTCTTAAAAGCATCTGCTGCCAATGAACCAATTTTCCTACAAGTTTATGGACAAAGTGAATGCGGGCCAATGATCTTACGAGCGCATACTTTAGAATCTCTAAAAGATTCAGATGCTCGTGACATGGGCGTTGGTTTAGAGGATTTAACACAAGCTCGAATTACCGATGAAAAAGGACAAGTTTTACCTGCGATGACGGATGGCCATATCCAATTTTTATCAAAAGGACGGGCCTTAACGTATTATAAAGAAGATGCCCGCTTTGCAGAAAATGTCTACGGCGAATGGTGGGACAGCGGCGATTACGGAATGTTAGATGAACGCGGCCACTTATTCTTGAAAGATCGCCAAGTAGATCTAATTGAAAACATCGACAGTAATTTAGCTATTGAAGATCATTTATTGGATGCATTAGATTTCTTAGAAGAAGTGATTATTGTCCGTGGCAAAGAAAATGAACCTCAGCCAATTTTAGCGGTTGTCCCTGGGGAAGAAATGGATTGGGACGCTTGGTGGACACAAGTAGCCGATTTACCACATTTAAACGAACCTATCATTATGGCTTTTGATGAAATCCCTCACACAGCTACTATGAAAGTGCAACGTTTACAACTAGAAAAATGGTTAAAAGAACAATAAAATAAAATTCTTTGTTAAACAGTGTTGGTCAAAAGAACGTTTAGACCAGCGTTGGAGCAAGTGGAACAAAAAGCTAAAAAGTTAACTCGTTGTAGGTTATCTTAAGCTTTAAAAAGAGGGGCAGCCGTCGTTTTGACGGCTGCTCCTCTTTCTTTTGTCTACCGTTAATTAAATCCTTTTTGTGAAGAACTTGACATGGGATGGTTCCCACAAATTATACTTAGCTTATTCAAAGAATGGAGTGAGCAAGTATGAAAATTTTAATTAAACAAGATTTCGACACGATGAGCGAATGGGCAAAAATGTTACTTCTAAGCACGATGAGCCAAGATAAACGAGTGAATTTATCAATTACCGCTGGCAAAACGCCAACACTTGTTTACCAAAAATTAGCCTCGATTGTGAAAAATTCATCTGACTTTGATAATGTTCATTATTATAACTTTGATGAAATCCCCGTTCCTCATCAAAAGGAAGGCATTACTCTGACAGATTTGCGGACGCTGTATTTGACACCTGCGGAAATATCCGAGCAAAACATCCATCCATTAACTGTCGAAAACTTTCAACAACAAGAACAACGGATTGCTGACGCAGGCGGCTTAGATTTGATGTTAATTGGCTTAGGAGCAGATGGTCATTTTTGTGGGAACATGCCCACTACCACTCATTTTAAAAATGAAACCTACCAAGTGACCGTCACTGGTTCAGAGCCTTGGTTTGTTCCTGAAATGATGCAGCCAGGCATGACCTTTGTTACGATGGGGCCAGCCAGCATCATGAAAGTTAAGCACCTTGTCCTAATTGTAAATGGTGAACAAAAAGCTCAGATGGTCAAACAAGTGCTCCAAGGACCTGTCACAGAAACGTATCCTGCCTCTATTCTTCAACTCCATCCAAATTTAACGGTTCTCTTGGATGAAGCCGCAGCGAGTCAATTAGAAAAATAAAAAATTGCGCCTAGATTATGCTTCTCTGCATAGTCATAGGCGCAATTTTGTTATCATTACATGATTTTTTGATACTGACTGTATTTTAGCAAATTCGTCTGGGAAAGTGTAACACCAATACCAAGTCCCTGAGGCACGGTCATTGTCCCTTGCTCTAAAATAAAAGGTTCCGTGATGATATCTTCATAAAAATAGCGTTCCGTTGCTGAAATATCACCTGGAAAGGAAAAGGTAGGCTGTGACGCAAATTGCAAATTCAATGCGCGACCAACACCAGACTCAAACATACCACCTAACCAAACCAATAAATCATTTTCTTGGCAAAATGTGGCAATCTTCAACGCCTCGTGAATCCCACCTACACGAGGAATCTTCAAATTGATACTACGGCAACTGCCCAATGCTAACGCCACTTGGCAGTCTTTGAGACTACGAATATTTTCATCCAAACAAATTCTTGTCTTCAGTTCTCTTTGTAATTGTGCGTGATCTAAAAAATCATCTGCAGCAAAAGGCTGTTCAATCATCGCTAATTGATAGTGATCTAAACGTTGTAATTGAGACAAATCAGCCAATGTATACGCTGAATTGGCATCGACCATTAAAGGCAAGTTAGGAAAATGCTGACGAATCAAAGCAACGGGTTCCACATCATAACCGGGACGAATTTTCAGCTTCACTCGTTGATACCCTTTTTCTACAGCTAACTGAACTTGTTTAAGTAATTGAGGTAAGTCTTCTTGAATCCCTAAACTAATCCCTACAGGAATTTTCCTCCGCGTTGGTCCAAAAAATTCAGTTAAACTCTTCTGTTGCCGTTTGGCATATAAATCCCAGATGGCAGTTTCTAACGCAGCTTTTCCCATCCAATGCCCTTTAACTTCTTCAAAAATTGTTGAAACCTCTTGCGGCTGTTCAAGCGCTTCTGTTAAAAGTAACGGAATTAAATGCTGTTGGATGATGAAGCGTTCGGTTACCAACGTTTCTTGCACATAATCAGGCTGCTCAAAAGCCACTAATTCGCCAAACCCTTGATTTCCTTGCTCATCCGTTATTACAAATAGATCAAACGCTTTTTCTTCCAAGCGACCATAGCTCGTGACAAACGGCGTTTTTAAAGGCAAACGAACCTGATAGGTTTCAATTGATTGAATGTTCATTCAGACGGCTCCTTCCAATAACGCTGTCACCTTTTCATAGAAAATCGTTGGTTGTTCTAAATGGATACAATGTCCTGCTTCAGGAAAAATTGTCAGCCTCAACAACGGTTGACGTGCCTGCATTTTTTTCGCAATTCCAATAAATTTTTGATCTTCGCCGCCTACCAATAAATCGGTAGGAATCGGCTGCAATTCTGCTAGACGTTCCCAGTAACTCTCTTGCGCTCCTGTGCCCATATACCACAAACTACTAGCCAATCCAAAGGCCGATTGGCTCAAACGTTCCTGACGAATGGCCATTTGCTGTGCCACAGACAAGGCTTTTTGCGTTTGAAATAACGGTAATTCTTGCCAGAAATCAATAAAATCCACAAGCGGTTCCTCTAAGAGACGTTCCGCCAAACGATGATCTTGACAGATACGAGCCTGACGTTCTGCGGCGGTGGCCAAACCTGGCGATCCACTTTCCAATAAAAGATGCTGTACCTTTTGTGGATAATGTAATGCAAAACCTAAAGCTGTTCGAGCGCCCATTGAATAGCCTAATAAACAAAAGCAAGGCAAATTTAGCGATTCGGTTAGTTCAGCAAGATCATGGCAAACCTGTTTCATGGTATAACGCTCTGGTGCTACCAAACTAGCAGTCGCGCCATGCCCAGGTAAGTCAATTCCTAAAACGTTATAAGGTGTTTGACTGGGAAAAACGGCTGCAAACGTGGCTAACGTTCCTGTGAAACCGTGTAAACAGACTAGTGTCGTTCGCTTTGCATCAAAAGGTGTTAACCATTGATAATGGTACTGCATCCCCCGAATTAACCGTTCCATGAAATCCCCTGTCTTTCTACTCGTCTACCAATTTCAGCTAAAATTGATTCGTACAAATGAACATTCTCTTGGCGATTTCCTTTGACTTCGATCACTTGAAATTGTGGTTCTTCAGCCGCTGTTTGTAAAATTTGCTTGAGCTCCGCGATTGTTTTGACTTCTTGATACGAAGCACCGTAAAGTTCAGCAACTAACGAAAAATCTAAATCAAGCGGTGTTCCAAATAAAGGCTCGAAATCGTCCTCACGTAAAGTTCGTTGAGATAGAAAAGAGAAAATCCCGCCACCATTGTTATTTAATAAAACAATTGTTAACGGCAACTGATAACGTTTAGCCAAAAATAAACCATTCATATCATGATATAGCGCTAAATCACCAATCAGTAGAACGTTTTGCTGTGTCGGTGCTACGGCACTCATTCCTAAAGCAGTTGAAACAATCCCATCAATCCCGTTGATGCCGCGATTTCCAAACATCCGATAAGGGCGACTATCCATAAATCGATCTAAGTAGCGGATAGCCATACTATTAGATACAAATAACTGACCGTTCTCTTTCATTGTTTGGTGAACAGCTAAGCTGGCTGTTGTTTCATTTAATTCTGTCGCGTTCAGCGTTTCTAGAAGAACTTCAGAGACCGTTTTTTCTAGCAAGAGCCATTGTGCTAACCAAGTCGCTTCTGTTGATTTGACAACCGTTAGCAGTTGTTCTACAAACGTGGTTTCCTTTGCCTGAATAATTGTTTGTGATTTTTTCAATTGCTCTTGCCATTGCCCATTTTCGTCCACAAAATAAAAAGCAGTCTCTGTCGTTGCTAAGCGTTTCAACCATAACATGATGTTTTTAGAAATTGGCAGCGAACCAAAACGCACTACCACTTCTGGTTCTTGTGGCAAGGTCGCCACATTTAGAAACAGATCACTGTGTGCAATAACAACTTCACTATTTTGCCCATGTGTCACAATGTTTGCTAAAGGATCCGCTAGTAACGGCCATTTCAAAGCTTCGGCTAATTGAATAAATAACGCCGCTTCTTCCTCTGTATGACTGCCACCGACAACCAAGACGCCGTTTTTCTGGTACCATTGATCCGCTAACTGTTGCACTTGTTCTGTAGAAAGGATTGATTGGCCAGCGAATAAAGCCGTTTGTTGAGAACTCTTTGTTTTTCTCTCTAAGTCAGGTAATAATGGTTCCCGCAAAGGAAAATTCAAATGAACAGGTGCAGCAGGCGTTTGTTGCGCGAATGCTGCTCCTTTAGCGCCTTGCCAATAGGCGTAATTCAACATCTCTTCTGTTGCTTCTGGCAAAGCCATTTCAACAAATAATTTCACATGATTTTGATACATTTGTAATTGGTCCATGGCTTGAGGGGCGCCAACTTGGCGTAACTCATGCGGCCGATCCGTTGTTAAAACAACTAAGGGTACATGGCTAATATTGGCTTCGCAAATTGCTGGATAATAGTTTGCAGCTGCTGTTCCAGAGGTACAAAGTAAGACCACTGGTTTTTGACTCGCTTTACTTAATCCTAAAGCAAAAAAAGCAGCGGAACGTTCATCGACATCGACAAAAGTTTGGATTGCGGTTTCCCGATGAAGTAATAAAGCCAGTGGTGTGGAACGGGACCCTGGACTAATGACTGCTTGTTCAACCCCACTATTTTTTAAGCCTTCAATAAAGGCCATTAAATAATCGGTCATTGTTTCTTGATGATTCATTAAACCTGCCCTCCAATTCCTCGTAACATCGGTTGAAATTTTATTTTCGTTTCTTCTCTTTCTAGCTCTGCTTGGGAATCCGCAACAATACCACAACCTGCATAAAGAACGCCTTGCTGACCAGCAAAGACACCTGAACGCAAGGCCACAGCGAACTCGCCACTATCATCATTCCCTGAAATCCAACCGATTGGCGCACCATATAACCCACGACTCCCTGGCTCATATTGTCGAATCCATTCGACTGCCAACTCTTTGGGCTCACCGCCTAAAGCTGGCGTTGGGTGTAGTTGCATCACACTTTCCAAGAACGAAATTCCCGGCTTACGTTGACCCGAGATTGGCACATAAAGATGTTGTACATCTCGATTTTCCAAAATAATGGGTGCTTGAATACTGTTTTCAGAAGTCGTCATCTTCGCCAACTCTTTCGCTAAACGTTCCACCACAATTTGGTGTTCTCCGGTATTTTTGCGGTCTTGTAAAAGTTGTGCTCCTAAAGTTTTCGTTTCTTCTGGTGTTTGACCCGTTTTAATGGTTCCTGCAATACAAGCGGTCGCAAACGTTTCTTTAGTACCCAACAGAAGTCGTTCTGGTGTTGCACCAATGAAACTTGTGTCTTTGGCTTCTAAAGCAAACAAATACGTATTTTGTTGTTGTGCCATTAAATTAACGAGCACTTGGTTACTTCGAATTTTTTCAGGACTGCTCACAGCAAGTTGTCGAGCCAAAACCACTTTTTTTAAAGGGCCATCTTCTCTTAAGACTGCTACGGTTTCGTTGACAGCTTGTAGCCATTCAGTCACGGCAACTTCTTCCTTGTCAATCTTTGTTTCCGCTACAGCTGGCAACTCCTCACAGGTAGCTAACAAGCGATCAAACTGAGCCACCAAAGTCGACCAACGTTCCTCGACTTCTTGTTCACTAGAACCTGAAAAGTTCAGCGTTCCATAAATACGTGAACCTGAAAAAGTAAATAGAATACTTGGTAGATAAAACCAACCTTCCCCTAACTCTCCCCAGGCCTCAGTAGGCGTTTGTTCTGTATCAAAAGGCAAACCGCCAAACAGAAGAGCCCCCGTACCAGAAATAGACATATTTTGAAAACGAGTTGCCGCCTCTTTTTTTAAAAAGTTGTTCAATTGATGCGTTTCTGTTTCTGCGCCTTTTAAGATAGTTTCATATCCGAAGCCAACCAAAGCAAAATCTTTTTTCGGCGTTTGCCAAAAAAAACGTTCTCCTTGGTATGCCTTTTCACCAGCGGCAAAAATTGCCAAGGCTGTTTGTTCTGTTTCTAATGGAAAAACCCAACTGAACTGACGGGCATTCTTCTGATAGGCTTGTCGTAATTCATCAGGCAATTTCATCTGATTAAAAACGCCTCTCTTTCTTCTGTCATGAAACGATGTTTGGCAATCTTTCCACTCGCTGTTTGCGGGAAAGAATGACAAAAATAAATGCGTTTCGGTCGTTTATATTTTGCCAGTTTTCGTGAACACTGGTCTTGAATTTGCGCTAAGGTGATTTCTTGGTCACTAATCACATATGCAACTGGGACGGCTACCCATTGCGCATCTGGTTCTCCTACAACTGCCGCTGCTTTAATTCCTGTTATCGCCTGTAACACCTGTTCAACCTCAGTGGGGTAAATATTTTCACCACCAGAGATAATGAGTTCACTTAAACGACTAACCAAATACAGGTAACCTTGTGCATCTAAATAGCCCATGTCGCCTGTTTTAAACCAACCATCTGCTGTCCATTTTTCAGGTTGACGATGGTTAAGGTAACCTGAAACAACGTTTGGTCCCTTAAGTAAAATTTCCCCGACTTGCTTTTCTGGCTGTTCTTGTCCTAGTTCATCAACAATTTTGATCTGCATATCTTTTAACGGTTGCCCAGCAGAGCCGATTTTCAGCGCCGCATCTTCAAATTTCAAGGCAACAACTTGCGAACACGTTTCCGTCATCCCGTAAGATTGAATGACTGGAATCCCTTTTTCCTCACACTGCGCTAATTTATCCGGTGCAATCGGTCCGCCGCCCAATAACATTCCTTTAAAGCTGACGCTGTAGCCAGCTTCAGGATAGACAGACAATAATTGTTGTAACATTGTCGCAACCACTGAAATGACGGTTCCACGGCCTTCTTGTAAATCTTGTGTCACTTGCTGTTCATCAAATTTATCGTAAAGGCGAATACTACAACCTAAGACGAGTTGTCGAACAACAATCGACAATCCGCTAATGTGAAATAATGGGACTGCACACAACCAACAATCTTCAGCAGTAATCCCCATATTTTCTTGAGTGCCTCTAGCACTGGCCAAATGATTTTTAAACCGTTGCAAGACCCCTTTAGGCTGTCCTGTAGTTCCAGATGTATACATAATAGAAGCCACCGACTCTAAGTCACTTGGCTGTTGAAACTCCTGATGTGAAAGACTATGCTGTTTTTTAACCATTGGCTGAACGTCGACAAAAGAAATCTCCTCTAACAAAGCCTGCGTTTCAGGCGCACCAATAATCGTTTTAACTTGCGCATCTTTTAACTGAAAAGTCAGTTCAGCAAGTGTCAAATGCGTATTTAAAAATAATAACTCTTTCCCCAATTCCCATAAGGCTAGAATTGAAAAATACAACTCTTTGCTGTTCTTACTGAATAAAGCCACACGTTTTTCTTCTGGTGCAAGCACCTGTTGATATGTGGCTACCCAATGGCTGACTTCTTGTTGCACTTCTAAAAACGTCCAAGATTCATCCTGAAAATAAAAAGCAGGATGATCGGGACGTTTTTGTACTTGTTTATTTAACCAAGTCATTGGTTTATGGGAATTTAGGGAATTGATCGAAATCTGGTGTCCGTTTTTCTTTAAATGCATCTCGGCCTTCTTGTGCTTCAGCCATTGTATAGTAAAGAAGTGTCGCATCACCAGCTAATTGTTGCACACCAGCCAAGCCATCTGTATCGGCATTTAAAGAGGCTTTAATCATCCGTAAAGCAATCGGGCTTTTGGTTAACATTTCTTCTGCCCACTCCATTGTCACATCTTCTACTTGATCCAATGGAACAACTGTATTAATCCAGCCCATATCTAAAGCTTCTTGGGCAGAATATTGTTTACACATAAACCAAACTTCTTTTGCTTTTTTATGGCCGATAACACGCGCTAAGTAACCTGAGCCGTATCCACCATCAAAGCTACCGACATTTGGTCCTGTTTGCCCAAACTTAGCATTTTCCGCCGCAATTGTTAAATCACAAACTAATTGTAAAACATTGCCGCCGCCAATGGACCAGCCTTTCACCATTGCGATGACTGGTTTGGGAATGACACGGATTAACCGTTGTAAATCTAACACATTTAAACGTGGAATATTGTCTTCGCCAACATAACCACCATTACCTCGAACTTTTTGATCGCCACCAGAACAGAATGCTTGGTCACCTGCGCCTGTTAAAATAATAACCCCGACATCTTCTTTATCACGACTAATGTTGAATGCATCAATCATTTCCATGACTGTTTTTGGTGTGAATGCGTTGTGAACATGCGGGCGGTTGATAGTAATTTTTGCTACTTTGCCTGCTTGCTCAAATAAAATTTCATCATATTCTTTAATTGTTGTCCAGTTTCTCATTAGGAAACCTCCTTCATTAATCTCATCTTTTCTATTATACACAAGAATCGGCACTTTAGAGAAAAAGTCGCTTGAATTTTAAGAAAAAACATGGCTATTTCAAATTTTCTTCATTCCTGTATAATAAATAAAAAACCTTTTATTCTCTCTTTTATTAGAAAGGACTGATTACTATTCATCTTTTAGAGTATTTAGGTATCACGATTCAACACGTTTCTGCTGAGAAATGTCAGCTTACTTTAGCGGTAAAAGACGTGCATAAACAACCCTATGGCCTTGTCCACGGGGGCTTAAACGGCGTCTTAATTGAAACTGCCTGTAGTTTAGGTGCGAACGAAAACGTTCCTGAAAACACTTTTGCTGTCGGCATAGACTTACAAGTAAATCATCTTCGTAGTGTCCATGATGGTAGCCTTACCGTGATTGCGACGCCCGATCACTCGGGAAAGACCCTTCAAGTTTGGGAAGCAAAAATATATAACGCAGACCACCAATTGACGAGCGTGGGGCGTTGTACCTTAACAAATCGACAAAAAAAACAGTAATCTTTACAGGTTACTGTTTTTTTGTTTATGGTTTTTAATAAGTAATTAGATTACTTCGTTTATTTAATTTTAGTACCAACCATTTGCTAACCAGAATGATTTAGCTGCATCCCATGAACCATAGCGACCTGCTACGTACTGATCTGCCACGCGTTCTTGGTTGGCAGGTGAATAGTCACCATTTAAATAAGAGGCAGATAATTGGTAACGACCGATATACTGACCGTTTGTTGCATCGTAAGAACCACTAGATTCACGTTGTGCGATCCACTCTTTTGCATCACTGCTTGCGGCAGGTGCTGCTGGTTGCGCTACTTCTTGAGCAACAGGTTGTTGTACTTCTTGTTGTACTGGTTGTGCAACAGGTTGTTCAACTACTTGTTGAACTGGTGCAACTTCTACAGCTGGTGCTGGAGTATTAGCAACTTCTTTTTCTGAACGAATAACTAATTGTTCTCCTTCAAAAATTAAATCAAGGTTTGGCAATTTGTTATCAGAAGCAATTTTTTGAATTAAGCTATTGTCTCCTGCAAATTGATGAGAAATTGTTGATAAAGTATCTCCTGCTTTAACTGTATATAAGCTTTCTGCGTTTGCGTCTGTTCCTAAGAATAATCCTAAACCTGCGGCCAAAGTTGTTCCAAGTAAAATCGTTTTGATTGATTTCATGTATGTTTCTCCTTTGTAATTAAAAATATTTGATTGTTGCTCTTAACACTCGGCAACAACCACGTCTGCTTCGCTTTATCGAAACGACTTCACATACTTTATCATCGAATGGCCGGCCGTAGGTGAATATCTCGTGACAATTTATTACTAGAATGTCGGTTTTGTTACATTTTGTAATAAAAAGCTGTTGGAAGCTTGATATTATCCTGTTTATATTTTGCAAAAAAAAGTTAAAAAAACAGGATTTTATTTTTGAGAAACCGTTTTCTAACCCTTGATTAGCCATTAAATGTCGGTTTTTTTACATTCGTTTCAGTCAAAAAGTAACAAAATGTTAAAGATACTAGACATGAGAATGTTTTTTTCAAAAACTCACGCCTAAAAAGAACAGGTGTTTTCTTTGAATTTTTTTATCATTCACTATTTTTATTTTTCCTTCTATTATATAGATAAATTTTTTGTCGTATTCATTTTTCGATTCTGAAAAAACACTAAGCACTTCCTATTGAAACAAAAAGAGTTAAACAAAAAAATCTTATATTTTGCTTGTTATTTATTCATTTTAATCTTATTCAAAAAAGGAACAGCTAAAGCAACTATGAAAACAAAGTATTGAAAATAAAGCAGAATAAATATTCATTTTTATTGTAATTCACGAATAAAAAACAAACAATCACTCGAACGCTTGTTATTTAAAAACGTAATCAGTTTTTTCTCTTTCTATTTTCCAATCTATGAGTAATAAAATATATGAATCTACATTTAAGTCATTTTATTATCAAATATTCTGAATATTATAAGAATTGGAGTTTTATCTATGAGTGACAAAGAACAACTTGAGAAATTAGACAAATCCTTTCTGGGACAACCGAAAGGACTAGCAACACTGTTCTTCACAGAAATGTGGGAACGTTTCAGTTACTACGGCATGCGTGCTATTCTAATGTATTACATTTACGATACCGTAGCCAATGGCGGTTTAGGTCTCCCCAAAGCAACTGCCTTAGCCATCATGTCCATTTATGGATCAATGGTTTTCATGTCCAGTATCATTGGCGGTTGGGTCTCTGACCGTGTCTTAGGTTCAAGGAAAACTGTTTTTATTGGTGGTTTGTTAATCATTGCTGGACATATTGTTCTCGCTACCCCATTTGGTGTCCCCGCCTTATTCGTTTCTATTATGTTAATTGTATTTGGGACTGGGATGTTAAAACCAAACGTTTCAGGGATGGTTGGCCATCTTTATTCAAAAACTGACTTACGTAGAGATGCAGGCTTCTCCATTTTTTACATGGGGATTAATATCGGAGCCTTAATCGCTCCCCTTGTTGTCGGAACTTTAGGACAAGAATATAATTATCATTTAGGCTTTTCCGTTGCTGCAGTAGGGATGTTCTTCGGGCTACTACAATATTATTTCCAAGGACGTAAATCTCTGGCTGGAATTGGTCAGGCCCCAACTAATCCAATGTCTAAAGAAGAGCAAAAGAAATTTGCTAAAGCATTTATGTTGGCAATTGTCGTTGCTTTACTTATTTTTGGTGGCGCCTATGTCACAGGACATTTAACAATTGATTTCTTTATTAATACCATCAGCGTGTTAGGAATCCTGTTACCAGTTTATTATTTCAGCAAAATGTTAACGTCTAAAGATGTCACTGCTGAAGAAAAACCAAAAGTTCTGGCTTACTTGCCATTATTCTTAGCAGCAATTGTTTTCTGGTCATTGGAAGAACAAGGTTCGTCTATTCTTGCTCTATTTGCAAATGAACGGACGCAAACGAGTTTGTTTGGCTTCCCGATTGCCGCTAGCTGGTTCCAATCATTAAATCCTGTATTCGTAGTTATTTTGACCCCTATTTTTGTTACATTATGGACAAAACTAGGTAAACGTCAACCATCAACAGTTGTGAAGTTTTCACTAGGGCTAGTCTTTGCTGGTCTTTCCTTCGTCTTATTAATGTTGCCAGGTCTACTTTATGGTACCGAAGGACGAGTGAGTCCACTTTGGTTATTCTTTAGTTTCTTCATTATGATTGTCGGAGAAATGTGTTTATCTCCCGTTGGCTTATCGATTACTACAAAATTAGCACCGAAAGCTTTCGAAGCTCAAACCGTTGCTATTTGGTTATTAGCAGATGCCGCTTCACAAGCCATTAACGCTCAAATTGCTCGTTTCTATACACCTGGAACAGAGTCAGCATATTTTGGGATTGTCGGACTTGTAGCTGTCGTTGCTGGGATTCTCTTATTCATTGTGAAAAAACCAATCCAAAACTTAATGGGTGACGTCCGTTAAACCGTCAAAAAAGTTGCCTTTCTCTTTTTTGAAAGGCAACTTTTTTATACAGCGTTTTGATAACGTTTTCATCAAGTGGTATACTAAATAGAAGGAGGACGAGGACATGCGTTACTTAATTGGCGGTATTTTTTTATTGATTAGTATCTGGCAATTCATTGTTACTGGACGGACATTTGCCTACTTAAAGAAAGAGGGCGGCAAAAGAACCTCACCATTTATTCTGTTAGGACTATGGAGTAGCTTAGTGTTTGCTATTATTTCATTTGCTGTGGCGATTGCTTCTTTCTTTTATGTGAGTTTTTAGTAGAAGGCTAGCCATAAGTAAAAGGAGCGAGATTGCTAGTCTCGCTCCTTTACTTATTTATTATGGTTGTTTTCCAATATAAGCTAAAATTCCACCATCGACATATAAGATATGTCCATTAACAAAGTCAGAAGCGTTAGATGCTAAGAAAACTGCTGGGCCAGCTAAGTCTGCTGGTGTGCCCCAACGATTAGCAGGTGTTCGACCCAAGATGAATTCGTTAAATGGATGCCCTGGTTCTCTTAATGGCGCCGTCTGTGGCGTTTCAATGTAGCCAGGTCCAATCCCATTACATTGAATATTATATTGTCCATATTCAGAAGCAATATTTTTCGTTAACATTTTTAGTCCGCCTTTTGCTGCCGCGTACGCACTAACTGTTTCACGACCTAGTTCACTCATCATTGAACAGATATTGATAATTTTGCCATGACCCTTTTCAATCATATCTGGAATAACCGCTTTTGCCATAATAAATGGCGCATTCAAGTCAACATCAATCACTTGACGGAACTCTTCTGCTGACATATCCACCATTGGAATTCGTTTAATAATTCCCGCATTATTGACTAAAATATCAATAGAGCCGACTTCTTCTTTAATCTGAGCAACCATCGCTTGAACTTGCTCTTCATCAGTGACATCACACACATAACCACGTGCTTCAATCCCTGCGGCCCGATAATTTTCCAAGCCTTGTTCAACTGATTCAGGAGATAAGTTATTAAAAACAATTGTTGCTCCTGCTTCAGCTAGGGATTTCGCAATCTCAAAGCCAATCCCATAGACAGCACCTGTAATTAACGCTACTTTTCCATCTAATTGAAAATCATTCATTTTAAATTCCATGTTTTCTCCTCTTTCTTTGGTTTATTTTAATTGATCCATTGCAACCATATCCATGTCTGTGTACGTAATATTTTCTCCGCACATGGCCCAAATAAAGGAATAATTACTTGTACCAACCCCAGAATGAATTGACCAGCTTGGTGAAATGGCTGCTTGTTCATTACTCATTACTAAATGTTTCGTTTCGTCTGGTTTACCCATCATGTGGAAAATCCGCGTATCTTCTTCCATATCAAAATAAACATACGCTTCCATACGACGTTCATGTGTATGACAAGGCATTGTATTCCAAGCGCTACCTGGTTCTAAAATGGTGTAGCCCATTTGTAACTGGCAACTTTCACAAACGTTCGGATGAATGTATTGGTAAATTTTACGTTGGTTCAATGTTAATGGATCACCCGTTTCCATTGGGGTAATTTCATCAATACTAATTTTTACGTTGGGATATTTATGATGTGCTGGCACACAACTAATGTAAAATTTCGCTGGATTATCAGGGTTTTCTGAAGAAAAACGAACATGTTTTGTTTCTTTCCCAATATAATAGCCATCTTGTTTTTTCATTGTTTCTTTGGCGCCATCAATTTCAATAAAGCCTGGTCCCCCAATATTAATAACCCCTAGTTCACGGCGTTCTAAGAAATAGTCAACCCCTAATTCTTTGTCCAAAATAATTTCTAATTCTTCTGTGGTCGGTGTCACACCACCAAAAATCATCCGATCATTATGTGTGTAGGTTAAGCTGATTGCACCTGGAATAAAAACTTTCTCTACTAAAAATTCATCTCTCAATTGTTCTGTTGAATAGTGACGGATATCCGCCGGACTATGTGTATAACGTGTTTCCATATTTTGCATAACTAAAATCTCCTATCTATTTATTTTTCCTGAGCCCGTTGCCAAAAAAGCAAGGACTTCTTTTTGACTAAATTGATTACAATCACCATGGACAGTATGTTTTAACGCACTAGCCGCTGACGCAAAATCAATGCAGGTTTGTGGATCATAGGCAGCTAATAAACCATGTAAAACCCCACCAGCAAACGCATCACCGGCACCGACACGGTCAACAATCGGTTGTAATCGATGACATTTGGACGTATAATACGCACCTTTGTACCATAGCGTTCCGATTAATTCATTATCTGTCGCTGAATGAACTTGACGTTTGGTTGAATAAAATACTTGAATGTTGGGATAACGTTCTTGCATTTTTCGGTAGTACCACGTTAATGCATCTTCAAGTTCTTCCTCTGGTTCTGGAATCTCCAGTAAATAACGAGCATCTAATACCCCAGCTGAACAAATATCAACAAATGGAAGAATGGCCTTCAATGCCACGCTCGCTTCTTTCTGGGACCAAAGTTTCCCTCGATAATTAATGTCAAAACTTACTTGGCACCCTGCTTGCTTCGCTGCTTTAACTAGCGCAACCGTCATACTTTGCCACGTTTTTGATAACGCCGCTGTAATTCCTGAAATATGAAAGATCTCTACTCCTGAAAACAGCTCATGTAAGTCCCATTCCATTTCTTCGATTTGAGCAAAGCTTGAATAGGCGCGATCGTAGACAACACTGGCTGCTCGTTCTCCTGTACCAGTTTCCAAGTAATATGTTCCTAGGCGTGTTCCGCCAGTTCGTACAAATTCCGTTGAAACCCCATAACGACTCAAATGCTTTTTGGCGGCTTCTCCTAATGAATTATCGGGTACTTTACTAGCAAAAGTCACTTGGTGGCCATAGTTCGCTAACGAAATCGCTACATTCGCTTCACCACCGCCGTAATGTACAGCGAAATTTTCTGTTTGTGCTACGCGTATTCCGACAGGCGTGGACAAACGCAACATGATTTCTCCCAATGTTACGACTTTCCCCATGTGCCTACACCCCTTTGATTGCTTGGAATTTTTCCATATAGGCTTGGGCAACCTCACGAACTTTTTCAAAATCCCCAGTTGCTGCTGGCGCTAACAGATTGCCACCAACACCGACAGCCGTCACACCTGCAGCAAACCACTCGGCCATATTTTCCAAACTGACACCACCCGTTGGCATAATATTTAACTGAGGCAATGGCGCTTTAAATGCCGAAATAACACTCGGTCCATAAACACTTCCCGGAAATAGTTTAATAATATCTGCTCCGCTTTTCAGTGCTTCTTTCATTTCTGTGATGGTCATACAGCCTGGCAAGTAGGGAACTTGATATAAATTGCAAATTTTAGCGGTTTCTTCATCGAAGCTTGGACTCACAATATATTCAGCCCCTGCTACAATAGCTAAACGAGCAGTCGTAGCATCCAAAACTGTCCCCGCACCAATGACTACGTCAGGATTTTCTTTGTATAACGCAACTAATTCCTGAATCACTTCTGTTGCTTGAGGAACAGTAAAGGTTAACTCAATCCCCCGCATACCGCCTGCTACAATGGCTTGACTAGCTTTTAGCGCTTCCTCTTTTGTCTTTCCGCGAACCACAGCAATCACGCCAGCATTTTCTAATTTTTGTAAAATTGATACTCGCTTCAACAGACTCCCTCATTTCTTATTTAGAAATATATATTTATTATAAAGAAATTTACAACTTCATTATACAGATAAAAAAAGAAAATGCAAACGTTTTTACAAAAATAAAAAAAGAAAGACAAACAAAAATCCCAATCGACTTTTGTTTGTCTTTCTTTTTCTACTATAATTTCGCTTCAATCGCTGCTTTTGTTGCCAAAAGGGCTTGATTAATCGTCGTTTTATTTTCCTCTGTCAAACGATATTTCGGCATGCTTACACTAAAAGCACCCGCAATTTCGCCATCTTTCATTAAAGATACTCCGCTACAGAAAATATCTTGTTCAATTTCTTCATCATCGTAAGCAACCCCCGTTTGTTGCACTTGTTTTAATTCTTTTTTCAAACGCAAGGGATTGGTAATCGTATTTTCGGTATAGGGAATTAATGTCTGCGTGTCTAAATATTGTTGCACTTGTTCTTCCGAAAATTCTGCTAAAACGGCTTTACCCATGGCCGAATTATACAAAGGTCGAGTAATTCCCACTTTCGAGGACATGCGAATCGTTTGATTTTTCGGTTCTAATTTATTGATATACAGAATTTCATTATTATTTAAAATCCCTAAATGAATGGTTTCATCGACCGTATTTTGAAGGTTTTCTAAATAAGGTACCGCAATTTCAGCTAAATCGATTTGCTCCACACTTTGATTCGCATAGCGAATCAATTTTGTTCCTAAGCGGTACGTCTTGTTCGTGTCTTTTTGAACATAGCCAATTAATGTTAAGGTTTCTAAAATTTTGATTGCCGTTGATGCCGTCATTTCGGTATTCTTTGCAATTTCCTGTAAGGTTTGATCGGGTTGTAAACTTAGACAGTCCATGATTTTAGCCGCTTTTAACAAGACTGTTCCGTAAGGTTTTGTTTCTTTCATCGAAACCCTCCTTTTCCATATAAGAAATTATATAGAAAAATAAAGAAATTGCAAGAAAAAAGAACTCGAAGATTCATTCAGTAACGTTTTACTTTCACTTCAGGTCTTTCTCCCAGTCCTATTTCATTCTTATTTTCTTTTCTTTAACTCATCAGAAACATCTGCATCCTTAGGAATTAAAAGATACTCACTGACTTCTGTGGTTTCATTAAATACGACATATAATTTTTGTTCTTCATCGAAATCGCCTAAATCAATCGCTACGTAATTAGGACAAACTTCTGAGATACCATGAAACATTTGACTAAAGATTTTTTTCGTCATCCCCACATTACGATGCTGCTCTTCTGCTTTTTCCACCGCACTTTGTAACGTATATCCTTCATCTAAAAAACGCTTGATCCAATGCACTTTGACGACTGTATGTAACCGATATTTCCGTGGACCGTTTGCGTCTTTCGCAATGGAAGAAATATACCCTTTTTCTTCCCAATAACGAAGTTGACGTGGCGAAACTTCAGCAATTTCACTTAGTTCACTAATTCCTATCAACAAATTTTCTTCATTTAACAAACGCTGAATCATTTTTGACCACATTAGTTTAACTTCCTTTCCCTTATCCTTTCCTTAATTGTAGTTTTTTTTACACCTTTGTCAAGTAAGTTGACAAAGATTCTAATTAGTTGTAAAGTAGTTAATGCAATTTAATTTGAAACTTACAGAAAAAGGAGCGATATATGTGACTTCACAACAACCTGTGGATATTCACGGAAAACCTTATAACCGGTCGTTACTAGTCGGCGTTTTACTAATCGGAACATTTTGTACGATTTTAAACCAAACACTTTTAACGACGGCCTTACCTACATTAATGAAAGAATTTGATATCTCAGCTTCAAGTGTACAGTGGCTAACCACTGGATTCCTACTTGTGAACGGCATTATGATTCCCATCAGTGCTTGGTTGATTAACAAATTCAGTTCAAAAAAATTATACATAACAGCGATGTCAACGTTCTTAATCGGAACCATCATCTGTTTTGTAGCGCAAGACTTCGGCATGTTATTGACTGGACGTCTTGTTCAAGCCGCAGGGGTCGGCGTATCTATGCCTCTTTTACAAACAATTATGCTTTCAATTTTCCCGCCTGAAAAACGTGGCGCTGCCATGGGCACAACGGGAATTGTTATCGGATTAGCACCCGCTTTAGGTCCAACATTATCTGGTTGGATTATTGATTCTTATACATGGCGTGACCTTTTTGGGATGGTCATTCCAATTGTCGTTTTAGTCCTAATTTTAGCTTCATTTTTAATGAAAAATGTCATCCAATTATCTAATCCAAGTATCGATGTCTTATCGGTCATTCTTTCTACTCTTGGCTTTGGTAGCTTACTTTACGGTTTCTCAAGCGTTGGTGATAAAGGTTGGGGTAGCCCACAAGTCTATGGATTCTTAATTGTTGGTGCGATTGTTTTATGTCTTTTTACATATCGACAATTGCATTTAGAACAACCTTTCTTAGAACTACGCGTTTTTAAATCAAAAGTCTTTACTGTTGCAGCCATTTTATCTGGCGTAACCAACATGGCAATGATTGGTGCCGAAATGGTTTTACCTTTGTATATCCAAAATATTCGTGGCGAATCTGCCTTCCATTCAGGGTTAATGCTTTTACCAGGAGCGTTAGTCATGGGACTTATGATGCCAGTAACGGGTCGCATTTTTGATAAAATTGGTGCCCGTCGTCTTGCGATTACTGGGATGTTTATTTTAACAGCTGCAACGTTACCGTTTGCTTTCTTAACAAAAGCAACACCTATTATTTATATCATTGTCCTATATGCGATTCGGATGTTTGGTATTTCGATGGTCATGATGCCTGTGACAACTTCTGGCATGAATGCTTTACCAATGAATTTATTAAGTCACGGAACTGCTGTAAACAACACCTTCCGACAAGTAGCCAGCTCAATTGGAACAGCTGTTTTGATTAGTGTTTTAACAAATGTTACCAAAGACGGCTTACCTGCATCAGACTTATTAAAAACAGCCCCACTCGCTTATCGCGATCAAGCAACAAACGCAACACTAAACGGCTATCACGCAGCCTTCTTCGTGGCAACAATCTTTGGCGTTCTCGGCTTGGCGATTACTTTCTTCTTAAATAAAAAAGAAGCGATGCCTGTTAAGGAAGTAGGTGCAATGAAATAATGATTATTTTCCTTTTAATCCTTTGCGTGTTAGGCTTTGCCTATACGAATGTATTTGGCCGAAAAGTCTGGCATAAATTCTGTATGGTTATTTTTGGTTTAGGGTTCTTAGCTTCGTTAAGTCTTATCGTTTTAAACGATAAAGATCATTTTGGTATGACCGAAGTTACTCAGGACAAAACGTTTGAACTAAAAAGCAGTAGTTCAAGCAAAGATGGCCCCAACATGTTATTGTACCAGCCGTTGGGCGATGGTTCCGAAAAAGTTTATTTATATAACACACCAGATAAAAAGAAACTACAAAAAACAGGAACGGAAAACGTCACAAACACAGTTCAAAAAGATGCTCAAAAAGCCACATTAGTCCAAAAAACGACGAAATGGTCCTATCAAGAGTCCTGGGCCAAAACACTATTTGGCCTTGCTGACAACGATAACCAATTTGCAAAACAAGAAAACACCTTCAACGTTGCTAGTGACTGGCTAGTTTTAAGTGCTGATCAAGCCAAAAAATTAGGCGAATATATGGAACAACATGCCACTGATATCAAAAAAGAAGGGACTGAAACAGTTGGCAAAAAAATGATGGCCGCTATGATGGCGAATCCATCAATGTCCCAAGAAGAACAAGCGAAACTCACCGAACAATATACCAAAGAGTTTCAACAAGAATTGATTCAGAAAATTCTTAGTGACACTCATTAAAAAAAGGACTGCCTGAGAAACTTATCAGGCGGTCCTTCTTAACGTTATTCCTATAAATTACACTTATCAATAAACGAGAGTTCTAAACATATCATTAATCATCGAAAACAATCTTACATGTCTATATTAATGTTCCAACTTGTCCAAAATTCCAAATAGCCTTATTTTTCTTTTTTAACTTTATTTGTTGCTTATTCTTCCAATTTAACGGATCTTGCTCATAGGTTTCAAAATCAATTTCAGCGACAAGCCATTCTTTTTTATCCTTGTCATAAACTAAAGTAACCGTAGCATTTTCACTTCCATCTCGAACATTTTCTTCCACTTTATCGTCTTTTAATCGAATTGAAATAGACAGGTCAATATATAAATCAAAACGAATCATTTGCAAATCATCAGTCACTTTCAAACTATCATTATTCATTATCAACACTTGAAAATCCTGAGAATACATTTCCATTATCGGTTTGATTATTTCAACTGTTTCAATTAGCTCTTTTTTGACATCTTTTTCCACATTCGTTAATAAGTCAAAATTAAAATTATTTTGTATACAGTCATTATATGACTGATAAAAATCTGCAACCACACCTAAAAGCTGTTTTTGAATTGCCTGATTATTTAGAAATGTTTTTGAATCTGTTAAAATTACTTCCTTGTCCTGATCTAATGTGATTGTTTTCTCTTTAGACTCCAAGCCAAAAGAAGGATTTTCAACTTCAAATTCAAACTGATATTTTCCTGGAATCAATGGACCAATTTTATTGTTCTTGATTTCAACAGCTCTTTTCTTGTGAACAACAGAAACTTTCTCCAAATCACTCCCTGTTAATAACTGAATATAACGTTTTCGAGGTAAAAATGTCGTTTTCGGGAATAACCCTTTGGTTGTAACCTTCTTAAAATTTTTCGAATTCAGCAAAAACTGTTCATCTACATTCCCTGCTAATTGAGCAAAGAACAATGAATAGCTTTCTTTAGATATTGCTGAACCATCTGAATAAGTCGGACAAATCATCTTACCTGTGTCAGCGTCTCCCTCAGAGATAGTTCTAACTAATTTTTTTGCTATTGCTTCTGGTGCATAATAAATCCTTCTAATGACATAACTAGTAACGAATAGCGACAGCGTGAATACGCACAAACTACCTATAACCAGTAGTTTCCTTTTTTTCATTATAAATACAAATCTCCCATAAATGCTTGTTTTAAATATTTAAATGAATGATTATTACTATTATCTGCGGTATCAATTGTCCACTTATCTGAATTTTTTGTTAAACGAACTTCATAGCCTTCACCACTTGAATAATCATTAGTATTAGTAGAAGCAGATTCAAACTTAGCAGGTAGTTGTTCTAATACATACTTTTCAGCATCGGTTTGCGCTTTGTCATAATCTGAATATTTCCCTTCATTTTTATCCACAAATTCAGAGACAATTCCTGTCAGATCAATACTATCAAAGTGAATTGTTTCTGGTTTTACATAAACAATCGCTGATTTTGGATAAAATTCTTTAAAAGAATAACTGATTTTTGCTTTTTTAGCATTTGCTGATTCAAATGCTTTCACCGCTGTCTCCAATTCTGCTTCTGAAGGTTTGTAATCGTAAAACTGTTCATTTAGCACTTGTCTAAACTCTTTACTAAATGTTTGTTGTTCCTCCCCTAAATTATTCGTTAAATTTTCTGCTGCTTTTTCAACTTGTTTATTTAAAAACACTGTATCAACAAAACCTTCAACTAGTTTTTGAGCTTCCTCTGAATTATCTGGATAATCTTTTGATTCAACAGCTACTTTGATATCCTTTTTCTTATCACCTAAAAAACTAACGGGTGCATAGTGAAGTTCATATTTTTTATCTTTATCTACTTTGAAAATAACATATCCATTAGTACTTTTTCCACCAGAAATAGATTCAAACTTAATCTGTTTAAAATTCTCATCCTCATTATATATATTTTTTTGAGCAATTTTATTGTCGTCTTCATCATAAAGATTAATTTCATCTGGAGATAAACTAAGTGTTTCTTTTCCTTTATTTTTGATTTTAATATTTAATGCTAAATAGCCCGTATCTTCTGTTACAGTTTCTTTTTCAGGAATAACATATGTTCCGTCTACAATCTGCATCGAAACCACTTTACTTGAAACTTCACCTTTCTTCTTTTCCGATTTATTTCCCCCTGTATTACCACACGCTCCAAGAAACACTATCCCGCACAAAAGTAATATACCCAACGACTTCCTAAAATATTTCATCTAAACACTCCTACTCTTTTTTTATTCCGCAAGTAATCACTCACACAACAAATTATACCTAAATATTTTTAAAGTTCAAGATAAATATTTTTTTAAAAATATTATAAAAATAATAAATATAATAAATTTTACCAAAAAAATAATATTATAATGTAACCAAAACTTTGTAATGTTGTTACTTTTCCAATCTCTTTTTTCATTTAGACAAGAAAGGATATCCTTTTTTTTAGTGAACAAACCTTAATAAATCATTTCTTCATAAAATCCAAACTATCTTATATAAAATTTAGTAGAATAATTTTAACAGTTATTTTAAAGTAACTATTTACAAAAAGAAAAACAAATAAATTTATAGAACTAGCATGGCAGATTTTTATCCACCTAAAACAAGCCTGTACAAAGTCAAACAAAAGATTCAAACTATTTTATTGGACTCTAATATTATTTAACATTTTTTCTACTATTTTTTAAATGTACATGTTTACATTTTAATTATTATTTTAAATTGTTTTTTAATAAAATATGCTTCCAGCACAATCATGTTGGAAGCATACCAAAGAATAAAAAACCCAAAATATATCTTTTTAATTATAAATCGCTTTAATCGGATCCATCCTCGAGGCACCAATTGCTGGAATAATCCCGAAAAAGATACCTGTGAAGACAGAAACCAATGTTGAAATGGCAAAGATGGACGGCGTAATAATTGGCGTAATCGAAATATACCCACCGACCACAGTTGCCAATAAGTAGCCGCAGCCGACACCAATCAAACCACCAATCAATGTGATAAACGCTGCTTCCATTAAAAATTGGAATAAAATGACTCGTGGTTTAGCACCAATGGCCCTACGAATCCCAATTTCTCGTTTCCGTTCCGTGACAGACACATACATGATGTTCATGACGCCAATTCCCCCGACTAATAGGGAGATTGCAGTAATTGCCATCAGAAACATCGTCATACCCGTGACCATTTCTTCCATTTGTTGTTGGAGTTGTTGGTCTTGGTCATTTTCTTTAAACGTTCCTTTCACTTCAGGATGATTTTCACTTAAAATAGTGATTGCCTGTCCTAAAATTGCTTCACGGTCCGCTCCCTCACGAACTTTAATATTGATGCCGCTAATTGCTTTTGTTTTCGCTAATTTATTATATGATTCTCGAGAAACAAAACTACTCATAGCAGTTGCCCAATCATCGTTCATACCCAAACTATCTAAATCTTTTGGTGCTAAAATACCAATCACCTTGTACATATAACCACCAATTGAAACAGCTTTTCCAATGAGTTGGCTAGGATCATCAAGCCGAATTTGCGCTTCAAAGATATCATGATTTAAGACAATCGCATCTGTATTTGCATCGCTCGGTTGAAAATCACGACCATATAAAATATCATTCTGCCCTTTAGTCGACGTAATGGATAAATTCGCTTGTGCCCCAAAATAATCCATTGGTACAAACAAATTGTCTCCGCCCCCCATCATTGATTCACCATATTGAGGATAAATACTTTCAATTCCTTGAATGTCTTGTAATTTTTTCAAGTCCACACGGCTAAACGTATAATCTGGCTCTTCATAGGACATAAAATTGTCACTGCTACCATCCGACATTGTATAATGAATCTTCAAAACATCCGCGTTCACTGCACTGGATGCCTTCACAACTTGACGCTTCATCCCTTCACCTAGCGCAGAAATCGTTACGACTGATGTAATCCCAATAATAATCCCGACCATCGTTAAAAATACCCGCAACTTATGCGCCTTTAAGCTTAAAAAAGTACTAACAAATAAATTAGCAATCATCTAATCACCTCTTCTTCCAAAAAGCGACCATCTTTCATATGAATCACTCGTGAGGCATATTTTTTCATATCTTCATCATGTGTCACCATGACAATTGTTTTGCCCTGTTCATTCAATTCTTTCAATAATTCCATGATTTCTGTACCCGTTTCACTATCCAATGCCCCAGTCGGTTCATCAGCCATAATCAATAATGGATCATTCACCAAGGAACGAGCAATGGCTACTCTTTGTTGCTGTCCTCCAGAAAGTTCAGTAACTTTTGATTTGGCTTTTGTTTCCAAACCGACAATTTTTAGGTATTTTTCAGCAATCGCTTTTTTCTCAGCGCGGCTTTTTTTCCCTTCATAAACACAGGGCAATTGAACATTTTGACTAACATTTAAGGAATTAATCAAGAAAAATTGTTGAAAAATAAATCCTAGATATTCATTGCGAAAGGCTGATTTTTTATTTTCAGACAATTTTGAAACATCTGTTCCTGAGAAATGATAACTTCCGTCTGTTAAGCGATCCAAGAAACCAATAATGTTCATCAGCGTTGTCTTACCGCTGCCGGACTTCCCCATGATTAAAATGAACTCTCCTTGATGGATGGTCAAGTTCAATTCTTTTAAAACATGTAGTTTTTCCTTACCTACTGGATAGAACTTGTTAATGTCCCGCAATTCAATGAGGGGTTGATTTGTATTGTTTGCTTCCACCATCAAGCCCTCCTATTTCGACGCATCTGTCAGTGATTCGTTGGTTGCTGATTCATCAGAAGCAATCGCTGCATCTGATTCAACAATATCACCGACTTTTACTGGTTTTTTTGAAGAAATAACCACTCGGTCGGCTGATTCTAAGCCAGATTCAATCGCCATTTTGTCGCCATTTTCTTGCCCGACTTGGACATCACGACGAATGATGGTTCCAAAATCATTCACTAAAACGTAGGCCTGTTCACCCTCTTTTTGAATCGCTTTTTTCGGTAACTCAATCGCCCCTAAATCGCCTAAATCAATGGTTGCTTGCATATGGTAACCATTTTTGACTTTGTCTAAATTGGCCAACGCAATTTTGACGCTATAACTAGACATCGTCGTGCCGCCCTCTGGATTGCCACTCGCGGCATCGCTGTTGCCTTCAGGAGGATTATCATCGATATAAGAAATTGAGCCATCCACAACCACATTGTTGGAAACAGAAGTTAGTTTAGCTTTTTGCCCAACACTAATTTTAGTCAAGTCCTTTTCATTCACTTTCCCAGCTAAATAAAGATCTTCTGAAGTTAACCGTAAAATCGGTGAATTGGCATCTTTTACTTCTGGAATTGATACGCGACCTTTGAAATTAGCCTTTGTGGAAATATATTGCTTCGCTCCTAAATCCGCTAAGGTTTCATTTGTAAAGGTAATCTCTTCATCTACCGCATCGACTTCTGTTTGATATTGTTCATTTAAATCATCACCAGACATCGTGCGGTCTTCTTCTTTAGTTTTATTAAATTTATCAATGGCCCGATTCCACTTATTATAGATATTCGCCCGCTTCGTTTCTAATTTGGCTAAGCTATTTTGTTGTGCCTCAATTTCTTTTGTGACCGCCTCATCTTCATAAGTAAATAATTCTGTGCCTGCATCTACGACATCGCCGTTTTTCACCTTAATCTCTGGATCCTTTGTTATTTTTTGATCACGCGCAAAGGCTTCCATTTGTTCCGGTTGGATGACACCGTTAATATAAATTTGTTGCAAGTCGGGAACGTCAAAATAGTCAATTCCCCAGTCATCTTTAGGCGCTTGCTTGACAGCTACTTGTTGTGCATTTTTATTTAACGCATTCACAGTTACGATGCCCCCAACCGCAATTACCGCAACTGCCCCCAATATAATTATCGTTTTCTTCTTCATTTTCTTCGTTTCATCTCCTCATTCTGTCTATTTTCCCCAACAAACTAAATTGCTCGGTCGTTCACTTATAACTATTTAACCATGCTTGAATTCAAGAAACAAGGGCATTTCTCTAGGCCTTTAGTCTGATTTATTTCATTTTTGTCCATTTTTTTATTTATTTCACGACAATAAATAACCATTGTTGGGTCTTTGTATTTCAACAATCTAAAAAGGTTATTTTTATGTTATTTATAACTAAACTATGCGTAATCGAGATTTTTTGCTTCTTTTTTTATTTAAGGTACACTAGAAGAAACAATTGAAAGTGAGGGCTTGCCATGAAAGTCATTATTTTTGGCGGTAGCGGTTTTTTAGGTCAACAAATCGCGAAAATTTTAGTCCAACGCCAACATCAAGTCATCAGTGTTTCACGTCATGGAAAGCCTGCCACGCTCTCCGCATCTTGGAGCCACCAAGTGCAGTGGGTATGCTCCGATGTTACTCGTGACACGAATTGGCAAGAACAGGTCCAACGTGCTGATTGGGTCATTGATACAGTAGGTATTTTATTTGAAAATCCACGAAAAAAGAAAACCTATCAACGGCTAATTCTGACGCCAGTGAAAAAAATCAGCTCTTTTTTAGCACAACAAAAAAAGCCAGCTAAGTTTTTATTTATTTCAGCCAATACTGTTCCTTTCCCTTTGAGAAAATATATGGATGCCAAATTGGCAGCGGAGGAACTAATCCACCAAGAAGTCGCCGAAGCAGTAATTTTTTATCCTAGTTTACTTGTAGGTCAAGAACGTACCGGCACCATACTTTTTAGTAAATGTATTTATTTTTTTAAGAAAATCCCCTTTTTAAAGAACTTATTTATTGGCTATGATCCTGTGCCTGTGGCAGAAATGGCACAAGAAATTGTTCACGTTTTAGAAGGCGGCAATTCTATTTACACACACAGAAGGACCCGCTAACAAGTTATCTCTCAATCGTCTCTGTCTAGAGGCGGTTTTTTTGTGTTACAATACAACTGTTCGAAGGAGAGAAGAAGCATGAAAAAAATTGCCATTATTGGCGGCGGCATTATCGGAATGACGTTAGCTAATTATTTAGATCCACAAAAATTTGACATTACCGTTTATGATGAAGGGATCGGCCAAGCGACTAAAGCGAGCGCTGGGATTATTTCCCCTTGGCTATCCAAACGTCGAAATAAGAAATGGTACCAATTAGCGCGAGAGGGCGCTGCCCTATTTCCAAAGCTAGTCAAAGATTTTCAGCTGACGGAAGATATTTATCGTCAATCAGGGACAGTCATTTTGCGTCCGGCAGCTGCTTTGGCAGACTTAGCCCATTTGGCAGAAGAGCGTAAGCAAACTGCACCTGAAATTGGAGAAATCACGATGTTGTCAGCGGTTCAAACAGCGAAGTTCTTACCGCTACTTAAGGAAACTCCCTCACTTTTTATTTCTGGCGGCGGTCGCCTAGATGGACCAGCTTATCTAAACCATCTTCAGAAACGCGCCGAAGCCAAAGGGGTCACTTTTTGTTCACAACGGGCGCACTTTCGACAACTGAATCAAGGGTGGGAAATTGTCACAAATTCAGAAAAAAAGAGCGTTGATTTTCTCGCTTTAACACCTGGTCCTCATTTAAAGGAATTACTCGCTACTTTAAATTTATCTGTGGACATTCGTCCCCAAAAAGGACAATTATTAGTTTTCGAGACCCCTTTTACAAACAGTCAGCAATGGCCTGTTGCTATGTTAGATGGCGAAGCCGATTTAATTCCTTTTAATAAAGGAAAAATTTTATTAGGTGCCACTCACGAAAATGAACAAGCCTGGGATTTAGAAGAGACTGCTAGCGCTTTTCAACAACTAACTTCTGGGACTGCGCCATTTCTAAAAGAAGCAGAGCAGCTTTTTAAGCAACCCATGCATTACCGCGTTGGTACACGTGCTTATACATCTGATTTCGCTCCGTTTTTTGGCCCTTTGCCAGAGCTGCCCCACCTTGTGGTTGCTAGCGGACTTGGTTCATCAGGACTCACTACTGGCCCATTCATTGGTTACCAATTAGCTGAATACTTCAATACAGGTGTCTTCAAAGGAGAACTTTATCAAAAACCACTTAGTCAATATGTTAAAAACAACCCCTCACTTTAATCAGCGAGCGGTTGTTTTTTCCTTTTAATTAAGAAATGTGAAGTATCTTGGTAGAAGGATTTTGTTATTATGCTACTTGTGGTCGCGCGTAGCGTTCTACGTTTTGTTTAATATTTTTAACCGTTTCTGGATCTTCAATGCCCGTTACTTCAGCGATCACTGTATCAACGCTTTCTTGGTCAAGCATTTCCTGTAATTGACGGCTTTGTTCATCTTCTGGATCATGATAATTAAAGACAATACCAATCATTGCTAATAAATGCGGCGACACTAGATTGCGTTCCTGTAATTCACGGATTGGTCGAATAAACCGTTCTTGCGCACCTAATTTTCTGATTGGTGTCCGTGCTACACGTGTAATAGCATCTGAAATATATTTATTTTGGAAACGTTGAATAATTTTTTCAATATAGGCTGCATGTTCTTGTTCATCAAAATTCCATTTAGCCACTAAAAGTTTACCGGTTTCCTGCAAAACTGATTTGAGTTGTGCTACCACTAAGGCGTCCTGCATCGCTTCGTCAATGGTTTGATAGCCTAACAACGCCCCTGTATAGGCAACTGTAGCATGGCCAGTGTTTACACTAAATAATTTTCGTTCAATATACGGCTCTAAATCAGCAACGTAATGAACGCCTTCTAACTGAATCTCTTTGGCTTTTCGGTTGGTATCATCAATGACCCATTCACAAAAAGGCTCAACTTGAACAAAAAGTGGATCTTCATGTTTTTGTAATGGAACAATCCGATCAACCGCCGCATCAGGAAAACCAATCCATTGTTCAGCATAAGCTGGGTTTTTCAAATATTTAGCCACTTCTTCTGCTAAAAAGGTTGAACCACCAATCATATTTTCACAAGCAATAATATCCAGCGGCTTTTGACAATTTGCTTCAGCACGTGCATCAATTCCTTGGGCAATTAATTCAGCAATTCTTGGTAAAATATTGGGACCAATCGCCGTCGTGACTAAATCAGCTTCCGCAATTGCTTCTACTACTTTTTCTGGTTCTGTCATGTTATTTAACCCGGTCACATTTTCAACGTTAATTTGTTGATGTGAGGCATCGGCCAATTCAATTGTATAACTTTTACGTTCTTTTAACGCTTGAATGATAGTTTCATTAACATCCACAAACGTAATATGAAACCCGTTTTTAGCTAAAATTTCGCCGATAAAGCCGCGTCCAATATTTCCTGCTCCAAAATGTACTGCGTTCATTCTTATTCTCTCCTTTAAGCAATGGCTAAATTTTCTGTTATTTCTTCTTTACTTAATGCGTCGGCAAGTTGCACCACGTTATCCATATCACTACAATAAAGTGCAATTTGTTGGACTAATTGCAAATGTTCTTCACCGACTCCGGCAATCCCAAATAATACGGTAGCAATTTTTTCATCTTCTTCGGTGCCAAAATTAACACCCTCTGGGACTTGCACTACACAGATTCCTGATTTTTTCACTAATTTTTTGGCTTCTTCTGTTCCATGAGGAATGGCAATAAAATTCCCCATATAAACAGATAGCAATTGGTCTCTTTCAATCATTGCTTCGATATAAGCGGGCTCAACACAGCCTGCCTCGACTAGTTTTTCGCCGCAAAAGCGAATAGCTTCTTCTTTTGTATTAAACTGTTGATTTAATTCAATTGAAATATTCGTAAGATTTTCCATTGTTTTCTTCCTCTCTATGCACTTTCTTTTAAGAGCGAAACCACTGTTTCATATTTTTGGGGATTAACCATACTTTTTACTGATAAGTGTGTCGCTTTCGGTGCTTTTTTACGGGCTTGTTCCGTTAGTTCAGCTTTTGTGACAATTAAAGCCTGTGTTTGTTGAGTTAATTCATTAATATTAATTTTTCGAATCGGCATTGAAATTTTCTCTTTATCTAAAATTTCTTCTAAGACTTTCATTCCCATCGTCGCTGACCCGACACGATCATCGTGAACCAAAAGAATCTCATTGACATTTGCTAAATCTCCCTCAATTTCAGAAGCAGGTGTTGCTTTGGAGACTGTTGGTTGTGCATCGTTTTTTTCTTTGGTACCTGATAGTTCAGCCACAATTTCATCATAACGTGGTGAGTTCAAGAAGTTTTCAACTGCTACAAAGGTTGCATTAGGTGCTTTCTGTTTGGCCCGTTCTTGCAATTCCGCTTGTGTGACAATCAATGTATTTCCCTCATCGGTCAAATTATTAATGGCCCGATTCGTCACAGTTTGTACTAAACCAGCCTCTTGGACCTTTTTCCGTAAGATAGACGCACCCATTGCACTAGAGCCCATCCCAGCATCACAAGCAAAAATAATTTGTTGAATTCCTGACAATGAAGCACTACCATTTGCGACAGTTAATCCTTTTGATGCTGCTTTAGCAGCTTGGGTTTCTTTCACTTTTTGGGCAAATTCATCACTTTCTTCTTTCGCATCTGCTTTTAAAATGACTGCGGATACTGCAAAGGAAACAGCAGTTGCTGCCAAAACACCTAAAATAACTGGTAAGTAAGAACCCATTGGTGTCATCGCTAAAATAGCTATAATGGAGCCTGGTGAAGCGGGCGCACGTAAACCAGCATCTAACGTTTGGAAAACCAAACTACCTGTCGCGCCACCTGCAATAACCGATAAGAATAATAACGGTTTCATCATTACATATGGGAAGTAAATTTCGTGGATACCACCAAGGAAATGAATAATTATTGCTCCCGGCGCAGAAGATTTTGCCGCACCTTTTCCAAAAAACATAAATGCTAATAAGACACCTAACCCAGGACCAGGGTTTGCTTCTAATAGGAAAAGAATTGATTTGCCAGCCGATAAGACTTGTTCTGTCCCTAAGGGTGTTAAGATGCCATGATTAATCGCATTGTTTAAAAAGAGCACTTTTGCCGGTTCAATAAAAATACTCGTTAATGGAATCAAATGAGCATTTAAAATGATTTCCACACCACGTGCCATTGCAGCAGTCAGCGCATCGACAATTGGGCCAATCGCTGAAAAACCAAGTAAAGCTAACGCAAAACCAATTAATCCAGCTGAAAAATTGTTTACTAACATTTCAAAACCAGCTTTAATCCGATGTTGGAAATACTGA
Source organism: Enterococcus sp. AZ088 (assembly GCF_051714845.1). Taxonomy (NCBI): domain Bacteria; kingdom Bacillati; phylum Bacillota; class Bacilli; order Lactobacillales; family Enterococcaceae; genus Enterococcus; species Enterococcus sp. AZ088. The sequence goes on along the minus strand of NZ_JBIOSQ010000001.1, from coordinate 308,467 downwards.
TCAAATTTCTTAATTGTAAAGCCACCAAGTGGACCCATAATCATGGCACCTAACATCATCGGAATATCGGTTCCCACAATCACGCCCATTGTCGCAATTGCGCCAACTACGGCACCGCGATCACCTGCAATTACTTTCCCACCAGTGTAGCCAATTAATAATGGAATTAAATAGGTCAACATTGGGCCAACCATCGTGGCAAAGGCTTTATTTGGCAGATATCCATCTGGGATAAATAGCGCTGTCAAAACGCCCCACGCAATCAACGCCCCGATATTGGGCATCACCATGCTAGATAAGGTACTGCCAAGTCTTTGGACTTTTGCTTTAATTGATACTTTATTTTTTTCTGGTACTTGTTCCATTTTTATTCCCCTTCTCTCAAGTAACTTTTCTTGTTGACTAAATTGTATCCGCTTTCCGAATCTGGAAAAAGTCGTACTTTGGCACAAACCATTGTGCCAAAAGTTGAAAGAAAAAAGCACGTGTTCTCTAGTTACGAAAACTAGAAAACACGTGCTTATTCCATTTCTAATAATTTCAATAATAAATGAACAACTTTTTATGCTATACTCAAATTGGCGACTTGCCTCGAAAGGAGGTGCATCACATGTACGAGATTGTCACAAAAATTCTTGTGCCGATTTTTGTCGGGATTGTCCTGAAACTTGTAACCACTTGGTTGGAAAAACAGAACGAGGAATAAACAAGTTGCTTCCAACCGCTGCTGTCTAAACAGCAAAAAAAGACACCCTACCACAATAGGGTGTCTTTTTAGTGCATCCATGCACGACTTTGTCACAAGTTACCTTAAATTTATCATAGGTCCTATTTTTTGTCAAGGAATCTTCTTATCTTTTTTGTTTAACCTCTTAAATTAAAATATTTTATTTTTTTAATATAAAATTATTTCAATAATTATTGAACATTTCAGAATGAATTGATTTTTTTCAGACGTAACTTTAGGCTTGAGCCAGAATTTTTTGCGCTTCATCTATTGTTCGACAATCACTGAGCCGCTGAATGTTTTCGAGATCTGAACAGAAAAAAGCTAATTCTTGAAGCATGCTTAGTTGCCGTTGACTTTTTAGAGCAACGACAAATAACAAAGTAGCTATTTTTCGATCTGCTTCCGTACCAAAGTTGACCCCATCAGGCACTTGAATAAAGCAAATCCCTTCTTTTAAAACTTGTTCATCTTGTCCTTCCGCATGAGGCAATGCCACGAAGTTACCGATATACACACTGACTTTTTGTTGACGTTGATACATTGCTTTGACATAGTCAGGCGTGACCAACTGATTTTTTAGCAGTAATTCACCAGAAGCTGCAAGTGCTTCCTCCCAACTAGCATACGATTGATTCAACATTATTTGCTCCGCTGTAATTTCAAACATCTCTCAACACCTAGCCTTTCATTTCTTCAATTAATAATGACGAAAGCAACTGATAAACAATGGCTTCATTTCCTGAATGAAAAATTTCTGTATTTAAATCATTCATAATAATCGCACCACTGATTTTTCCTAAAATTTTCCCGATTGTTTCATCAATCGGCATCGGCGCTAGCATGAGTAACATACGTTGTAACTGCATCGGCTTTTTATCCATACCTTCAATCATAAGTGGCTGGGCCAGATTAAAAATACAAAAAACAGGCTGTGTCACTGCTGTACTTGAGGTATGGAATAAGGCCATTTCCGTCTGAGGAATCCCAATAGGCGCTTGCTCGTAACGTTTCATCAATTGCTGACAGACGATTGCACTATCGGTGATTAAATCTGCGGAAAGTTGCGCGAGAGCTTGTTGAACGGTTTCTGCTAAATCCGCTTGATTATTTAAATCTGCTATGAAAAATGTTTCTAATAGTTTACTAATTTCTTCCATGAAAGCGACCACTGTTTCGTAGCTTTCTTCGCCACCTATTTTTTTCACAGGCGCTTTCCTAAGCGAGCGTTTTTCGTGACTAATCCGCTTAAACTCTTCTTTCAATTGGCGGATTTCATCGTCTAAAAGTAACGGTGAGATCAATTTATATTTACCATTGTATCCTGGTAATAACGAAGTGGAAATCACTAAGTCATAGTTTTCCTCAACATTCACCTTACCTAAATCCGCAATCCGAAAAAAATGAATCTGGTTGATAAAAGGAAAGTAGCGCCGTAATCGCATTTCCAGCATACTTGTCGAAGCCAAACCGCTAGGAGAAAAACCAGCAATATCAACTTCCATAATTTTGGGACTCCGTTCTAAAGAATTAGCAAAATGAAGTACCATGTAGGCAATTTCCTCTTCCGATAGATTCTTTTGCGGAAAAATTTGCGGCAACGCTTGGCGTAAAGCCGCAGCTATTTCTTGATATTGATTCATGATCCGTTCTAAAATGGGATTCGTTAAATCTTCTTCTTGTAAAACCGCCCGAGAAAAAACACCTGATAAATGCGTCAACAACATTTTATACAGATTGGTATCTTCGAAAAAATTAACTTCTGTTTCTTGACTTACTGCTTCAATCAGTTGTTTCACTGCATAAGCCAGCTGAGTGTCAAAATGTTCATCAAAAAAATCTTCATCAAAAGAATTAGAAAAATCACTTAATAAGCTAGCAAAAAAAACAATCTCACTGACAGCGTATAGTTGTTTTGTTTCAGCAGCGACTTTTGAAAAAAGTCGTTTAGAACAATTTAGAAAGGCCTTATTCATCTGCCCAGTATAGGTCTCATCAGCTAAATAAAAACCTGCAGTGACCCGATCCATCGCAATTGTTAACATTAAAATCAAATGTTGTAATTTACGATCACTTAATGCTGGAAATAAAGTTTCTACTTCTGGCTGAACAATTTTTTGTGCAAATGCTAAATGTTCTGCATGAATAAACTGAAAGAAAAAATGGTCGTTTGTTGTTAATTCGGTAAAATGAAAAAATTGGTACTCATTAATTTCCATACTTAGAATATTCGCCATTAGAAGACGGCGATATTTTTCAGAACCAGTCACTTCATAGCCTTGATTCCGAGAAATCGTCAACGGAATCCGAGCAATCCGTGTTTCTAATTGTTTAATATCGGCATAAAAAGTCGTATTACTAATACAATACGTTTCCAGAAAATAATGCATAGAGACTGGCTCTTTTGTTTGCAGTAATGTCAATAAAATCGCATGTTGCCGCGCCAAAGTAGAAAGTTCCTGTGTCTCTTCTCCTAAAATAGCAGCCTGAATTTCCGTCATCGCTGCTTCATCTGCTTGAATCGAAAAGCGCCCACGAGCTACTTTTTCCAACGTCGCGCCCATCGATGCTAGCGAGGTTTCTAAATTTTCTAATTCACGATATACCGTCCGGCGGCTAACCTTTAACAAATTCATCATGCGGTTTACTGAAACGGGGGTAGGACTATTCACTAATTCCGTTAATAGAACCGTTTCTCTTGTCGTTAAAAACATCTATCAGCTCCTCCTTCCAGCCATTCTTGATACTCTTTCTTATTCAAAAAACTAGTAACTACGTATAAATTTTGTTGCGTTAGATCTAAATGATAGGCTTGCGCCAGTTCACGAGTCACTACGTAGGTTGTCTCCTTGGTAAAAAAGACTGTTTCCAGTGGTTCTTTAGATACTTCAATCGCGACTCCTTGTTTCGCCGCTTGTTGCCGCAATAATTCCATTCCCATTGTTTGCGATCCTCGAACATTCTCGGCATATAAAAAAACAAGCTTCTGTATTTGTTTTATCGGGTTCGTTTCAGTAGACTCTGAACCAAGTGAAGATTGCTCTTGAGAAGAAGCAGTCAGTTTGGCTAAAACTTGCGGGTAATAGGATTTAATTTCTAAAAAATTTTGAACACTCACCATATCCTTTTCTGGGACGTACTTTTGTGCTAACTGTTTCAATTCTGCTTGAATGACCACTAATGTCTTAGGCTGCCACTTCATCTGATGAACGGACTGGTAAGTCACAGGTATCTCCAAGTCCACAGCTTTTAATTGTCGGCTTAGCAAACTAGCCCCCATGGCACTTGAGCCCATTCCTGCATCACAAACAAATAAAATTTGCTGATAGTTAGGTGTGACTGTTTCCACTTGGTCTTCCTCCTTCTCCTTCATCTTTATCATTGAAACTGGTTCAATTCCTCGTTGACGTTTTAATAACAAGCTTGCTATTGCAAAAGAGCACAGAAAGCTAACAAAAATTCCGCTAAAAACCGCCAGCCTCGCCTCAGTCGGGGCATTGGCTAAAATCGCAACCAATGAACCTGGCGAAGCTGGAGCACTTAGCCCCACATTAAATATTTGAAAAACAAGCGTACCACTCATTCCTCCAGCAATTACTGCTAAAAATAAGCGCGGATCCATTAAAACAAACGGAAAATAAATTTCATGAATGCCACCAATCAGTTGAATCATGGTGGCACCTCCTGCTGTTTTTCGTTGTCCTACAGGCCCAAACAGCAGAAAAGCAACCAAAACGCCCACGCCTGGTCCAGGATTTGTTTCCAATAGAAATAAAATGGACTGACCTGTTTGACTAGCGCCTTCTAAACCTAGAGGCGTTAATAAGCCATGGTTAATCGCATTATTAAAAAATAACACTTTTAAGGGCTCTAAGAAAACGTGAACCAATGGTAAAAGATTGGCTTCAATTAACCAAGAAGAAAATTGATACAGCCAAAAACTAGCACTTTCAACAGCCGGAGCTACAACCAGAATACCAAAACAGCAAAGCAGTCCTCCCACAATTCCTGCTAAAAAGTTTTTAGTCAGCATCTCATAGCCTTCTTTAACTTTCGGTAAGAGAATTTGTTCAATTTTGGCGAAAGTATATCCTGCTAAAGGGCCAATAAACATAGCACCAAACAACTGTGGAACATCTGTGGAAACAATCACGCCCACTGTCGCAATAGCAGCAACAACGCCGCCACGTTGTTCCTCGAACATTTTTCCGCCTGTAAAACCAATTAAAATCGGTAAAACAACTCGAATCATTATCGTTTCGACTTCAGAAAGAGCTAGCCGTAGATTCCCTGTCGTATAGCCAGCCACCAAAGACAATAAGCTCCACGCAATAAAAATACTCAAATTTGGCATAATCATCCCACTCAAACGATGACCAAAACGACGTAAATAGGGAGTTACTTTCACAAACTTATGTTTAAAAAAGAGCGAATGCATTTCTTTTTCCTTCATATTCCTTGTCCCTCGCTCTCTATGTAGATAATTAGAATACTTCTATTATATGAAATTTCACAAAAAAATAGTATAGATTTTTGTAAAATAATTCTTTTATACACCTCACAAGAGAATCCGTTTACATTAATAGAAAAAACTTTTATACTAAAAGAAAGAAACTCTTCGGATTGGAGGCCAATTATGGCAATCAAAGCAATTGTAATGGATATTGATGGTACCTTGTTAACTTCAGAAAAAAAGATTTCACAAAAAACACGACAAGCATTAGTAGCTGCACAAAAACAAGGCCTATCACTGATTTTGGCTTCTGGCCGCCCGACTAACGGTATGCGGCCCTTAGCAGATGAATTGGAGATGGCTCATTATAATGGACACTTACTTTCCTATAACGGCGCTTGTGTCACCCATCACGGCAGTCAGCAACAACTATTTAATCAGACAATTTCAAAGTCATTGAGTCAACAAATTTTAGAGCATTTGAAACAATTTGACGTAATTCCAATGATTAATGATGAAACATTTATGTATGTCAATGATGTTTTTCATCACACCTTACATTTAGAGACTGGTGATTTTAATATTATTGAATATGAATCACGGGGTGGCAACTTTCAATTATGTGAGTGGCGTGATTTAGCCGCCAGACTAAACTTTCCCTTGAACAAAATTTTAATTGCTGGTGAACCCGCCTATTTACAAAAATATCATGAGGCCATCTACGCGCCTTTCAAAGAAACCGTCACCGCTGCTTTTTCCGCTCCTTTCTATTTTGAATTTACCGCAAAAAATATTGATAAAGCGCGTTCTTTAGAAAAACTAACCCTACAGTTAGGTATAGCTGCTGAAGAAGTAATTGCTTTTGGTGATGGTCACAACGATTATACAATGTTGGAATGGGCCGGCACGGGGATTGCTATGGAAAACGCCGTTGACGAGCTTAAAAGCATCGCAACGGAAGTCACTTTATCCAACGACAATGACGGCATCGCTGTTGCATTAGCCAACTTTCTTTAAGATCGTTGGTTGATGCAAGCGTACGCCGTCATTTTTTATTGCCTATTCAAATGTCGTGATTTTTTCTGGTGCTAAACGAACAGATTCATAACCAGTTTCCATGCCCTTACCCACAGATAAAATCATTACTGGGACATAGCGCTCTTGATCTAAACCAAATGTTTCGGCTAATTTTTCCGCTTCAAAACCACCGATTGGATTTGTTTCATATCCGTGAGCTCGGGCCACTAACATAAATTGCATAGCTGCTAAACTCGCATCAATTTTTACGATGTCATTCATTTGTTCTCTGCTTAAACTTTCATAATGGGGAATAATGGCTGCTAATTGTTGGTCCCGCACTTCCTTAGGCATTTTACCACTAGCATAGGCTTGATTGTAAATTTCCTCTCCTCGCTCATGGCAGTTTAGATCACCAAAAATTAAGAGCATTGCAGAAGATGTTTCATTTTGACGCGTATTAAAGCGAATTAAGGGTTTTAATTTTTCTTTGCCTACTTCACTTTCTACTACGACAAAACGCCATGGCTGCATGTTAACAGAAGAAGGGGCGGTGGTCGCTTCTTGAATCATTGTTAACATTTCTTCATGAGAAATTTTATGGGTTTCATCGTACACCCGAACCGATTTGCGGCCAAAAACAATCTCTGAAAAATCATTCGTTGTATATGTTGTCATTCTATCATACCTCTTTCGTTGTAATGCTTTGATCTAGTTTTGTCAAAAGTTCTTTTAATTGGCGACAGTCGTCCTTTGTAAATGTACTGGGAATAATTTCTGTTACCGTTTGTTGCTTGGTTGTACATTGCTGTAGTTCTTGTTGTGCTTTTTCTGTTAAATGCACTAGCACTTCCCGATTATTTTCTGGATTTCGCTGTCGTGTCACATACTGTTTCTCTTCTAAAATTTTCAAATGGCGAGTGACCGCACCACTATCGATTTTTAAGTGTTCTTGAATCTCCGTTTGAAGACACGGCTGACGTTCTTTTAAAATCATCAGCAACTCATAACGAGTCAAACTCAAGCCAACTTGCTCTTCAAAAACTTTGGTAATTTTTTGATCTAATACCTTTAACTGACATAATAATTGGCTGACTTCCCGTAATGATAACGACATAGTTTCCTCCTTAAAAAGATGACTCGTCAACAATTGACTAGTCAACTATAACTGTTTCTTTCTAAAAATGCAACCTTTTTTACAAGAAAAATAGAACAATTGACAGAGAGAAACTACAGTATTCCCCATCAACTGTTCTATTTTAATCAATCTATTTTTCGGTAACAGGTTCTGCTGATAACCGCTTAATCCCTAAACCAGTAAATGCACTGACCATTGAGAAGACAGGCGATAATAAGCTAAAGAAAACAAATGGTAAGTAAGTCAACGTTGGTACGCCAAAGGTCCCCGCTACGAAGCTACCTGCAATCCCCCAAGGAATGAGGTAGTTAATAACCGTCCCACCATCCTCCAAGGTTCTGCCTAAAACAGTCGGATCCAAGCCTTCTTTTTTGTAAACTTCTTTAAAGGCATTCCCTGGTAAAATAACCGATAGGAATTGTTCACCAATAAAAATATTTACGCCAATTCCTGTTAATAACGTTGATAAAATCAATTTCGGTGTACTGCTCATTTTCTGCGAAACAACTTCCATGACCGCAGAGATCAATCCTAATTCCATTAATAAGCCACCTAGAGACAACGTTAGAATAATAAGTGCCACAGTCGGCATCATGCTCATAATTCCGCCACGACTTAATAATTGATCAATTTGTGCGTTCCCCGTTTGAGAAACAAACCCATTTTCCAACGTGTTTCCTAATGCCTGCAACGATACTTTCGGATTTTGAATAATAATCATAATTACTGCCACAATAATGTTCAACAAAATCGTGATAATCGCTGGAATTTTGCGCCAGGCACAGATTAACATTAAGGCTAATGGTAACAATGACCAAATTGAAATGGTAAAGTGGTCTTCCAATACTTGAATAACTTGAACTACTTCTGTCAGACTTGTATTCGCGTACGTTTGTCCTAAAATCATAAACAAGATTAAAGAGACGATAAATGCTGGTACAGTCGACCACATCAAGTTTTTTATATGTTTAAACAAATCCGCTTCAACAATCGCTGCGGCTAAGTTTGTTGATTCTGATAAAGGTGACATTTTATCACCAAAAACTGAACCAGAAACAATCGCCCCCACAACTAAAGCAGGATTTAACCCTAAGGTACTGCCAATACCGAAAAAGGCAATTCCAATTGTTGACATCACTGTAAAAGCACTACCTACTGCACTGCCGACAATCGCACAGACAATAAAAACTGACGGCACAAACCATTTAACACTAATCATTTTAAAACCAAAAACCATAATCGTTGGAATAATTCCTGCTTGAATCCAAACGGCAATCAATGCCCCCACTAAAATAAAAATAAAAATTGGAATAATCCCTGGCTTCAAGCCATCAACAATCCCTTTATGCATTTGATCAAATGGTACTTTACGAAACATTGCGTAGCCTAAAATCAATGCAATCACAAACAAAATAGTAATATTTGGCGATATCTTTAAGCCAATTACTCCTGTTGCAATAGCTGCCACAATAATTAATAACACGATACTTGCTTCTCGAACACTCACGGTCTTCTTTTTCTGTTTTTCTTTCATTTCGTTACTCTCCTCTAATCTTTTTTCTGAATACTCTGACATTAAAGGATCTTATGATAACGAATAACCCCTCCACAACTCATTGAAAACGCCTCCTAAAGCTACATAAAAAGAGAGATTCATCCTTAAAGAATAAGGACGAATCTCTCCGCGGTACCACCTTAATTAGAAGCTTACTTGCTTCTCGCTTATGTATTATGTAATTGTTACTACTTATTAGTGTAATTCACAAATAGACTTGATCGATTCGCAGCAACCATCGACTTTCTGAACAAAACATCTATTTCCTACTGGGCTAATAATTTATGAATCTCAATATACCAAGAAGAAACCGACTTGTCAACGAAAATAGCATAAAAAATTTTTTCACACGCCAACAAAAATTACTTTTTCTTTTTGTAAAAATAGAAAAGCGCCTCCGTTCTCACGAAAGCGCCTGTTAATTAGTGGGTTGTGCCACCTTGTAGTTGAATATCTTCTTGCGTTTTTACTGCTGCTTCAATCATATAGAACAAAGAATCTGTGATTGCTTCTAATGACATAGAAGCAAACGTTGGTTTATCAATTGTTTGTTCTGGTAGGAACGGAACATGAATAAATCCGCCACGAATAGTTGGATATTTAGTGTTAATTAAGTGTAGTAAGTGATACATAATATCATTACATACAAAGGTTCCTGCTGTATAAGAAATCGCTGCAGGTAATTGATGGTCATGACAATTTTTTACCATCGCTTTAATCGGTAAATTTGTAAAATAGGCTGTTGCTCCATCTTCAACCAACGGCACATCGCTTGGTTGTTGTCCTGCATTATCTAGGATACGCGCTTCCGCTAAATTAATCGCCACTTTTTCAACAGTGACTGTTTGGCGGCCACCTGCTTGTCCAACACAAATCACCATATCTGGTTGATGGGTTTCAATTGCTTCAGCCACTTTTTCACCACTAGTGCCAAAAACAGTTGGCACCTCAACTTTAATAATTTCAGCTCCTGCAATTTCAGCAGGTAATTTTTTGACTGCTTCAAAGGCAGGATTGATTGCTTCTCCTCCAAATGGATCAAAGCCAGTAACGACAACTTTCATTTCGATCATCCTTTCTTATTTGAATAGAATCATATAAACAATTTGGAAAATTAACATGAAAAGTGCAATCGGCAATTGATTTTTAATGACGCCGTACTTATCTTTCATTTCCAACATGGCTACAGGTACGATATTAAAGTTCGCAGCCATCGGTGTTAACAGTGTACCACAAAAACCACATGTTAAGGCAACCATCCCAACTAATGCGGGATCTGCACCTAAAGAAAAGACAAACGGCACACCAATTCCGACTGTCATCACGGTTATTGCTGCAAAGGCATTGCCCATGATAGCCGTAAAAATAACCATTCCCACAGCATAAATAATAATCCCTACATTGACATTTCCTGCTGGTACTACGGCACTAACTCCTTTTGAAATAATCTCACCAACACCAGCGCTAGTAAAAACAGCACCTAAACAAGCTAATAGCATTGGCAACGTACTAAGAGGACCGACTGTTTCTAACATTTCCGCCGCATCATCAAAAAATACTTTCGGCGTATTATTTTTAGAAAAGAACATCATGATGAAAATCGCTACAAAGACACCAACACCGACACCAACTAAAGCTCCTAAAGTAGTCAATGTGGCAAAAAGAATTGCAAAAACCCCGATACTTAGTGCGGGAATAAAAATCTTCATTCCTAATTTTTGAGACATTTTTTCCATGTATTCTTTCGAAGGTAAGCGACTTTCTCCTTTTGTCACTTTTTGAAGAATTGCCGGAATTGTCATCACAAAAATAAGTACGCCACAGGCAACTGGTGGAATAAACCGACCAAAACCGATTAAGATCCCTAAAATTCCCCAGAATAAACTAGTCCCATACGCATGTTGATTGGTTTTATCACGAAAACTACGAAAACTTGTATATAACAAGATAATACCCATAAAAATATAAAGGACTTCCAATAACTTTGCACTCAAATCAATACTTGGATCTGTGAAAAAACTCATTTCAGTCCCTCCTGTCCATAATATTTTTTACGTAATCTTTTTTCTTTTAAAGTAAAGTAAATACTTGCCGAAATTAAGGCAACTAAGGCGACTGGTACTTCCACTAAAGCCAATTTACCTAATGTCACTTCATAGCCTAAATCTTTCAATGTTGATTGAACAAGCAATGCCCCAGCCCCACCAACAAACAGAACTTGACCAAAGAACCAACAGATATTTTCCATGGCTGAAGCCATCCCTTTTAGTTCTTCTTCATACTCTGGCACCATTGGTAAATTTTTTGATTCAATTGTTCCTAACGCCATTGGCAAAATAATCGGACGCACAAAACCTGCTACCCCACCGAAACTTACGTTAAAAGCGGCGAAGATAATCCGAAAGACACCATAAATGTCAATAATCACACCAGCAGATACCTTTTTGAATCGTTTAATCAACGTAGCCGCTGACTCTTTCAAGCCATTTCTCTCTAACGTTCCTGTTGCTAACATAATAATAATAAAGATAGCCATTCCTCGATTATTCACAAAGGTTGTTCCTAGTGTTTCTAGCATCGATGTCAAACCAAGCCCGCCAGTAAAAGCCGTCACTATTAAAGCAACCATCACAATCAAGATAGCATCAAATTTCAATGCGAAGCCGACAATGACGATCAATACGCCTAATAAAGGTAATAAATCCATCAAATCTCTCCTTCTTAAAATAAAATTTCACTTTCCATTATATGCCAATTTTCGCTCATTTGTAAGACTTTTTTAATTTTTAATGTTATTTTTTCTAAAGACACAGTTTCCAACACTTTTTAGAGCTACCACTCGCACTTTTTTCTTTTTTCCGCTAGAATAAAAGAAACAATAACATTGAGGAGGATTTTTATGTTCCAAACTTTTAGAGAAAATTTTCGGCGCCATACCCTATTGCGCGACGCCGTCTTTATCGTTATCGGAAGTGCCATTGTCTTTAATCCCGGTGCTTTCTTCCAGTTCGTCGGTTATTTAATTGCTGGTTATTTGATGCTTTTAGGGTTAATTAATATTTATGATGACTACAAAATAAAAAAACAAACGGGTAGCTGGGGGCTTGGTTTCGTAACAGGTTTAATCTTTGTCGTCTTAGCAGTAGCCTTTTTATTTTTTGCACCAGTGATCGTTTCGATTCTGCCATTTTTATTAGGGATTAGCATTGTTATAAACGGCCTCGTTCAATTGACTTTTGCTTTAAATACTCGTCAAACAGGCGCGCTTATCTACAGTATTCTGGTTTTAATCGCTGGAGCTGTTTTAGTTTTCAACCCCTTCAAAAGTCTCTTAGTTTTGATGCAAGTCTTTGGATTTATCCTGATTTTCATGGGTGTCATTGAAATTATTGGTCATTTTAGAAATAAAGCTTAACGAAAGGAGCAACTTATGGATAAAGAAAGTACCAAGTGGATCCGCTTTTTAGGTGGGAAAAATTTACTTTACACATTAACTATCCTTTGTCTAATTGCTGTAACTATCTTTTTATTCAACACTGTTTCATTTATCTTTAAACCAATTTTTGTTATTTTTAGTGCCGTCTTAGGCCCGGTACTTTTTGGTATTATTCTATTTTATTTGCTTAATCCAATGGTGAAACGCCTTGAGAAAAAAATCCCCCGTGTTTGGGCGATTGCGATTCTCTATGTCTTAATTATTGCATTACTAGTGTTAGCTGGACTGCAACTTTTCCCAATTATCCAAGACCAAACGGAAGAATTAATCAAACAATTCCCAAGTTTTTGGAAAAGCACGCTCCAAACAGTACAAGAATTTATGGCTAAAACACCTTTTGCAAAAGATTTAGAATCTGCTAATGAGTCGATTAATCAGCTCTGGGGCAAACTTGCAAACTCCTTTAAAGACTTTGCAGGGGATTACCTACAAACAGGCGCACAAGGTCTGGGAAGCGTCTTTTCTGCAGTCTCATCTACTTTCCTAACCTTGTTTACAGGACCTATCATCGCCTTTTTCCTTTTAAAAGACAAAGAAAAGTTTTATCGCTTTGTAAAAGGCATCATTCCCCCAGCTTTTCGTCCTGATTTTGACGAATATAGCCAAATTGCCAACATTCAAATTGGCGATTATCTAAAAGGTCAAGTCATTGCTTCGTTGGTTTTAGGGATTATGTATTGGCCAGCTTTTCTATTAATTGGTTTACAATTTGGTAGCATTTTAGCTTTAGCTGCGGGTATTTTATGTATTATTCCTTATATCGGGCCATTTATTGCCTTTATTCCTGGATTGATTATTGCCTTTCAGGATTCCACATTTATGGTAGTTAAATTTGTTATCGTCTGGTTTGCCATCCAATTGATTCATGGTGATTTTGTTATTCCTCGTGTGATGGGCGATAAATTAAAAGTCCATCCGATTACTATTTTACTTGTCTTGTTAGTTATGGGCGAACTGTTTGGTTTAATGGGCGTTATTTTTGGGATTCCAATGTATTGCCTAGTTAAAGTGACAGTCATTTATTTATTCCGCAAATTCAAACAACGCTATAACCGCTTTTATGGTGACAACGGCGAGTATGAACACACGAATTTTACTAAAGATCAATATTTAAAATAATACAATGAAAAAACTGGGACATAAGCCGTTTAGACTTATGTCCCAGTTTTTTTACCATACTTCTCTAGCAATTTCTTGAAGTAATTGAACTTTGCGCCATTGTTCTTTCTCCGTCAAACGATTTCCTTCTTCCGTCGAAGCAAAACCGCATTGCGGACTAATACTTAAGTTTTCTAAAGGAACAAACTGTTGGGCTTCTTCAATTCGTGCTTTCACTTGTTCAGTCTCTTCTAATTCAGGAAACTTAGAAGTAACTAAACCTAAAACGACTTTGCTGCCATTATTTTGCCAATGTCTTAATGGTGAAAAGTCCCCTGCACGATCTGAGTCATATTCCAAGAAGAAACCATCATAATTCGTAGCAAATAATTCTTTTGCTATCGGTTCATAACCACCTGAAAATAACCAAGACGAAGCATGGTTCCCACGGCAAATGTGTGTGGTTACAGTTAAATCTTCTGGCTTGCCAGCTAAGGCTTCATTAATAATCGTGGTACACACTTGTGCAATTTCTTCTGGCTGTATTCCTTTTGCTCGTAATTCTTCTTGTTTTGTCTGATCCGCTAGAAACGCCCAATTTGTATCATCAAATTGCAAATAACGGCAACCTCTCTCGTAAAAGGCCGCAATTGCGTCTTTATATGTTTGTGCTAAATCCTTATAAAAAGCACCAATCTCTGGATAAATTGTTTGAATGCGCGAGGTGCCGTCGTTGGATAAAATTTCTTGACGTAAAATCATGGTCGGACTAGGGATCGTTGCTTTGGCTACCGTGCCATCACCAACTTCCACCACCTCTTTTAAAAATGAAAAGTCCTCTAAAAATGGATGTTGTGCAGGAAAAGATATTTGATCCACTACGCGGATATTATAGGCCGGAGCTGCTTTTCCATGAAAGGTTTGGTTATACCCCGTTTCTGGGATATAGCCTGTCACACCATTTAATCCTTCTAAGAAATCAATATGCCAAAAACCGCGACGAAATTCACCATCTGTGATTCCCCGTAAGCCGCCAGCTTTTTGTTTTGCTACTAATGCTTTGATTTCTTCATCTTCAATAAGACGTAGCTCTGCTTGAGATAACGCACCTGCTTGGACCTTTTTCCGTGCTTTCTTAATTGTTTCTGGACGTAAAAAACTTCCCACATGATCAACTGTAAAAGGAATCTGACTACTCATTTGCCTCACTCTTTCCTATTTTTATTTATAAAAAAACGCCCTTTTACTAGCCGTAACTAGTAAAAGGGCGATTATTATCGCGGTACCACCTTTTTTCGGAAAGATGACTCTTTCCCTTCAACTGACAATCATAATCAGCGGTCTTGTTAACGAAAGACATTACGTTTTTGCCTACGTTTCGACAAAAATTCCTCCTAGGCCATTTTTCGATACAGACATCTAACTTTTTTCACCAACCAAAGTCTCTCTACCAGCTGTCTTGCATTTACTTTCCTATTCAACGGAAATTATTAGATTACAATTAGAATACCACGTTTAGCAAATTTGTCAACGGAGATGGATGAAATAGTAATGAAAAAAGCAGCTTCTTTTCAGAAGCTGCTTACGTCTATTTTTATCATTGCTGATTAGGCTGAGTGTCCTACGATTGTGCTACCTGAGTAACCAAAACCGACACGTGTAATACCTGGGTTAATTTCCCAATCACGGTGACCGCTACCTGAAGCTGTTACCATGTTTGTTTCATTGTACCACGCCATGATTACTGAGTTACCTGGCGCCCACATAATTGCGATAACTTCATCTCCACGAGACCAGTGATCATTTGGAATACCACCTGCTTCAACTTGTGCTGCACGAGCAGTTGCAGAAGCTGCTAAGCCTGCATCCCACACTACTGGACGTAAACCTAATGATTGACGTAGAACGTTCAATGCATTGATTGTTGGATCAGCAGAAGGTGTTGGTGTTGGTGGTGTTGGTTTCTCTGGTTCTGGTGTAGGTGTTGGTGTAACTGTTCCACCACCAGTTTGGCCACCATTATTTCCATTATCACTTGGTGTTGTAGGTTGTACTGGTTGTTCTGATGAAGAAGAGCCAGTATTTTCTGTTGCACTATTATCTGTACTTGGTGTAGTTGTTTCAGTTGTTTGTTGCGTGCTTGATTCAGTTGCTGAGCTTGAGCTTGCTGGTGCTTGTGCTTCTGTTGTTGATGAAGAGGCAACTGGTGCTTCTGCTTTCACTTCAGCTTTAGCTGGTTTTGCAGCAGCTTGTTTGGCTTTTTCAGCTGCAGCTTTTTGTTCAGCAGCTAAACGTGCTTGCTCTGCTTCAGCAGCTGCTTTTTGTTTTTCTAAGCCAGCTTTAGAACTTTCAGCAGATGATTGTTCTAATGCTAATGAAGCTTTCATTACGTTTAATTCAGATTGTTTAGAAAGTAAATCTTGACGTTTTGTTTCTAATTCAGCTTCTGTTGCTTCAAGTTGTTTCATTTTTTTCTCGTTTTCAGCTTTTTTATCAACAACGGCTTGTTTGTCTTCTTTTTGTTGTTGCATTAAGTCGTTGTTGGCACTTACGATTGTTGAAACAGCTTGAACACGGCTGATTGCATCTGCAACTGAGTCCGCATCTAAAACTGCATCTAGCATTGTTGTGCTTTGTCCATTAACTTGAACATCACGTGCTTGATTTTTGATTGCTTCGTTACGTTTTTCAATACGTTGATTCAAGTTTGTAATTTCTTGTTGTAATTGTTCTGATTTTGCTTTTAGTGTTTGCTTTTGTTCACGTAAAGCCATGCTTTCATCAAATACTGAAGATACTTCTGCTTCTAAAGAAGATACTTGTGAAGCTAAATCCCCTTGTTTTGCTTTTAATGATGAAATTTCTTGATTTTTTTCTTCAATTTTTTTATCAACATTGTCCGCCAAAGCGATGCTTGGGGTAGCAATTGCTGATAGCGTTAATGAACATAGTAATACTGATGCAAATAGACGTTTCTTCACTTGTCATTCCTCCGAATTAATTTCTAAAGTTTATTTAAAATATCTTAATCTTTTCTTACGACAAAAACATTCTACCACACCCATATTTCAATTAAGCAATAGAAATGTTACAAAAACATTTCAGATCACTCGTTCTTTCTCCATAATAGGTAAACTTACCTTTTGTAAGGCTTTTATGCCTTGTCATGACTGGTTTTCACGTGTTTTCAATTGTTAAACAATTCTTCGATTTTTTTTCATATTTTTTCTTTTTTTATTCAAATTTTGCTTCTTTTTTGTCGATATATGCTTTTTTTCGTAAAATTAATCATTTTTCCTTCTTTTTAGCAAACGTTTTTGTTACAAAATTCGTTATATTTTGGTAATGAACCAAGAAAAAGGCCGCTTCGTTGAGCCGCCTTTTATTATTTCTATGCAATGTTTTTGATCAAACTATTCAACTTATTTTTTATGGACTTATGGGCCTGTCACTAAATTCCAAGTCACCATTGCTTGATAAGTTTGATCTTTTCTACCTTGATTTGCTGGAATTTCTAATTTGATTTGATCAAAAGAAAAATCAAATTGATAAACATCACTTTCGTCAAACTGACCATTGGCAACAATATGGCTAGCTACACCGTTGGCAACTAATTGAATAGCGGTTGTTTTGCCAAGAGCAACTTTAGTTTCCGTTGGTTGATTGTACTGAATAAAACCTGAAACATTGGTTGTTCCTAACAATAACTTTGTCATTGATGATAGTTGATCCACTCTTCCTTCAAAGGGGGATAGTTCTGCAGTTAGTGCCCAATTGGGTTGTGATTTTTTCAAACGTAAATATGGATTTTCCTGACCATTTTCATAATAATCTGCTGCCTGCTTTAAACCATGTTGCTGCGTGTTGCTAGAAATGGCGACTTTACCAAAATCAAAAGTTGGTGTGCTGATAAAACCTTCCTCATCTGGTGCCACAATTTCTTGATTTTTAGGTTGGATTCTGACAGTATCAGCTGCGTGAACAGCAGAAAAATTTCCATTCATTTCAACAGCCGCTTGTAACACTTGATCTGGTTCACCTGTAGCAATTGTTGTCATCATAATAGTTGCTGTCTGACCAATAGGCACTTCCGTATTTAAAGCAATGCCCACTCGCCAATTTTCATCAGTAATAGGAACAATTTTGTTTGGTTCAGATCCAACACGAATCGTGACTTGGATTGGCCGAGCTAGACCTGGTGACCAACCAATTGCTGGCTTTAAGTTTATTTTTTTTAACGGTACTTCTCCCACATTTGTAAGCATAATCTGCCAAATTTGTATATAACCACTTGGCATGACTTTGACTAGTCCTTCTATTTGCATTTCAGCTTTTGCAGTTATTTCCTTATACACTGCTGTAATAGCGTTCATTTCATTAAAAACAGGGGAGTTTATTGGTCGTTTTGTTTTTTCTAAGTTCTCTTGTTTTGTTTTATTTTGATACCAACCTTGATATAAATAAGTTTTACCGTTAACGCTGTATTGTTGTGGCAGTTTTTTTCCAGCTAAATAGCGAAAGCCATCCGTAGTTATTGGTCGTTGGTGATCCTGAATAAAATCAGATGGTGGTGCAATTTCAACACCATTGACATCCTCAAATGTATAATTTTTTTGAGGTACCTCCTTATAGACAACAGTTAAATCATCATTGTCGTCATAGGTAATATCATAACTGGGCGTTACGCTTTTTTCTAAATTTTCAGGTCTCGTTTTCCCTTTATACCATCCTTGAAATTGATATGTTTTTGAGTCGATTTCATAGCTACTTGGCAAAAGGCCGTTCTGTTTAAAGGTGTAAGGGTCACGTTCAATAAGCGTTTGCTTTCCTTGTCTAAACCCCGGTGGCGGAGGGATTGGTTTCCCTTGAGTATCCACAAAATGTTCTGTCACTTTGCGATTGGTAACATGATAATAAACCGGCCCTGAAAATTTAAAGTAATTCAATAGCCCAGATTGATTCGATGAATCAACCTTCACTTGGTTGTACACAGGAACGATTAGTTTTTGACTCTCGCTAATGTTAAATGTTACTCCTGTTTTCTGACTATATTGTTGTGCAGATATTTTTTCCAATTCAAATTGCGAAATTGTTGTTGGATATTGGTTTCCTGATGCGTCGGAAATAGTTGGCAGCGGATAATTGGGATCAATTTCCCCTTTCTTATTGTATAAGCTTAAAGAAGTATAATATCTTGGTAAAAAAAATGTTTGATTACTCGCTGCAAGCACCGTTGACATGTCGGAATAGACGGCTACTTTCTCACTTGGAATTACCACTTCTTTTAAATTAGCCACTGTAGATGCTGTCGCTGGTTGACTTTCACCTTCCCACACATTTATGCCATTTGGGGAATTGCCTTGCCAGCTATGATACTGTAGAAGGATCTCATTGGCGTTTACTGGCTGCCCCTCTTCATTAATAAATCCATAACGATAAGTTAGGTTAGGCGTCTCAATTCTTTCTCTAATCGTTTGACTTGTAACATTAGCCTCATTATCGATTAACTCACTTTTTGGCAATGCTAGTGGTTCTTCATCATGTAGTTTATCCTTTGTCTGTGGTTGTTCACTTTCGGCTTTTTCTGCTGTTAATGAATGATTGGTTCCTTCTCTTACTTGTTTTGTACTTGGTAATGTTTCTGCAAAAACAGTTGTCTGTATTAGTATGGGGAATACTAATATATGGCAGATGCCCGTTACTATCAATTCTTTCCATTTACTTCGCTTCATATTGTCCCTTCTTTCTAAAGAACAATCCAACAATTCTTAGTTAACTAAACATTAAGACACTAAACTTAGCAGAATGATCACTTACCATTTTCAGCAACAGTCTTGTCTTGTGGTATCGGTTTCATTTTTCTTTATACTTTGGATCATTCACTTGTTTCAGCGCTATTCGTCCAATACTTCTTTTTACTAACCAGTTATAACTAGTTTAGCAAAAAAGAATAATTTCTGAAATTCCGAATTTTAAACAGACAGGAGCATTTCCTGAAGATTCTATATATATCAAGGAAAATCGACCAAAAATAAACTAAAAATAAACTTTTCAATAGAGAATCATAGCTAAAACAGGATAAATTAATCATATTTTCACCTTCCTAGCTTTACCTTTATCAAAAAAAGCTCAAAATGTTAGTTTTGACAACTAACATTTTGAGCTTTTTGTTTTTTCTTAACGAATGATTTCGACTTTTTTGTCTGTCTTGACTGTAACACGGCCGTTTTTAATAACATATAACCGTTCTGGAATATCAATAATCGCATGTTCAACCACTTTTGTGTCTAATAAGACTAAATCTGCTTTATTCCCAACTGCGACACCGTATCCTTCTAGTCCCATCGCACGAGCAGGACTTGTTGTTACCATTGGTAGCACTGTTTTTAAGTCATCCGCTCCACCTAGGTGCCCAACAGGAATGGCTAACATCGCTGTTTGAACAATATCCCCTGTGCCATATGGTGTAAAAGCATTGCGAATATTATTCGTAGCAATACAGACATTCACGCCACCATCGCGTAATTTACGAATTGGCGTAACCGCACGTCGAACATTGTACTGATCACCACGAGCCCCTAAATGTAAATCCGTTGCTGGTAAAGCCATCACGCTAATATTTGCTTCCGCCATTTTTGCAATAATAGGCGCCAATTCTGCTTCAGGTAAGGCATGCAATGCCGTTAAGTGGCCCACTGAAACACGGCCTTGGTAGCCTTCAGCGATGGTTTTTTCACATAAATATTCAATACTCATATCATCAGCTTCATCGGCAAAATCTTGGTGTAAATCTACATCTTTATCATATTTTTTAGCAATTTCAAACACTAAATCAATATGTTCTTTCGCTGGTGCATCATTATAAGGAATACCGCCGACAACGTCTGCGCCCATATCCATTGCTTCATACATCATTTGTTCTGTTCCAGGGGCTTTAAAAATTCCTTCTTGCGGAAACGCAACTACTTGCATGTCAATTAACTCTTTGTATTCTTCTTTCAAACGCATAATTGTTTTGAAGCCAGTAAAACCTTGCGCTGGGTCAAATTCTGCATGCGTTCTTAACGCCGTGGTTCCATGAACGATTAACATTTCTAAGGCACGTTTAGCACGGTCGTAAATGTCTTCTTCGGTAAATGTTGGTTTTAATTCTGCGGTTACTTCAATCGCTTCTTTCAACGTACCTGATTTATTTGGTTTACGATCAGCAATTAATGCCTTGTCCAAATGTAAATGACTTTCTACAAAACCTGGGATTAAAACACGACCATCTGCTTCGATGACTTCTTTGGCATCGCCAGTAATAACTGGGGCGATTTCAATGATTTTTCCTTCTTTAATAGCTACATCTTGTAATGCTTCACCGTCTTGAAGACGAACTTGTTTAATTAATAAATCCATGTTTTCCACTCCCTAAATTGTTTTTTATCCAAAGATTAAACCGATAACTAATAATAGTACAGAGGCAATACTTAACCATTTCACGTTTCCTTTAACTACATCCAAAATTGGAATTTGGAAGCCTGAAGATAAAGCTTGCATAGTAATATTAACGAAACTCATTTGACTACCTAAACCAACACCCATTGCTACAAAACCTAATGCTAACGGCGGGAAGTTCAACGATACAGCAACTGGTAGCACTAAAGTTAAAACAGAACCTACGTAGGCCCCAGCTGGAATCCCAATTAAAATCCCTGTTAAAATGGCAACTGGCACGACAATAAAGGCTGGTGCATTTTCAGCAACACCTGCGATGACAGCAAACGTTCCTGTTTCCGCAATAACATTAATAAAGGCTAAGAAAATCCCTACTTGGAATAAACGAGTCAAAATATATGTAGACCCATCTACCATCGCTTCGACAGATTTGTTCATTGAGAAATCTGTACATAAGAAAATTAAAACTAATGTTAAAATCATGTATACAAGTGGCGTAAAGAAGGCAAAACCAATTAAATCATTCACAATTGGTCCAAAAATTACAGCAAACAATAAGAAAATGGCTGGCAAGGTAATTTTAAATAATTCACCATTGCTCTTTTTATCAAATTCATCATCTGCCGACTCTTTAAAGCCAACATTTCTATGTTTCGTTCCCCAAAAGGCTAACACAATCGCTAATGCTACGAAAAATAACCAGTAAGGTCGCATGGTTGAAACATATGAACCGACACTGATATCGCCTAATTTTGAAACAATACTTGATTCTAATGAAGCGGGTGATGTTGTAAATGATACCGCAGCAGCTAAAGACATTGCTGCAATTAATTCAGGAACAACGCCAACTGCAGCAAAGGCCAATGGCGCAATAACCATCGCACTTCCGCCACCAATTCCTGACATATATGTGGCTGCGGCTAATAAGATAACAATAAAAGCTGAAACATACTCGACTTTTCCTTTTGTGCCTCGTTTGGCTAAAGTTAATGCAGCTGAATAACTACCTGCTTTAAAGACCGCCATCGCAACAGCTGAATTAATGATGGGAACGGTAATTCCTAACATCATTGGGATAGCTTCCAACATCTGTTTATTCGCTTCTTCTAGTCCAATGCCGCCAATCAGCATCGCTAAGACGCCACCAATTAAACCAGCGATAATCATATCGACTTTCATAAACAATAGAACCAAAACAACAATCAATGGAATAATCACAACTAATGCCATGATTCCTGTCGGGGCAACTACATCCCCAATCTCATCAGCAAAGGCCGCAACTGGCACAAAAATACTAACTAAGAATGCAAAAATAAGTGCTACTTTTGACGATTTTTTCATTTTACTTTCCTCCAATAGAAAGAAGGCGAGAGCAACGCAGTAGCGAATACTCTCTGCGCTCCTCATTATTTGGCAAAGGCACCTTGCCCGCCATATTTATCGTAATGTACAATCTCACTAACTAAATAATCATAAATACTTTGTGGAATTTCAATGCCTTCTGACATGGCTTTTTGATAGTTTAGCTGACCAATTTCTCCTGGATAGTAAACTTGTTGAAACCCTTCTGCTGTAGGCACACTATGAAGTTCTTCCACCATTTGATTAATATTTTCTTTAAATCGTTCAGAATCTGTAAAGCGGCTTGGATCAATGACTAAAAACATCTGACCCAGATTCCGTTTCTCCGTTAAATCCGCATACATGGAGCTGACATGTTTGCCAAAAGGTAAGCCTAACAACGAACCAGCTAAGACATCGACCATCATCATTAGTCCATATCCTTTTGGTCCTGAAATCGGCAATAAACCTCGTACTTCATAAGGATCAGTCGTTGGCTGGCCTTTTTCGTCTACTGCCCATGTGTCGGGAATTTCAACATCTCTTGAACGTGCATCTAAAATTTTCCCCCAAGCCTGTACTGTCGTAGCCATATCAAACACGACTGGTTCATGACCTGCTCTAGGTGCTGCAAAAGCGATTGGATTTGTTCCAAAATAATTGCTTGTACCACCAAACGGTACCACCATTGGATCAGATTGACACATCGAAAGAGCAACCATGCCTTGTTCCGCTGCTTTTTTAACATAATACGATAACGTCCCGCTATGACTCGTTTGAGAAACGCCAACATATGCTAACCCTGATTCTTTGGCTAGGTCAACTGCAGCAGCTAATGCTTCGTTACAAACAAATTGACCCACGCCATTATCGCCATGAAAAATGGCAGTGGACGGTCCAGTTTTTTCAAATGATAATTCGGGGTCAATCGTGATCCCGCCTTTTGCAATCCGTTCCGCATAATAATCCATACGAACCGCCCCGTGTGAATGAATACCGCTAGCATCTGCAAAAGTTAAATGTCGAGCAACTTCTTCGGCATGTTCAGAATGTAAACCAGCAGCTTCTAATTTTTGTTTCATCAGCTTTTCTAATTTTTCCGGTGTAACGACAACCATTTCTTCCATTGCGCTTGCTCCTTTATCATTAATCTTAAAAAAGGGAAAGAAAACAAGTGATTTTCTTCTTCGTCCTTGCATTTCCTCCCCTTTTTTCACTACTTATTGCTACTGTTAAAGACAGTATAGTCAATTTCATCCACTGATTTTGCAACTAGAATAGCAGAGTAAACATCTGAATTGACATTTAAAATTGTTCGTAACATGCCAACAAACCATTCGACGCCTGCAAAAATTGCAATACTCTCAATGGGTAAACCCATTTGCGGAACAATCACTGCCAGTGAGACTAAGCCCGCACCGGGAACAACTGCGTTTGCTAGTGAGACAAACGTTGCTGTAATTGCTAAGTAAATCATTTTCGTAATATCAAAATCTAGCTGATACATCTGAGCGATAGTCATTACAGTAAAAGCCATATGCATCGCTGAACCGTTACTGTTTAATGACATACCTAACGGCAACACTAAGTTAGTAATTCGCTTACTTAAACCTAATTTTGTTTCTGTTTCTTCCAAAGCTACTGGTAAAGTAATTGCTGAAGAAGTTGTCGCCAAGGCCATCACAGACATATTTTTCATGTTTGTAATTAAACGTAGTGGACTTACTTTACAGTACAATGTGATAACCAAAATCCAGATGCCCAAAAATAAAATAGTGCCTAATCCATAGACCAATAGATACTTCACTAACGGTAAAATAATTTGAAGGCCTAAGTGACTAATTGTTGAAGCAATTAAAGCAAAAATCCCCAGAGGTGCTAGATACATGACGTATCGAATGACTGTAATGATAACTTCATTAAAGTCCACAATTATTTGGAAGAGTTGTGTCTCTGGATGGCTTTGTAAGTATTTATTCAGTGCTAAACCAAAAAATAATGCAAAGACAATAATTTGAATAATCGATCCTTGAGTCAGTGAATCAAAAATATTTTTCGGAACGAAATTTAAAATCGTATCAGTGATTGAGATTTCTTGCGCTTTAATAGAAGCATCTTGGAAGCCAGTCATTTTAACACCGTATCCTGGATTAAAAATGACTGCCATTAGGACGCCCCATAAAGCGGCAGCTAAGGAGGAAATCCCGAAAACAGCGATTGTTCTACCCCCAAGGCTCGTTAATTCTTTTGGATTAATACTGCCAACTGCTTGGACAATTTGTCCTAAGATCAAGATAGGAATAGCCATTTGCATCAGTCGCAAAAAGACATCTCCAACTATTTTCAAGTAATTGCCGCTAGCAGGAATCAAGAGTCCTGCGAGGATTCCTACGACAACAGCAATTGCAATTTGGGTGATCATGGACGGTTTTTTCATGGTAAACTACCCCTTTTGACTGATCACAGTTCCTGCTTCTTTATCGATGTTTTCTAAGTTTTCGATAGAAGTAATGATTGCTTTCCGTTTGTCATCACCTTTTACGAAGTCTAAGGCAGCTTCGATTTTTGGTAGCATACTACCAGCAGCAAAGTGACCTTCTTTAATGTATTCTTCTGCTTCGGCTACACTGATTTGTTCTAATGCTTTTTGATCTGGTTGATTGTAATTAATGTAGATGTTATCAACGCCTGTCAAAATAATCAAACGGTCTGCATCAACGTTTTCAGCTAAAACACGTGCAGAGAAATCTTTGTCGTTAACCGCTTCCACGCCTACGTATTGTCCGTCTTCTGCTACGACCGGAATGCCCCCGCCACCAGAACAGATAGTTAAAACGTCCGCCTCTACTAAAGCACGAACCGCCTCTTTTTCAACAATTTCTTTAGGCATTGGTGATGGAACAACTTTTCGGTAGCCACGGCCAGCATCTTCCACATACGTAGAGCCATCTTTGGCTGCTTCCGCGTCAGCTTCTTCTTTTGTATAGAATGGACCAATTGGTTTGGATGGTTTTTTAAACGAAGGATCTTCTTTGTCCACACGTACTTGCGTAACTACAGAGATAACTGGTTTAGCAATGTTACGTTTTTCAAACTCATTAGTTAAAGCATTTTGTAACCAGTAACCGATGCTTCCTTGTGTCATCGCAACACAAGTATCCAATTTCAACGCTGGATTTTTTTCACTTTCGCCTGCTTTTTGTTGTAAAAGCAAATTCCCTACTTGTGGTCCGTTTCCGTGACAGACAATGACTTGTTCCCCTTTGGCAACAAATTCTGCAATATATTTGGCCGCGTGATTAACGACGGCTTTTTGGCCTTCATCTGTTGGATCCGTATCTAAAATAGCATTCCCACCTAGGGCAATTACGTTTAAACTCATTGATTGATTCGCTCCTTTTTAGTAAAGCAAAGACAAAATCTTTTCAGTATCGACGGATAAGAAATAATTTGTTTACGAAATGAAAGATTTTGTCTTGCTCATTTTGATTGTTTCAGTCATTATCGAAGGGATAATTAACCTAATTTCGGTTTACTCTCATCTTTAGCTAAGAAAGCAAAAGCTAGTAAACCAATAACTAATAGTACACAAGAAAGATAGAAGCCAACTTGCATTGAGCCTGCTGTATCTGCTAAATATCCTGTGACATACGGTGCTAGGATTGACCCTGACATCCCGATAAAATTATAGGCACTTAACGTTGTTCCTAAGGCCGCTTTTGGTGCATGTTTGGTAACAAAAGTCACCATAATTGGATCTAACGCTAATTTCCCTGTTAACCCATAAAGAATTAAAACAGAAATTAACAATGTCCGATTTGTTACAAAAGCAATCGCAAAGACAGATAGGATTGCTAAAGGTACTAATGTAAAGACTAATTTTTTCGTCGCACCTGTTTTATCATTCAAACGAGCGAAGATTAAGGCGCCTGGAATAGAGGCCCATGGTACAAGTGATGAAATGAAACCAACGCTCGCTCCTGTAAAGCCACGTTCAGCAATTAAAAATTGTGGCAACCAAGTAATAATAACAAAGTTTGCATAAATACTTGTGAAACATAAAATAAATGCGGCTAATAAATTACGATTTGAGAAAATTTCTTTTAATGAGATCTTTTCTTGCGGTCCTTCTTCAGCAGCTGCTCGTGCGGCTTCTTCGCCAGGACGAATCACTTTTTCTTTCAAAATTGTATAGAAAAGAATTCCTACGATAAACGTTGGAATCGCCATGATAAAGAATGGTTTGCTCCAATGTTCACCATTTTCTAAAACCAACTTACTTGAAAGTAAGTACCCACCTGATGTACCGAAGGCCATCCCACTATTGATGATGGCATTACCGATGGTCCGTTTACTTGCTGGAATCGCTTCTGTCGATAACGCATATTGCGGGCCATAGTAAGCGCCTTGACCAATACCAGCAATTGCACGAATGACTAAAAACATAACAAAGGTTGTCGCTAATCCACTAAAATAAGTAGAAATAGCAAGAACGATAAACCCAACAGCAATGACTAATTTCCGGCCAATTTTATCGCCAATCATCCCAAAAGGAATCTGTGCAACAGCATAGGTTAGAAAGAAGATACTATTGGCTAAACCAAGTTGTGTGTTACTTAGACCAAATTGTTCTCCAATGACCCCCATCACTGGATTAAAAATAGTTCGTGTTGCGTACATTAAAATCCAGCCTACGAAGAAAATGGCTACGACTTTAATCCAGTAACTATTGCTCACTTGCACTGCTTGATTTTTTTTACTATTCTCCATGTCTTCTCCTCACTTCTCATCTAACTCTACAGATTGTAAAGCTAGTAACATTCCAAATGACATATCTTTACCAGAGGAATGTCCGATTTGTATAATTCTGTCAATATTTTCGTCAACTCTATTATCCCGATGGTTCTCCAAATCCAAGAGTAACTGATACAACAATGAATTTACATATCCTTTAGCCGAGCTTGCAATATAGCCTTTACTAACATCTGTTGTGGATAAATTTGCTGCCGAAAGAGTAGCGGCTAACGCCGCAGCTCTTTCATCAGCAAGTATGAACAGAATTGTTTGATACGCCACTAAAATGTCATCACCACTCGGGGTTAACCCTTTGCCCCGACCAATCAGATAATTCGTTACTTCTTGCCATTCCGATAGTGTCCAAACTTTTTGTTTTTGGCTCATTTTTTTGAAAATATGCTTTGCTCGTTCGTCTAAAGGCAGGCCAATTCTACGTTCTAAGTTTCTCGCTAATAAGCGGTCTCGCAACAAGCGTAATTGGTCTTTTTCTAACTTGAAATGAGTAATGTTTAAAGAAACGACCTCGGCAGGTGTGAGTTGGATCGTTTTCACGCCGACTGTACTGTAAAAGGTCAACTGATTTTCTGTGATTTTGACTTTATTACCTTGTTGTACATACGGAAAGATTTCTTGAAACAATTGATCTGGCAAAAACATACCAAAGCTTGATAAATAATTATGGAAGTTTGCAACATTGATTAATTGATCCTGGACTTTCAGATTAAATGAACGTTCAAAAACACTGTGAATGGTTCCCATCTTGCCATATTGGTGGATAGGAAAAATGTAGTCACTAATGACTAGTTGGTTATTCAACCGTAATGCCTAGTTTCTCAGCATACGCTTCTAGGGCTTTTTCAAAACAGCCTAGAGGTGCTCTAACTGTCCCTGCACCAATTTGACCAACACCGGCATTTTTGTGTGCAATCCCTGTATTGATGATTGGTGTAATTCCTAATTCCACCACTTTACGGATATCAATTCCTAAACAAGTTCCTTGGAAATCCCAAGTTGGAATTGAGAATGTTGGGTTGTGTCCTTCACAGATTTTTGCCATTTCATTTGAGGTTGCTAACGCATCTTCAAAGCCACCTGCACCAACAAACCGTGTTACGCCAGGTGCAGCTACCATAGCCATTGCTCCAACGCCTACTGTTTCAGTAATTGCACTATCCCCGACATCAGGATTTCCGTCTTCTTCGCTGAAACCAGTGAAGTAAAGACCTTTTGGTGTATTTACTGGTGCGGTATGCCATTGATCGCCTGTTTCTGCAATCCGGACCCCAAAGTTCACGCCGTTACGAGTCATCGTTGTGACAATCGTTCCGTTGGTATCTTTACGGGCACCATCAACAATTGCTTTTCCAGTTGCCATCATGACATTTAAGAAGAATTGATCTGTGTCAGCTAAGAATTTGATTACTTCGTATTTTTGATCTTCTGGAATATCTGTTTTGATAATTAATGGAGACAATTCTTTTAAGAAGTTCAAAGATGCGGCAATATTTCTTTGGTGGAACTCGTCACCCATTGTAATAGAGCGCGCAATCAATACGTTTAAGTTCAAGCCTTCTTCAGAAAGTTTCAAAGCTTTCGCAATAGTTGGTCCTAAAACATCTTTAATCCAATCTAAACGATCAACTACTTCTTGTGAATAAGCACCAAAACGCAATACTTTACCGATACCTTCATTCAAGATACAGTATGCTTCGTTACCTTCTAAGCGATTTTCTACAACAAAGACTGGCATATTACCAGAAGTAATACCGCCCATTGGTCCTACTGCTTTTACATGGTGACAAGGAATGAAACGTACTTCGCCAGCTTCAAAAATCTTCAAAGCATCTTCTTCATTGTCTGCCCAACGTTCGAATAATGCAGCACCGATACAAGCACCTTTCATTGGTCCAGTCATTTCAGACCATTGGATTGGTGGTCCAGCATGAAGTAATGTTTTTTGTGCATCATCATTTAATTCTGGAATCACTGATTTCGCAGGTACCACATCTACTAAGAATGGTTGTGCATTTTTAATTTTGTCTGTTACTTTGTGATTTTCAGCTTCGATTTGTTCACTGTAATCTTCCAAGGCATCCAAAATTTTAATCATTTTTTTATTGCCGTTGGCACGCGGACGCCAGTTGAATTGAACAGTTTCGCCACCGTAATCAACGATTGATTCTGTAAAGCTTTGCAACCCAACGTTAATAATTCTTGGTTTGGTTGTTAATAGTTCCATTACTTTTTCGCCTGGTTTTGGTACATCGACAGTTGGTCCGTTGTAAGCAACCACTTCTTTATCGTCTTCTGAAATTTCGATTCCTTTTAGTAATAAAGCTAATTGAACAGCTTTAGCATTGCTTTCTGCAACTAAAACGCCGCCTTCTTTCAAACGATCAACCGACGATTGGTAATTTTGCGGATCTTTCGTCGTCCCACAGACAGTTGCAACAAAGTAAAGATCACGTCCGGCTTCTTTGGCTGTGGCACGCGCTTCTTCAATTGCCGGTAACAATGCACCAACCATGTCTTCATGAGCACCGTAGCCTAACACCACATCGAATAAGATAATCCCCGTTTTTTCATCTTGTGCATATTCACGAATTTTTTCGATACGAACATCTGGGTCAATCATTGGGTGTGGACGACCTTGTGTATACATATCATCGCCTAAGTCAATGACTTCATAACCATGAGATTTCAAGACATAACCTTCTGCTTTCACTAAACCGCCAAGGTCTAAAGCTTCAGAAATTAACATACCTGCTTCAGAAGCTAATGTACCACCTGAATATAAGCCTTTTACAACTTTATCTTCTGGTAATGTTGGTACAGCTGGTTTTGCTAATGCTTCAAAGTAATTTTTCTTCACGGCCACATCATTTGCTAAATCAACAGCAATTTTAGCTGTTTCTTCTAATGTATGAGCTAGATAAACTTTGCCTTCGTGACTTGTTGGTTTTTCTCCTAAGAAAATCGCAACGACTGGTTTTGAAATGCTTTGTAATAATTCAACCACTTCATCACGAACTTCTTTTGCAGGTGGTTTAGAAATAACTGTAATCACATCGGTTGGTTCGTGATTTTCTAAGGCCACAATAGCATCTTTCACTGTGATAGCGCCTACTTTATCGCTTAGGTCACGACCACCAGTACCAATGGCGTGAACAACTCCGCCACCTAAGCGGTCAATAATCGTTGTAACTTCTTGAATCCCTGTCCCTGAAGCACCAACAACGCCAATGTTTCCTGGAGAAACAACATTTGTAAAGGCGATTGGAATACTTGAGATAATACCAGTTCCACAGTCAGGGCCCATCATTAGTAAGCCTTTTTCATGCGCTAATTTTTTCAAACGTACTTCATCTTCAATTGACACATTATCCGTGAAAGAGAACACGTGTAAATCATTTTTTAAGGCACGTTCCATTTCTGGCGCACCATATTCACCAGGGATACTGAATAGCGCTACATTCGCCTCTGGTAAAAGATCAAACGCTTCTGACCAAGAAGTTGCTGCTTGTGCTTCTTCACTAGTTCCCTTTGCTGATAAATCATCTAAGAATTCATCAATCGCTGGCATAACTTCTTCCATGATGTTTTCTTTTTCACTGTCAACCACAATCATCATGTCGTTTGCAGATGCACTATTGGCCTCATCCGTTAACAAGTTCGTGTTGTTAAGGATGTCTTTGTTGGCATCTGTTCCCATCATGATTTGACTCATGGTTACACCATCTAATGCATTGATTTTATTGGTCAATAACATTAAGTTGATGGAGTCTTGGTAATTGTTTTTCAAAATTACTGTGTGTAACATTGTTCATCCTCCTATCTATTCCTTACAATGCTATTGTATCGAAACAAGAAAGTGTTTTCATCGGACATAATTCTAAAAAAATGGTATAATTTTTATCCATAAGAGGAAAAAAGGAGAAAACGATGAAATTAAGAGAGTTATTATCGATAGGTGACTTAAAAAAAGGTAAAATTTTGACGAAAGAGATTGGTTTAGACAATGAAGTTGACTCGGCAATGGTCTTAGAAGCGATTGATATCGAGAACTGGAGTAGAAAGAATCAGTTAATTTTGACTTCTTTCTACGCATTGCATGATTTACCAGAAAAAGAGTTGGAAAATTTTTTCGTAAAGATGCGCCGAATTGGCATCAGCGGCTTAATTTTGAAAACAGATCGATTCATTAAAATGATTCCAGAGTGGTTTATCGAATTATGTTTCAATTATGAAATTCCTTTAATTAAAATCACACAAGACATTAGCTATGAAAAAATTCTGTTTACGATTTACGAGCCTTTGTTGAATTATCAGTCGCATGTCTTACGTACGTATTACGATGTACGCCAACGTTTCACCAAATTAGAGCGCCACTACCCAACGGTTGAGACGATTATGCAAGAATTTTATGACATCATTAAATTACCCTTCGCTTTAAAAATGTTGGATAAACATCTGGAAATTAGCGATGGCGACTTACCCCATGATGCGATTGTGCTCTCAAGAGAAAAACTAAAAAACAGTGAGTTCACTAAAAATGATTACTCTCTTTTAACACTTTATTCTCATGCCAACCCCAAAAAACAGTTGGCACTAGAAGTTTCTATTTTCAATAGTTATTCCACTAATTGTTTACTTCTGGTTTATTTACAAGATGAAAAGGTTAAAGAAACGGATTTAGTGATTATCGAAAATGCGATTGATGTCTTGCAAGAAAAATTCAATACCGAAAATTTGTTAAAAAAAGAACGGTATACTCGTTTGAACAACTTAGCGGATGCTATTTTACAAAATACACCGCAAAATCCTGACGAGCTAAACAGTTTGCTTCGTGAAGTGCAAATGCAAGAACTAGATTCTTACCAAGCGATTGCTTTTTCTACCAAAGACACCAATACACAACTCATGAAAGAACGAATTATTGCCTTACTTCGTACCCTGCGTGTGAAATCCATCTTCTTTGATCAGCTAAATTATTCGGCGGTCCTTTTTAACTTCAATGAAAGTGATGGAAAAATTACAAAGCTGCAATTAAGTCGTTTATTAGCTGAACTTTTAGAAGAAAACGACACGCTTACCGTTGCCGTCAGCAGTTTAAAATCACGAGAAGGGATTAAAGAGCTACTGATTGAATGTCTGGACATTCTGCGCTTTAATGAAACTTTTTATAACGGACCAATTGTCACCTTAGCCGATATCGGGGTATTTAAAAATTTTATCCGCGAAGACCAATTGGAAAATTTAGACGAATTAATTCCTCGCGCACTTTATCAATTAGCCGAAAATAACTACGATTTGTTTGAAACCTTGTACAGTTTTTTCCAAAATAATCGCAACTATAAACAGACCTCTGAAGCGATGTTCCTTCATTCAAAAACGATTCGTTATCGTTTAAACAAAGTGGAACAACTTCTTGATATTGACTTAGCCAATCCCTTGCAATTGTTAAATTATGAAATTGCCACATACATTATAAAGATGAGGAGACGTGCACTTGAAAAACAATCAAACACTCGCTAATGGCGCAACAGTTACTATCTACCCCACTACGACTGAATCAACGAACTATGTCGTCTATTTACACGGTGGCGGGATGATTTATGGAACCAAAAGTGATTTACCAGAAGAACTGAAGGAGCTGTTTACAAGCAATGGCTATACCGTTTTAGCACTGGACTATTTGTTGGCTCCAAATACAAAAATCGATCACATCTTAGGGGCGCTCACAGAAACCTTCCAATTGCTAAACGAAGAGATTATTCAAAACCAGCCCTTTGGTTTGTGCGGGCGTTCCGCTGGCGGTTATTTAATGTTACAGTTAACCAAACAATTACAAACACTAAATTTGACGCCACAATTTTTAGTCAATTTTTACGGCTATACAGATTTAGAATTTATTAAAGAGCCACGGAAATTATTAAAGCAAGCCATTTCCGCTAAAGAAATAGCTGCTATCGACCAAACGAAGCCTGTTTGGGATGATCCTTTTCTTTCTCGCTATCTGCTGTATCATTACAGTATTCAGCAAGCGCTATTGCCGCACTTTTACGGATTACCAGAAAATGGGGACTGGTCTGCTTACGCACTGTCAGACGAAACATTAAAAACGTTTCCACCTTGTTTCAGTACAGCTAGCAGTTCAGACGAAGAAGTGCCGTTCCGCTATAGCAAAAAAATCGGACGGACCATTCCTGAGAGTACCTTTAAAGCGGTTTACTATTTAGAACATGATTTTTTAAAACAAACCAAGAATCCTTCGGTCATCACTTTATTTGAGCAATTGGATAGCTGGTTGAAGAAGCGATAAGCATAACAAAAAGAAGCGAGAAATCTCGCTTCTTTTTGTTATTTTTGATAAAGTGTGGTTCCTTTTACCACACTGATTTCCACCGGTGTCTGACGAGCGACAAAAGCCGCCGCACATTCTGCTTCAGTGAGTAAGTAAGTTGCTTCAGCACCAACTTGCGGCCAATTTGCTTGCCCTTGTTCGTCTAAAGTTGTGACACCATCTGTCACTAAGCCCAATAATTGGGTTAAAGCATCTTGATCTTTCACATTAAAAAGTTCACCTAAACGAGCCAATTTTTCTTGTAATGAGCCATCACCATAAGGAGACCAGCAATCGTAGATATTGTCACAACCAAGATGGACATTGACTCCATGACGTAACAATTCCATAATTGGCGGAATCGTGTTAGGTGTGATTGGCACGCTGGAATTAATATGAATTTTTTCTGCTGCTAAAGCGTCATAAACTTCGTCACGTTCTTCACCAATGAAATCATTTAACCCGAAGGCATGGCTGATAAATACTTTGTCTTGTAGGCCATATTCTTTCGTTAAACGGATAATTTCTTTAATCGTTGTTGTCCCAGCTTCGTGACGGTCATGTAAATGAATATCCACACCGACACCATGTTTATCTGCTAAGCGGAATGTTTCAGCCAATGATTTTTTGTAATCACCATCTAGTGAATAAGGATCCACGCCACCAATAAAATCGGCACCTTTTGCCAATGCTTGATCAACTAATTCAACGGAATCTGAACGTAGTAAGCCGTGCTGTGGAAAGACGACAATTTCTACCGCAAATGGTTTCGTTTGGGCCAACGCTTGGACTTCATAAAAATAACGTAAGTCTGTCATCGGTTCCACGTCGACATGTGTTCTGAAGGCTGTCGCGCCATGTGGTAATTCTAAGTCAATTAAATGATTTGCGCGTTCAGTTAAAGAAAGTTCTAAACTATCTAAATAAGGGATTTCTGCTTCGACACGTTCCACAATTGACTTCGCTGGCGTCACCGGATACCACGGAACACCTAGTTTACTTTTATCAAAATGACAATGTTTTTCAATCAAACCTGGTAAAATCAATTGATGGTGACCATCAATAATTGTCAACCCAGGTTCTTCTACCAATTCTTCATTGGGGATGATTTTCGTAAATACTCCATCTGTTATTTCAATTGCCACTTCTTTGGTTACTGTCCCAGATAACCAGTCACCTTCTTTTTGATACCCTGTTTCAATTCGAACATTTTTTAACCAATAATTCATGCTTTCCTTCACTCCTACCTGTATTTATTCCTTCCCGAAAGGACACAATACTTAGTTGTACTGTGCTAAAATTTTACTAATTTCCGTATAACCTTTTTGATTGGCATAGTCCATTGCTGTTCGACCAGAATTGTCTTTAATGGATTGATCCGCACCATTTTCCATTAACAATTTTACAATATCTTGGTATAGTTGGTTCCCTTCACGTAACCCCACTGCCTCAATCAACGCTGTATAGCCAAAGTCATTTTGGAAATCTATGTCTTCTCGTCCATCTTCTAACAAGAGCTTCACATTGTCAATATGTCCTTTTTCAGCTGCCGGAATTAACGCATTGCCACCGTAACGGTTATGCTTATTTAAATCTGGGGTCGCATTTTTTAACATATACGCTAAAATCTCCGTACGTCCTTGCGCTCCCGCATAAAGATAGGGACTATCACTAATGCTATTTTGCAGATTAATATCGGCACCCCGATCAATCAACGCTTTTGCAATCTCAATGTCATTATTGTGAACAGCGATATTGAGCGGTGTGTTGCCTTCTGTGTCGACTTCATCCACTTGATAAGTAGTATCTTGTAAAATTTCCTTGACCTTCTTCGTATCTCGTTGATTGGCTGCTTCTAAAAGCGCACCCACTTCATAGGTCTTCATCGGTTCTTTCACTTCCTCTTTTGATGTTGTTTGAGCTACCGAACGGGTTGTACTGGTGCTTTCAGTTTTTGCACTACTTTGAGTAGTCACCGTTTGACTATTTTTTGACGCTGCGGAGGGTGTTTCTCCTCCTTGACACGCAGCAAGTAATGGAATGGTCACGACACTTAATAGCCCCATTAAAATTTTTTTGTTCATTGTGCTCAACTTCCTTTCCTCGAGAGAAATATGAGATTTTTCTCCAGTGGTTCTAATCTAACGAATCTTTTTTTATTTGTCGATTAAAACGCTTTCTCTGTTTTTCTATTTTAAAAAGAGAGAAACCAAAAGAAGTCGAAACTTTTTTTGGTTTCCATTCGTATGTTTTGTTCTTAAAAGGTAAATTCAGGATCAAAAGTTCCTTGGTATGGTTCATGTTCCACATAGACTTGGATATCGTTTCCTTCGTTATCTTTACCCATTCGTGTGTACGTAAAACGATTATCATTCAATTCTGTTAATTCTAAGACAGCGCCATAGCGATTGGTTCCAATGGACACATGGGCACGGAATTTATTTTGATTTCCTACTTTAAAGTAGCCATAGTCGCCACGAGTTTCACCCGTTTGTAAATTGAAAAATTCATATTTGCTGCTGTCTTGGTCAAATTTTGCTAAGCTAATGAAGTTTTGATTAGCCGATGTTACATCATTGCCATCTTTATCCACTACTTTCGTGCCGTTCCATAAGCGCTCAGGCGTACCATACAACCAAGATGTTTTTCCAAGAATCTCATCACCAGGTCGATTAATATCGATTGCCCCTGTTTGCTCTGTCATCGCACGTCGGCCATTCGTAAATTCCAGTGTTCTCGGACGATTATTTGGGAAAGGTTGCGGATATCCATAGACAGGACCAGAGGTTGCTTTATTTTCTACAAAAACTTCCACATCATTTCCTGCTTTGTCTTTCCCTGTTTGTGTATACGTAAAAGTATCTTGGTACAACATTCTTGACCGGTAAACACCTTGATAATTCTTTGTTTCAGAAATAATTACTAAGTAGCTCTTATCAGATAAGCCAGCGGTCATAAAGAAGGTCCCTTCATCACCTGTGGATTTCCCAGTTTCTTTGTCAAAAAACTCATAAAAACTAGTGGTTGCATCAAACTTAATTGCATGTAATAAATCCTGATTTTCAGCGGTTAAATCGGTCCCATTTTTATCATAGACACGTTGACCTGCCCAATCTTTTTCCGATAACATTTCATCTTGCCGAATACCAACCGAGCGTAAATACTCAGGTAAATTCCCTAAATTATTGGGATTGTCTACGCTTTGAGGAACGTATGCTTCTGCCGTCAAAGCCCCTCCTGCTCCACCAACTAATAACGCACTTAAAGCCAACAATGTAATTGTACCAACGATTTTTTTCTTCATAAGCTACTACTCCCTTTCCCTCTTGATAATTTAAGGATAGCAAGTAGTTATTAACTCCACCTGTCCATAATATGAACAAATTATTAAATAATAATTATTATAATTATCTTAATAATAATATTTAATTGTAACTAATAACAATTTATTTATAGAAGAGAAGAAAACAAAAGAACGTTGGGGGACGTTCTTTTGTTAAATGAGAGAGAAGACAAGAGACTTTTAGAAAGTAAAGGCTGGATGATATGTGCCTTGGTAAGGTTCATGTTCTACAAACACTTGAATATCATTACCAGCATTATCTTTACCCATTCGAGTATACGTAAATCGATCATTGTTTAGTTCCGTTAATTCTAGCGCCGCGCCGTAACGATTCGTCCCTATAGATACATGGGCCCGAATCTTGTTATTGTCCACCACTTGGAAGTACCCAAAGTCGCCGCGGGTTTCACCTGTTTGTAAATTGAAAAATTCATATTTACTTGTGTTTGGATCAAATTTCGCTAAACTAATGAAATTTTGATTGGCCGCTGTCACATCATTACCGTTTTTATCTACGACTTTTGTGCCATTCCACAAGGTTGTTCCTAAAATTTTATCCCCTGATTTATTTGTCACAATTTTGCCAGTTTGATTGGTTAATGCTTCACGTCCATTTGTAAAAGCTAATTTTTTCCCATGATAAGGAATGTGTTCCACGTAAACTTCAACATCATTCCCCAGTTTATCTTTCCCTAAACGTTTGTAAGTAAATTTGTCTTTACTCACTTCGGTTAAATCCACTACGGCTTGATAATTTTGTGTCCGCGAAATTAAAATTCGTTTTGTGCCATCACCTGTCACAAAAAATGTTCCTTCGTCACCACGGGTTTCCCCAGTATTTTTGTCGAAAAACTCGTAAAAACCGGTTTCACCATCATATTTTGCTAAACCAATAAAATTAGCATTTTCTGCCGTTAAATCATTACCAGCAGCATCATAAACACGGGTTCCTTGCCAGTCCGTGCCAGATAAAATCTTAGTCGCCTTGTCGCCTCTTGTTTGGCCATTGTTTTGATGTTTGCCTAAATTTGCTGTAGCACTATTTGGATTGGCTGCATGATCTGCAAATGCTGGACTTGCATAACCTGCTATAAGTAACGTACTTAATGTTACTAAAGTAATCGAACTTAATACTTTCTTTTTCATAAAGCATCGCTCCTTTTCTTTGATAAACCTATCTTAACAAGCGATTCTAAACTACCACTGTCAGAAAAATGAACAATTTATAAACGATTAAAAACAACTATAAACTATTTTTTTGTTAAAAATAAAGCGGTCAAAAGAATCCTTTACTTCCTTTTGACCGCTTCATCCACTCGTGATTGACTAATTAGAACGTGAAGTCTGGCGTAAAGTCTCCTTCATATGGTTCATGTTCCACAAAGACTTTAATTTCTTTACCATTGTTGTCTTTACCCATTCGTGTATACGTAAAACGTTTATCATTTAATTCTGTTAATTCTAACGCAGCTCCATATTTATTGTCACCAATTGAAACGTGGGCCCGGATTTTGTTATTATCAATTACTTGGAAGTAACCAAAATCTCCACGTGTTTTACCCGTTTCTAAATCAAAGAATTCATATTTACTTGTTTTATTATCAAATTTCGCTAAACTAATAAACATTTTATTTGCTTCAGTAACATCGTTACCGTCTTCATCTAAAACTTTCGTGCCATTCCATAATGTAGCCCCTAAAATGTCATCCCCAGGTTCACTGGTAACAATCTTGCCAGTTTCTGTTTCTAAATCTTTACGGCCGTTCGTAAAGGTTAATTTCTCGTCAGAATAAGGGATATGTTCTACAAAGACTTCTACATCTTTCCCGTCTTTATCTTTACCCATTCGCTTATAGGTAAATTTATCTTTCGTCACTTCCGTTAAATCGACCACCGCTTGATAGTTTTGTGTATCCGAAATTAAGATACGCTTTTCGCCATCATCTGTCACAAAGAATGTGCCTTCATCGCCACGGGTTTCACCTGTTTCTTTGTCGAAAAATTCATAAAAACCTGTTTCACCATCATATTTTGCTAAACCAATAAAATTAGCATTTTCTGCTGTTAAATCATTATTATTTTTGTCGTAAACTTTTGTGCCTTGCCAATCAGTACTGGATAAAATTTCTGTTAATTCTTGTCCTTTTGATTGCTCTTTAGCTGCTTCTGCTGAACTAGAGACTGCAGTGCTTGAGCTAGCTGCACTTGATTTATCTGTTGCAGAGTTGGCTCCGCCAGCACAGCCTGCGATCAACAACGTACTAAAGGTTAATAAGGTAATCGTACTAAAAACTTTTTTCTTTTTCATAGTTGGTAATCCCCTTTTTTCTTTTTGATATACCTAGAATAGCAAAGCCTTATAAACTCCTACTTGCCGAAAAATGAACAAATTATAAACAAATGAAAAAAAGTTAATAACAATACTAGCTTTTTTTTGTTCACTTGTAATACACTATAAGTAAGAAATAGATTAAAACCACTAGGAGGGACGCTTTTGACCATTAAACGCCGCTTTTTTATTTCTTATATTAGTGCCATCATTATTACTTTAGCCTCTGTTTTAGCTGTTTTATCCTTAGCTTCTTACATCACATTAGGAACTGTCCCCAGTTTGCCCCAAGCTTACCGAATGATGAATAAGCAACGACCATTGACCGCTAACGAAGAAGAAAGTTATTTGGCCTTAGATCAATTGTTAAAAAAGTCACCGAAATTACTAGATACGCCTTTAAGTAAAGAATTAAAG
Source organism: Enterococcus sp. AZ088 (assembly GCF_051714845.1). Classification (NCBI taxonomy): domain Bacteria; kingdom Bacillati; phylum Bacillota; class Bacilli; order Lactobacillales; family Enterococcaceae; genus Enterococcus; species Enterococcus sp. AZ088. The sequence goes on along the minus strand of NZ_JBIOSQ010000001.1, from coordinate 268,973 downwards.
GAAACGATTCAAACAATTGAGGCAAAAGGATTAAGTGTGATTATTCGAAAGAATGCACGGTTTCCTTATTATTCGGATAATTTAGTAGAAAAATCTTTGTCTGTACATATTCCAAACTACGAAATGAATAATATTATGCCAACTGGCACACTGGATAATGCAGGGCGTCTGTATCATTATGTCAAATCCGATTTTCATTATTTAGATGGTTCTAATGGGAGCTTTATTGTCTTGAAACGCGAAAGTAGCCTTTTTGAATTCTTCACACGCTGGATTATCTGGATGATTTTGTTAATTGTCCTTGTAGCAATTGCAGCAGCTTGGCTCATTAATAAGCGCTTAACCAAAACCACTATCGAGCCATTAGAAGCATTAGAAAAAGCGACTAAAACATTGGGTAAGGATGCCCAAAAAGAAAATCCATTTACACCAACTAGCCACCAAACCGTCTCAACAGAAGTCAAACAGCTCCAACTTAGTTTTGAACAAATGTGGCAAGATTTAGAAGAAGCCAATGCGGAACGCGAAAAATATGAAGCTAATCGGAAAGAATTAATTGCAAATATTTCTCATGACTTAAAAACACCAATTACTTCTATTATTGGTTACGTTGAAGGTTTGATGGATGGCGTTGCCAATACTGAAGAAAAAAAACAGCGCTATTTAACGGTCATTCATGAAAAAAGTTTAGGCCTCAATGATTTAATTGAAGAATTATTTTTGTATTCTAAATTAGACCTAGACCGTGCTGTCTTTACAATGGAAAAGACCAATTTCACTCGTTTTATTGCACATATTCTTGAAGAATACCGTTTGGAACAAGAACTCGTGATCACTTCTGTACTTCCCACCGAAGCTTTATACGTTCAAATGGATCCCACGCAGATGAATCGCGTGATTACCAATCTAATTCAAAATAGCATTAAATTTGCGGATCCCACTAAAGAACAACTAGCCTTTACGATTTCTTTAACGCATAATCAAACAGACTTAGTTTTAACCATTACAGATAACGGCATTGGTATCGATAAAAAAGAATTACCTTATTTATTCGAACGCTTCTATCGTGTAGACAAATCTCGAACCCCAACAGTTAAAGGAAGCGGCTTGGGATTAAGTATTGTCAAACAAATTATTGACTATCATCAGGGAACAATCACTGTCACAAGTAAAAAAGGAGACGGCACCAACGTGATAATTACGCTGCCGTTGTTGGAGGATGAAAAATGAAACCACATGTATTAATTATTGAAGATGATCCAAGCATTGCTGATTTGCAAAAAGATTATTTAGAAATTAACGATATGACTGTCACAATTGAACATGATGGAAAAAAAGGATTGGAAGCAGCTTTAAATGAGCCCTTTGATTTAATTATTTTAGATGTGATGCTGCCAACTATGGATGGTTTTGAAATCTGTCGTGCAATTCGGAAAAAAAAGCAAACGCCGATCATGATTGTTTCGGCTAAAAAAGAAGATATTGATAAAATTCGTGGGCTTGGCTTAGGTGCGGATGATTATATAATTAAACCGTTTAGTCCCAATGAATTGGTCGCTCGAGCAAAAGCTCATATGAACCGCTATCAATTGTTAAGCAAGGCAGAGCAACCGCCACAATTACTAAAAATCAATGAAATCGCTGTCGACACTGCCGCCCACAAAGTGTTTGTTTTAGAAAATGAAGTTATTTTTACAAGCAAAGAATACAAATTGTTGGTTTTCTTGATGGAACATCCTAACCGTGTGTGGAATAAAGAAGAACTTTTTGAAAGTGTCTGGGGGTTTGATGCCTTAGATACTGAGGTTTCGACTGTCGTTGTTCACATTAAACGGATTCGGGAAAAATTAAAAAAAGCCAATCTTTCTGACTCTCCAATTGAAACACTCTGGGGAAGTGGCTACCGCTTCAATCGATAAAGAGAGCAAAAATAAGTCGGAGCCTATTTCTAGGCTCCGACTTATTTTTTTATTAATTTACACGAGAAAATTTTTGATAAAGTTGGTTGAAAACAATCATAAATTGTTCAATTTCTGCCATTGTATTGCTTTCATCTAAACTAATGCGCACAGCGGAAGTCGCTAATTCCCCTGGCACATGCATGGCATACAAGGTGCTACTAGCCATTTTTTTCCGGCTAGAACAAGCACTCGTAGTCGAAATATAAATCTGTTTTTCTTCCAATGTATGGACCAGCACTTCGCCACGAATCCCTTTCAAAGCAAAACATAAAATGTGTGGCGCAAAATGTTCATTATCTTGTGAAAAAACAGTCACATTTTGAAATTCTTCTAGCGCCTTTAATAAATAACTCCGTAATGTCGCCACATGTTGCGGTCGTTGTTGTTCGTTCTCTAAATGCAAGCGTAACGCTTTGGCCATTGCCACAATTGCTGGTACGTTTTCTGTCCCACTGCGTTGGTTGTTTTCTTGCCCGCCTCCTGTTAAAAGCGGCGCTAAACGTTTTCCTTGTTTCCAATACATAAAACCAATGCCTCGTGGTCCATGAAATTTATGTGCAGAAAACGTTGCAAAATCCACCCGATCCGTTAACCACTCTGAGTAATTAACTTTCCCAATTGCTTGAACCGCGTCTACATGAAAATGAATTTTAGGAAACTCCGCTAAAACCTCGCTGATTTCTTTAATTGGTTGAATCGTTCCCACTTCATTGTTCACTGCCATAACAGAAACCAAAATCGTTTCTTTTCTAATTAATTTCTGTAGTTCCTCGACTTTTACACGACCTTCTTTATCCACTGGCGCATAAGAAAGTTCAAAACCTAGTTCGACTAATTGTTCCGCTGTTTCTGTAACTGCTGGATGTTCCACTGCAGAAATAATAATATGATTACCAAATTCTCGTTTTTCGATTGCCGTTCCTTTTAAAACCCAGTTATCTCCTTCAGTTCCACCACTTGTAAAATAGATTTCATTTGCTGAAACATTGATTAGCTCCGCAATCTGCTTCCGTGCTTGTTGTAAGAGCCGATTCGCTTGGTTGCCTAAGTCATGCAGACTAGACGGATTGCCAATAATCCGCTGACTGGTTTTTACATATGTATCTAAAGCCTGGGGGTAAATCGGTGTAGTTGCACTATTATCAAAATAAATCATTTGTCACCCTTCTTTTTTAAAATTCTTTCCCATTATATACTTTCTAAAGTATCACTTCAAGTCACCACCACGCCATAAAAACAGAGGCTTGTCTGTCGACAAACCTCTGTTTAGTGATTGTTTAATTAAATTGCTGTTAAATTAGGGTTATTGATATTTTTAAAATAAAAATCTTCGATTCGTTTGAACGCCCCTGGCTCAACAGCTTCCAATGCCGTTCCAATTTCATCTAATGCATCTTGATAACGGAATTCTGTCGAGAATAAATACATGCTTTTATCTAAAGCCGCTCGGATGTTCTCGTGAGTATGACGATAGCGGTTTGCATATTGCATCATTTGTTCTGTCAGAGCTGCTGCATTGACTAAATCTTTTGTTTTCTTATCTAATAACTCTAAATCATCTTCGCATAAGTCACATAAACGATTGATTTCATCCATGTTAATGCGCATTTTATTTAAGGCTCGGCTTAAATCTTCAATTCGATCCGTTGCCACATAGAAAAATTCTAAGTAATCAGCAGACAAACCTGGTAATCGTTGCTTTTCAACATACCGTTTGATACTCCGTAAACGGAATTCGTATTCGTCGACTTTTTCTTGGGCGACTTTTTCGCCTTTTCTTAGTTCTTTCAATGAAGCATCAATTTCTAATTGTTGATTTTCAATATCATCTAAAATCTTATAGCATTCTTTATAGAACGCTTGAATTTCAGAGTAAGGAACTGTATGTTCTTTCATTCGAGGTTCCAAGTCTTTTTGACGGCGGATAATTTCTTCAATTTCCGTTTGGAAACCACGACTACGTCCTAGCTCGTTGTTGTTTAAGGTGTAGCTTTGTGATACATGGTCCAATTCAATCATTAATTGACGGTTATTTTTTAAGGAATGAGAAATATAATCGTCAATAATTTTTTGATTGGTCACGACATATTTCTTCGCTTCAATTTCACGTTCCATCACTTCATATAATGCATCAATCGCCGTTGCTGTGTCGCGATTTGCGACCTCTACTGCAGCAATCTCTGTTTTCTCTAAATCAGCCATTGAATTCTCGACACGTTTTTTCGCATGTTGAATTTCTTCAGCAAAGTTTTGTTCAGGGAACACGTAATCGTCAGCTAATAATTGGTTGTAGCCTTCTTCGATTTCTTTTAATTGATCTGGGAAAGTTTCATTTAATTCTTCATACATTGGTGGAATCCGTTTCATTAAGTCTTCCAATTCATACGTATGACGTTCCGCATCTTCTAGGACTTCTCGAGCCTCGATTGGGTCCCCCGATGTATTTAGTGTGACAAATTGTGTGAATTCAATTTCGACGTTTCTTAATTGTTTTTGGATTTCGGAGTATGCTGGACCAAAGCTAGCTTTATCATCTTTTAGTGATTTACTTAATTCTTCATAAACATCCAAAGCTTTTTGAACTTCTAATGAATTGCGCTCTTCACTTTCACGTAATTCTTTCAAGCCATTACGAATGACTTCCACTTCGGCTTCCATTTCGGTCATCGTTTCATTCGCTTCCACGACTGCTTTCTTCGCTTTCATGAAACGGAAAATTTCATTTTGATTTTCGACTTCATAAATTTGACTCTCTAGTTCGGCGAAAGAACGCGTCGATAGTTCTACCCAACGTTGATTCCATTCACGGAAACTATTTTGACTCTGTCCAACTAGATGCATTTTTTTAATGTCATCGATTTCTTCAAAGACTGGCAAGTCAAACAGGGCTTCTTTACGAACTTCTAATTCATCTAATTGTTCTTGATTTTTTTTGCGCATAAAATAACCAATTAAGTATAGCACCGCAGCAATAATAACGATTACTAGTACTAAAATGATAATCCAATTATTCTTCATTTTGGCTCCTCCGATAATTTTTCTATAATAAAAGAAAGGTTGTTTGTTCTCTTCACACGGTTATCTATTGTTCCTGACCCTTGAAAAAGGGCATTCTTGCAGAAATACCTATAGAAAATTATAGCACAAACTGTATATTCATTCACTAGTTATAACAAACTTTTTTAAGAAAACCCGCGATCTTCTTACGAAGGGGTTGATTCACTGCTTTCATCGATCCGATTTTCACTAATTTTTTTACAAATATCACTTAGTTGTGTTAAGAAGGCATCCGCTTGACTTTGATCCATCCCAAAGTGTTCATCGCGCATAGCCCAAACTTCTAGCCCAGCTTCTTTGGCAGAGGCAATGCCTTTTTCTGAATCTTCAATGGCTATACATTCCTGTGGCGCAACAGCTAATTCTTGTAACGTGTGCAGATAAATATCCGGCGCCGGTTTACTTTCTTCGAAATCTTCCCCACTCACGACCGCATCAAAATAACTACTTAATTGCCCCACTGTCAAAACTTCTTCAATTGCGTCTTTTGTGGAAGAAGAAGCTAATCCGATTTTATAGCCTTGTCTTTTTAAAAATTGTAAAACACGTTTCGCATTTTCATCAAGCACAGCTAAATAATCTATCGGATGCGCTTTTTTATAGGCTATGTATTGTTCATTTAAAAAAGCAATATCTAGCTCTTTTTTGTTGACTTGTTCAATCTTTTGCCATAATGAACGCATATCCGCACCGACTAATTCTGGCAAGGTTAGGCCCTCAATGGTCAAATCAAATTCCGCTAAAAATGCTTTACGTCGCTCATAATAATAAGCTTCGCTATCTACTAGGACACCGTCCATATCAAAAATAATGGCAGTTTTGGATTCTGTCATACTATTTAACTCCTTCGTTACGACTCATATCTTTACAGTTTAACAAAATTTTAAGGAAAAATGAAGAACAAATATTTTCATGATTTCCTAACTTTCTGAAAATAAGTGGTTGCTTTTCTAAATGTTTTTCGGTATCCTTTTACTAATCTACAAATGAGAAAATAATTAAAAACAGGAGTGATAAACGTGAACGTAGTTAAATTCGGCGGTAGCTCGCTAGCATCAGCACCACAGTTACAGAAAGTCTTACAAATCGTCAAGGAAGAGCCGCGCCGAACGTTTGTCGTTGTATCCGCTCCTGGAAAGCGAACCCCGCAAGATATTAAAGTGACTGATTTATTGATTCAATACTATCAGCGCTACTTAAATAATGAGGAAATTGAATCGACAATCTCTGCCATCATTCGTCGTTATGAAGATCTTTTCGATGAATTACACTTGGATAAAGCAGTTTTAGCTGATATTGCTATTTCGATTCGCCAATTAGCCACTTTACCAAAAGAAAACAATGCTTTTTTATTTGACTATTTTTTAGCTAGTGGCGAGGACAATAATGCAAAAGTTGTTGCCAGTTTTTTCAAGCAAAATGGCTTAGATGCTCGCTACATTAGTCCAAAAGAATTGGGTCTCCTGGTGACACCTGAACCAGGCAATGCTCGCATTTTACCAAAAGCTTTAGAGAAAATTAGTGTCTATCGTGAGACTCAACAAATCTTGGTTATTCCAGGTTTCTTTGGTTATACAGAAGCCGGCGAAATTTGTACTTTTTCTCGTGGCGGTTCCGATATCACAGGGTCCATTGTTGCCGCAGGTGTTCAAGCAGATTTGTATGAAAACTTTACCGATGTGGACGGAATTTATGTCGCCCATCCTGGAATTATTGAACAGCCTCAAACGATTCAAGAATTGACCTACAGAGAAATGCGGGAGTTAGCTTATGCAGGCTTTGCCGTCCTCCACGACGAAGCCTTAATGCCTGCCTATCGCGCAAATATTCCAGTCGTTATCAAAAATACCAACAACCCACATCATCCTGGCACCCTAATTACCACCTCTCGCAAAGTGAAGCATGCTCCTGTTGTAGGAATTGCTAGTGATCAAGGGTTCGCAAGTATTTACATTAGTAAGTATTTAATGAATAGAGAATTAGGTTTTGGGCGACGGCTCTTAGAAGTACTAGAAAAATTAGCCTTGAGCTATGAGCATATGCCCTCAGGAATTGATGACATCACGATTGTTTTAAGAGAAGACCAGTTAACAACTGAAATTGAAAATCGACTGATGGCTCAACTCCAAGAAGTTTTAGCGCCTGATGAGTTACGCATCACGCATCACCTTTCCATGATTATGATTGTCGGGGAAGGCATGCGCCAACGAATTGGGGTTACTGCTGAAAGTACAATGGCGTTAGCCAAAGAAAAAATCAACTTAGAAATGATTAACCAAGGATCTTCGGAAGTAAGTATTATGTTTGGTATCAAAAAAGAACAAGAGGAAAAAGCCATCAAAGCTTTATATCGGACGTTCTTCCATGATTAATGAAAAAGACGAATGAGTTTTCTCATTCGTCTTTTTCATTGGTTTCAGTAATTTTCAATTGGCGTTGAATTTCCGCTTTAATTTTAACTTCTGGCGCAAAATCTTGTTCCCAATTTTCAGGTTTTAATACTTTATTTGTTTCTGGATCATAATGTGGCTGCCCATCTGGAAATAATTTTCCCATATTGGCTTGATGAACGATTTCAATAATTTTTGTTGGATTGACGCCCATTAAGCAAAACGAACCATAAGTAAAATACAATAAATCAACTAGTGCATCCACTTCCTCCACTAAAGGATCAGATACTGGTTTGCCTTTCGCCAAGACTTTCTGCTCTGCTTTATCGACAGATTTTTTTAATCCGTTGACCAATTGTTGAAAAAGCACTTGGTCATTATTAGCAGCACTATATAAAAATTCCACAAGTTCTTCGACTTTAAACTCTGCTCGTCGACTGGCTAGCTCTGGCGAAAAAGCAGTTGGTTGCTCTGGTTGTTGTGGATTAAAAACCTCGTGGAAGGCACAAGCCATTTCATAAGGGGATTGCTTTTCAGACATTCAGCTACCTTCTTTCTCAAAATAAATCTAATTGTTTTGGATTCAAATCATCGTAACTCAAATTCAAGACTTTTTGCATCTGTAGAGCGTTTTCTGCGGCATCGCCGCCAGAATTATTATTAAAAATTACGCCCACTTCTTTAGCTTCTTGCGACATTTTTAAAACAGCTTCGCTTAAATCAGCGATTTCCTGCGTATTATAATGATAAAGGGTTCTTTTTTTTCGCCACTCTGCATCATTGGCTAACCAGCCAGCCGCATTACGTCCGTGAAACCGGAAGAGCACGAGATTAGGATTCGTTACATACGGATAAAAGGGCACTGGATTCGTAGGAATCTGCGGTTCATCTACAATCACAAGTGAAAATTGATTTTCTTTCATAAATTGCAACATTTGTTTTACAAAGTTTGGTTGATACCATGAATTATTTCGTAATTCAATGGCGATGGGTAGGTCTTTAAACCAGTGACGAATTTTTTGCAAGTAAGCGACATTTTCTTTCGTACAACCAAATGTTCCTGAAAATTGTACCAGAAAGGCAAATAATTTTTTACTTTCAATTAATGGGGCCATACTTTCTAAAAAGGCGGTGATCATTTCTTCTTCACTTGCATAATAGGTCTGCCACTCACCTTGACAACTGATTCCACTATAAACTTTCATGACAAAGCGAAAGTTTTCGGGAACTGCTTTGACCCATTCAGCTACTCGTTCTTTGGGAGGAATCCCGTAATACGCCGTGTCCATTTCAACTAGCGGTAAATGACTGGCATATTCATAAAGCGTAGCCCGTTTTTTTCCAGTTAAATAGTCGTGTTCACTAAAAGATGTTAATCCTAAGCGAATCATGTCCTTCCTCCTCTGCGTAACTTTTTATTTTCTAAATCGTCATCTTAACTTAATTTGTCCAATCGATATTGGCTTCACAATAGGTTTGACCATCAATCCGAATCTCATGGCGTGTTTTCAACTGATTTTCTTGTTCGACAATTTCGTAATGACTTTCGACTTCTTGGCCATATTCTACTTCTTTGTCAAATTTCACAAGAATTTTTTTCGGTTGATGCGTTGTTAAAAAGTCATACCCTAACACATCCAATAACCAATTAAAATAAATCGCATTATTAACATGTTGATTGCCATCAATATCAAAAAAACGCACACGATAAGGTAAAAAGTTCCCCTCTGTGACCTTTTCAATTTTTTCATGGCGATAAATTTTAGTGATTTTTTCAGAATCAAAAGGTGCAATAATTTCTGGTAATACACTACTGATTTTCCGATTTTTTTGATCCATTAAGACAAAGGTTGATTTCACAAAGACACATTCATTGCCTTCTTCATCATGAACCCAAAAGTTACGATAACAAAAATATTTGTTATAACTCATAGCTTGCGTTGTAATTGCTACTTTTTCACCAACTTTTGGTAAGCGGTGAATCTCTATTTCATAGTTGGTGATGACCCAGCCTAGGCCAAATTGGGCGACATAAGCTGCATCTCTTCCTAGTAATTCTGTTTGTTCTTCTGATACTTTAATGACAACCGCTAACAAAGCCGGTATCTTCATTGCACCAGTAAAATCGCCGTCATAGTAGGCAACTTCATAAGAGGATGTATGTTTTTTTCCCACGAAATAATCTCCTTTTTCCAATGGCTACTTTCGTGTCATTGTTTCTTCTTAAAAGTATACCACGTGATTTCTTCAATTGCGATTCCGAATGAAAAATTAACAAAACTTTGAAAAACACTATTATTTATATTATTTAAAAACATTCTTAATATTACTTAAAAAATATTGTTTTATTTTTAAAAATAACATTTCTTATTATTTGTATCCGAAAGATTATTATGTTATATTCCTATCTGTAAGCGCATACAAAATAATTTTTTAGGAGGTTTTTTTCGTGAAAAAGAGTTTATTAACAATCGTCCTGGCTTTTAGTTTTGTTTTAGGTGGCGCTGCATTGGCCCCTACTGTTTCGGAGGCTCATGGTTACGTAGCAAGTCCTGGAAGTCGTGCTTTCTTTGGTAGTTCTGCTGGTGGTAACTTAAATACAAATGTTGGTCGTGCACAATGGGAACCTCAAAGTATCGAAGCGCCCAAAAATACGTTTATTACTGGTAAATTAGCCAGTGCAGGTGTCTCAGGTTTTGAACCTTTGGATGAACAAACAGCTACTCGTTGGCACAAAACAAACATTACAACAGGTCCCCTTGACATCACTTGGAACTTAACTGCCCAACATAGAACTGCTTCTTGGGATTACTATATTACTAAAAATGGCTGGAATCCCAATCAACCATTAGACATTAAAAACTTCGACAAAATTGCTTCAATCGACGGCAAACAAGAAGTTCCTAATAAAGTTGTTAAACAAACAATTAATATTCCGACAGACCGCAAAGGTTATCATGTCATTTACGCTGTCTGGGGCATTGGTGATACGGTGAACGCCTTTTACCAAGCGATTGATGTGAACATTCAGTAAAAATACTCACATCTTAAACTAAATTAAAGGAGTTCTCAAAAAATGAAGCTAAAAAAAATAATTCCTGCTTTTCTCCTTCTTTCAACCGTTGCAGTTGGCTTGTGGTTAACGCCTACTCAAGCTTCTGCAGATGCTGCGGATACGATGGTAGATATCTCTGGCAAAAAAGTGTTGGTTGGATATTGGCATAACTGGGCCTCAAAAGGACGCGATGGTTACAAACAAGGAACATCAGCATCACTAAACCTTTCAGAAGTAAATCAAGCCTACAATGTCGTCCCGGTTTCCTTCATGAAAAGCGATGGCACGACACGGATTCCTACGTTCAAGCCTTATAACCAAACGGACACTGCCTTCCGACAAGAAGTCGCACAATTAAATAGTCAAGGTCGCGCAGTTTTATTGGCACTTGGTGGAGCAGATGCACATATTCAATTAGTCAAAGGCGATGAACAAGCCTTTGCGAATGAAATCATTCGTCAAGTGGAAACATACGGCTTTGATGGTTTAGACATCGACTTAGAGCAATTGGCGATTACTGCTGGCGACAACCAAACCGTCATTCCTGCTGCATTGAAAATAGTCAAAGACCATTATCGAGCACAAGGAAAAAATTTCATCATTACGATGGCGCCAGAATTCCCTTATTTAAAACCTGGTGCCGCTTATGAAACATACATTACTTCCCTAAATGGTTATTATGATTACATTGCCCCACAATTATATAACCAAGGCGGCGACGGTGTCTGGGTTGATGAAATTATGACTTGGGTTGCTCAAAGCAACGATGCTCTAAAATACGAGTTCCTCTATTATATGTCTGATTCATTAATCCATGGCACGCGCGGCTATCTACAGATACCAAACGATAAATTAGTCCTTGGTTTACCAGCAAATCGGGATGCTGCTGGTAGCGGCTATGTTGTTGAGGCTACCCCTGTAGCCAAAACTTTTGATCAGTTAGCAAAAGACGGTAATCCTATCCGTGGCTTAATGACTTGGTCTGCAAATTGGGACGTTGGTCAAGATGTCAACGGCAAGTCCTACAACAATGAATTTGCGACACGTTATAGTAACCTCGTAAAATAAAAGCTATTTTGAGACAGAACACCGCATTTGGTTCTGTCTCTTTTTAAATTTTACTCACCTGTCTTTCAATAATCCAAACAATGTTCTCTCGCTTTCTAACCAATTAATTTTAAACCAATCACAGAAACAATGATTAAAAAAATAAAAAATATCCGGCGTGGGTCTTTTGATTCACCTAAGAGCATTCCTAAAATAGCGCCTCCTGCTGTACCAATTCCTGTCCAAACTGCATAAGAAACGCCCATCGGTAATTGTCTCATCCCTAAATATAAGAATAAGAAACTACCACTAAACGCTAGAATTAAAATTAACAATGAACGTAAGTCTTTTTTTGTTGTAAATAGTTTAATTGAACCTACACCAAAGATTTCAAAACAGCCTGCAATAACTAAGTATAACCAACTCATCTTGTTTCCTCCTCTTTATTTCCAGTTACCATTTTTAAGCCAATTACACCTATTAATAACAGCAACAGAAAAAGAACTTTTCCTATGCCCAATGGTGTGTGGAATAAAAAATGATCTGTCACAATAGTTCCAGCACTACCTAAGCCAACAAATACAGCATAGGCTGTACCGACTGGCAATTCCTCTCCTGCTTTAATCAGCGCATAGAAACTGATAAAGATTGCGATTACTGTCCCTAAAATCTCCCACCATGTTGTGCTATGCTTCATGCCAATGACCCAAATCACTTCACAAAAAGCGCCAAAAATAACTTTTAACCAAGCTTTACTCATCTTGTTTTCCTTCCCTTCCAAACAAAAAAAGTGCCAACAAACAGTTCAGCTATGGCCTAAGAACTGTTCATTAACACTTTAGTCGCAAGCATCCGGCGATGTTTACGAAAGTTTATGTATTAAAATATCTCAGGTTATTATATTCTTATTTTTAAAAAAAATCAACTAAAAAATAATAGTTCGAATTCGAGACATTTCTTTTGCATTTTTAGAACTAATCATTTAAACTTACTTTTAGTAAGTTAGTTAATTAAAAAATTATTTTTCTTTTAGGAGGATTTTTATTATGAATACACAAATTTTAGGTTTACACCACGTCACTGCCATGACTTCAAGTGCTGAAAAAATTTATCACTTTTTCACCGATATTTTAGGTCTACGTTTAATTAAGAAGACTGTCAACCAAGACGATATTGAAACATATCATTTATTTTTTGCTGATGATGCCGGCTCTCCCGGAACAGACATGACTTTCTTTGACTTCCCAGGCTTACCTAAAGGAACCAAAGGAACCAATACAATTTCTCGTACTTCCTTCCGTGTAAAAGATGATGCTGCTTTGGATTACTGGGTATCACGCTTTAATGAATATGCAATTGATCATGGAGAAATTCAAGAACGTTTTGGCAAAAAGTATTTAGAATTTGAAGATTTTGACAATCAACGTTACCAACTTATTTCTGATGAAAAGAACCAAGGTGTTGCAGCCGGCACGCCTTGGAAAAAATCTAACGTCCCTAGTGAACACGCTTTAATCGGCTTAGGTCCAGCCTTTGTAACTGTCGAAAATTACGAACATCTGCAACTAGTTTTAACTGAAGTTTTAGGGTTCAAATTGATTGATGCTGAAGGTAGTTTCCATTTATTTGAAGTTGGCGAAGGTGGGAATGGTGCCAGCATTATCGTAGAGCATCGAGAAGATTTGCCAGCGGCCCAAGAAGGCTACGGCAATGTCCATCACTTAGCCTTGCGCGTTGCCGATGAGGAAGCACTACGTTTCTGGATTGAAAAAATTAATCGTTTGGAATTTCCTAATTCTGGCTTTGTGGAACGTTTTTACTTTAAATCTGAATATTTCTTGGCAGCAACACATGTGTTATTTGAACTGGCAACCGATGGTCCTGGGTTTTTAGAGGATGAAACCTATGAACACGCTGGTGAAAAATTATCATTACCGCCATTTTTAGAACCAAAACGGGCAGGGATTGAAGAATTTGTGCGTCCTTTCGATACTTCAGATGCGAATGTTCAAAGAAATTAGTATTTTTTCTAGGAGGTTCCTATGATTCATTACAATAGTAACGAGTTATCTGCAAAAACAGCGTATAAATTTTTATCAGGAAGTATTATTCCTCGGCCAATCGCTTGGGTTACAACACAAGATACAGCTACAGGTGTCGTCAACGCTGCTCCCTTTAGTTTCTTTAATGCGGCGGCAGCTGAAATTCCTTTAGCAACGTTGTCCATTTTACGACCAGACAAAGAGCCTAAAGATACGGCACGAAACATCTTGGCTACTAAAGAACTTGTCATCCATTTCGTTAACGAAGACGTTCTTACTCAAATGAATCAGACTTCGGCGTCTTTAGCAGCAGAGATCAGTGAAATTGACACATTCGGTATTGAAACCATTGCCAGCCAGACTGTTACTGTTCCAGCAATCAAAGCCGCGCCGATTCGGATGGAAGCTCGCTTACATCAATATGTACCTATTGCTAACCATGAAGGTCAAATTATTACGGATTTATTCATTGTAGAAATTACCGATTTCTATTTTGATTCAGCCGTTTTCGATGAAGAACATCAGTACATTTTACCTGAAAAACTCCAACCGATTGCTCGTTTAGCAGGCAATGATTATACAACATTGGGCGAAATCCGTGAAGTTCGCCGCCCAACGTAAAAAGAAGGCCCCCGCCATGACGGCGGGGGCCTTCTTTTTCTGTTTTATGCTAATGCTCCCATTGGATCCCAAGGTGCCAAAACAGTTGGCGCTTGTTCCCAAGCTTTTTTCTGTTCGTCAGTTAATAAATCTTTGTGCACAACGATTTGATAAGTGTATTCGTCCATCCACGCATCGCTCATGACGAAGAAGCCATTTTCACCGACTTTTTCGCCCCAGCTATTTTCCACTTTCCATTTTGTTGTTTGACCATCAACGATATCAACACCTGTTAAAACCATGGCGTGTGTCATTAAGCTTTCACCAAAGTCTAAACGTTCTGCTTTAGTCATCGTAAAATCAATATCAAAAAGATCGTTCATATCGTAAACATCTAATGCCATAATTCCTGTGTCACGTGTTGAAGATTGTCCGACATCACAACCAAACCAAACAGATTCGCCTTGTTCCAATTGTGCAGCAGCTAATTTTTTGAAAGCAGCCATTTCTACATTTAAATATTTAACTTCTTTGCCGCCGACAACATTCCCTAACATTTCAACAGTGTATGTTTTGTTGAAGGGTTTATCTTCTGTAGGAGCATTAATAATACTTACATAATCATGTAAATTAACGCCAACGTATTTTTCAAAGAATGTTTGCGGTGTTAGATTTTGATCCAAATGATAATTTTTTTCTTCGTCACGGTATTCAAAATCAAAGGTTTCTGGCGGCGTTCCTAAAGAGATTGCTAAGAAATTATAAATTTCTTGTAACATTGCTTCTTTGTTTTTTTGGACTTCTTCAGCAGAAGCGCCTTTTTCAATTAAACTGCGTAAAATTGTTGCATCTTTGCGTAATTTTTTATTTAAATAGTTGTTTAAATCACGTGAATTGGAACTATTGCTGCTTTCAGGCATTGCCGTTTTAGGCACTACGCCATATTTATCAAAAATTGAAACGATCATATCCCATTGCCCACCATCTTGTTGTGGTGTAGCTAATAAAAAGGCCACTTTACGACTAGTCAACGGTTGATCGGCTGTTGCAATAATATTTTCATAGAAATAGTTTGATTTTTCATATTTATCCCAGAAAAATGTATAGTTTTGTGATAATTCAAAATCTTTTAATTGAAACGCATTTAACATTCTATGTCTAAATGTATTTAATGCCGCAAACATCCAGCAGCGACCGCTTTGTTTTTGATTGGCCACTTTTCCAGTAGCTAAGTCGACTGAAAAGACGGGTACGTTATTCACGGCTCCTTGTACAGATTCACCTGAAGCGCTGATACCATTTTTTACTACACTACGTTGTAAGGCATTTTGTTTATTATTGTTCAAGAAATCTTGATGGAATTTCTCTGTTAATTTTGGTTCAATTGCTGTCATATTTTCATCGTCCTTTCATTTTACGTTCTTCTTCATTATATGCTTCTCTTTAAACAGAAACAACCATTTACTCTAAATTCCTTGCTTTCCAACTCTTTTTGTATTAGTATATATAATACAGATAGAACAAATAAGACAGGAGTGATTCGATGCTTTTAGAAATAGATGAACAAAGCGAACAGCCCATCTATCAGCAACTCATTGATCAAATCATTGTAGGCATTGCCAAAGGTGAACTGGTTCCCAATGAAAGTTTGCCTTCTATCCGACAATTGGCGGACGAAATCGGGGTCAATATGATGACTGTTTCAAAAGCTTATAATAAGTTAAAGCAATCAGGTTATATTGTGACTGACCGTCGTAACGGCACCAAAATTGCCGCAAAGTTACCTGCTACCGCTGTTTGGCAACAGCAATTGCATGAGCGTTTAGAACTTCTGTTGGCTGAAAGTTTTTTACATCAGCAATCCGAAGCAGAAATCCAAGCACTTATTCAGAAAATTTATCAAAATTTTGATTCGAAAGGGCGTGCACTATAATGGCGGTATTCTTTTATTTCATCCTAGTTTCTGTCGCTTTTTTTATGGCATTTACTATGGGGATTTATGCAAATCCTCACAAAAATATTATTTTGGAAAACACTTTACCAGAAGATAAACTACAAGATCCCAGCGTTCAAGCAATCCGAAAACGTTATAAAAAACGCTTGGTTCAACTAGCAGCCGTTTTTAGTGTTCTTAGTTTACCTTTGTTATTTATTCCTTATGATTCGATTTTATTGTTCCTTTTTCTGTTACTTTTATTTAGTTTTATTGGCAGTGCCTACTATCTGCAAATCGTTTATATTCGCAAAATGGCCGCTTTAAAAATGCAAAACGGCTGGTTGCTACCTAAGCGTCCTCTCTTAATCGATACGCAATTAGTTTTAAATAAAAACCAGAAACTTATTTCATTTTGGTGGTTTTTACCTGCAATTATTCTTACTTTTGCTGGGGGCTTTTATTCCTTGCAAACGGCGATTGGTTCCTGGATTCTTTTCTTAATTACTGTTTTGATGTTAAGTTTGTTCATTGGCGGCTATTATTTTATTGCGCGCTTACCTGTCAAACCGCTAACTAGTGACTCAAAAATTAATCAGCAAATCAATGATTTATTTCGGCATCATTGGTCTGTTTTAATGGTTTTATCCGCCTTAGTTTTTGCACCGCTAACCATTTTACCAACTTTCACAATTGTCATTGATTATACGGTTGCGATGGCCCTTACTTTTTGTTATTTTATTCTTTTGTTTGTTTATGTAGGCTTTCTCTTCTACTACCTATTTTCAATGCGCAAAAAACAAGATCAATTCGTTTTACAGGCTGGCGATTATCGCTATGGGGATGATGATCAATATTGGCGGTATGGGATTTATATCAATCCCAAGGACCCCAAAATCATGGTTCCTGATCGCATTGGTATGAATTTATCTATTAACCTAGGACGGCCTGCTGGGAAAATTATTCTAGCCGCTACTGGTATTTTAACGATTGCGGTGCTGTTCTTTGCCACAGTGCCGATGTTTATAAATGATTTTTCTAGTCATGCCTTTCAAGCAACTATTGAAAATAAACAAATTGAGTTATCTGCCCCATTAGCAAAAACAAGGTCAATTCCTTTTAACCAAATCACTGCTGTTTCTTTGATTGATGACTTACCTCAAGAACGCATCCGCACAATGGGTGCTGCGACAGATAGTTACTTAACAGGAGAATTTAAAGTCGCTGGAAAACCTGCTTATTTACTAATTTATACAAAAAGCCATCCGATTCTGAAAATAGAAACGCGGGAAAAAGTTTATTATTATACTGCGCGTGAGGGTCAAGAAACGACTAAGATTTATCAGGAAATCAAAGCAAAACTTCCATAACAAAAAAACAGGGCCTACTCATGATGGTAGGCCCTGTTTTTTTGTTATTCGCTGACAACCTTGAATTTTGTATCTGCCAACGTGGTATTCAGTTCATCCTGGCTTACTTCACGATCTGCTGTCACAACGGCTGTTTGATCTGCCAAGTGAACCTCAACATTCGTTACGCCGTCAATTCCACTAAATTTTTCAGTGACCGCTTGAACACAGCCATCACATTTCATCCCATCAATTTTTACTGTTTTTTCCATTTCACTTCATCCTTTTCAATTTTATTTTTGACTTCCACTAGTTCTTTTCACCGTCGAAGGTTTAAATCCTTTTAAGCGTAAGGCGTTTAGTAAGACAGAGACTGAACTAAAACTCATAGCTGCTGCTGCAATCATCGGACTTAACAAAGGTCCACCAAATAAGTGTAACACACCCATAGCCACTGGAATACCTAATGTATTATAGGCAAATGCCCAGAAAAGATTTTCTTTGATGTTTTTGATGGTCGCTTTACTTAATTCAACTGCTGTAGGCACATCCATTAAATCACTACGCATTAGCACAATGTCGGCCGATTCCATTGCAACATCTGTGCCTGAACCAATAGCAATCCCCACATCTGCTTGGGCAAGTGCTGGTGCATCATTAATACCGTCACCCACCATCGCTACTTTTTTGCCTTCTGCTTGTAGTTTTTTCACTTCTAACGCTTTATCTTCTGGTAAAACTTCACTTAAGACACGATCGATACCTACTTGTTTTGCAATCGCCTCGGCAGTACGCTTGTTGTCTCCCGTAATCATCACGGCTTCGATCCCCATTTTATGCAAACGTGCAATGGCTGTTTGACTGCTATCCTTCACAGTATCTGCTACCGCAATGATACCCGCAAACGAACCATCTTTTGCCACAAACATTGGGGTTTTCCCTTCTTCTGCCAAACGATCCGCTTGTTGAACAAACGTTGATAGCTCAATGGCTTCTTCTTTCATTAATTTTATATTGCCCAAAAGTAGGACTCGTTCGTTGATTGTCACACGGATGCCGTGACCTGGAATCGCTGAAAAATCGCTTCCTTCTACTAATGGCAATTGACGTTCTTTAGCCGCTCCCACAATTGCTTCACCTAGAGGATGTTCTGATCCTTGTTCTGCAGAAGCTGCTAATGTTAGTAACTCAGCTTCTGAAAGTGCTGAATCAGCAACTAAAATATCTGTAACCACCGGTTTGCCTTCTGTAATAGTTCCTGTTTTATCAAACACGATTGTTTGAATTTTGTGAGTGGTTTCTAAAGCATCCCCACTTTTAATTAAAACGCCATTTTCAGCGCCCTTACCTGTCCCCACCATAATCGCAGTCGGCGTTGCCAAGCCGAGCGCACAAGGACAAGCAATCACTAACACAGAAATGGTAATTGTCAAAGCGAAAATCCATGACTCTTGTCCTAAAAAGAACCAAGCCAAGCCAGAAAGAACAGCCAAACCAATAACGATTGGGACAAAAACACCCGAAATTTTATCAGCTAATTGTGCAATCGGTGCTTTTGAGCCTTGCGCATCTTCCACTAATTGAATGATTTGGGCAAGGGCCGTCTCTTTTCCCACTTTTGTTGCCTTGAATTGAAAGCTGCCATTTTTATTGATGCTAGCACCAATTACTGCATCACCGACTTTCTTTTCAACAGGCAAACTTTCGCCCGTTAACATGGCTTCATCCACAGAACTACTGCCTGAAACAATCACTCCATCAACAGGGATTTTATCTCCTGGGCGAACAATCACAATGTCATCCAACTGAACAGCATCAACTGGCACTTCAATTTCTGCGCCATCACGTAAAATATGGGCAGTTTTCGGTGCTAAACCCATTAATTTTTTTATCGCATCTGAGGTTTTCCCTTTTGAAACAGCTTCGAAATATTTTCCTAATGTAATTAAAGTTAAAATAACACCCGCTGATTCATAATAAAGAGCCATTGTAAAACTTGTGTCTCCTAAAAATATCATGACTGTGCCATATAAACTATACACAAAAGCAGCACTGGTTCCTAAAGCTACTAAAGAAAACATATTCGGATGTCCTTTAAATAATGCTTTAAAACCGACTGTGAAAAATTCTCTGCCGACATATAGGACGGGTAACGTCAAAATCAATTGAACCATTGCAAAGGTCGTCGCATGTGTCATTGGATTCAAAAAATCCGGCAATGGTAAGCCTACCATATGTCCCATCGCAATATAAAGAAGGGGTACTGTAAACACCGCTGAGATCCAAAAACGTTGCCACATCTCAGCAATATGTTTTTGTTTCTTTTCACGATCTTGGTCCGCTGTTGCACCTGCAGCGACTTCTTCTGTCGCTTGATAACCTGCATCCGTAACTGCTTTGATAATTTTAGCACTCGTTACTTGATGGTCGTCATAACTAACCACCAGTTTTTCCGTGGCTAAATTAACAATCGCTTGTTGAACACCAGATAATTGGTTCACAGCTTTTTCAATCGTTTGGGCACAGGAAGCACAACTCATTCCTTCAATCGCAAACGTTCGTTGCTGGGCTGGGCTAATCGCCTTGTAGCCAGCATCTGACACAGCTTCCTTAATTTCTTCTTCTGTGACTTCCGTCTGATCATACGTGACACTTAATTTTTCCGTAGCTAAATTGACACTTGCCTTTGCCATCCCAGGTAACTTCGCCGTAGCCTTTTCAATCGTTTGGGCACAGGAAGCACAGCTCATCCCTTCAATATCAAACGTTTTACTTTCCATTTTTTTCACTCCTTTTTAAATTAAATGACATTGGCATTGACCAGGAATACAGTTACAAGGGACAGATTCAACCGCCGTCTTGCGCTTCTCTTTCAAGAGTTCCTCTAATCGATCCAAATCGTCATAACTCAACTGACTCTCTGTTAAAATTGTTTCTACCACGGAACCAACTTTACGGCTGCACACCTTAGCTAAAAGTTCGTCTGCCACCGTTTCAACGCTCCGACGTTCTTCTACTAGCGGATAATAAATATATTTATTGCCTGCTTTCTCCGTTCCAACTAACCCTTTATCTGTTAAACGACTTAGTAACGTCTTGACGGTCGTTGATTTCCATTCTTTCTTCTCATTTAAAAGTGTATGCACTTCACGACTCGTGGTCTTGCCTTGGGTCCAAATAACCCGCATGACTTCCCACTCTGCATCTGTAATTGTCGCTAATTTATCTTTTGCCATACTCGTTAAATTCCTCCTTCATCAATAAAAAAAGAGTTCAAGGTTATCGACTACAAATGTAGTCATCCGTCTTGAACTCATCATATAGCTATTTTATTTTTTTGTCAACAACTTCTGCTCATCTTTTTTTATTGCAACGCAGATTCTTGTTTTTTAACAAAGTATTTCAATAAGAACGGTGCAACTAAGGTCGTTAAGATAATTACCACAATCATGCTCGTATAATACGCTTCTGAAAGTAATTTAGATTGGTAACCAATTTGCGCAATGATTAATGCCATTTCCCCACGCGAAACCATCCCAGCACCGACCATTAAAGAACTTGTATTGGAGAAACCAACCATTTTCGCTCCCCAGGCGCCGCCCAGTAATTTCGTTAAAATCGCCATAATCGTCATTACCAAAATAAAAGGTAAATCTTTTCCTAACGTGTTAAATGTCACTGATAAGCCAATGCTGGCAAAGAAGACGGGAATAAACACGGCATAGCCAATAGCTTCAATATTGAAATCAATTTCTGTTTTTGCATCCGTTTGTCCCACAGCAATCCCTGCAAAAAAGGCACCTACGACAGAACTTAAACCAACTAAATCAGCCAAATAAGCCATGCCCAAACAGATAATCAATGACATGATAATAACAGACGACCCAATGTTCATTTTTTGACTTAAACGTAGTAAATAGGGAGCAATAAAGCGGACCAAAAAGAAAATCCCAATAAAGAATAAGCCTTGTTCAATTAACTTAACAATAAAGCTGACTTCTGTATTGCCGCCTGTACTTGCACCAATCATGCCGACAGCGACACTTAAAATAATCACGACCACGATATCGTCAACGACGGAAGCCCCAAGAATCGTTGCACCTTCTTTACTACTTAAAACATTCAACTCTCTTAATACTTCTACTGAAATGCTGACCGACGTTGCTGCTAAAACTAACCCAAGGAAAAAAGCTTCTTTCCAAGAAAAAGCAAACAGCTGACCAATCAACATAGTAAAACCAACCGGTAAAACGATGCCCAAAATAGCGACCATGACACTAGGTTTCGCATATTTTTTCAATAATTCCAATTCACATTCCATTCCAGCAATAAACATCAGCATAATGACACCAATTTCTGAAAAGTCATGCACAAACACATCTTGATGCACAATATTTAACATCGCTGGACCTAACACAATCCCTACTAGCAATTGCCCAATTACCGCAGGAATTCCTACTCTTTTACAAGCAACACCTGCTAAAGTCGTTGTAATTAAAATCAAACATAAAATACCTAAAAATTCCATTCTATTTCCCTCTTTCTCTATTAACCAATCATCACTGATTCTTTTGGATATTGAACTTTCGACTGACTTTCCAAGCCTTTCTTAATTAATGACAATAACACCGTGTACACACCCACACGACCGACGAACATTAGAAAAATAATCACCAGTTTACCAAAAACAGTTAAATCTGGTGTTAACCCCATTGTTAAACCAACCGTTCCAAATGCAGAAACCACTTCAAAAACAATATACTCAATCCCGTTTTTTAAAGGTAATGTTTCTGTAAACGAGAGAATAACTGAAGCAGTTACACATAAAAAAGTTGCCAAGAAGAACAAAGTAAACGCTTGGAGCACTACTCGCTCAGGAATTGTGCGTTCATGGAATTCCACTCGCTGTTTCCCTTTAAAAATTGCACGAAATTGTAAAAATAACACACCAAACGTAGTGGTTTTCAAGCCGCCAGCGGTTGATCCTGAAGTGCCACCAATAAACATCCACAAAATCGTGACAATCAGGCCTGGATTACTCATTTTCAAATAATCAACTGAATAAAAGCCAGCCGTTCTTGGTGTAACCGACAAGAACCAACTGTTGACAAGACGCTGCCAAAAAGACATGTCAGCTGGAAAATGGCGATATTCTGAAATGTAAAAAATAACGGTCCCTAAGACTAAAAAGGTGGCGGTCACCGTTAAAGCAAGGCGTGTATGAATACTAACACGGTGCTTAATTTTATTTTTATAGCCTTTAATCATTGCAAAAATATCGCGCCACACAATAAATCCTAAACCACCAGCTATAATTAAAAAGCTAATGACTAGTAAAAGATAAGGCGAATTTTGATAAGGAACCATACTATCCCCTAGCAAATCAAAGCCAGCATTACAAAATGCCGAAACGGCATGGAAGAGACTAAAAAACAACCCTTTTTTCCACCCAAATGTTGGCACAAATTGAAAGGACAACAAGAAGGCTCCAAGTAATTGAATAATGGCCGCAAACTTCATAATATATTTCATTAAACGAAAAACTCCGGAAACTTCACTAACATTTAACGCTTCTTGATACAACATCCGTACACTTAGTGACGCTTTTTTCCGCAGCAAACTAAAGAAAATCGTGGCAACGGTTAAAAAGCCTAAGCCGCCTAATTCAATCAAAATCATAATAATAACTTGCCCGATAGGACTCCAATGCTCCGCCGTATTCAAAGGCGAAAGCCCTGTAACACAGACGGCGGAAGTTGCCACGAAAAAAGCATCAATCCATTGCGTTTTTTGTCCAGCTTGTGCAGAAAAAGGCATCATTAATAAGATTGTGCCTACAACAATTAATAAAAAAAAGCCTAAGACAATTGTTTGAACCGGTGAAATATACAACCTTTTTTTGATCTGATGTTTCATTTTTTTCTCCTCTACCATTTCTTTGTCAATCAAAAACAACACAAACGGCTAGACAACTGTTGCTTTGTTCCTCTCGCCCTATGAGAAACTCAAAACCTTGAAAGCAACTTGCCCAACCGAATAATTATTTTTTAATTTTTGTTTTCACGTTGATAAATCGAATAAACCAACTCATTTTTTTGATAAACCTGTTTTAAACGAACTGGGATTGATTGAGCCATTGTCTCGTATAGAGCAATGCCCTCACCCAGAAACAGTGGTATTGTCGTCAAAATGAAGGTATCAATTAAATCAGCTGCCAAAAGCGGTTGAACCACTTTTGGGCCTCCAACAATCCAAATTCCCGCGCCGTCTTCTTCTTTGAGACGACGAATTAATGTGACGGGATCTTCCTTGGTAAAAGTTCTTGAAACAGTTGATGTTTCTGGATGAGAGGTAATGATATAAGAATGCTTGTCTTCATAAAAATACACATCTGGGGACAATTCTTGTGTCACTTGATCATAAGTAGTCCGCCCCATTACCACAGTGTCTATTTTTTCATACATTTCATCGTAACTACGATCTTCTTCATCGCCACGAATATTCTCTTCTAACCAAGCAACACCGCCCGCTTTGTCCGCAATGAAACCATCAATACTCGCTGCAATAAATAAAATTACTTCCCGTGCCACATCAACGCCTCCTTTTCTCTTCTTATCTATTTTAGCTTGTTTTCTCAAAAAACTCTAGGGGTGCGCATTGTTATTTTTAAAAGAAAAAAGAGAAAAACTAGGATAATTGGGCTACTTTTTGTAAAATAGGAAATAAGAAACTTTTTATTGAGTTATTTTACATTTTTTTCAAGAAAAATAAGAATTGGTTTATTTGATTTACACAAAAAAATAACATATTCAGTTTTTATATAAAGGAGGATTACTTTGTTTGATTTAGAGAAGGTTCAGACCTTGAATGAATTAGAAATGCTCGTTTACCATTATGTATTGGAACATCTGCACCAAATCCCTCAACAGACCATTCGCCAACTGGCTACTTCCTGTCATGTCTCCACCTCAACGATTCTACGATTTTGTAACAAAATGGGCTATGCTGGTTTTTCCGAATTAAAATATGCAGTGAAAGAAGAAGCCAAACAAACACAAACGTTTGAAAATTTTTATGATGCCACGGTTCACGTCGATGCTTTTTTGAAAAAATTAAACCAAGAAACCTATTACGAAATGCTTCGTCCAGCGATTCAAATGATTGTTCAAGCACGTCACGTTGCCTTTACTGGCATTGGTACTAGCGGAATTTTAGGTAGTTATGGCAGTCGTTATTTTGCCAACTTAAATATCAATTCTTACAGTATTGCTGACCCCTTTACGCCTATCCCCAAGCGCGGATTTGAAAATACATTAGCCTTGATTCTGTCTGTATCTGGGGAAACCAATGAAATGATTAAACAAATGACCGATTTTAAAACAGCTGGTGCCAAAGTGCTAAGCATTACCAACAATCAACATTCAACTATTGCCCGCTTGGCTGACTACAACATCTCCTATTATATGCCCGACGAACGTTCTCCATTTGCAGATAAATCAGTCAATACAACCACTCAAATCCCTGTCATTGCTTTAATTGAACTCCTAGCTCATCAAGCAAGTCAACTTTTAAAGGAACTAGATGAAACACCTTTCTAGTTGTTTTTCAAAAAAGCTCATGCTGTCTAAAACAGCATGAGCTTTTGTGTTTTTTTTCTTGGTACATGTTTCTCATTCAAGCAAAAGTCTATTTTTTCTTCAAATAACCTTATATAGTAAATATGTAAACGGATACATTTGCATTTATATTATTCTTCAAAGGAGAGATTTTTATGAACGAATGGATTAACGAGAAATTATTACCTCCAGTACTAAAATTCGTCAATACCAAAGCAATTACTGCCTTACGGAACGGGATGCTTTACACGATGCCTTTTACCATTGTTGGTTCCGTGTTTCTTCTATTAGCGAATTTCCCAGTTACAGCTATTTCTGAATGGGTTAACGCAAGCGGTCTGGCTGTTTATTTCAATCAAGCATATGGGGCATCTTTTGCGATTATGTCGTTATTTGCGGTCATCGGTATTGCCTACTCATATGTAAAAAGCGAGGGATTTGAAGGCCTCCCAGCGGGCATGATTGCCATGGTGGTTTTCATTTTGTTTATGTCATCTGAAGTCAAAGATGCGGTTTCTGGCGCAGTAGTTGGCAATGTCATCAACAAAGATTGGACAGCTGGCAAAGGGATGATTACAGCTATTATTGTTGGTTTGTTAGTCGGCGTTGTATATAGTTGGTTTTTACGTCATGATATTCGTATCAAATTACCAGAAGCTGTACCAGAAAATGTGGCCAATTCCTTTACTGCGTTAATTCCTGCCAGCGTCATTGTAACTGGAGCAATGCTAATTTTCATTCTTCTAGATAAAGTCTTCAATACGACATTCTTTGACTTTATTTACGAAGTGCTACAATCACCACTTCAAGGAGTCACAGATTCACTAGGTGGCGCATTACTATTAGGTTTTGTCATTCCGCTCTTTTGGTTTTTCGGTGTTCACGGGTCAACAATCGTTGGCGGTATCATGGGCCCTATTTTACAAGCAAACTCTTTAGAAAACACCGAAATTTTGAAATCAGGAAAAGACTTAACACTGGCTAATGGTGGCCATATTGTTACACAACAATTTTTAGATCAATTTTTAACGGTCACTGGTGCGGGCATGACAATCGGGTTAGTCGTGTTCATGGTTTTCTTTGCCAAATCAGCTCAGTTTAAGCAATTAGGTCGGCTTTCAATTGGGCCAGCTGTTTTCAATATTAACGAGCCAATTGTCTTTGCTACACCTATCGTGATGAACCCAATCATGGCTGTGCCGTTCATTATCACACCGATTGTTTCTTCTGTTGTGACATATTTTGCCTTGTACACAGGACTGGTTCCTCTCTTTACTGCGGTACAAGTTCCCTGGACTACTCCTCCAATCATTTCTGGACTTTTAGTTGGTGGTTGGCAAGCCGCGTTGCTTCAAGTAGTGGTACTAACGATGAGTTTCTTTATCTATTTACCGTTTGCTAAAAAAATGGATGCACTTAATTACGCAGAAGAAACCAATCAACCAATTACTGAAGAAACCCTTGAAAAAGTCGAAGCACAAAACGTATAAAAATTTGAACAAAGGACTGAAACGATATGTCAATTTTGAAAAATGATTTTCTTTGGGGCGGCGCTGTCGCTGCTCATCAATTAGAAGGAGGCTGGGACCAAGGCGGTAAAGGGGTGAGCGTGGCGGATGTAATGACTGCTGGTGCACATGGCGTTCCTCGTAAAATTACCGCAGGCGTTTTACCAGATGAACACTATCCTAACCATGAAGCGATTGATTTTTACCATCGCTATCAAGAAGATATTCAACTATTCAAAGAACTTGGTTTAAATTGTTTCCGAACCTCTATTGCTTGGACACGAATTTTTCCTAACGGAGATGAAGAAACGCCCAATGAAGAAGGCCTTCGTTTTTATGATGCACTTTTTGACGAGTGTTTGAAAAATGGCATTGAGCCAGTCGTGACACTGTCTCACTTTGAAATGCCTTATCATTTAGTCACAAAATATGGCGGCTTTCGCAATCGCCAAGTCATTGATTTTTTTGTCAAATTTGCTGAAGTCTGTTTCACTCGTTACCAGAAAAAAGTCAAATATTGGATGACCTTTAACGAAATTAACAACCAAGCCAATTATGAAGAAGATTTTGCACCTTTTACTAACTCTGGTATTGCTTACCAGGAAGGAGAAGACCGCGAAGCAATTATGTATCAGGCTGCTCATTATGAACTAGTCGCTAGCGCACGTGCAGTGAAAATTGGCCACGCTATCAATCCCGACTTCCAAATTGGCTGTATGATTGCGATGGTGCCTATTTATCCTTATTCTTGTAATCCTGAGGATATGATGATGAGTGTTAGCGCAATGCAAAAACGTTATTGGTTTACCGATGTTCATGTCCGCGGTCATTATCCAAGTGCAATTCAATGCTATTTGAAACGAAAAAACATTTCATTAGATGTCACAGAAGAAGATTTAACTGATTTGGCTAATGGCTGTGTTGATTATATTGGCTTTAGCTATTACATGTCGTTTGCTGTGAAAGGTGCAGAAAAGGCCCCTACTTTTGACTACAATGAAGCAAAAGACTTGGTGCGAAATCCTTATGTAGCAACATCTGATTGGGGTTGGCAAATCGATCCTATGGGCTTACGCTATGCAATGAATTGGTTCAATGATCGGTATGAATTACCACTCTTTATTGTTGAAAATGGCTTTGGTGCTATTGATGAGCTAGAACCAGACGGAACGATTAACGACACTTACCGAATCGCTTATTTACGTGAACATATCGAGATGATGAAAGAAGCCGTTGCGTATGACGGCATTGATTTGATGGGCTATACACCTTGGGGATTCATCGATTTAGTGAGCGCTAGTACAGGCGAAATGAAGAAA
The DNA here is from genome assembly GCF_051714845.1 of Enterococcus sp. AZ088. Lineage (NCBI taxonomy): Bacteria > Bacillati > Bacillota > Bacilli > Lactobacillales > Enterococcaceae > Enterococcus > Enterococcus sp. AZ088. Next base: position 241,096 of record NZ_JBIOSQ010000001.1, on the reverse strand, counting down.
CGGTATGGCTTCATTTATGTAGATAAGGACAACGATGGTCACGGAACGTTGGAACGGCGAAAGAAAAAATCGTTTGCTTGGTATCAACAAGTGATTGCTACGAATGGAGAAGAATTATAAACAAAAGGCCTTCGTCTAAAGACGAGGGCCTTTTGTTTATGCTTGTAATCCCTTTTCTAAATCAGCCAATAAATCTTCGACTGCTTCAATTCCTACAGATAAACGAATGAGTCCATCTTTAATTCCCACAGCTTCACGATTTTCTTTGGGAATAGATGCGTGAGTCATAATGGCAGGTACTTCAATTAAACTTTCTACGCCACCTAAACTTTCCGCTAAAGTAAAAATTTCCAACGTTTCTACGAAAGGAACGACTTGCTCATCCTTGGCTAATTCAAAAGAAATCATACCACTAAACCCCGACATCTGTTTTTGCGCAATTTCGTGACCAGGATGACTCGCTAGTCCTGGATAATACACCGTTGCTACAGCTGGATGCGCTTCTAAAAATTCTGCGATTTTTTGAGCATTTTGGGCATGCGCTGCCATCCGGACGCCTAATGTTTTTAAACTACGTTGGACCAACCAACTATCATGTGGTCCTAAAACAGCGCCAATCGCATTTTGTAAAAAGGCAATCTTTTCTGCGCTTTCTGGATGATTCGTTACGACTAAACCAGAAACTACATCACTATGGCCCCCTAAATATTTTGTCCCGCTGTGAACCACAATATCAGCACCTAACGCTAACGGCCGTTGAAAATAAGGCGTCGCAAACGTATTATCGACAATGGTTAACAACTGATGTTTTTTAGCAAGCTTAGCCGCCGCTTCAATATCTGTAATTTTTAACAGTGGATTACTTGGTGTTTCCAAAAACAAGGCTTTTGTATTTGGCTGAATTGCGGCTTCAATTGTTGATAAGTCGCTGGCGTTTACAATCGTGTAGCTTAACCCATTTGCTACAAATACTTTATCCAATAAACGGAAACTCCCCCCATAGACATCATCACCTAATAAAATATGATCTTCGGGTCCAAACATAGAAATGATTGCATGGATACCAGCTAAGCCTGAGCTAAACGCAAAGCCATGGCTCCCACCTTCTAACTCAGCGATTAAGGTTTCTAACGCGTGACGTGTGGGATTACCTGAACGAGAATATTCATATTCTTTTGGCTGGCCCACGCCATTTTGTTCAAAGGTTGACGTTTGATAAATAGGAACACTCACTGCACCTGTTGTTGCGTCTTTGCTAATGCCGCCATGAATTAATTTGGTATTGAATTTCATAAAAGTTTTCCTCCTAAGAATAAATATTTTTTGATAAATAACGGTCACTACCGTCAGGAAAAATAGTTACAATTGTGCTGCCTGCTGGTAAGCGGCGCGCCTCTCTTAATGCCGCCGCAAACGCTGCGCCGCTGGAGCTTCCCACCAGCAAAGCGCTTTTCTTGGCTAATTGTTTGACCCAGAAAAAACCATCCTCGTCTGAAATGGTATAAAAGCCGTCCACAGGAATCTGTTTAAGAAAAGGCGGCACGAACTCCACGCCAATGCCTTCGATTTCATGTCCGTGTGCAGGTCCGCCATTTAAAATTGAACCTTCTGGCTCCACGCCCCATAATTGCGTCTTACTATTTTGTTCTTTGAGATATCTGCCAACACCTGCAAACGTTCCACCACTGCCTAAACCTGCGACAAAGCTAGTAATCTTCCCGCCTAGGTCTTGAACAATTTCAGGTCCTAATCCTTCGTAGTAAGCAGCAGGATTATCCGGATTTTCAAATTGTAACGGCACGTAACTATTAGGAATTTCCTTGGCTAAGTCTTGGGCACTAGTTATCGCTCCGACAATCCCTTGCTCTGTTGGCGAAGGGACAATTTTAGCACCTAACGCTTGCATCAGCTGTTGTTTTTCCTGACTAAATTTTTCTGGCACAACAAAGATTGTCTTGAGGCCCAGTTGACTGGCAGCTAATGCCAGGCCAATCCCTGTATTCCCCGCTGTCGGTTCAATAATTGTTGTGGCTTGATTTATCTTTCCCGTTTTCATTGCTTCTTTGAGAAGATGCACACCAAGCCGATCTTTGACGCTGCCACCTGGATTCAAATATTCTAGTTTCGCATAAATTTTAGTGCCTTCTGGCATAGGATATTGTTCACTTGTAAATTCAAATAATGGTGTTGCTCCGATTGTGTCTAAAATTGACTGAACAATCATAGCGAATTCCTCCTTCTAATACATGTACATAAAACAAAAAGGTGCTGATCGCATCAGCACCTTTTTTGTTTATTTCTGGTTGTCTAGATTCAGAGAGGAATCGTGTTAGGCAATTTTTCAGAAATAACGGAGGTTTTCCCCATCACAAAAGAGTATGCTGCACTATTTTGCACCATACAACAACAGCTTTCCGTTTCCAAAAAAAGGCTAGCTTGTTTTTTCGTCATGGTTGATTTCCTCCTTCGTCATGTGTTGACCAAACTATACCATTTCCCATTTTCTAGTGTCAACGATTCTAACGATTGCTATTTCCTATCACACCAATGGTTTTCTTATAGGCAAAAGAATTAATAGACCAAAAAAAACAGAAGGCTAGCCTTCTGTTTTTCTGCTACTTATTTAGCACGTTTTAAATACGTACCTTCCGCAGTATTGATTTCTAATAATTCGTCTGCTTCAACAAAATCTGGAACGTTAACAACTAATCCTGTTTCCATTGTAGCGGGTTTACCAGAACCAGTTACTGTTGCGCCTTTGATTGAAGGTTGTGTTTCAGCAACACGTAAGATTACCGTTGTTGGTAAAGTTAAACCAATGACTTCTTCACCATAAAATTGAATTTTTACTTCCATATTTTCTAATAAATATTTTAGTTCTTCTTCAATTAAAGCAGTTGGTACTTCATATTGTTCATATGTTTCTAAATCCATGAAAATAGCCATATCATCTTGGCTGTATAAATATTGAACCGGTTTTGTATCGATGTGCGCTTTTTTCACTTTTTCATCTGGGCGCATTGTTGTATCTGTTGTTGAACCCGTACGAACATCTTTTAATTTCATACGCATAACCGTGTTACCTTTACCTGGTTTGTGGTGGCTAGCTTCCATTACTTTAATTAATTTGCCGTCTTGCTCAAAAGTCATACCGGCTTTTAAATCGCTTGCTGCAATCATTGTAATTTCTCCTTTTCTCTGGTTAATTCTTCATTATTGTAGCAAATAACCTAGGATTAATCTAGGAAATCACGTATCTTTTTTAGAAGTTTATCACTCCCCAGACATTGAATTGGGAAATAAAACGAGTTTAACTTGCCTTTTTTCTTGAATTGCGTTAGAATTACCAAGCTTTCATCAATTATTTTCACTTTTTACATAGAAAAAATCAATCATTAAAGGGGGTGATGATATGATACGTCAAACGCTATCTTTATCAAAAACACATGAGGTTGTCTGTCACTAAACATACGTTGGTGAGACAAATTGCCTTTCAGCGTATGTACTCGGTCTATTTGAAAGGAATTTAAAATCATGAACCCAACTATTCAACCTTACCAATTTAACATAATTAAAGAACAAGTCGCTGTGTTACTAAACACCTATACGTCTGTTAACGATGCTACGACTGTCAAAACTGTCCAGGCCCTATGTGTCGAAAAAATCAATGGGTTATTTCCAGAAAAACACCCTGCTGTTACGATTTTGTTGGACAAAGTGATGGATCGTCGTTTAACACGCGCACGTGCTGAAAAATATTTAGATGAATTAAAAGAAACCGTGTTGCCCTTTAAAGAACCTTCAACACCACAAGTCACGAAAGTCTTTCGCAAAGTGAAAAAGTTAAAGATTCCTGAGTGGGAAAACATGGATTTACGGAACAATACCTATGTCGGTTGGAACGACGCTGGGACTCAGAAAAAATTTATCTTAGCTTATCGAGAAAATAAATTAATCGGCGTCCACGGCACCCTTTCACCCAGCATTGTTAAAGGTGTTTGCTCCATCTGTCAAACAATCACGAATGTGTCTATGTTCCTAGCTACCACCAAATCAGGCAGCGACGGAACCTACACGAAAAAAGGCAATTACATTTGCCATGATAGCGACACCTGTAACCAACAATTAACACAACCTGAATATTTGGAAGCCTTTATGGAAAATGTTAAGGCTGTGAAATAACAAAAAAGAGCGTGGGACAAAAATCACTTTGGATTTTTGCTCCACGCTCAAAAACTGATAAACGGCGGGAACAGAACCAACTCCTTCGGAAATAAGCCGAAATTCTCCAAAAATTAAAGAGCAATTTTCGGAAATTTCTTCTTATTTCTCGGAGCTAAACGGTTCTGTCCCGACCTCTTTTTTGTTACATCTCTTTCAATTTCCCACGAAATTCTTCAATACTTTCATAACCTTTTGCTGCCATGATTTCTTGTAATTCTTTGGCTAGACGTTCAAAAACTTGTGGACCTTCTTGATGCAATTGTGTGCCAACTTGTACTAATGTCGCACCACATAAAAGATGCTCAAAAACATCTTTTCCACATGTAATACCGCCCGTTCCAATAATTTTGATTTCTGGTTTCAAACGTTGCGCAAACGCACGAACATTGGCTAACGCTGTCGGTTTGACATATTCGCCGCCCAGTCCACCGAAGCCTCCTTTTGGTTTAATGACCACTTCTTCCTTGTCACTGTCAATATATAAACCATTACCGATGCTATTAATACTATTCACGTATACTAAAGGGAATTTATTTAAAATTTCAGCCATTGCGTCAAAATGTGCAATATCAAAAAATGGGGGTAATTTTACACCTAATGGTTTAGTAAAAAATTGGAAAACTTCTGTTAAAAGCTTTTCTGTTAATTCAAAATCATAAGCAATTTGCGGTTTACCAGGCAAATTGGGACAAGACAAATTAAATTCTGTCACTCCTGTGTATTCACTTTCTTGCACTTTTTTTAAAATAGCGATATTTTCCTCATAATTCATACCAGATACAGATAAAAAGCGTAACTCCTCAGGAAATTCCTTTTGACGTGCAATCTGATAATCTAAATAATAATCAATCCCTAAATTAGGCAAGCCCATTGAGTTAATACTTCCTAATGGTGTATCAAAATACCGAGGCTCCTCATTGCCCTGACGAGGATTAGGTGTTGCCGTCTTAGCGACAAAAGCACCTGCTTGAGAAGCCGCTAACTCGTCCATTTCCTTAATTGTCATACAATGAATACCTGATGCGTTCATTAACACATTCGCCAATTTATGTCCCGAAAACTCTACTGAAATATCCAAAAGAAAAACCCTCCTGTAAATTGTTTTACTCATAAGCTTACCACCTTCACGTAAGCTTTTTATGATTATAGCATGTTCTTTGACTTTCAGCATGTTTTTTTGTGTTAGTGTTATTTATACACTATTGCTGACGATAATAATAGAATTCGGCAGAGTAATTTCCAGCATTTTGAGCTATCAATATCCGTGGTTTAGTAGTATCTGACTGATCACCATCAGGATTGCTAAATCCAATTTTATAAAGTCCAAGTGCCGCTCCAGTCTGTCCACTTCTAATATTTGCATAGGGGATCTTGCTAGTTACATCAGATTGAGGAACACCTGTAATTATTTGACCATCTTCTGTCGTGCCATCTTGGTTAATCACTAATACTTGACCATTTCCATTTTGCCAAATCCCCGCCAAAGTTGTAAAATCACCATTGTTGATTGCTTCGATATTTAAGTCTTCATTTGCTGAATTCACTTCATCTGAAGAAATATCTTGCCCATTGTCAGTTAAGTTATCACTTGATTCTGTACTATTTATATTACTAGATACACTAGAAATAGTTGATGTTATCTGTGTATGAGTTATTCCCGCATCTTCTACTTTCGGTGCACAACCTGTTAAAAAAATGATAAGTATTCCATTAAAAAATAACTTCTTTTTCATCTTACGCCTCCGTCTTGAATTTTTTTCTACCATAAATTTATTTTATCATACCAGAACAAAAAAAGAGCAAGCCTTCACCGCTTGCTCTTTCTAATTATCTTTTTATCGTCCCACAATAAACGTCAATTCACATTCGCAGACCTTTTTATCTTCCACGTAAGCAGTCGCTTTGCCGATGCCGACAAAGTCACGTAATTTGACGATTTCAAAATGTAATTTCAAGACATCACCAGGGACCACTTTTTGACGGAATTTGGCTTTGTTGATACCGCCAATATAGGCTGTTTCACCTTCAAATTGATCCATTTTTAAGATTAAAATCGAACCTACTTGTGCCAATGCTTCAATAATCAAAACGCCTGGCATTGTTGGATTTCCAGGGAAATGTCCTTGGAAAAACTCTTCGTTAATTGTCACATTTTTTGTTGCAATAATCTTTTCATTTGGAATAATTTCATCCACATAATCAATATAACAAATCGGATAGCGATTAGGAATCATTTCCATAATTTCTGTTGCAGTCATTACTTTTTTCATACTAGTTTTCCTCCCATTTCTTCAAGCAAATTACACCATTATGGCCTCCAAAGCCAAACGAATTACTAATTGTATAGTCCGCTGTAATGTCACGTGCACCTTCTGTGACATAATCTAAATCACAATCTGGATCAGCTACTTGGTAGCCTACTGTCGGATGAGCTTTTCCTTCTTGCAATGTTTGCACACAAGCGATCGCTTCGATACCGCCAGCCGCGCCCAATAAATGTCCAGTCATACTCTTTGTACTTGAAATTGGAATTTGCGATGCTCGCTCACCAAAGACACGCTTGATGGCCGTTGTTTCCGCAGCATCATTCGCTGGGGTTGACGTACCATGAGCATTGATATACCCAATTTGTTCCGGCGTAATCCCTGCTTCCGCAATCGCCATTTCCATCGCAGCAGCCGCGCCACTACCGTCTTTTAAAGGAGCGGTCATGTGGCTAGCATCACAGTTGCTGCCATAACCAACAATTTCGCCGTAGATAGTTGCGCCACGTTTCTGTGCATGCTCGAGTTCTTCTAAAACCAGCATTCCTGCGCCTTCACCCATCACAAAACCTTTTCGTTCTTTATCAAAAGGAATCGAAGCCCGAGTCGCATCTTCTGTTGTATTTAAAGCATTCAATGCTGCAAAGCCTGCAATCCCAATTTCACATACTGTAGCTTCTGTCCCACCAGTTACCATCATGTCCGCTAAACCATATTTAATCGTACGAAAAGCTTCACCAATCGCATTCGTCGCAGAAGCACAAGCAGTCACGATAGTTTGAGAAGGTCCTTTTGCACCTAAACGAATCGAAATATTTCCCGCTGCCATATTAGCAATTACCATGGGCACGAAAAATGGTGTTACGCGTTTTGCGCCTTTTTTATCCATTACCCGTACTTGGTCTTGTAAGGTAGTCATCCCGCCAATCCCACTACCGACAATCACGCCTAAACGAGTCGGGTCAATCGTTGCTTCTGTTAAACCACTCATTTCCCACGCTTCTAAAGCAGCGACCAAGCCATATTGAGAAAATAAGTCCATTCTTTTTTGCTCTTTGCGTTCTAAAACAGCACTTGGGTCAAACTCTTTCACTTCGCCAGCCAAAGCCACCCCAGTATCTTCAGAATCAAATTTAGTAATTTTGCCAATTCCTAGTTTGCCATCCACTAGATTATGCCAAAATTCTTTTACGGTATTGCCTAATGGTGTTACGGCACCCATGCCGGTTATGACCACTCTTTTCATACTGTACCTCCGAGTTTATTTTGATTATCAAACTATTATTTCATGTGGTTTCCAGCACTTTTTCTTAAAAAATAAGAAAAATAGTTTGACTTTCAAAGTATTTTGGTTAATAATTCAGACATCAGGAAAAATGTCTGTTTTTTTCAAGATTGGAAAATTGAGAAGATTTTGTTATCATTCTCACACAGATAATACCAGTTGAAATTTTATTCGTCAACTCAATAAATGTAACTTTTACATTTTGATGAAGAAAAGCCTATTCTATCAACAAAAATTTTTTATTAAAGGAGATTTTATATGTTTTTACAAAATAAGAATGTCGTCGTAATGGGTGTTGCCAACAAAAAAAGTATTGCTTGGGGCTGTGCAAAAGCATTAAAAGATCAAGGGGCCAATGTTATTTATACGTATCAAAACGAACGCATGAAAAAGCAAGTGGTTAAATTAGCAGATGAAAATGATTTGTTGGTGGAGTGCGATGTTGCTTCTGATGCGTCCATTCAAGCAGCCTTTGAAACAATTAAAAATGAAGTGGGCACGATCGATGGACTAGTCCATGCAATTGCTTTTGCCAAAAAAGAAGAATTGTCTGGAAACGTTAGTGACATCACTCGTGATGGTTTCCTATTAGCACAAGATATTAGTAGCTACTCTCTTTTAGCAGTCACTCATTATGCGAAACCTTTGTTAAATCCTGGTTCAGGAATTGTCACATTGACGTATTTAGGTTCCGAACGTGCGATTCCTAACTACAATATGATGGGGATTGCTAAAGCATCTTTAGAAACTGCCGTGAAATATTTAGCTTTTGAATTAGCTGCAGATAAAATTCGTGTCAACGGAATCTCCGCAGGAGCGATTAAAACATTGGCTGTGACTGGTGTAAAAGACTACGATCAATTGATTAGTATTTCTAATGAGCGGACACCAGATAAAACAGGCGTAACCATTGAAGAAGTCGGAAACACTTGTGCCTTTTTAGTCAGTGAACTAGCTAGTGGTGTGGTCGGTGACATCATTTATGTCGATAAAGGCGTTCACTTAACTTAATCATTTTTTGTCTTTATTTTCTATTTATACATTAAAAAACAGAGATTGGACAATCTCTTTCACTCATTGATTGTCCAATTTCTGTTCTATTTTGTACTTTATTCTATAATAAAATTGACAGTTTCAATTCCAAAAACAGTTGTTAGGATTTGATTGACTTGTTCAAAAAGTTCTGGTAAATCTTCCAGTTTATTTTTAGATTGGATTTTTTCAGAACCGTTATCGTAGCTTAAATGATTGTACGCTTCTTTAAAGGTTACTGCTGTGTCTTCTTTTCGATAAAGGATATATTCGTCATCTAGCATATCCATTTGTAGCTCCTGTTTAAATCCATTTCTGGCAACAACAGCAGAAACTAGATGAGCAACAGTTAAGCCATCTAACGGAATGTCCACTCCATTCATTGCTAATGTGTAGACGGTATCTTCCACTAAACCACAGGCGTTACAACCACCACTGGTTAAATCTACTGTACTTGTTATAATTGCCTCTTGCATCGTTTCTTCCCCCATATTGTTTTTTAAAGTTATTCTTTCATTTGTTATTTACGAACGTAATTCACATCATAATCGTCAACTTCAATATAGATATAGATTTTTTTATCAGGCATTTTACTGCGAATGTCTCGTTCAATCGCATTCACAACATCAGGTGCATCTTCTTCCATTGGTTCTACCACATCAATTTTTGCCGCTACTAAAATTTCAGTTGGGCCTAAATGAACGGTCTTTACATCAATTAGTTTTTCAACATCCGCCCGATCAAATGCGGTTTTAATTTTTGCTAAATCTGTAGCGGTCACACTTTCGCCAATAATCAAACTATAAAATTCTTTCGCTAAGAAAATGGCTGCACACATTAATAGTAAACCAATCAGTAAACCACTGATAGCATCAAATGCAGCAATCCCAGTTACCATTGTTAAAAGGGTTCCCACCAAAGCTAAACACAAACCAATAACCGCACAAAAGTCTTCCGTAAAAATAATTAAAATTTCACTGTGACGACTTTCTCGCAAAAATTTTAAGAGCGATAACTTCTCTGTATTCAATTCTTTGATTTCTTTCATCGCTACACGCAAAGAGCTACCTTCCACAAGCAAACCAAAAATTAAAATACCAATGACAATAGCCACATTTTCTACTTCATGAGAGGGATGCAGTAACTTCTGAATAGCCTCCATTACGCCTAACGCGCCCCCACCAAAAAAGAGCATCGTTGCAACAATTGTACTAAAAAAGTATTTTGCACGGCCTTCTCCAAATTGATGTAACGCACTTTGTCCACGAGAAGCGCGCTTATTCCCAAAAAGTAATAACACCTGATTACTACAGTCCACGACACTGTGGATACTTTCATTCATCATAGCGGTACTACCACTTAAAGCAAAACCAACAAATTTACTAATCGCTACTAAAATATTCGCAATCAGTGCGGCAATAACTGCAAACATGCCACTCGATTTTTTTGTCTCCATAATTACCTCCTATATGTAACGTAAAACTAAGATAAACCACCCGTTTATTCATCCATCATTTTACCACTTCTGAGGTATTTGTAAAAAAGAGTTCTCTTAAAATTCAAAAAGAAATGTACTGACTGTTTTAGTTGACCCTCATTTATCGGTGTCCATCCCACTCTTGATAAAATTCCTCCAGATAAAGTTCCATAAATTGATGACGCTTTTCCGCCAATAAGCGACCATAATTTGTATTCATTTGTTCCTTTAACTTTAAAAGTTTCTCATAAAAATGCATAATAGCAGTATCTTCCCCATTCCGGTATTCTTCTTGGGTTAACTGTTCACGAGGTTGTTTGTGAGGATCGTGAATTAAACGGCCTTTATTTCCCGAATAAGCCATCACCCGTGCAATTCCAATTGCGCCGATGGCATCTAGTCGATCCGCATCCTGGACCACTTTTCCTTCTAATGTAGTGACTGTTTTCCCAGTATTTCCTCCTTTAAAGGACATATTAGCAATAATGGAAAGGATGTGATTCGTTTGCTCTGTTGATACGTTATTTGCTTCCAACCATTGTTGCACCTTTAGCAAGCCAGCCTCTTCACTTTCGTTAAATTTTTCATCGCCAATATCATGTAACAATGCTGTTAATATACATAAAAATAAATTTGCTTGTTCTTTCTCTGCAATTGTTTTTGCTAATTGTGTCACTCGATAAATATGCCACCAGTCATGGCCACTTGCTTCGTTGGCTAATTCTTGTTGAACATAACGCTCTGCTGCTTGAATAATTGTTTTTTCTTCAAAACTAAGAGATTCATTTTCAAACATCCTAACACTCCTTTATTCTGGATTTAAAATTTCCACCTGGATAATCCCGCTAGCTTTCAGAAACATATTGGTGACAATCGGACCTACAAAAGAAAATCCTCTTTTTTTTAAGTCTTTTGCTACGTTATCTGACAAAAGCTGTGTGCGTGGGACTTGGTATGCTTCTTCATAAATAGATAAAACGGGGACGTTTTTTACAAATTGCCATAGATAATTGGCAAAACTGCCAAATTCTTCTTGTACTTTTAAAATTGCTTGCGCATTTTTAATGGTTGCTTCAATTTTGCGCCGATTGCGAATCATATCTGGATCAGCTACTATTTGATCGACTTCGTCAGGCAACAGCGCGGCAACTTTTTCCGGCTTCATTTGGCAAAAATTTTTCATGAATGCTACTTTTTTCCCTGCGGCTGCTTTCCAACTTAAACCAACTTGAAAAACACCCACCGTCAACAATAAAAACAGCAAATCATCCTCTCTTGTAGGTTTTCCCCATTGTTCTGTATACCATTGATAGTTGTTCATCGCCGCCTCCTTTTAAGACTGTTCAAATGTTAATAATGCTTGTTTCATTGCTAAACCACCACGGTAACCGGTTAATTGTCCCTTGCTGCCGATGACTCGATGGCAAGGAATGACCATTAATAAAGGATTTTTCCCAATCGCTGTGCCAACTGCTCGAACCGCACGTGGACGCCCAATTTTTTCTGAAATTTCTTGATAAGTCATTGTCTCACCATAAGGGATTTCTTGCAACGCCTGCCAAACTTCTTTTTGAAAGGGCGTTCCTTCGATGTCTATGGGACAAGCAAACGTTGTCGAATGTTGGTTAAGATAACTTATTAATGCTTCTTTATAAGGCGCAGTTTTCTTTTCAGAAGCTTCTAATTGTGCTTGAGGGTACCAGTTTTTCAGCTCTTCTATCGATTGATTGGCTGAACCTACAAAAGCTAGTCCAGCGTCTGTCACACCAAGATAATAGTGATCTTTCTGCCATTCTTGTTGCGCATAATAAATCTTTTTTGCCATATTTCTACACTTCTTTCTCGTGTTTTCTTATCTTCATTATAATTCTTTTGGCTTTCAAAATCTTGCGCTCCTATCACTTTTTACTTGTTTTTATTAGGGATTCTTTTACAATGAAGAAAATGGGAGGTGTGCTTACAATGAAAACAACGTATCGACTTACTCAGAAACGTTGGGAAGCCATTCAAAATAATAATACGCAATTTGATGGTGATTTTTTTTATGGTGTGACCACAACTAAAATTTTTTGTCGTCCTTCGTGCCCTTCCCGTGTGCCCAACAAGAACCACGTTCTGATTTTCAAAACGGCTCAGGAAGCTTTAACACTTGGTTTTCGTCCATGTAAAAGATGTCAACCAACCGGGCAAGTCGTTCCTAATGAGGAATGGGTTGCTCAAATTAAGCAATTTATTGATCGGCATTCAGCGGAACCATTAAGTTTAGACTATTTAGCGCAAGCCTGCCACGGTAGTCCCTTTCATTTGCAGCGAACCTTTAAGGAGCAAACGAAACAAACCCCGTCAGCTTATTTAACAAGTGTCCGAATTAGGCACGCCCAAGAATTGCTTCTCCATTCACCCCTTACGATTCAACAAATCGCGAAAAAAGTTGGCTTCCAAACCGCAGCATATTTTGCCACCACTTTTAAAAAAGAAACAGGCGTAACCCCCTCTGTTTATCGCAGTAAAAATGAGCCGAAAAAATAACATTTCGGCTCATCGGATTATTTATTGGGGCGTGATTGTAGCCATACTACAATCAATTGACTGATTTCTGTTTGCTGTTGCTCATTAGAAATTGTCGCTTTGTTGTCTCCTTTTTGGACACCGTAATTACCAAACCCTGCATGATTCCCACCTTCGATAGATACATACTGCGTATCTTTTGGCAAAAACTGTTTGGCTTTTTGATAGCTAGTCCAATTTAAAACACCATCGTTTGTGGCTGTTATTGACAGAACCGGCAGATTTTGCTTGTTTAGTGCACCTTTTTCGTCAGGATAGCTGGCTAAATAAATCATGCCTTTGATTCGTTGCTCATTTTCCGCTACAAAACGACTAGCCATCACACCACCCAGAGAATGCCCAGCCAAAACGAAGTTTTGTTGTGGATGATCCTTTATAATTTGTTCTGCAGCATTTGGTGCAAGAACCGCTAAATTCAAAGGAAAATGAACAATATAGACATCATAACCTTTCGTAGCAACTTCTTGCGCCCATTCACTATAACTAGCGGGCGCAACCAATGCACCTGGATAAAAAATCAGTGCTGTATCATTTTTTTGCCCGTTTGTGTAATAATCATAGTTTTTTTCTTGCGTGGCACTTTGACTTATTTTTAAGGCCGAATCGGTCGCTTGATACGTACTATTTTTAATAAAAATAGTCAGGCCGATGACTAAGATTACTAAAAAAAGCCCAAGTCCTAGGACAATTTTTTTCCAGCGTGATTTTGTTCTATTTTTCATCTCATTTCCTCCCAATGAAAAAATTCTTCTTTCTGATTCTACCTTTAATAAAAAAAGAACACAACAATAGGAGTTGGTGGAGCAACCCTTTTCTTGCTCCACCAACTCCTAAATAGACTGTTTCTCGACGCCAGGGATTATTTTGTCTCTTTTTCGCCTGCTTCTAAGTAGCTGATAATAACCGTCTCAAATCATCATTTATTTTTCCTACACTTCCCTTATTAAAATAACAATGAAGCTGAAAGCAGAAATATCAACACCGAACAGATCAATAAAGCCCTGTTATTTGATAAAGTATAGTCTAAATAGATATACTCGCCAATGAAAAATACTATCAGAGCTAACGAAGCCCTCAATAAACCAACATTTTCAAAAATATATTCTTTGAAAATGAAGGAAAGGACTCCCAAAATAAGGAATGATAGTAACATTGACTTAACAATAAACCATTGCTTTCTCGCCATTCTACCACTTCTCTCTAATGAAATTAATTATATCGCTTCACTTGAAACCATCAATACACTTTCTTAAACTTTTTCATTAATATATAAATTATTTTTCAACAAACAGTCTTACTTTCATAAATTTGTCTGTTGTAAAAAATAGTAGCATACACTATTTTAAATAGACATAGCTATTATTCTATTTTATAGGGACACATTACTAATATAAGCAAGCATAGTAACAGCCTTATACAATTTAGATAATAAATAACAACCTATTTCATTAACTAAAACAACAATAGTCATAAAAAGGACTGGTTTTTAACAGATACATGTCACAATGTTTTCATGCTATTTATTTAATAGTTGATTCACTAATTAAAAAAATAATTTCTAATTTTCACTTAATATAAATGTAAAAATACCCCATCAGAACATGCTTTTATTCAGTTAGTAAAAAAAACGGTCCAAAATCTAGTCAGCATAGTTATGCGATAAATCATTTTTGAGCTCGAACCACTTCTATTTAAAAATGTGATGAGGTAAGCCTTCACTTTTAATAAAAAAACAATAGGAGTTGGTGAAGCAACCCTTTTCTTGCTCCACCAACTCCTAACTAGACCGTTTCTCGATGCCTTAGATTATTTTGATTCTTTTTCGCCTGCTTCTAAGTAGCTGACATCATTGACTTTATCCAAAGTATACTCGCCATTTTTGTAATGAATCGTTGTAACACTAGCATTCTTCAAACCGCCTTCTGGGACTTTAAAATCATCAAATAAAGTTGCTAACAACGCTGAAATACTCAAGCCATGAGAGACCACTAAAACATTGCCATTCCCAGAATTGGCTGATTCTGTGGCAACAATTTTATCTAAGCCTTTTTTCAAACGTTTGGTAATTGTAGCATAGTCTTCTGCAGGCCAGTTATTCTTGCTTTCCTCGCGCTGTTGATCCAGTTTAGCTACACTGTTGGCAAAGGATTCAGGGGTCATGTTTTTCATAAATTCTTCTAAGGAAACACCTTGATCATCAGCAATATCCTGCCACATTGTCTTGTTTAAATCCCCTTCATAGCTACCAAAATTAAATTCACGTAAATCTGGGTCACGCACGACTTCAAGGTCTTTGCCTGCTTTATTTTGATCTAAAATAAGTTGAGCAGTTTGCAAGGCGCGGCCACTATCACTACTATATGCATTTTGAAAGGCAACATCTTTCAGGCCAATCCCAGTTGCGGTCACAACTTTTTCACCTTCTGGTGTTAAGACCGCATCTGACCATCCTTGTACGCGGTCCGTCGTATTTAACATGGTTTTTCCATGGCGCACAATGTAAAGAGTTAGTTCTTCAGGTTTTGTCTCTTTTTCTTTTGTCGTTGCTTGCTGATTTTTACCACAACCAACCATTACTAAAATGGCCAGAAAAAGCATCCCCACAATCGTCAATCGTTTTTTCATTTTTTATTTCCCCTCATTTTCTACTCAGTTGTTAAGTTTTCACCATTACTAGCGATAACTTGTTTGTACCAATTAAATGATTTTTTCTTAGTTCGTTTCAAGGTTCCCTGACCTTCGTCATCCATGTCTACATAGATAAAGCCGTAACGTTTTTTCATTTCGCCAGTCCCTGCTGAAACTAAGTCAATACAACCCCATGGCGTATAACCAATTAAGTTAACCCCGTCTTCTTCTATTGCGGTTCTCATGGCTTCAATATGTTGTTTAAAATAATCAATGCGGTAATCGTCGACAATCGAGCCATCCTCTTGCAATGTGTCTACCGCGCCAAACCCGTTTTCAACCACAAACAATGGCATATTGTAACGATCTGACAACTGACACAATGAAATTCTTAACCCTAAAGGATCGACAGCCCAGCCCCATTCAGATTCTTGCAAATAAGGATTTTTAACCGCAGGCATTTGGTTGCCTCCGACATATTTTACTTCTTCGGGATAAGCAGTCGAAACGGTCGACATATAATAACTAAACCCGATATAATCAACTGTTCCTTTTTGAATAATCGCTAAATCCTCTGACTCCATTTGAATTGTCATTCCTTCACGCTCAAATTCTTTGAGCTTATGCGCTGGATAATATCCCTTAGCCTGGACATCCATATAAAATTCTTGCTCTCGGTTAAATTGAACAGCTGCCATCACGTCCTCAGGTTTGCAGGACAAAGGATAACTTGGAATATAAGCCACCATCATACCAATTTGGAAATCTGGATTGATGGAATGTCCTAATTCAACTGCTTTCGCACTTGCTACAAATAGATGATGCGCTGCTTGATATTTACTTTGTTTATCATTATTGTGAATCCCAATTTGCGTCCAACTTCTTAAAAAATTAATTTCATTAAAAGTCATCCAATACTTCACTTTATCCTGATAACGCGTAAAAATGGTTTCGCAAAAGAAAACAAAGAAATCAATCACTTCACAATTTTTCCAACCATCATATTCATCGGCCAAATACATCGGAATATCAAAATGGTTAATCGTCACAACGGGCTCAATTCCATGGCGCAGCAAAGTATCAAAAACTTTATCATAAAAGGCTAAGCCTTCTTCATTAATCTCTTTTGTTCCATTTGGGCAAATCCGGCTCCAGGCGATAGACAGCCGAAAACATTTGAAACCCATTTCTGCAAATAAGGCGATATCTTCTTCGTAATGATGGTAAAAGTCCGTCGCTACATGACTAGGGTAGTATAATTCTTCATCGATATAGCCAATCGCTCCTTCGGGTAATGCTTGATCGCGTGTACACGAAGCTTTTTGGCCTTCTTTAGTTAAATACGTAATCCGTCGCGGTTCCGTTTGACTACCACCAGTAATTGCATCTAATGTACTCAGACCTTTGCCTCCTGAAAGGTAGCCACCTTCATATTGGTTAGCAGCTGTTGCGCCGCCCCATAAAAAATTTTCTGGAAATCCCATAAAATCCCTCTTTCCCTCTGTTTTTAGGCATAACAAAGAAACCATCAAGGGAATTGACGCTGGCAGAAGAGTCCTTGTTTTTTCTACCAACGTCAAACGCCCTTTAATAGTTGCTAATTTTATTAATTACTTAAATCTTCACCATTTGTTGCGATTACTTTTTTGTACCAATCAAACGATTTCTTCTTGCTTCGTTTTAACGTACCATTTCCTTCGTTATCGCGATCCACATAGATAAAGCCATAGCGTTTTTTCATTTCACCTGTTCCAGCTGATACTAAATCAATACAGCCCCAAGTCGTATAGCCTAACAAGTCGACACCATCTTGTTCAACGGCATCTTTCATCGCTTGAATATGCGCCGCCAAATAATCGATACGATAATCATCGACTACATCACCATTTTCGTCTGGTGTGTCTACCGCTCCTAAGCCATTTTCAACAATAAATAGTGGTTTTTGATAACGATCATATAAGTCATTCATCGTAATTCTCAAACCAAGCGGATCAATTTGCCAACCCCATTCACTGGCTTTTAAATAAGGATTTTTCACAGAGGCAAAGATGTTACCAGCTGTTTGTTCATTAATTTCTGGATCTGTTGATGTGACACGAGAAGAATAATAAGAGAACGAAATGAAGTCCACCGTATGTTCTTTTAAAAGTTCTTCGTCGCCTTCTTCCATTTCAATTTGAATACCTTTACGGGCCATTTCTTTTAAAGCATACGCAGGGTATTCCCCACGTGATTGGACATCAATAAAGAAATAATTTTCACGATCTGCTTGTCGAGCAGCGAAAACATCTTCTGGTTTACAAGTATAAGCGTAGTTGGAACCAGCCGCTAACATACAACCTACTTGGTTTTCAGGATCTACCTCATGAGCAATTTTTGTCGCAATTGCACTTGCTAGTAGTTCATGATGAGCCGCTTGGTATTTCACTTGTTCTTTGTTTTCGCCTTCTTCAAAGTATAGACCTGCTCCCATAAATGGTGCATGTAAAATCATATTAATTTCGTTAAATGTTAACCAATATTTGACTAAACCTTTATATCGGTTGAAAATTACACGGCAAAGATTTTCATAGAAACCTACTAACTTACGACTACGCCAAGCGCCATATTCTTCCACTAAGTGCATTGGGCAGTCAAAGTGTGTAATCGTTACTAGTGGCTCAATCCCATATTTATGACATTCTTTGAATAAGTCTTCATAGAACTTCAAGCCTTCTTCATTTGGCTCTGTTTCATCTCCCATTGGAAAAATTCGACTCCAAGCAATGGATAAACGGTATGTTTTAAAACCCATTTCACCAAACAAGGCGATGTCTTCTTTATAGCGATGATACATATCAATCGCCTCTTGTGCAGGATAGAAATGTTCTTCATCAAAGTTAAACATTTTCTTTTCACCAGTGATTACTGGAAAACGATCTGGACCAGTTGGCGCTAAATCGACGTTTGCCAAACCGCGTCCACCTTCGTTATAGCCACCTTCACATTGATTGGCTGCTGTTGCGCCACCCCATAAAAAGTCTTTTCTAAATGCCATAAATTCTCTTCCTCCACATCTTTTTATATTAAAGCGGTCAGCAAATCATCACTTGTTGAAACTTCATTACTGCCGACTTCCAAAATATCTAAATAATCCGCTGTATTCGTCACAACGATTGGAATTTGTGTACTAAACCCAGCTTTTTTTATTCCTTCTAAATCAAAGGTTACTAATGTTTGACCTTTTTTCACGCGGTCACCTTGTTTTACAAAAGCTTCAAAGCCTTCGCCTTCTAATTGAACTGTATCAATCCCAATATGAATCAATAATTCTGTGCCGTTATCTGAAATCAAACCTAATGCATGTTTTGTTGGGAATAGTGTGACAATCGTTCCATCAAAGGGTGCAACCACTTTACCTTCCGTTGGTTCAATCACGACCCCATTTCCTAAAGCTCCATTTGCAAAAGCAGGATCCTCTGCATTTTTTAAAGATAACACTCGTCCTTTGACTGGACTTGTAATATTTTCTTTTTTAATCGTTGTTTTATCAATAATCACTTCTTCTTCCTCAACTGTATTGTCTTTCCAGAAGAAGAATGTTAGACCAAAACCAACGACCGCTGCAATGGCAATTGCAATAAAGGACTGAATCATCCCACTTGCATCATCACCATTGATAAAGTTTAGCACACCGAAAATTCCTAAACCACCCATTGTATATGCTGTCACATTATTGATCATCAAATATAAACCACCGACAGCGCCACCAATCATTGAATAAATAAATGGCCATTTTTTCGGTAAAGTGATTCCATAAATTGCTGGCTCTGTTACACCAAAAATACCAGAGATAATTGCTGGCGGACACAAAGCTTTTAACTTTTTATCTTTCAATTTGAAGAACATCGCTAAAACAACCGCTGTTTGCGCAAAACTAGCTGCAAATGATCCCGTTAATACTTGGCTTGAACCTTCTTGTGTCACTTGCATAATAGCTAATGGCACAACGCTCCAATGTAAACCAAAAATAACTAAGACTTGCCAGAAGAAACCAAGAATCAAACCATACAAAGCTGGTGAGAAACTCATTAATGCTGTAAAGCCAGCGCTTAATAAATCTGTTAGCATGCTAACGATTGGCCCAATTACTAAGAAACCAATTGGTAAGGCAATCAACAAGACGAAAAACGGTACTAAGAACGTTTGAACAACTTCTGGAATAATACGTTTAAACACTTTTTGAACTTGTGCCGCAAAAGCAATAATGAAGATGATTGGTACGACACTACTTGTATAGTTCGCACCGACCCAAGGAATCCCCATAAATGTATCATAGGCAGGTAAGCCGAATAAATTATACGGCGCTGCGGCTCCCGCACCCGCTGTTGTTTCAAAGGCCGTTTGTAATGCACTTCCTTGAATCGTTGGGTAACATAAAGCTGCGCCAATCACGATCCCTACCATTGGATGCAACCGGAATTTTTTAGCTGCTGTATAACCTAAAATAACTGGCATAAAGTAGAAAATTGCATCGCCAATCCCATTTAACATGGTATAAGTCCCTGACGTAGCCGTATAGAGCTTTAAGAAAACCAATAAGGCATTTAACCCTTTGACCATCCCAGCCGCTGCTAACGCCCCTAAAAAGGGTTGGAAACAACCACTTAAAATATCTATTAAGCGATCAAATAAATTCCCACGGGAAGCTTCTTCTTCACGTTCTCCTGACAAGCCTGCAATACTAACTACTTCTTCGTAAACGGCTGGAACATGGTTCCCAATAACGACTTGGTATTGTCCACCGCTTTTCATAACAGTTACCACACCGTCCATATTTTTTAAGACATCATCATTCGCTTGACTCTCATCTTTTAATTTGAAGCGAAGACGTGTGATACAATGTGTCAAACTATTAATATTCTCTTGCCCACCGACATTTTTTACAATTTTTTCTGCTAGTTCATGATATTTTCCCATCTTTTTTTCCTCCAAAAATTTATTTTCATTTGAAGGTTTAGCCAACTGAATGTCACTATCCAAAGTGGTGCGTTTATTGTTCCGTTGTTTGTACAATTCGTGCAATGTGAATCGTTAGGTACAAGCGTTCTTCATTTGAAACTTGATAGTCATAGTTCTCATTTAAATACAAGCTGATCTTTTCCACGCAACGATAGGCGTTGAGATATTTCTTTTTAATTACCGCATACAGTTCTTCATCATCATTTTCGACAACTTCACGTTGGTGTAATAAGCGATAACAGAAAAATTTTAAATGTGTGCTAAATCGATAAAAGTAGACAGAGTCTTCATCAAAACTTACCTTAAAATAGTATTTGACGATATTTGTAATCTCTTGCATCAACTTTGTCAATTCGTAAATATTACCGACTTCTTCCTCCATCTCCGCATTTACCAAGTGCAATGCGATAAAACCTGCCTCATCCGTTGACAATTCCATTCCTACGCGCTTTTGTACCATTTTTAAAGCATTTACTCCTACTTCGTACTCTTCAGGAAAAAAACGTTTAATATCCCATAATAATAAATTCTTAATTTCAATTCCTTGTTTTTTTCTTTCTAAAGCTGTGTACAAATGATCCGTCAGAGAAATATAAATGGTATCATTCAAACTCTTTTTCAACGTTGATTTTGCATAAACAATAATGTCATCCGAGAGTTTCATCATCTCTAAAGGAATATTTCCTAACAATTCTTGAAACTTAAGTGATGTTTCTTGATTGGCTAAATAAAAAACTTGATCGATACTTTCATCAGGAACCCAATCCCCAATGCGTTTCTTAAAAGCAATTCCTTTGCCCATAACAATTTGCTCTCGTTTATCATCATCTAATGTAATAACCACATTATTGTTTAAAATTTTGTGAATAATCAATGCCCCACCTCCTTTGTGTTTCGTTGAAAAAAGAAAAACCCAATTTCTTCAAAAAGAACGACACACCTGTCGCTTCATGAAAAAATTAGGTTTAGCTTGTCTTTAAACAATCACTATCCATCTATTTACTTATCCCTACATTCAAAGAATAACATATTTACAACAAATGTCAACGCTTTCAACGACATTTTTTTGTAATAAAAATAAAAAAAGCATACAAACAATGTTTGTATGCTTCACTATGACCCGTACGGGACTCGAACCCGTGTTACCGCCGTGAAAGGGCGGTGTCTTAACCGCTTGACCAACGGGCCATTAAAAAGAAAAAACGGAGAAGGAGGGATTTGAACCCTCGCGCCGGTTTCCCGACCTACACCCTTAGCAGGGGCGCCTCTTCAGCCACTTGAGTACTTCCCCAAGAAATAAATGGGCCTAAATGGACTCGAACCATCGACCTCACGCTTATCAGGCGTGCGCTCTAACCAGCTGAGCTATAGGCCCCAAATAAGAAAAAAGCGGGTGACGAGAATCGAACTCGCGACAACAGCTTGGAAGGCTGTGGTTTTACCACTAAACTACACCCGCAAATTTTTCTTGGATGGCGCGGGACAGAATCGAACTGCCGACACATGGAGCTTCAATCCATTGCTCTACCAACTGAGCTACCGAGCCAAAAACGGTCTGGACGGGACTCGAACCCGCGACCTCCTGCGTGACAGGCAGGCATTCTAACCAGCTGAACTACCAAACCAATTCGTTTTTGCTTTATGCAAATGTATGCTTTAAAAAATAAAAGCAATTGCGGGGGCAGGATTTGAACCTACGACCTTCGGGTTATGAGCCCGACGAGCTACCTGACTGCTCCACCCCGCGATAATTAGACTAAGGAAACTTAATTCCTAAGAAAGGAGGATAAGGGATTCGAACCCTTGCACGGTTTTACCCGCCTGACGGTTTTCAAGACCGTTCCCTTCAGCCGGACTTGGGTAATCCTCCGTAACAAAACTATGACCCGTACGGGACTCGAACCCGTGTTACCGCCGTGAAAGGGCGGTGTCTTAACCGCTTGACCAACGGGCCATTTTATAAAATTATGGGCCTAAATGGACTCGAACCATCGACCTCACGCTTATCAGGCGTGCGCTCTAACCAGCTGAGCTATAGGCCCAAAAAGAAAAGCGGGTGACGAGAATCGAACTCGCGACAACAGCTTGGAAGGCTGTGGTTTTACCACTAAACTACACCCGCATGGCGGTCTGGACGGGACTCGAACCCGCGACCTCCTGCGTGACAGGCAGGCATTCTAACCAGCTGAACTACCAAACCATACTTTTCTTTTTATGTGCTTTTGAAATCAAAAGCAATTGCGGGGGCAGGATTTGAACCTACGACCTTCGGGTTATGAGCCCGACGAGCTACCTGACTGCTCCACCCCGCGATAATTAGACTAAGGAAACTTAATTCCTAAGAAAGGAGGATAAGGGATTCGAACCCTTGCACGGTTTTACCCGCCTGACGGTTTTCAAGACCGTTCCCTTCAGCCGGACTTGGGTAATCCTCCATGATAAAAATAAAACTATAAACAACGTCACAATGGACCTTGTAGGACTCGAACCTACGACCGGACGGTTATGAGCCGTCTGCTCTAACCAACTGAGCTAAAGGTCCAGGCTCTTCCAAATGTATAATCGCGGCGGAGGGGATCGAACCCCCGACCTCCCGGGTATGAACCGGACGCTCTAGCCAGCTGAGCTACACCGCGAAACTCTTATATTAAAATAAGAATGGAGCCTAGCGGGATCGAACCGCTGACCTCCTGCGTGCAAAGCAGGCGCTCTCCCAGCTGAGCTAAGGCCCCATGAAAATTATTATCGGGAAGACAGGATTCGAACCTGCGACCCCTTGGTCCCAAACCAAGTGCTCTACCAAGCTGAGCTACTTCCCGTATATAACTAATGCACCCAAAGGGAGTCGAACCCCTAACCTTTTGATTCGTAGTCAAACACTCTATCCAGTTGAGCTATGGGTGCTAAATATAAAACAATGCCGAGGACCGGAATCGAACCGGTACGGTGATCACTCACCGCAGGATTTTAAGTCCTGTGCGTCTGCCAGTTCCGCCACCCCGGCGTAATGAATTGGCTAAGCGGAAAACGGGGTTCGAACCCGCGACCCCCACCTTGGCAAGGTGGTGCTCTACCACTGAGCTATTTCCGCAAAATGGTGCCGGCTAAAGGACTTGA
>NZ_JBIOSQ010000001.1:0-215000 GCF_051714845.1 Enterococcus sp. AZ088 | reverse complement strand
TATCTGAATTCGGTAACCCGAGATGGGCCCCTAGTCCAAACAGTGCTCTACCTCCATCATTCTCAATTCCGAGGCTAGCCCTAAAGCTATTTCGGAGAGAACCAGCTATCTCCAAGTTCGTTTGGAATTTCTCCGCTACCCACACCTCATCCCCGCACTTTTCAACGTACGTGGGTTCGGTCCTCCAGTGCGTTTTACCGCACCTTCAACCTGGACATGGGTAGATCACATGGTTTCGGGTCTACGACTACATACTCATTCGCCCTATTCAGACTCGCTTTCGCTGCGGCTCCGTCTCTTCGACTTAACCTCGCATGCAATCGTAACTCGCCGGTTCATTCTACAAAAGGCACGCCATCACTCATTAACGAGCTTTGACTTGTTGTAGGCACACGGTTTCAGGATCTATTTCACTCCCCTTCCGGGGTGCTTTTCACCTTTCCCTCACGGTACTGGTTCACTATCGGTCACTAGGGAGTATTTAGCCTTGCGGGATGGTCCCCGCGGATTCCGACGGAATTTCTCGTGTTCCGCCGTACTCAGGATCCTCCTAGGTGTTGTCAGCATTTCGTCTACGGGGCTTTCACCCTCTTTAGCGGAATTTTCCAAATCCTTCAACTATACTAACAGACTACCATATTGGAGTCCTACAACCCCAACAAGCAAGCTTGTTGGTTTGGGCTCTTCCCGTTTCGCTCGCCGCTACTCAGGGAATCGAATTTTCTTTCTCTTCCTGCAGGTACTAAGATGTTTCAGTTCTCTGCGTCTACCTCTAATCAGCTATGTATTCACTGAAAAGTAATATCCTATAAAAGATATTGGGTTCCCCCATTCGGAAATCTCTGGATCATAGCTTACTTACAGCTCCCCAAAGCATATCGGTGTTAGTCCCGTCCTTCATCGGCTCCTAGTGCCAAGGCATCCACCGTGCGCCCTTATTCACTTAACCTTATCAACCTTACGGTTGGGTCTTGATCACTTCTTCTAGCGATAGAAGGTTAATCAATAAATAAGCAATTGAACTTATTAAAAAACTCATTCAACGCGGTGTTCTCGGTTTGTTTTGATTCTTTTTACTTCAATATCCAGTTTTCAATGAACGAATGTTTTGAGAGTAGACCTCTCAAAACTGAACAAAGTAAAGACGAAATGTGTATTTCCGTAATATTCCTTAGAAAGGAGGTGATCCAGCCGCACCTTCCGATACGGCTACCTTGTTACGACTTCACCCCAATCATCTATCCCACCTTAGGCGGCTGGCTCCAAAAAGGTTACCTCACCGACTTCGGGTGTTACAAACTCTCGTGGTGTGACGGGCGGTGTGTACAAGGCCCGGGAACGTATTCACCGCGGCGTGCTGATCCGCGATTACTAGCGATTCCGGCTTCATGCAGGCGAGTTGCAGCCTGCAATCCGAACTGAGAGAAGCTTTAAGAGATTTGCATGACCTCGCGGTCTAGCGACTCGTTGTACTTCCCATTGTAGCACGTGTGTAGCCCAGGTCATAAGGGGCATGATGATTTGACGTCATCCCCACCTTCCTCCGGTTTGTCACCGGCAGTCTCGCTAGAGTGCCCAACTAAATGATGGCAACTAACAATAAGGGTTGCGCTCGTTGCGGGACTTAACCCAACATCTCACGACACGAGCTGACGACAACCATGCACCACCTGTCACTTTGTCCCCGAAGGGAAAGCTCTATCTCTAGAGTGGTCAAAGGATGTCAAGACCTGGTAAGGTTCTTCGCGTTGCTTCGAATTAAACCACATGCTCCACCGCTTGTGCGGGCCCCCGTCAATTCCTTTGAGTTTCAACCTTGCGGTCGTACTCCCCAGGCGGAGTGCTTAATGCGTTTGCTGCAGCACTGAAGGGCGGAAACCCTCCAACACTTAGCACTCATCGTTTACGGCGTGGACTACCAGGGTATCTAATCCTGTTTGCTCCCCACGCTTTCGAGCCTCAGCGTCAGTTACAGACCAGAGAGCCGCCTTCGCCACTGGTGTTCCTCCATATATCTACGCATTTCACCGCTACACATGGAATTCCACTCTCCTCTTCTGCACTCAAGTCTCCCAGTTTCCAATGACCCTCCCCGGTTGAGCCGGGGGCTTTCACATCAGACTTAAGAAACCGCCTGCGCTCGCTTTACGCCCAATAAATCCGGACAACGCTTGCCACCTACGTATTACCGCGGCTGCTGGCACGTAGTTAGCCGTGGCTTTCTGGTTAGATACCGTCAGGGGACGTTCAGTTACTAACGTCCTTGTTCTTCTCTAACAACAGAGTTTTACGATCCGAAAACCTTCTTCACTCACGCGGCGTTGCTCGGTCAGACTTTCGTCCATTGCCGAAGATTCCCTACTGCTGCCTCCCGTAGGAGTCTGGGCCGTGTCTCAGTCCCAGTGTGGCCGATCACCCTCTCAGGTCGGCTATGCATCGTGGCCTTGGTGAGCCGTTACCTCACCAACTAGCTAATGCACCGCGGGTCCATCCATCAGCGACACCCGAAAGCGCCTTTCACTCTTATGCCATGCGGCATAAACTGTTATGCGGTATTAGCACCTGTTTCCAAGTGTTATCCCCCTCTGATGGGTAGGTTACCCACGTGTTACTCACCCGTCCGCCACTCCTCTTTCCGATTGAGTGCAAGCACTCGGGAGGAAAGAAGCGTTCGACTTGCATGTATTAGGCACGCCGCCAGCGTTCGTCCTGAGCCAGGATCAAACTCTCATAATAAAAGTTAGAACAATCTTACGATTGTTAAGCTCAATTTGTTTGCTAGCATATTGCTTGCTTGTTAAAAATGTTTGTTGTCTTGAATTGAATCAAGACGCCCTACACATTTGGTTCGTCTATTCTTTGTTCAGTTTTCAAAGGTCTACGTTACCTCGCAGCAACTTTTATATCGTAACAAACTTTCGTTTGAATGTCAAGAACTTTTTGAAAAAGTTTTTTAAGTTGTTTTGCTCGGTTGTTGTTGTCTGTCGTGACAACTTCTATATCTTATCATCTCGCTTGTTATTTGTCAACAACTTTTTTGTTGTTTTTTCAAACTTTTTTCGAGAGATTTGAAATCAAGAATTGTTATTTAATTATTGATTTCTGAATCGCTCAGCTGTGTGACTCGCCTTGCGACATGTAATAATATACCAAGATTTCAAGCATTGGTCAATCATTATTTTCACTTTTTTTAAACTTTTTTTCAATACCGATTGTTCTTTCTTATTCGATTAGATAAAGTTCGTTTTTTTATCAGATTACCCATTCTTTTTATTACTCATCTTCGATTTTTTTAGAAAAAAAGAATTGGTTTCAATTGTTTTTTATTTAATTTTTTGCGAATACAAAAAAAAGATGCCCTTAAGGCATCTTTTTTTATCTCATCGTTGGGAATAATAATACATCACGAATTGATTGTGCATCGGTTAATAACATAACTAGTCGATCAATCCCAATGCCTAATCCTCCGGTTGGTGGCAAGCCATATTCTAAGGCTTCGATGAAATCTTCATCTACTCCGTGTGCTTCATCATTTCCTTGTTCCCGTTCTTTTTCTTGTTCTTCAAAACGTTCACGTTGGTCAATCGGATCATTTAATTCTGTAAATGCATTAGCAAACTCTTTTCCGATAATAAACAGTTCAAAGCGGTCAGTGAAACGACCATCTTCTGGATTTTTCTTCGCTAATGGTGAGACAGCGACTGGGTGACCATAAATAAATGTTGGTTGTTGCAACGTATCTTCTACAAATGTTTCGAAAAATTCATTAATGATATGACCGACTGTCATGGCATCTGTAATTTCAACATTATGTTCTTTAGCCAACGCACGGGCTTCTTCTATCGTCATCTCTTGCCAAAAATCTACGCCCGTTTGTTCTTTGACCGCATCTACCATGTGTAGACGTTTGAAAGGACTGCCTAAATCAACCGCTTGACCATCGTACGTGATATCAGTAGTTCCTAAGACTTTTTCCGCAGCATTACGGATAATTCCCTCTGTTAAATCCATCACATCTTGATAATCAGTATAAGCGGTATAAGCTTCTAGCATTGTAAATTCTGGGTTATGAGTGGTATCGATTCCTTCATTACGGAAGACACGACCAATTTCATATACTTTTTCCATGCCACCGACAATTAAACGTTTTAAATGTAACTCTAGTGCAATGCGTAAGTATAAGTCCATATCTAATGCATTATGGTGTGTGATAAATGGACGAGCAGCAGCTCCTCCTGCTTCGTTATGCAAGACAGGCGTTTCTACTTCGACATAGCCATTGCCATCTAGATAACGACGGATTTCGCTAATAATTTGACTGCGTTTCATGAAACGATCAAAGCTTTCTTTGTTACTGATTAAATCCAAATAGCGTTGACGATAGCGTTGTTCCACATTCGTTAATCCATGGTATTTATCTGGCAATGGACGCAAAGCTTTAGTTAATAACGTAATTGTTTGAGCTTTAACAGTAACTTCCCCCGTATTGGTTTTCATTACTTGACCTGTCACACCAAAGAAGTCGCCTAAGTCAGCATGTTTAAATAGTTCATAGGCTTCGTCTCCAACTTGGTCCTTCCGAACATAAATTTGAATTTGGCCTTCACGGTCTTGCAAATGGGCGAAACCAGCTTTTCCTTTACCACGTTTTGTCATCATACGTCCAGCAACGCTGACTTCTGTATTCATTTCACTAAGTTCTTCTTTTGTATGATTATCATATTGTTCATGAAGTTCTGCTGAATTATGAGTGCGATCGAAACGTTTACCGAAAGGATCAATCCCTTCTTCACGTAAAGCTTCCATTTTTTCGCGGCGCACGAGCATTTGATCATTTAAATCCTCTAAATGCGCTTGTTGTTCTTCTGCCACTGTTGTTCCTCCATTCTTGATTTTAACCTATCCTAATAATGCCACAGTAATTCGAAAAAAAGCAAGACGAATTTTACTTTCGGCTTGAATTTTTTATTCTTCTATAGTAGTTACAGCAGTAGTTACAGCAACTTTGGAAATCTTCTCTACAAAGGCATCAAGTAAATCGACAACTGCTTGTTGTGTTTCAACTTGGTTAATCGCAACTTTCACTTTGGCTGCTCGCGAGATTCCTTTTAGATAGTAAGAAGCATGTTGGCGAAACTCACGGACCGCAATTTTTTCGCCTTTTAAATCCACTAATCGTTGTAAATGAACTTTTGCAATATTGATTTTTTCAGCTGGTGAAGGCTCAGGCATCAATTCGCCCGTTTCCAAGTATTCTTTCGTCCGTTGAATCATCCAAGGATTGCCCAAAGCAGCTCGACCAATCATCACACCATCCGCTCCAACATATTCTAACATGCGTTTAGCATCTTCAGGCGTTTTGACATCGCCATTTCCCATAAAAGGAATGGTTAAATGCTTTTTCACTTCCTTTAAAACGTCCCAGTTGGCTGTCCCTTCGTACATTTGGACACGTGTCCGACCATGCATAGCAATGGCCGAAGCGCCTGCTTGTTCGGCAGCCAAAGCGTTGTCTACAGCATATAGATGATCTTCATCCCAGCCTGTTCGCATTTTTACAGTGACAGGCAAAGAAACTGCCGAAGAGACTGCGTGAACCATCTCATGCACTTTATTCGGATCCAGCAACCATTTCGCACCAGCTTCAGCTTTAATTATTTTATTGACAGGGCAACCCATGTTAATATCAATAATCGCCGCTTGCGTATTTTCTTCCACAAACTTAGCAGCTTCCACTAATGTTTCTTTATCTCCACCAAAAATTTGTACACTTAAAGGATATTCTCGCTCATCAATATATAGCATTTCTAAGGTTTTTTTGTTTCTTAATTTAATTCCTTTGTCACTAATCATTTCACAAACGACTAATCCTGCGCCAAATTCTTTTACAGTCACACGAAAAGCGGCGTTACTAATACCCGCCATCGGAGCTACGACAACACGGTTGGGGATTTCAACGTCTCCAATTTTCCACATAGTCTTTCCTCCTACTTTTGTTTCGTATTGCGAATCGCTTCATCGCGAAGTTCAATTAATTCTTCTTCACTATAGTGATATTTATTGTTACAGAATTGACAAACTGCTTCTGCTCCATGATCTTCATCAATCATCGCATTTAATTCATCGATCCCAACAGCAATCAAAGCGGTCGCAAATTTTTCTTTGGAACAGTCACATTTAAATTGTACAGGCATTTTTTCTAAAATTTCTACTTCGTCTTCTCCCAATAAGCGATACAAGACTTGTTCAGGTGTTTCTCCATTTTCTAGTAATTGTGAAATTGGTGGCACTTCCGCTAGACGCTGTTCAATAAAATCAATGGTACTTTCATCGGCACCTGGCATTACTTGAATCATAAAACCACCGGCTGCTTTCACCGATTCATCCGTGTCCACCAATACACCTAAACCGATAGCTGAGGGAACTTGTTCAGAGACCGCCATAAAATATGTAAAGTCTTCACCGATTTCACCAGAAACAATAGGTGTTTGTCCAGAAAAGGTTTCTTTTAATCCTAAATCTTTAATGACTGTGAAAATTCCTTCGTTACCGACAGCGCCACGTACATCAATTTTACCTGTTGCATTCAACTTTAAGCTGACATGTGGATTTTTAATGTAGCCTTTTGTTTCTCCACGGCCATTACTATCGACAATAATAGCGCCAGCTGGGCCATTTCCTTGTACTTTTACAGTTAATTTATCGTCACCTTTTAAAGTCGCTCCTAGTAAAAGGGCTCCAATCAATGTGCGCCCTAACGCTGCGGTAGAAGAACTCCATGTATCATGTCTTCTTTGCGCTTCGCTAACAGTTTCAGTGGCACTGATGGCATATGCTCGTATTGAACCTTTATAACAAAGGGCTTTTACTAAATAATCTTCCATTCTTTTTCCTCTTCTCTTGGTGCTTTTTTGTCCATTAGTCAGATAATACTAGGAATCAGGTGTTTTTTCAACCAAATAATCTTCCTTCTATAGAATATCTTAATATTATAGAAGGTGCAGTATTCGTCATCTCGACAAATACTGCACCTTCTACTAATTGGTTATTTATAACGATCTTCGTAGTTATTGCGATCATATTCAGAATTGGAATCTGAATCTTTTTTCTCTTCAGATTGGACTTCTTTTTCTGTTTGTTCGCTTTCTACTTTGACTTCTTCTGCTTCATCATGTAATTCTTTTTTCGCTTCTTCAAAGTCTTGTTTTTCTTCAACTTGTTTTTGCGCTTCTTTTTCTTCTAAAGCACGTTTTGCTTCTTCGAATGTTTGCGCTTCTTTTTCACTAGGATAGTCGCTGTCAGCACCTTCAGGCATTTTACCTGTTTCAAATAATGATTTGATTGCTTTTGCATCTAATGTTTCATATTCTAATAGTTTTTCAGCAATTAGTTTATGTTGTTCACGGTGCGCTTCGATAATTTCATGCGCTTTTGTATGAGCATCCATTAAGATACGACGAACTTCCTGATCGATTTCAAACGCCACTTGTTCTGAGTAAGCTTTTGTTTGACCATAATCACGACCGACAAAGACTTGATGGTTTCCTTCATATTGAACAGGTCCTAATTTGTCACTCATTCCATATTCCGTTACCATGCTACGGGCAATCCCTGTTGCTTGTTCAAAGTCATTTGAAGCCCCTGTTGATTGAACGCCAAAGATAATTTCTTCTGCTGTACGTCCACCAAGTAAGCCAACGATTTGTTCAAACATATCTTCTTTAGTCATTAAGAATTGATCTTCTTTTGGTAAAGCAATCATATAACCGCCTGCGCGACCACGAGGGATAATAGTTACTTTGTGGACAACACGAGCACGGCTTAAGACTAAACCAACAATTGTGTGTCCTGCTTCATGGTAAGCCACCATTTCGCGTTCTTTCTTATTAATCACGCGATCTTTTTTAGCTGGACCAGCAATTACGCGGTCTTCGGCTTCATCCACATCAGAAGCATCAATTTTTTTCTTGTTACGACGAGCGGCAACTAAGGCTGCTTCGTTTAAGACATTTTCTAAATCAGCACCAGCAAAACCTGGTGTTTGTTGTGCAACAACTTTCAAATCAACGTCATCAGCTAACGGTTTGTTTTTCGCATGAACACGTAAAATCGCTTCACGACCTTTGACATCTGGACGTCCTACCAAGATTTGGCGGTCAAAACGACCTGGACGTAACAACGCTGGGTCTAACACGTCTGAACGGTTCGTTGCAGCAATTACGATAACTCCTTCATTGCCATCAAAACCATCCATCTCAACTAATAATTGGTTAAGGGTTTGTTCACGTTCGTCGTGTCCGCCACCCATACCAGCACCACGTTGACGACCAACTGCATCGATTTCATCGATAAAGATAATCGCAGGCGCGTTTTTCTTCGCTGTTTCAAATAAATCCCGGACACGGCTAGCACCGACCCCGACAAACATTTCAACGAAATCTGAACCTGAGATTGAGTAAAATGGCACCCCTGCTTCACCTGCTACGGCTTTAGCAAGTAACGTTTTACCAGTCCCTGGAGGTCCTTCTAATAGTACGCCCGCAGGAATCCGTGCGCCTAATTCAGCGAAACGACGTGGATCTTTTAAGAATTCCACTACTTCAACTAATTCTTGTTTTTCTTCTTCCGCACCAGCTACATCTGAGAAGCGGACACGGTTAGCTTTTTTATCGGCTTCTTTGGCTTTGGATTTACCGAAGTTCATCACACGGCCACCACCGCCACCGCCACCGCCTTGTTGGCTCATCATCATGTAGAAGAAGAAGAAAATAATCACTAATGGTAAGAAACTAAACAACAGTGACAACCAAGCACCACTTGTTGATTGTTCTTTGACAACTAGCTTCACCTTGTTATTTTGTGCCGCATCTTGAATGCCAGCTAAGGTTGTATCACTAGGTAAAACGGTTGTTGTGAAGCCTTTTGACGACGCTTGCGTTGAGCCCCACAATGACAGACCACCTGTGTCTTTCACTTCTTGTTTTTCTTTATACTGACCTTCAATCCGGTAAACCCCATTGGTTGGTTGAATGGTCATGTCTTTGACTTTTCCGTCTTCCAATTGTTGTTGGAAGGTTGAGTAATCGATGTCTGGCGATTGTTGGTTGTTATTTCCAAAAATGAAATAGACAACCATGACCATGGCAAGTACTACTAAGACGTAGTATAAACCATTTTTCATGCCATTATTCTTTTTGTTCATGCCTGTCCTCCTTATGCTCATCATTACAATTCATGTTATTCTTTTATCAATCCTGACCTTTACATTGTAACACAATTAATTCCTTGATAGATATTAATTTGATTCGTAAACTTCAGGTTTTAAAACGCCAATATAAGGCAAGTTGCGGTACGTTTCTGCATAGTCTAATCCGTAACCGACCACAAACTCATTGGGCACATCAAACCCTACGTAGTCAGCTTTAATGTCTACTACACGGCCTTCTGGTTTATCTAATAAGGTAACAATTTTCACAGATGCAGCTTTACGGTATCTAAACAAATCTACTAAATACGCTAATGTACGACCACTATCGATGATATCTTCTACGATTAAAATATGTCTACCTTCGACATTTGTGTCCAAGTCTTTGACAATTTTTACTTCGCCTGAAGAAACTGTCGCGTTGCCGTAGCTAGATACATCCATAAAGTCCAATTCTAAATAAGTATTGATTTCACGAGTCAAATCAGCCATAAATGGTACTGCACCTTTTAAAATACCGACCACTAAAGGATTTTTCCCTTGATATTCTTCTGTCAGTTGCTTGCCAAGCTCTGCAGACTTCGCAAGAATTTCTTCTTTGGAGATTAGGACTTTCTCAATATCTTTTTCTATCATAGTGCGCTCCTTTCAGCATTACTCCTTTGTCTTAAAAAGGAGTCTGTAGTGTATTTTATCAGTTTCTAAAGGAATACTCAAATAGGAATTTGCAAATTTTGGTACCCAAATGATTTCCTCTTGCTCATCCGTAATGACCCAAGCACTCTCTCTCGCTTCATTTGGCACTTTTTGATCAATAAAAACTCTGCTTAATTTTTTCGTAAACCCTGGTTTTAATGTAATCCGATCACCACTTTGGCGATGACGAACGGTCAAAGGTGTGGCTGTGGTCAACGGGATCGCTAACAACTGACCCGTCCACTGATTAATCTCTTCAGGAAGAGGAAACGGTTTGTCTGTCGCAATTAATCCTAGCCACTCGGTTTCCGATAAATAAATCCCCGCGCCAGGTACTAATAAATGTGTAACTTCTTCTCGCAGTGCAACCTGTTTTTGTTCTAAGTACAGCCAATCGTAACTTTTAGCTAGTTGCCATTGCTGTTCTAACATAACCGAGCCTTGCGGTTGGCGTTCATCATTCAAAACTTTTAAAACTTGTGTCATCTGGCGTTGGTTTAACGAAACCCCTAATGGCACTAATGTTTTTTGGAAAAACGCGGTTAAAAAGAAGTGCTGGTACGCAGGCGTTTCTTTTAATAATCTCTTCAAAGGAATGCGCCAGCCTTGTTTGGTTGGTTCTACGGCTTCAGATAATTGAGGCTCAATTTGTTCTTGAATAAATTCTTGGGCAAAACGTTGTTCATTACTAAAAGAAGCAATCTGATCTAAGAATTGCGGATTTTCCTGCTTTAATAGCGGCAAAACCTGATTACGGAGCCGATTTCTCAAATATTCATTGGTTTGGTTCGTTTCGTCCTCAAAATAAACGAATGCTTGGCGCTGTGCAAATTGATACAATTCTTCTTTTGGATAAATGAGTAACGGACGAATCAATTCCCCTGTCGCAAAAGGACGTCTCTCTTTAATGCCTGCGGAATGGGAAAAATTAGTTCCTCGAATCAGCTTCATTAAAATCGTTTCCGCTTGATCGTCTAGATGATGTGCCGTCATTAAGACCGCCGCACCTTCAATTTCCATGACTTCTTTAAAAAATTCATAACGAAATGTGCGCGCTTTTGCTTCTAAATTTCGTTGCTTTTCAGGGTCTTCCCAACGTGTTTCATAATACGTTAGCTCTCGCTGCTGACAATAGGTAGCGAGATATTGCGCTTCCTGTGCCGACGCTTCTCGCAATTGATGATTGACATGTGCAACAACCAATTGTAATTGTTCTTTTTCTGCCACCTGTTCCATTAACGTCAAAAGGGCCATGGAGTCTACACCACCAGAAACGGCGACCACGATTGTTTGATGCGGTTGCCAAAATCCTTGTTCTTTTCCTCGTTTATAAAACTGCCAAAACATTGTTCACCCTTCTTTCTTCCTTAGAATAAAAGAGGAACCGAGAAATAACCCATTCGTTATCCCCAGTCCCCCTATTTGTTTGTGCTTAGCCGCGACGTCCGCCACGTCCGCCACGTTTGCCTTCAGTATTACGTTTTAATGAAGATAAACGGTCATCACTATCTTTCAAGAAAGAGCTCATCAATGAGTCAAAATCTTGTTTATTGTTATTGTTATTTGCTTGTGGTTTATTGAAAGGCTTTTTGCCCCCTGCGCGTGGATTACGGTCACGATTCTCATAATTGTTTTCACGACGTTGAAATTCACGTTTTGGTTGTTGCCCTTCTGCTGGCTCTTGTGCTTTACGGATCGATAAGCCAATTTTGCCGTCGTCACCAACTGAGGTTACTTTCACTGTTACTTCGTCACCTACTGTTAATACATCATGAATATCTTTAACGAATCCATTAGACACTTCACTGATGTGTACTAACCCAGTTTTTCTTTCTCCTAAATCAATAAATGCACCAAAGTTAGTAATCCCTGACACTTTTCCTGGCAATTTAGCTCCTACTTCGATTGACATAAAAAAATTGTTCCTCCTATTTTTTCCCTAATTATAATTGCAGTTTATTCAGCTGAAGACTTAGTTGTTTCAGTTGAAGACTGTGATTGACTATTTTTTTCTGAACTGCTCTTGCTTTCTTCCACTCCAGAAGTCTGTGTTTTTTTCATTTGTTCTGGTGTGGGATAAATCTGTTCGCCTTCTTTTGAGAGAAGGAAACGGCTACGTGCTAATTTTGCCACATAATCATCATCTTTTAACAAAGCAACGTCTTTTTTTAGATCCTTGACCTTCTTATCAACTGCTACGGATTCAGCAATTGCGTCTGCTCGTTCTTGTTTGAAAGCACCTAAGCGATGATAATCTTTCATCAATTGGATGCCAGAAAAGGCAAAAATAATGAAGGCCACGAGAAAAATCGCTGCCAAGCGTCTGCGTCTAAAAATCAATTGTTTCTGTTGTTTTTGGAATTCGACATACTGTTCTTTCGTGTAGTCATTTTCCAATGCCGCAACTTTCTTCGAGTTTTTTTCATTCTTTCCCATCGTCTCGCTCCACTCGCTTTGGATTGTCCGTTTTATTATACCAACATCTAAGAACCTTGTCTAATGTTAATTTCAGAGAAGTTAAAGAAAATCAAGCTTTTTTCTAAAATATTCTTTGCTTTTGAAATAACAGCGGTTGATTTATTAATTTTTTTCAAAAGCGGCGCGTCTGTTTCATTAAAAAGCTGAAAGGATGAAGCGCTTGGAATATTCATCTTTTCAATGAACTTGCCAAGCGCTCCATCCTCACCTGCTTATTCTTCAGAGACGCGTGTTTCTGATTTTATCTCATACATTTTTGTGGCATCTTCTTTTTTCGTAGAGTCATTTAGTTGCAGGACTTCTACTTCTAAAATTCTGTTCCCAAATTGAATTTT
Organism: Enterococcus sp. AZ088; assembly: GCF_051714845.1. Taxonomy (NCBI): domain Bacteria; kingdom Bacillati; phylum Bacillota; class Bacilli; order Lactobacillales; family Enterococcaceae; genus Enterococcus; species Enterococcus sp. AZ088. Next base: position 202,286 of record NZ_JBIOSQ010000001.1, on the reverse strand, counting down.
GACAAGGTCACCAATCTTCACAGTACTAGAAGATTTGGCTAAGACTCCGTTGATTTGAATCCGACCTTTATCAGCGACTTCTTTGGCAACTGTTCTTCTTTTAATAATGCGAGAAACTTTTAAAAATTTATCTAACCGCATCACATTCACCTCTTTTATTTTTTTTGTCTCATCCGTAAAATTTTTGCGCCATACGGTAAACTTAACCATTCACGTATCGTAAATAATTCTAACTTAATGATGGTGCTAATAAAAACTGTACCACCCACTGCAACACCTAAAACTGTAACGAAAAACGCTTGACTTCGGTGATGCACACCTTGGAACAAGATGGAGATAATTCCTTGATAGACCAGTAATGACAGCATCATGATTGCTAAACTAAGCAACAGTTTTTTCAAAAAGCTTCGTTCTCGAACAAAACAATTAATCGCTGCATCCGATTGTCGGACTAAAACGAATAACGTCGCTAGTAACCCAAGGATGGTAGACCAACTAGCACCTAATGTTCCCCAACGAATGGTGAAAAAGCCCGTTGTCAGTAACTTCACTAATAAGCCCACACCAGCTGCCACTAAAGGACCTTTAAAACGATTGCGACTTTGTTCAATACTTTGGTAGGCCTGAATAATGGCCATAAAAGCGATGGATAAAACATACACCCCTAAAACATCATTGCCTTTATAATCTTTAAAAAGTGTAAAGTTCATGTACGGCAATAACATCATCAGACCAATCGAAGCCGCCGATGCCAAGGTTGTGGTAAGACGCAAAAAGATTTTTGCAACTTGTAAAAATTGTTGACGGTCTTTTTTCATAAAATATTTTGTCAAACCTGGTAAAAAGGTTGAGCTTAAAGCTAATGCAATTACCAATCCTAATTGAACTAGTGGTTGTCCTCTATCATAGACCCCTTTGTCCACTTTCGCAGCTAAATCAGAGAGCCCGAAAAGCATGAGGGCATTTTTTACTTTAAAGGAATCAATTAATTGAAATAGAATCAGAAAAGCACTATATAAAGAGACCAAACCACCCTCAATCATTAAACGTTTAAATAGTCCTGTGGTTTGAGGCATAATCTTCCATTGATGCAAGTATTCCGTACTTCCACTAAGAATTTTTCGATTGTAGTACCATAAGACAAGTACCGCTAAGATACCGCCAGCCAACGCACCACTCATGGCCACCGTCCCCGTTTGGTAAATGGAGCCACCAAAGTAATGATAGGACAACGCAGCTACTAGAATAACCCCGACACGCACAAACTGTTCCATCACCTGTGAAATACCACTAGGCACCATCAACAAATGACCTTGAAAATTCCCACGATAGAAAGAAAGAATTGGAACGAGTAAAAAGGTAAAGGAAACAACTTCCATTAATGGTTGGAGTGCAGCATCCCCCATACTAATAGCAATTTCTTGACTACCAAAGAAAAAGAAGGCCCAACAAGCAATCGCTAACCATAACACATAGGGATATAGTTGGCGCAACACTTGTTTTTGACTCCGAATATCTGGTTGTTCAGCAACAATTTTGGAAATAAATTGCGGTAAACCTGACAATGCTAATGTCATCGCAATCCCATAGATTGGATAAACTTGCTGATACACGTAAAATCCTTCATCCCCTACAAAGTTCTGAAAAGGAACGCGATAAAACGCACTCAACACTTTTGCAATGAAGGAAGCAATGGTTAACACAACGGCACCTTGCATCATTCGCTGCATTTCTTTTTGTGCCATCTTCTAGGCCTCCTTTTAAAGGGAATCCGTTTCTTGCGAATGTTTGTATTTTTCTTGTCGCAATGCGGTTGTAAAAGTAGCAATTTCTTGAATCCAAACAGCTTCTTTACAATCTTTCGGCAACTTCAAGGAAATAGTCATTTGTTCTTTCTCAACTGCTAGATCCGCTTTTAAGCTGGTTGCCGATAACGCTTCAAACAACTGCTCCACAGAGTATGTTTTTGTGCCAATTTTACTTAACACAAACTTGACTTTTTGGTCGCGTTTACGAATACTTTCTAACAAGGCACGGTCGCCATCCATTTTGATACGGCCAGTGGTTAATAAATGCGCCACTTCGTCAGGATACTCTCCAAAGCGGTCTAACAAGTCCGCTTCTAATTCTTCGTACATATCCATATTTTCTAATTGACGAATCCGTTTATAAATTTCAATTTTTTGTCGTTCGTCTGTAATGTACGTTCCTGGAATATAAGCATCAATGCCCAAATCAATTTCAACAGACGTTTTTTGGTCTTGGATATTTTTTCCTTGTTTACGAGCAACTGCCTCAGATAACATCTGTGAGTACATATCAAACCCAACCGAATCAATGAAGCCATGTTGTTGGGCACCAAGAAGGTTTCCGGCCCCTCGAATGGAAAGGTCACGCATCGCAATTTTGAACCCAGAACCTAATTCCGTAAAGTCTTTAATTGCTTCTAAACGTTTCTCACTAACTTCGTTTAGGATTTTTTGCTGTTCGTACATAAAATAAGCATAGGCCACTCGATTGCTACGCCCCACACGACCACGTAATTGATACAACGTAGATAAGCCCATGTAGTCCGCATTTTCTACAAACAAGGTATTAGCATTAGGAATATCTACTCCTGTTTCAATAATTGTTGTAGTGACTAATATATCATATTGTCCTTCAATAAAATCAAACAAAGTATTCTCCAGTTGTACTTCTGTCATTTGACCATGTGCATACGCAATTCTTGCATCTGGAACTAGCGCTTGTAACTCTTCAACTTTTCGTTCAATCGTATCTACTCGATTGTATAAATAAAAGACTTGACCATCTCGAGCCATTTCTCGCTCAATCGCTTCCCGAATCGCCCCAGGATTATTTTCCATGACATACGTTTGGATCGGATAACGATTCTCTGGTGGGGTTTCGATGACAGATAAATCACGGACACCTAACATCGACATATGAAGGGTCCTTGGGATTGGCGTTGCTGTTAACGTCAAGACATCCACTTGTGAACGCAATTGTTTTAGTCGTTCTTTATGTTTCACTCCAAACCGTTGTTCCTCATCAATAATCAACAAGCCTAAATCACTAAAATTAATATCTTGCGACAATAAACGATGGGTACCAATCACAATATCTACTTGGCCATGTTTAATTTTTTCAATTGTTTCATTTTGCTGTTTTTTCGTGCGGAAACGACTTAATAAACCAATTTCTACAGGAAAGCCCTCAAACCGCTCTTGAATCGTTTCGTAATGTTGTTGCGCTAAAATAGTTGTTGGCACTAAAAAGGCGACCTGTTTATTGTTGCTAACAGCTTTGAAGGCCGCTCGTAAAGCCACTTCTGTTTTACCAAACCCTACATCGCCAACTAACAAACGATCCATTGGTCGAGATTTTTCCATGTCGTGTTTAATTTCGGCAGCACTACGTAATTGATCATCTGTTTCAGAATACGGAAAAGCCTCTTCAAATTCTTTTTGATACGCATCATCTGGCGGAAAAGCATAGCCTTTTTCCGATTCTCTTGTCGCATAAAGTAAGATTAAATCATCCGCGATATCTTCAATTTTTGAAGCAACTTTTCGTTTAGTTTTCGTCCATTCACTGCCGCCTAGCTTGTTAATTTTCGGCGTTTTAGACTCGGAAGCAACGAACTTTTGAATCAAGTTCAATTGTGTTACTGGAATAAATAACTTGTCATCATTTTGGTACAAGATAGTCATGTAATCTTGATGGACCCCATCAACTTCTAAGGTTTCCATACCAATATATTTACCAATCCCGTGATTCGCATGAACGACATAATCGCCCGTTTTTAAGTCGCTATAACTTTTCAAACGTTCCGCATTAGAAATTGTTTGACGACGTGCCCGTTTTTTGGTCGTTGTATGAAAAATTTCTTTTTCCGTAATCGCCACGAGCTTGTTTTTAGGTAATTCAAACCCTGTTTGTAATGCCCCTTGGACAATTTGGACATGCCCATCTAACAACTGATCCCAATTGCTTACTACGCTAGGTATGTCAAAGTCCTGAAATAGCTCTTCGACTTTTTGAATCCGTTCTTTCGTAGGAACAAAAACAACGACCGTTTGGTTTTGCTTTTGCCAACGGTCCACTTCCGCTTTTAGCAACGGCATTTGACCGAAGAATTGTTGCATTGAACGATATTGGAAATTATGGACTTCTTGGAAACGAAGATTCCCCATCCCTTTTTGAAAAAGTGAAAAGAAGGTCGTATTTCGTGCAGTTTTTCGCAATTGATCATGAAAGTCTACACCAAAAGTTTGTTCAGAAAACACGCGCATTTCTTCAATTTTCAGGGTTTGCCATTCCGCTTCCTCTCTAGCGATTTCTCGCTCCGTTTCCATCATACGAGAATAATCATCCACAAAAAGCAAACTATTTTCTGGTAAATAATCTAACAGCGTAGTTTTTTGTTGGTACAGAAAATCTGTATAATAGTGAGCATTTTCTGTAGGAATCCCTTGTTCCCAAGAAGACAGCAACTGACCAAAATATTCTTCTAAAAAATCGGTCTCCGTTTGATCTTTAGCTGTCGCTAAACGTTTTTCTAGAGCATCTTGTAACCTCGTCATGCCATGATTCATATCTGCCTTTGAGAATACTAAATCAGTCATTGGTGAAATCGTTACTTCTTCAAGATTTTCTAATGAGCGTTGAGTATCCGCTTCAAAATAACGGATTGAGTCAATTTCAACATCAAACAGTTCCACCCGAACAGGGTATTCGGCATTTAGCGGATAGACATCAACAATGCTTCCGCGAATACTAAATTCGCCAGGCTTTCCGACCATCGATTGGCGTTCATAGCCCATTAACACTAAGCGTTGCGCGAGGATCTCAGGTTCTACTTCTGTCCCGATTTCCCAATGAAGTTGCGCATTTTGCCACGTTTCTTTCGTTGGCAAATATTTTCGTAGTCCAGCTACTGGTACGACCACGATTCCTGCATTCGCTGTCATCAGGAAATTTAACGCACTCACTCGATCTGCGCGCGCTTCTGGTGAAGAAAAGGCCATTTCGGCGGATAACACTTCATCTACTGGAAATAGATGAACTTGTTCTGAAGGTAAAATATTTAAAAAATCATCTACTAATTGATTGGCATAGTATAGGTTTGGAACCGCAATAACAATTTTTTGATGCGTCTTTTGTAAAGCGCCTGCCATCAGTAATGTTTTAGCAGAGCCTGATAACCCAGTAATTAGTTGGCGCGTTCCTGTTGTCATTAGTTGACTGCGCCATGATTTAGCAATTTCTGTTTGGCTAATTCGTTCGATAATATTCAAACAAGGGCCCTCCTTTCTGCTATTTTCCATTAAATTGATTCATTGTTTCAACAAACGTATGTCCTTCGCATGCATATAAAGCGGCATCGGCTGCTTTCTTTACAGCAAGTAACATCTCTTCGTGTGTTTCTTTGGGAAAAGTGCTTAGTACATGGTGGATAACTGTATCATTTTTTGAGGGCCGACCAATGCCAATTTTAATTCTAGGAAAGACATTTGTTCCTAAATGGGCAATCAGACTTTTTATCCCATTGTGGCCGCCAGCACTACCTTTTTGCCGTAAACGAATTTTACCGACCTCTAAGTCTAAGTCATCATAAATAACAATCAAGTCTTCCTCATCTACCCCAAAGTAGGTCAACAACGGACCAACAGAGCGACCTGATTCATTCATAAATGTTAATGGTTTCACTAACAATACTTTCTCAGTCCCTATAAAAAACTCTGCAATATCTGCTTCAAAATTACTATTATTAAACGAAACATTTTGCCGATACGCAATTTCATCTAGCGTAATAAAGCCAATGTTGTGTTTTGTTTCTTTGTATTTACTACCGGGATTTCCCAGTCCTACGATTACTTTCATCTTTCATTCTCCTTGGATTATAAGCTTGCCAACACAAAATGGCTGGGAAGCGTATGCGCTACCCAGTTTTATTCATTATACCATAGAAATAAAAAAACTCGCAGTCTTTGAAGATTAAGAAAGATGTAAAAAAATTTTTTAGAAATTTAAATATGCGTAAGATAGTGAAATTACGCACATGTAAGAGCTACCATTTTGAAACAGGTCTGAAAACTGTATCATTTTTACAATCAAAGTTCGTGACATTTTTTACAAACCATGTTACTATCACTTTAGCAACAGGAAATAAAAACTCGTTGCTCACGAAAAAGAATGTAGAGGAAGGAATGGTACACATGACTGCAGCCGCAGGGAATAAAGATCACCAAAAAGTAATTTTAGTCGGGGACGGTGCCGTAGGTTCTAGCTATGCCTTTGCTTTAGTAACTCAGAATATTGCTCAAGAAGTTGGGATTATTGATATTAATGTACCAAAAACTGAAGGAGACGCGTTGGACTTATCTCACGCATTAGCATTTACTTCTCCTAAAAAAATCTATGCTGCTACTTATGACGATTGCCATGATGCAGACTTAGTTGTCTTAACAGCTGGCGCGCCTCAAAAACCAGGCGAAACTCGTTTAGACTTAGTTCATAAAAACTTGAAAATTAATAAAGAAATCGTTACAACAATTGTTGATTCTGGTTTCAACGGTATCTTCTTAGTTGCCGCAAACCCAGTTGATATTTTGACTTATTCAACTTGGAAATTCTCTGGCTTCCCGAAAGAACGAGTAATCGGTTCAGGAACTTCACTAGATTCTGCTCGTTTCCGTCAAGCAATTGCCGAATTAGTTGACGTTGATGCACGAAATGTCCATGCCTACATCTTAGGGGAACACGGAGATACAGAATTCCCAGTTTGGTCACATGCGAATGTCGCTGGCTTACAAATTTACGAATGGGTGAAAAATAATCCTGACGTCGATGAAGAAGCAATGGTTAATTTATTCTTCAACGTACGCGACGCTGCTTACACAATCATCGAGAAAAAAGGAGCTACTTTCTATGGAATCGCGGTTGCACTAGCGCGTATCACTAAAGCTATCCTAAACGATGAAAACTCTGTGTTACCATTATCTGTTTATTTAGAAGGTGAATATGGTCAAAACGATATTTATATCGGTGCACCAGCGATCATCAACCGCCAAGGAGTTAAACAAGTCATTGAAATTCCATTAACAGATGCTGAACAAGAAAAAATGGAAGCTTCTGCTTCTGCATTAAAAGAAGTTATTGAAACAGCTTTTGCTAAATTTGAAGCAGAAGAAGCAAAATAACTCCTTCTATAATAGTCGAAAATTTAAAACAACCAAGAGTGGCCACTATTGTTACTCCGCTTTAAAGCCTGGTACAAAAATCCAAAGTGATTTTTGCACCAGGCTTTACTTTTAATCTGTTTTACTTTACTCATCACGCAACTTTTTCAAAAAATTATTGTTTTGTTTAGCTCGAAAATAACAATAGCCACAAATAAGTTTGTTATCTAAAATTCACTACACTACTTAATACAGTCCATCTGCTTCTTCTTTTGTCACAATGTAAATATTTTTCATTTGCGTATAAGCATCTAGCATTGATTTATGCGTTTCTCGACCAATTCCTGATTTTTTATAACCGCCAAATGGCGCGCCCGCAGGCAATTGATTGTATGTGTTGACCCACATCCGACCTGTCCGTACACCACGAGCAACCCGTAATGCCACATTGATATCTTGAGAAAAGACGGCACCACCTAGACCATATTCAGAATCATTAGCTAAACGAATGACTTCTTCTTCCGTTTCAAATTTAATCACTGTTGCAACAGGACCAAAGATTTCTTCTTGGGCCACGCACATTGTATTCGTGCCGTTCGCTAATAACGTAGGTGCTAAAAACGCCCCCTTGTCTAGCCCATTTTCTGTTAAACGTTGCCCACCAGTAATCAGTGTAGCTCCTTCCTTCACACCAATTTCGACATATTTTAAAATTTCTTCCAATTGATGCTCATTGATCTGAGCGCCCATTTCAACATCTTTTTCCCACGGGAAACCAACGTTCACTTGTTCAAACTTTTCCTTTAAAGCTTCTACAAATTGATCATAAATACCTGACTGAACGAACACACGAGACCCAGCACAACAAACTTGCCCTTGATTGAATAAAATCCCTAACTGCACGCCTTCTAATGCACGTTCCCAATTGGCATCTTCAAAAATAATGTTGGCTGATTTTCCGCCAAGTTCTAAAGTGGCTGGAATTAGGCGGTCGGCCGCCGCTTTAGCGACAGTGTACCCCACCTCTGTTGAACCTGTAAAAGCTAGCTTATCAAACCCTGGATGTGCCAACATATAATTTCCTGAATCAGAACCACGACCGGTGATTAAATTCACTACTCCTTTCGGCAAGACTTGATCAAAAATTTTAAACAATTCCAACAGACTTAATGATGTGCTCGAGGACGGATGAATCACAACCGTATTACCTGCTGCCAACGCTGGTGCTAATTTCCAAGCACCCATTAATAAGGGGAAATTCCACGGAATAATTTGACCCACAACACCAATGGGTTCTTTCACAACAATGGATAACGTATCCTTATCAAATTCTTTGACAGACCCTTCTTCTCCACGAATCACACTAGCAAAATACCGAAAATGGTCTGCACTGGCAGGGACATCAATTGATTGCGTTTCCCGAAGCGGTTTTCCATTATCTAAAGTCTCCACCATAGCCAAATGTTCTTGATTTTCTTCAATCAAATCAGCAATTTTCAATAAAAGATTGCTTCTTGTTACAACATCAACATCTTTCCATGTCTGAAACGCTTCTTGGGCTGCTTCTACAGCTCGATCCACATCTGCATTTGTGGCATCTACAAATTCTGCTAATTTTTCACCATTACTAGGATTGTAACTAGCAATCATTTTGTTACCACTACCTGTTGTCCACTCTCCATTAATATACAATTGATAGCTACTGGCAACTACTTGATTTATTTCTTTTTTACTCATTTACCCACCTCTTTTTTTATTTTTGTATCCGCTTACAATTATAAGACATCTTCCACCTAAAAGTAAATGATTCTACCTAAAAAAAATATAGCTCTCAGCGACTGTTGCTAACTCACCCCGACCTGAAATCTCCTGGCAATATCTGAATGTATTAAACTTTATTGGAGAGAACTTTTGCCACAAAAAAAGCTAGCACTGAAGAATTAAAATTGCTTCTTCAGTGCTAGCTTTGATTTTTCCAACTCATTCGTTCTTATTGACAAAGAGCTGATTTTTTTATTTATCTTTTGGAACGATATAGTTCATTAAATGTGTTTCATCGGCTGAGATTGTACGTGTCGAAACAACGTTTAATCCCTTCACGTTCATTTCAGAAATTAAGATGCTACCATCTTTAAAGACTTTTTCCACAAATGCGACATGACCATAAGTATTGTCTGCGCCTAAAACGCCAGCTGGGAAGGAAACCGCTGCGCCTGCTTTTGGTGTACGACTTACTTTGTACCCGCGTGCACGACCTGTTTCGCCCCAATCTTGACCATTCCCCATTGTTAAGTCCACACGTTTACCTAATTGCGTAATACGGTTGTAGACATATTGTGTACAGTTGCCCCAAGCATAACTATTAAAGGTGTCATAGTTTTTGCCATTATAGGCTGGGAAATTTGATTCCATTGGTTCAACGGTTGCTTTTTCTTTATCATAATAAGTTAAATCGTATGTTTTAATTAACGCATTTAATTTCTTATGGTAATCTTTGTCCGTTGCGTATTTTCCTGTTAGGAAACGTGTCGCTTCTTTGTATGATTTGGCTTCCGTTTTCCAGACACCATGATAGAAATCTTTATTGGAATCTAAACCATTTTTCAATAATTTCGCATAATCTTCCATTGATTCTTTATACGTTGGATATTGACGGAATTTTGCTTCTACTGTGTATAGGTTACCGAAACCATTGTCTTCATAGGTAATAAAAGAAACAGATTGACCTTTGTAATCGCCTTTAATACCAAACAAATTGTAGTTTGGTTTCTGGCTTAATTTACTATTGCCGCTGCCACTTTCTAAAATTGCTTGAGCAATCATCACACTAGCATATAAGTTTTTGTCCTTGGCCACTTTCCGAGCAGATTCACCGATTTCTTGAATAAACTCTTCTGTCTTCTTCGTTTTGCTGACCGTAAACGTCTCATCGTCTTCCACTAACCCAACCGTTTCATTTGTAACCGGTGGGACTATTTCGGGCTGCGGTGTTGACGCTGCTGGTTGTTCTACTGGCTTTTCAGCTGGCGCTGTTGGTGTCACTGGTTTCGCCGGCTGTTTTGATTCAGAAGTACTCGTGCCAGGTTTTGGCTGTTCTTTAGAAGAACTTGGTGTAGTCGTCGGCGTGGTACTTGATTCAGTTGTACTTGTTGACGTAGAATCTGTGGTTGACTCTGTTGCACTCGTTGAGGTGGAGTCAGTAGTCGATTCTGTCGTACTTGTGGATGTTGAATCCGTTGTGGAATCTGTCGTTTCGGTTCCTGACGTTTCCGTGGACTCCGTGGTTGCAGATTCACTTGATTCGGTTGAACTTTCTGTTTCAGTTGTTGATTCTTCTGTCGCTTCTGTTGTTTCACTAGTCGCTGTCGTTTCAGTGGCTTCAGCAGTTGTTGCTTCTGCGGTTGTTTCTGCAACAGAACTATTTTCAGCTACCAAGTTATTACCTTCTGCAAATGCACCTACTGGCATTGATGAACCTAAAAGTAATAAGGTAGAGAACAGGGCAAATTGTTTTTTCATACTCATTCTCCTTTTTTATTTTTCTCCATTTATTTTTATGTACCAACATATATAATTGACATAGTTATTGTTTAAATGGCTCCTTTTTTAATAGTATACTGTTTCATAAAAAATTTCTAGCAAAAAGTTAAAAAAATAGAAGAAAATTCACAAATTCTTCTATCTTTTTTTGGTAATTTTCTAAGAAAAAAAAGAAAGGGCTTGAACAAACTGAACTGACCCAATAAACTGAGACAAAATAAAAAAGCACCTCTTGTTGAATTCACGTTAAAATGAATTTAACTAGGAGGTGCTTTTTCAATGGGAAATCGAGTGTCTTATCCGATTCACATCAAAGAAATGGCTATACAGATGAAAAAAGAGAATATTCCTGTAAAAATGATTATGGAAGAATTAGGCATTAAAAACAAAACACAAATTGAAACATGGTGGCGTTGGTACCGTAATGGCGAGAATCATCGTCTGGTTCAACCCGTTGGAAAACAATATGCTTATGGAAAAGGTCCAGAAATTCGATCAAATGAACAACAGCTTAGAAATGAAAATAACTATTTAAAAATGCATATTGAGGTGCTAAAAAAGTACAAAGAATTGGAAAGGACGTGGAGCCAGAAATATTTGTAGAATTAGTTAAAAAAATGAAAGGAAAAATAACCATTACTGCATTGTGTCAACTTTTCGGCGTTTCGCGAGCTACTTATTATCGTTGGACTCATCGAAAAGACTTGGGAAAGTTAACACCTCTTGAAGAAGCCGTTCGTCGACTTTGCTTCCAGCATAAGTTTCGATATGGCTATCGAAAGATTACTGCGTTGATTAATCAGGAATACAAAGTAAACAAAAACACCGTACAAAAGATTATGCAGAAATATCATTGGAATTGTCGCGTGAAAATGAAGAAACGCAGTAAAGTGGGACAACCTTACACGGTTGTCGAGAACAAGCTAAATAGACAATTTTCTTCAGACGCTCCTTTAAAGAAATTGGTAACAGATATTACTTATCTGCCTTTTGGTCAAAAGCAATTGTATTTGTCTTCAATTATGGATTTATACAATGGTGAAATTATCGCCTATACCATCGGTGATAAGCAAGATACGGCTTTTGTTCTGGATACACTTGATCAATTGCCCCAAACAACGGATTGTCTATTGCATAGTGATCAGGGCTCTGTTTATACTTCTTTTGACTACCAGAATCAAATAAAAACAAAAGGCATTACCATGAGTATGTCCCGCAAAGGGACACCTTCAGATAATGCCTGCATCGAATCGTTTCATGCCTCACTAAAGTCTGAAACGTTCTACTTAGATGGGCTCACAAATGAACCTACATCTATTGTAATAGAAATTGTAAAAAAATACATTACTTATTATAATGAAAGTCGAATTCAACAAAAACTAGACTACCAATCGCCGATAGATTATCGGAAATCAGCAGTCTAGGAAAATGCTTTTTTATTCCTGTCTCACAGTTCCAAACATCAACGTCCTCTCTTTTTCTCGTTATCCTTCAAACAAAATACTTTTTTTTCGAAGCGCCTCTTTGATTTCTTGGAAAGTTTCTTCGTCTGCACAGCGAATAGTATGCAGATGGACGCCTCCTGTTAAAACTGATAGTAATGTAGCATGCTCTTTTTGATACTTGTCCATAAATTTATCAATATCTTTCTCTGATTGAATGCGCAAACTGCCAATTAATTCCCCATAAAGCGGATGTGCAATACTCACATCTACCACTTCTCCACCTTTGGCAACAATGACTGACAATTCTTCTCTCGTTTGTTCAGGTGTATGTTGACAAGCAATTTTCCGTTCAATTCCTTCTAAAGGTTGTTCCAACATATACCCTCGAGCTGTTGCGACAATTTCGACCCCTGTCGCCCGTAATAGAGCGACATCTCCTACAATAATTTGTCTGCTGACATCAAAAGCTTTTGCAAAACGAGTGGCACTAATTGGCTTTTCGGTCTCTCTTAATCTTTTAACAATCTCTCTTCTTCTGATTTCTCCATCCACGACCTTCGCCTCACTCTCCTAAATGTTTTTCTTGGAAACGTTTAGAGGCGTCCATAATTCCCTGGAAAGTCTCAGATAATGTCTCTTCATAATCGGCATTTTCAACATGATTCAGAATAGTTTCTAATACTTGTTGTTCTCTTTCAGAATCAAAAACCGCATGACCTGCTTTCTTTTTCACTGCAGCAATCTCTGCGACGACGTCCATCCGCTGTTCTAATAAACGGACCAGTTCCTTATCGATTTGGTTAATCTTTGCTCGTTGTTGTTCTAAAGAAGTTGTTGGAGCGTCATCTTCAGTCAATTCTTTAATTATCCGTGCTGGATTACCTGCGATCACACAGTTTTCTGGGAACGATTTGGTCACAACAGCACCTGCTGCCACCACTACATTATCGCCTAATGTTACGCCAGGAAGGACAATCGCTCCACCGCCAATCCAAACATTGTTGCCAATGATAATTCGTTTCCCTGATTCCATTCCGCTATTACGCTTGGCCGCTTGTAATGGATGCTCGGCTGTATAAAGTTGCACATTGGGGCCAAACATACAGTTATCGCCAATTTCAATTGGACAAACATCTAAAAAAACGTTATTAAAATTGGCATAGAAATTTTTTCCCACAGAAATGTTGTAGCCGTAATCAAATTGAATCATCGGTTCGATGTACGTCCCGACACCCACTTTTCCAAATGTTTCTTCTATTAATTGACGACGAATATATGTGTCTGGTTGTTGGTTAATTAACGCCATTTGTTCACGGGCTTTTTTGCGATCAGCCACTAATTCAGGATCTGAGGCAAAATATAGTGCACCTGCGATCATTTTTTCTTTTTCTGATTTAAATTCTTCCATTCCGTTACTCCTTTATCGTTAATTCTGCAAATATCGTTTCGGCTTTCGCTTCTAAAAAATAATAAGGTTGTTGTAAAAATAGCGGCGTTTGATTAATGGCTAAAATAGCTGCCGTTGGTTGTTTATAATGAATCAAATCACAAAATGGATGCACTTGAAAACTCGTGCCGACAATCACGATTAAGTCGGCAGAAGCAACGGCCTGAATGGCTTTTTCGATTGCCTCTTCGGATAATCCTTCTTCATACAAAGTAATAGCTGGACGGATTTGTCCATGACAGTCTGCGTGCCGATCACTAAGTAAATAGTCTTGCCAAGGAACCGTTGTACCACAAGTTTGGCAATAACATTCATATAAATTACCGTGAAAGTCCACCACTTCTTGGCTACCTGCTTTTCGATGAAGCCCATCAATATTTTGTGAAACAATTTTTCCCCGTTTCATTTGCTCTAATTGTGCCATTTTCTGGTGAATGATATTAGGTTGTGCGTCTGGATGATAGAGCGTTTTAACGAATTGATAAAACTTTTCTGACTCTGTTTTTAAGCAAGTCCGGCTCAATAAGTATTCCGGTTGCTGGATTCCTTGATAGACACCTTTTAAGGAACGATAATCTGGCACACCTGAGGCTGTCGAGATACCCGCACCTGTTAAAAATGTGATTTTTTGTTGGGTTGCCAACCAATGAATTGCCTCGGCTTGCGTGATATCTTGCATATCGATTCAGCTCCTAATCTTCTATATTATAACGTATTTTAACATTAGCACCAAAAGTTTTTCCACTTTTTGAAAACTTCTTACCTATATATTGATTTATCTTGAAAGAGTTTGTGACAAATTTCTCAACTCGTGGTAAAATATGCATGAGTAAAAGTGAGGTGAAACAACAATGGTCGCATTTATTATTTATTGGGCTGCAATTATTGCCTGCATCGCTTGGGGCGTTTTAAGCATTTGGTTCTCTGTTTTTTATCTTTCTCGTAAAGAAAACGGAAATCTTTGGGCTTTTGCGTTCTTCAACGTTATCGCTATTATCGCCTTAGCAATTGTTTTATTAGTTTACAAAACTTGGGATTTCGGTATCTTAACTTACTCAAGTCTAATTTATACAATTTTAGCTTCTTTAGGTGTATTGACTGTTCTTCAAGCTATTTTAGGTCGTGAACCAAAAGCTGTCAAAGCTTAAGTGATTGTTTAAAAAACCTTGAATTCGTATGAATTCAAGGTTTTTTTAAGACACTAATTGCGCACTGATATTCTTATTTCTTCAAAAAACATCCTGTCAATCCATATTTACCAATCCCTCACAAATCCATTCTTGCCATTTCTTCCAATTTCTCACTCTCTTTTCGATAATTTTTTCGCATGGTTTGTTCTGTTTCTTCTAGGATTGAAACAAACCGGTTTTCTGTTCGTTTCATTTCATCTAAACTGGTGGCTATTTGATGATGAAACATTCGTTTGTCCCAAGTATCATTTCTAGTAAAATAAGCCACCTTGTCTACTAGTTGGTTCGTTTGTTGTCTAAATCGCTGGATTTCAGCGGAAACATGTTGCTGTTGTTGATTGATTTTGCGCTTTTCTTGATAATAGTTGTCTTCAATCATCTGGTAACTGCGGCGTTTTTCTTCCGGTGTCATCTCTTAACCTCCTTTTGCTGGTGTTTTTAAATTTGCGTCAGGAATCGTTTTCAAATAATGGCTCGCTGCGTCCGCCACTTGCCCTTGAAACGCACCTTTTAAGGAAGAAGGCAACGTAGCTTTTGATTGTTTGCTCATCAATTCTGAAAGTTTCTTGATTGTATGTGTGGAGGTTTGTTTGATGGTTGCGATTCTGGTTTGTTTTGCTGTAATCACAGCTTGAATGGCTTGGCGTTCTTGTATCTTTTGTACGCGTTCTAATTCCAATTGAAGTTCTCTTTCCAGTTCATCCATGTGCGACATCCTTTCATTTCTGTGCAAATAACTGATTCCCTGCTTGGCGATCGTATTCTTGAATATTTTTAGCCGCAGTTGTTAACTTTTCACTAAATGTCATCAGTTTTTGATTATATTGTTGAACTTGTTTCCGATTGTGACTGGCCTGTGCCTCGTCCCACAAACGACTTTTTTCATAGGGTGCAATCATTGCTTGGACCTCAGAATAAGACAAATATTGTCTAATTTCATTGGCACTTGTTAAAATTTCCTTGGAAATTTCTGCTAACGCTTGTTCTGTGTCTTGCTGGCTTTGTTTCAACAATTTCTCCGCTTCTTCACCGATTGTCCTAGCCTGATTAGCTACCTGTAATGCCAAGTCTGCTCGTAACTTGATTTTTTGACCGCCAGAAGCACTGGCAATTTTTGTATGTAAAGAACGAATAGCTTTATCAGTACCAGATTTTAATTTTTCCAAATTCGCATTCGTTTGCGCAAATTCGCCATAGAGTTCTAAGTACTCCTGCACTCGTTTTTTCGCTTCGGCTTCATTATTTGTGGTGGGATCCCAGTCGCCATTTTTCTTTGCCCAGACTTTCGCTGCTAACTTGACTTGCTCCAAAGTCATATTCGGTGCGAAAATGCCATCTTTGGCTAAACGATCCAAATCCAAGTCGTCTCCATCAAAATAGTTGGCTAAAGTATTATGTTCACCAACCCCTGAAATCGAAGAAAGCGTGCCATATTTACTATCACGTCCTGACAGTGCTGCCCACGAATCATTTTGGTAGCGAATCAAAAATTCTGGATTTTCTTGTAGCCACTGTTTTTCACTCGTCGTTAAACGTTCAAATTGATTGCGGCCCCAATCATCAAAACTGGTGGTACGAAAGCCCATTTCTTGCCCGTATTTCCCTGCCATTTTCATCATGTAGCCACCTGATTGACTAAAGCCTGCAACATCGGTAATTGTGCCGTTTTGCGAGGCGATTTTTTGCTGCGTTTGTTTTAAAAATTTTTCAGCTTCCTGATATTCTTCAGAAAGTCCACCTACAAAAGCTGTCCCAGCTGTTTCAAAGCCTTTTTTACCTTCATCCCCAAAGGAATTGGTACCAGCGTACACGACAGCGACGTTGTTATAGTCAGGTTTACCTTGGTCATCTAAAGGCGCGATGGCCATGGCATTTAGTTGGCTGGATTGGGTGCTGGCGGCTTTGTTTATAAGGTAATAATCTTCCTCTAGCCCTTGAATAGATATTTTATTTCCATTTTCTCTATTTTGAACGATTTTTTTTGCTGAATCTATTGATTTTGCTAAAACTTCAGTAGTCATTTCATCACTCACTAAAACATGCCTCCTAATAAACTAATTCATGAATCTCTAAATTAGAGATTACTTTTGCATTTGAACTTCCTTCAGAAGATTTTTTAATTTTTTTAGACTCTGATATCTCTAATTTGTCTCCTATATTCAAGCCTTTTGTTGCATTTTCTACCTCCAACACTAAAATAGAATCTATTTTTTGAGGTCTTAGATAATCTAATTGAATATATTTTTCAAGTTTATCATCGTACTCAGTATTGTAATTTAACGTAAACGACATCGTAAAATAATTATCCTCAGATACATAAATTCTCACGTCACTATCCACATAATTCCCCAACAACGAAGGCCCATATCCTTTTGCATTCCGCCATTCCACGCCAACGCCTTGCCACTCAATCTTCTCAATGCCTTCATAGTTTTCTACTAAATAGTTCGATACATATTTTTGAATCAAATCGATTCCTTGTTGGTAATCTTTTTCTATTGCTTTTTTATCCATGTATTGTTTCCCTCCAATTCCTAAAATAATTAATATGATAGTAGCTAAGCTTATTAGCCACCACTTTCTTTTTTTCACTGACTCCCCTCCTTTCTTTTTATGTACACTAATTTTTTAAAACTTCTATGTTAAGCTATCTTCACTTCCTGATATTCTTCAGAAAGTCCACCTACAAAAGCTGTCTCTAAGCCTTTTTTCCTTGACTTTCTAATTTCACATTTTTACTGTTTGTTTGAACCTTCCTTTTAATCATATCAATTGCATTTGCTAAATACTCTGTTGTAATTTTTTTCTGCACCTTTTTTCCCCGTCTTCACATTTGCTTCAATTATTCGTTGAACGGTTTACTTATCTCTTTTATGTATATCTATAGGACATGTTTTTCTAACTCTACGCACTTTTTTATTCACTGAATATTCAAATAACTTTTGCTATCTTCAACTTAACACACTACACCCACCTTGTAAACGCTTAATTAACAGTGTGAAATCGCTCATCTCAAAACTATTCTTCTCTTTTATTATCTTTTTCTTTTACTTAATGTTACGCTAATTTCATGCTGTTTGTGTCCTCTTGATAAATTCCTTTGCTGGAACATATTGACTTTCTTCTGGATTTATCCTAAAATTAATAACTGAATTTAATAACTGAATAGTGCCTCAAAAAAGAGGTAGAGGTCGCGGTTTTTATTACGCTTGTGGAGTGAGAGGACACTGGGAAGCAAGTTTAGGATCAATCGCCGAAATGCATAACGGAGCCTCTTCTGTTGTGTGTTGGGACGTAAGTTAAGAGCTTGCGGACTGTCTTAGTAGTGATGCTAAGTTGTGCTATGTTTCGTTGAGGAATTTTTTTCGACATTACCTAGCAACCTTACATCTGTTTGGTTGTTTTTTTGTATTCAAAAATAGGTTGTGACAGAAGTATTCTCCTTTAAAAAGACAGAATCGCTTTTGCTCAGCTGATTATCAAAGCTTGTTGATTGAAAAAAGACAAAACGATCAATCAGACAAGAAATTTAAAGGAGAGAAAAAGATGAACAAAAAAGTTTTTTCATTCAGTCTACTACTTGTCACGCTATTTTCGTTACTTGGCATGACAACCCACGCTTCGGCGGAGGAAAATGGTGAATTTCGTGTCGGCATGGAAGCTGGCTACGCCCCTTTTAACTGGTCACAGAAAAATGACGCACATGGCGCAGTGCCTATTCAAGGCAACTCTTATGCAGGCGGCTATGATGTTCAAATTTCTAAAAAAATTGCCGATGGTTTAGGTCGTAAATTAGTAATCGTCCAAACCAAATGGGATGGCTTGGCGCCCGCCTTACAATCTGGAAAAATTGATGCCATTATCGCCGGAATGAGCCCAACCGCTGAACGAAAAAAAGAAATTGCTTTTACAAACCCTTATTATGAATCACAATTTGTCGTAATTGTAAAAAAAGATGGCAAATACGCTAATGCAAAAAGCTTGAAAGATTTAGCTGATGCTAAAATTACAGCTCAACTAAATACATTCCACTACGGATTAATTGATCAAATTCCAAATGTCAATAAACAGCAAGCAATGGATAACTTTTCGGCTATGCGAACAGCACTTGCTTCTGGCATGATTGATGGGTATGTTAGTGAACGCCCTGAAGGCATAACAGCAACTAGTGTCAATAAAGAATTAAAAATGTTAGAATTTCCAAAAGAAAATGGCTTTGATGCTAGCGCTGAAGACTCACAAGTAGCAGTCGGCATGCGTAAAGGCGATCCTGACATTGAAAAAGTAAACAAAATTTTAGCAGGTATTTCTCAAGATGAACGGACAAAAATTATGGACCAAGCAATCAAGGATCAACCTGCAGCAACAGATAGTGATGAACAAAAAACAGGACTTATTAACGATTTCAAAAATATTTGGAATCAATATGGCGACATGTTTTTACGTGGTGCTGGTTTAACGCTATTTATCGCGTTAATTGGGACAGTTGTCGGAACAACCCTTGGTTTACTAATTGGTGTCTTCCGTACAATTCCAGATTCTGAAAACCCAGTCGCTCGTTTCTTCCAAAAATTAGGAAATTTAATTCTTTCTATTTATATTGAAGTTTTCCGTGGTACACCAATGATGGTTCAAGCAATGGTTATTTTCTATGGTTTAGCTCTAGCTTTTGGCATCTCTTTAGACCGAACAGTGGCCGCATTATTTATCGTTTCTGTGAATACTGGTGCCTATATGTCTGAAATTGTTCGCGGAGGTATTTTCGCAGTAGATAAAGGACAATTCGAGGCAGCACAAGCGATCGGGATGACCCATGGACAAACAATGCGTAAAGTCGTTATTCCCCAAGTATTACGTAATATTTTACCTGCAACAGGGAATGAATTTGTCATTAATATCAAAGATACGGCCGTGTTAAGTGTTATCGGTGTTGCAGATTTATTCTTCCAAGGGAATGCTGCTTCTGGCGCAAACTTCCAGTTCTTCCAAACCTTTACAATTGTCGGCATCATGTACTTGGTAATGACTTTTGTGATCACACGAATCTTACGTGTTGTGGAACGTAAAATGGATGGCCCTTCTGCTTACGTTAAAGTAGAAGAATTAACTGAAGAAGGAAAAGAAAGCTAGGAGGCAAACAGATGAGTGCAATTATTGAAATTGAACATTTACGAAAAAGCTTTGGCGAAAACGAAGTATTAAAAGATATCAATATGAACGTCAATAAAGGAGAAGTTGTCACCATTATCGGTTCTTCTGGTTCTGGTAAATCAACGTTATTACGTTGTATTAATTTGTTAGAAAAACCAACAGATGGTAAAATCATCTATAATGGTAAAAATGTTTTAGAACGTGGTTATAGTTTGCCCAAATATCGGACCCATTTAGGTATGGTTTTCCAATCATTCAATTTATTTAATAACATGAATGTCTTAGAAAACTGTACTTCTGGTCAGATGACTGTCCTAAAAAGAAACAAAGAAGAAGCCAAAAAAATTGCCTTAGAAAATTTAGAAAAAGTTGGCATGGCTCGTTTTATTGATGCCAAACCTGCTCAATTGTCTGGTGGACAAAAGCAACGGGTAGCCATTGCTCGAGCATTATCAATGGATCCAGATGTTTTACTTTTCGATGAACCAACTTCTGCATTGGATCCTGAAATGGTTGGCGAAGTGCTAAAAACAATGAAAAATCTTGCCCATACAGGGCTAACAATGGTGATTGTAACACATGAAATGGAATTTGCGCGGGACGTATCCGATCGTGTTATTTTCATGGATAAAGGTGTCATTGCCGAAGAAGGGACCGCTGAAGATATTTTTGTCCATCCAAAAGAAGCTCGGACAAAAGAGTTCTTACATCGGATTTTAACGAAAAACTAGTAAAAAAGAGGCAGTCATTCTGGTTAAAGTGACTGCCTCTTTTGTTATTTTTTGTATTGACGAATCATTGGCGGTTCATAGGAATCAATAAATGCACCAATTTCTTCTAAGGAATCTGAAATGAAAATTTTAGCTCGATCCGCCGTTGTTAAGAAATTAGTTTCTACCATTTTATCAAAAAAGGCAGCTAATAAATCATAGTAACCATTCACGTTGTATAAAATACAAGGATTCATATGTTCACCGACTCGGCCCCAAGAGATCACCTCGCTAATTTCTTCTAGCGTGCCGGGACCACCGGGTAAAGCTAAATACACATCTGCCAATTCAATCATCTTTTTCTTACGCGCATGCATATCACTGACTGTATGCATCTTTGTAATGCCATTATGTGCAATCTCTCGTTCCATTAAAAAAGTGGGCATGACACCAATTACCTCTCCACCTTCTGCTAAAAGCGTGTCAGCCACCGTACCCATTAGACCAACATTGCCACCGCCATAAACTAGATCATAGTGATTTTCTTTCATCCAAGCGGCTAACGCTACTGCAGCTTGCTGATAGATTGGCTCATTCCCCAGACTGGCGCCACAATATACTGCCATTTTTTTCACAAACATACCCTCCATTTAGATAGATTCTTTTTTACCATCTATCCTCTGGTAGCTATGGTAGCATATTTTGATTTTCTCGAAAAGGTGCAGCCATTTTTCTTTTCGTTTTAAAAGTATTTGAATTTTCAGACAATAAATGCTATAGTCTTTTTATATTTTAAAATTTCAGAAAAAGGAGCCCTATTATCTTGTCTACCTCACTCACTATTCGCTTAGTTGCCGAAGCAGATTGGCCCGCATTACATGCCTTGGATCAAATCATTTGGACAAAAAAGAATACCCCTGCCGAGATACAACCACTCTCGCTTACGGCATATCAGGAAAAAATGAAAGATGAAACGATTTTTGTTGCCATCAGCGGACAACAACTCGCTGGATTTATTGAAGTCCATCCGCCCACTTCGTTAGCAGCTCATCAAAAGCAATGGCTACTAAGTATTGGCGTTTCGCCAGATTTCCAAGGACAAGGGATTGGTGGTTCTTTGTTGTCGTATGTCAAAGATATGGCCCAGATAAGCGGGATTCATAAGCTGAGTTTGCGAGTAATGGCTACCAATCAAGAAGCCATTCGATTCTATGAAAAACATGATTTTGTGCAGGAAGCACATTTTAAAGAAGAATTTTATATAAATGGACACTATTGTGATGATTATCAGTATGCTTATTTCATAGAAAAATAAGAAAACCAATGTTTTCTATAAAAACTGGTTGCTCTCTGTTTCTTCTTCTGTTATTTTAAATAATAAGACAATATTAAGGAGTGTGAATCTATGCAAAAAAAGTTAGTTTGGCGTGATTATCTATACGTTGGTTCAATGTTATTCGGTTTGTTTTTCGGTGCTGGAAATTTAATTTTCCCTGTACATATGGGACAAGAAGCGGGGGCTTCCGTCTTTTTAGCAAACCTGGGCTTCTTAGCCACTGGAATTGGCTTACCTTTTCTTGGTGTCATTGCTATGGGTGTTTCTAAAAGTTCAGGTGTTTTTGACTTAGCTTCTCGGATTAATCGTCGTTATGCTCTTATTTTTACCTTACTATTATATTTAACGATTGGTCCTTTCTTTGCTTTACCAAGGTTAGCAACTACTTCTTTTGAGATTGGTCTTGCACCATTTGTTCCTAAAGACTTGCAATGGCTGGTTCTTGCTGGCTTTTCCGCATTATTTTTCTTAGCTGTTTGGCTCTTCTCTAGAAAGCCAAGTAAAATCTTAGATTATGTGGGTAAATTTTTAAATCCGTTATTTTTAGCATTGCTAGGAATTTTGATTGTTTTAGCCTTTGTAAAACCATTAGGTCATGTGGCCAGTGCCGCTGTTGGTGAAAATTATATTTCAAGTCCTTTCTTTAAAGGATTTACAGAAGGTTATAATACGCTGGATGCTTTAGCTTCATTAGCTTTTGGGATTGTTGTCGTTTCCACTTTACGAAATATGGGCGTCGAAAAACCAGGAGATATCGCTAAAGGAATGATTAAATCAGGTGCTTTCAGTGTTGTATTGATGGGGGTTATCTATACCTTACTTGCTTATATGGGAACAATGAGTATCGGGGCTTTTCCAATCAGTGAAAACGGCGGGATTGCCTTAGCCCAAATTGCCAATTACTATTTAGGCCTACCAGGGAGTATTTTACTGGCTTTTATCGTAGTTCTTGCTTGTTTAAAAACCGGTATCGGCTTAAGCACAGCCTTTTCTGAGACTTTTGAAGAAATGTTTCCGAAAGTTTCCTATCAAAAATTCTTGGCAATTGTTGTTATTTTACCAGCTATTTTTGCAAATGTCGGCTTAACCAACATCATTCAATTTGCCGTTCCAGTCTTGATGTTCCTTTATCCATTGGCGATTACTTTAATGCTTTTGGTAATCATCAGTCCTATTTTCAAACATCGACGGGAAGTCTATCAAGCAACGACCTATATCACATTGATTGCTGCTGTTTTAGATGCATTAAATAGTTCCCCCGCCTTTATCAAAGATACGGCGTTTGTAACAACGCTTTTAGAAAAAGCCGGCCAATACTTACCATTGTTCACTATTGGCATGGGCTGGGTCGTTCCAGCAACGGTTGCTTTTCTAATTAGTTGGGTTTGGGTCATGATTTCTAAAAAAGATCCTATTCTTGATTAATTCTTACCAAAACGACACTAGAAAAAATGCGGAAGCGCATCTTTTCTAGTGTCGTTTTTATGTATATTCGTTGTACCAAACTCTTGACTATGGTAAATTGAAGTTACCAACAAGTACTGGAGGAAATTGCCCATGTTAGTTACAACAACCGAGAGAATTAGCGGTCAAGAATATGAAATTATTGGAGAAGTTTTCGGGTTAACCACACGTTCTAAAAATATGTTTAAAGATTTAGGTGCTGGACTAAAAAGCGTAGTTGGCGGTGAAATCAAAGGTTACACTGATATGCAACGAGAAGCACGCGACCAAGCAATCGAACGTTTAAAAGCAGAAGCCTCTAAATTAGGTGCAGATGCCGTTGTGATGATGCGTTTTGATTCTGGCACAATTGGCACAGACATGCAATCTGTCGTGGCTTACGGAACAGCTGTTAAATACATCTAAATTTTGCAACTAAAAAGACGCAGACCTTTTCTTGTAAGGTCTACGTCTTTTTATTTTTCATATTTCACTTCTGCTAAATACAATCCTTCTGGATGAGCAGTCGGACCTGCTAAATTTCGATCTTTGGCTGCGATAATTGCTGGAATCGCGGTTGGTTCCAGCCGCCCATTGCCGATTTTCAATAGCGTACCAACTAAAATCCGAATCATTTTGTACAAGAAACCATCGCCCCGAAAAGTGAATGTTAATTCATCCCCCGTTTCATTGACATGAACACTGGCTTCATGAATAGTTCGGACTTTATCTTCTACCGAACTTCCTGAGGCACAGAAAGAGGTAAAATCATGGGTACCTAATAAATCAGGCAAAGCTTGTTGGATTTTTTCGAGATCAATGGGATACGGAAAATAACTGGCATAAAAACGTCGAAATGGACTTCGTGGTTTGCCAATGTCCACTTTAAATTGATAGGTTTTTTCGATCACGTGATAACGTGCATGAAAGTCTTCTGAAACACGTTCCACGCTGCGCACAGCAATGTCTTCGGGTGTTTGTGTGTCTAACGCAAAGCGCATTTTTTCCAACGGACGTTCCTGCGGATAATCAAAGTGAATCACTTGGCCCATTGCATGAACACCTGCATCTGTTCGTCCTGAACCAAAAACCGTCACGGAGCGTCCGTTATTCATGCGTGCTAACGTTTTTTCTATTTCTTCTTGAACGGTACGCTCATTAGGCTGCTTTTGAAAGCCATGAAAATGAGTGCCATCATAGGCAATGATTGCTTTATAGCGGGGCATAATTTTTCTTCACCTTTTCTAAGTTCTTAATACAAATAAGCCAATGGTTAACAAGACAAAGCCAAACATTACTATTGTATCTCGTAGGTGCCAATGAAGAATGCGGTATTTTGTCCGTCCTTCGCCACCTTGATAACCTCTTGCTTCCATGGCAGTCGCTAAGTCTTCCGCACGATTAAAACTACTTACGAAAAGCGGAATCAAAAGTGGAACAATAGCTTTCATTTTTTGAAGTAAGTTTCCTTCGCCAAAATCAACACCACGGGCACGTTGGGCATTCATAATCTTTTCCGTTTCATCCATTAATGTTGGGACAAAACGTAAGGCAATTGATAACATCAATGAAACTTCATGAACTGGAAATTTCACCACACGAAGTGGGCGTAACAAATATTCAATCGCATCTGATAACTCTAATGGTGCCGTCGTTAAAGTTAATAACGTTGACATGAAAATAATTAAAACAAAACGACAGAAAATAAATAGCCCATTCGTCACACCAAACTGGGTAATGGAAATAATTCCCCACTGAAAGTACACTTCGCCCCCTTGTGTAAACAAGGTTTGAAGAGCCACAGTAAACAGAATTAGCCATAATAATGGCCGAACACCGCGGATAAAGAAGCGGGCGCTGATTTTTGATAATGAAATAGCAAAAGCAGTAAAGGCTGCTATTAAAACATAACTCTGCCAATTATTTGCTAAAAAGATAATTCCAATAAAATAAAAACTAGCTAATAATTTTGCACGCGGATCTAAACGATGGATAAAAGAATCGCCTGGAATATAACGCCCAAAAATCAATTTATTCATCATTTTGCCTCACCTGCTTCCTGCATTTTTTTCAGAAGCTGATCGGCTAATTGATCGGCCGTTAATGGTAATTGCTCAAAAGAAAAGCCTTTTGCCACTAATTTTTCAGCAAATTCGGCTGCAGTTGGCACGCCTAATTGTTTTTCTTTCAACCATTGTGTCTCTTGAAACACTTCTTGTGGTGCTCCCGCTCGGACGATTTGTCCTTTTTCTAAAACAATCACATGATCTGCGTAATTAGCCACATCATCCATCAAATGTGTCACTAAAACGATGGTCATATTATGTTCCTTATGCAGACGACTAAACATCTCCATCATTTCTTTACGACCCTTAGGATCCAAACCAGCAGTCGGTTCGTCTAATACTAAAACTTCTGGTTCCATCGCTAGCACACCAGCAATTGCGACACGGCGCATTTGACCACCTGATAACTCAAACGGAGAATGTTGTAAGTATTTTTCATCTAAGCCGACTAAATCAAGCATTTTCTTAGCTAATTTTTTCGCTTCTTCGTCTGAAACACCAAAGTTTTTCGGTCCGAAAGCGATGTCTCGCTCCACTGTTTCTTCAAACAATTGTGCTTCTGGAAATTGAAAAACGATCCCAACTTTTTTACGAATTGGTTTTAAATTCTTATTATCAGTTTCTGGCGTAATTACACGCTCTCCAATTGTCACTTGGCCTTTAGTTGGTTTCACCAAAGCATTCAAATGTTGTAATAACGTTGATTTGCCACTGCCAGTATGACCGACAATCGCTGTATAAGAGCCGTCTTGAATCGTTAAATTAATATCGAATAATGCCCGTTGCTCAAAAGGAGTATTGGGTTGGTAAGTAAAATCTACTTGTTTAAAACGGATGTCCATAACCAATCCACCATCCCTTCTTCTGTTAAATAATTCGTTGGCACAACAACGCCACGCTCTTTCAAAGCTACTTTTAATTTTTCAGGAAACGGTAAATCCAAGCCCATTTCAACAAGCGCTTCTCCTGCAGAAAAAATCTTTTCTGGTGTTCCCTCGTTTGTCAATTGTCCTTGGCGCATCACTAAAATACGATTCGCATTAGCCGCTTCATCAATATCGTGGGTAATAGAAATAACTGTTAAATTGCTTTCTTCTTTAATCTTTTGAATGGTAGCAATTACTTCTGCACGACCTTCTGGATCTAACATACTTGTCGCTTCGTCTAAAATAATAATATCTGGTCGCAAAGCAACCACACCAGCGATAGCTACTCGTTGTTTTTGGCCGCCAGATAGCCGAGCAGGTTCTCGCTTGGCAAAATCTAACATACGAACCCGTTCTAATGCATCGTGAACACGTTCGACCATTTCATCACGCGGAATACCTTGATTTTCTAAACCAAAAGCCACATCGTCTTCGACTGTTGAACCGACAAATTGGTTATCTGGATTCTGAAAGACCATTCCTACCATACGCCGGATATCCCAGACGTTTGCTTCATTTAATTCTTTGCCGCCAACTTTGATAGTCCCAGCAGCTGGCAGTAACAGCCCATTGATCGTTTTGGCTAACGTTGATTTACCAGAACCATTATGGCCAATAATAGCGACCCATTCGCCTTGTTGAATGGAAAAAGACACATCTTTTAAAGCGGGAGAAGCAT
This sequence comes from Enterococcus sp. AZ088, assembly GCF_051714845.1. Lineage (NCBI taxonomy): Bacteria > Bacillati > Bacillota > Bacilli > Lactobacillales > Enterococcaceae > Enterococcus > Enterococcus sp. AZ088. Next base: position 175,169 of record NZ_JBIOSQ010000001.1, on the reverse strand, counting down.
CTTCTGGTTGATAATTAAATTGGATATTATTTAGTTCAATGATTGGTTGCATCGCGTACTCCCTCAATCTATTTATTCTTTCTAACACTACCAAAAAAGTAGCGTTTTTTCAATCATCTGTTCTGATTCTTCACACTATTTTTTATTATACCAAAAGAACGGTCATTATGGGAGCTCTTATCTGTCTTGACAGGTCTATTTTTCATAAAAATAACTTCTTGTTCTCATAAAACAAGAAGTTACTGATTTTCTTTTAAAAATGTGTCTTCAAATATTCAAACGCATATTGGGCATATAACTCAGCACCCATTGCCATCGCATCTTCATCAATATTAAAACGACCATGGTGATGTGCCCATTCCGTATCTTTCTCTGGATTACCACTTCCCACTAAGGCAAAACAACCAGAAGCATGTTCAGTATAATAACTGAAGTCTTCACCACCGGTTGTCGGCTCTTCTTGTCTTAAGGCCGCTTCACCAAAATTTTCCTTAATTAGTGTTTGGGCAAACAGGGCATCCTGCTCATCATTAATCACTGGCAACGTTCCATATTGATAATCTAACGAAGCCGTCCCACCGTAAATAGCGGCTGTTTGTTCCGCATAGCGTTGCAGTGCCTGTTCTACTCGATTACGCGTTGCTACACTAAAGCAACGAACCGTTCCTTCTAAACGTGCATTCTCAGCAATCACATTAAAACGGGTCCCCACATCCATCCGTCCAATCGTGACAACTACTGGATCTAAAGGATCTGTCTCCCGAGAAACAATCGTTTGCAGATTCATCACGAAAGAAGAAGCTATGACTGCCGCATCAATACAAGCGTTTGGCATGGCACCATGGCCACCACGGCCTTTAAAATCAACAGAAAAAATATCTGCGGATGCGAAACTTGAGCCCACTCGACACGAAGCGGTTCCTACAGGCATTTGTGACCAGATATGTAAGCCAAATACATCATCAACACCGGTCATTGCGCCTTGCGCAACCATTGCTTTAGCACCTTGCGCATTTTCTTCAGATGGTTGAAAAATTAACCTTACTGTTCCCTGAAGTTCTTCTTGGATTTCTTTTAATACTTTAGCCGCTGTTACTAACATCGCGGTATGGGAATCATGCCCACATGCATGCATCTTGCCAGCTTCTAAAGATTTATAAGCTAAATCTTCATTTAATTCCTGTACAGGTAAGGCATCCATATCCGCCCGCAGCGCAACCACTCGGCCTGGTTTGCCGCCCACAATTTCAGCAATTAAACCCGTCGGTTCTGTTTTGCGATAAGTAATTCCTAATTGATCAAGAACTGCCGCGACTTTTTCTGTCGTTCGAAATTCTTCAAATTGTAATTCTGGATGTTGGTGTAAATCCCGTCGAAAAGCAATCATTTCTTGTGCATGCTGATTGATTAGTGCTTTGATTTTTTTCATACTTACGCCCCGTTTCTACAAACTTAATAAAATACTTGAAAAAATACCCGCTAAAACAACCGAAACAATGGTGACTGTTACGAAACCTGCCACTAACATCGGTGGCATTAAATGGCTCGTTAAAGCCGCCTGTTCTTGTTCATCTTCTGTCAATGATTGAATCACTTCATTCGTAATAATATAATCGGCTGGAAAGCCATATAAAGCTGTCAACGAAACAGCGAATGCCATCTCTTTACTCACACCTAATACACGACCAACAATTGCTGAAAAGATGTACATCCCGATAATACCAATCACAATAATCCCAATCATTGGTAAAAATAAATCCATCAACATTTCAGGTGTGGCTTGTTTTAAGCCATCAAAGACAAAAAGCATTAACCCTAAAATCGCAAACCCAAAGCTATTTGCTTTCTGCAATGGTTGCTTTTCTAAAAAGCCTAAAGACGTTGCAATCACGCCAAAACATAAACACAGCACAAAAGGACTAATCGTCACAAACGGTGCCGTCCACACAGAAACATAATAAGCAAGTGTGGCAACTAAGGCTAAACGTAAAATTCGTGAATAATCTGTATGATATCGTTTGGGTACTTTTTCAAATAGTTTAGGCACATCTGGTTCTGCTCCTGTTTCTTGCCCCTCTTTTTCATGAACCGGCTGCCATGTCCCTGCTCGATATTCTTGAAGCTTCCGCTTTCCTTCTTTTTTTAGAACAATTGAAGTTAAGGGATAACCAGCAAACCCTTGAATGACATAAATTAAAATTGCCAAAACCGAAAGTGAGGCTAAACCAGCTGATTGAGCCGCTTCTGACATTACTAATGAAGAAACTAAACCTCCTACTAACGGCGGGATTGCAACTAAAACTGTTTTTAAGTCAAAAACAAAAGTCCCTACAGCTAATAACAAGGCAATAATGCCCAGAATACCTGACAAAGCAATCACAATCGTTTTCCATTGATTAACCAATTCTTTAACAGAGAGCAGAGTACCCATATTAGTAATCAACAGATACATTAATAAAGTGGCAACCACTGTAGGAATCCCTGCCACTTCCACAATATTTTGTGGAAAAATAGTCCAATAACCAAGAATAAATAAAACACCACAAACAAAAACGGATGGAATCCAAGCTTTTGTTTTGATAGAAACTACATCACCAATGTATAAAATAACCATCAGCAACGAAAAAGCAAACATTTGCGACATATAATTCCCCCTTCTACTAACTCAGATGTTTAATTATCTGAAAATTCCAATTAATAATCAGTATAACAAACCGGAAAAGCTTCTGCAATGCTTTTAAGAAACAAAAAAGCTTTGAGAAAACAGCGTTTTCCCAAAGCAAAAAAAAATCACCTTTATATGATGAGTGCTCCCCTGCTAAAGCCATCTTTAGCAGGAAAAGCAGAGCTAGACTCGGAGTCGCCTCCAACATCATAACACTCTAAAAGAAACATCTATAAAGTGATCGGTTTATTAATTATTTAACAAATTCGATAACTACCATTGGTGCTGCATCGCCGCGTCTTGGTTCTGTCTTCAAGATACGAGTGTAACCACCTTGGCGTTCCGCGAAACGAGGTCCTAAATCGTTAAATAGCTTTTGTAAAGCTGATTCAACAACGATAGACTCATCTTCTTCACGAACACTAGCAACTTCATTACGAACGAAAGTAGCTGCTTGACGACGTGCATGAAGATCTCCACGTTTACCTAAAGTAATCATTTTTTCTACAGTTGAACGTACTTCTTTCGCACGAGCTTCAGTAGTTACGATGCGTTCGTTGATGATTAAATCAGTTGTAATATCACGTAGCATAGCTTTACGTTGGCTTGATGTGCGTCCTAATTTACGGTAACTCACGTTGGGTTCCCTCCTTCGTTTCTGTTCTCACGAGCCACTGCTGTTAAGCAGGACTGGAAACTTCGTAAAAGTCTTAATCGTCCTTACGTAATCCTAATCCTAGATCATGCAATTTAAGTTTTACTTCTTCAAGAGATTTACGACCTAAATTACGTACTTTGATCATTTCTGGTTCAGATTTGTTTGTAAGTTCTTGTACAGTATTAATGCCTGCACGTTTTAAACAGTTATATGAACGAACTGATAAATCAAGTTCTTCAATCGTCATTTCTAGCATTTTCTCTTTTTGAGTTTCTTCTTTTTCCACCATGATTTCAGCGTTTTTCGCTTCGTCAGTAAGGTTTACAAAGATATCTAAATGCTCAGTCATGATTTTCGCAGCTAAACTTAGTGCTTCTTGAGGAATGATTGAACCATCTGTCCATATTTCCATTGTTAATTTGTCGAAATCATCACGACGACCAACACGTGTATTTTCTACTTGGTAGTTAACACGACGAACGGGTGTGTAGATGGAATCAACTGGAAGTACACCGATTGGCATATCTTCTTTTTTGTTTTCGTCTGCTTGAACATAGCCACGACCAGGTTTCACTGTTAAGCGAGCATGGAAAGTAGCTCCTTCAGCAACACTACAGATAACTAAATCTTTATTTAGGATCTCAACATCACTGTCCACGATAATATCGCCGGCAGTCACGGTAGCGGGTCCTGTAATATCGATCTCAAGGGTTTTCTCTTCTTCAGCATATAATTTCAATGCTAAGCCTTTAATATTCAAAATAATTTGTGTTACGTCTTCTCGTACACCTGGAATGGTTGAGAATTCGTGTAAAACACCATCGATTTGAATATTCGTAATTGCAGCTCCTGGTAAAGAAGACAATAAAATACGACGTAGAGAGTTACCTAAAGTAGTTCCGTAACCGCGTTCTAATGGTTCAACGACGAACTTACCATAATCTCTATTTTCATCAATTTTTTCGATTCTTGGTTTTTCAAATTCAATCATTCTTATCTATACCCCTTTCAAAACGAAAAGTGTCTTGTTCAATGACGTTCCTAATTCAAACTCAGAATGAGTGGCGCTCATTAAACACGACGGCGTTTTGGAGGGCGGCATCCATTATGAGGAACTGGAGTCACGTCACGAATTGCAGTCACTTCTAAACCTGTTGCTTGTAATGAACGAATTGCTGCTTCACGTCCAGAACCAGGTCCTTTAACTGTTACGTCTACAGTTTTAAGTCCATGTTCCATTGCCACTTTAGTTGCGGCTTCTGCAGCCATTTGAGCGGCAAAAGGAGTTGATTTTTTGCTTCCTTTAAAGCCTAATGATCCTGCTGATGACCATGCTAATGCATTACCATGTGTATCAGTAATCATTACGATTGTATTGTTGAATGTAGAATGGATATGTGCTACACCTGATTCTATATTCTTTTTGACACGGCGTTTACGACTAACTTTTTTTGCTGCCATGAAGTTCTAACCTCCTTCACTTAGGAATTATTTTTTCTTGCCTGCTACTGTTTTAGTAGGGCCTTTACGAGTACGTGCATTATTTTTCGTGTTTTGTCCACGAGTTGGTAATCCACGACGGTGACGGATTCCACGGTATGAACCGATTTCCATCAAGCGTTTGATGTTTAAGTTCACTTCACGACGAAGATCCCCTTCAACTTTTAACTTATCAATTTCCGCACGAATCGCATCTGTTTGTTCGTTTGTTAAATCACGTACACGAACATCTTCAGATACGCCAACGTTTGCTAAAACTTTTTTAGCTGTAGTGTTACCAATACCATAAATGTAAGTAAGAGAAACTACTACACGTTTGTCACGAGGGATGTCTACTCCTGCAATACGAGCCATTATTCGTTACACCTCCTAATTATCCTTGACGTTGTTTATGTTTTGGATTTGCTGGGCAAATAACCATAACACGTCCTTTACGGCGAATTACTTTACAATGTTCACACATTGGTTTTACTGATGGTCTTACTTTCATGATAATACCTCCTGTGGTTTTACGGAGTACAATTATTTAAAGCGATAAGTAATACGGCCACGCGTTAAATCATACGGTGATAATTCAACTGTTACTTTGTCACCAGGTAAGATACGGATGTAGTGCATACGGATTTTACCTGAAACAGTAGCAAGAACTTGGTGTCCATTTTCTAGTTCGACTTTAAACATTGCATTCGGCAAAGTTTCGACGACTGTACCTTCGACTTCAATCATATCTTCTTTTGCCACGCACAGTACCTCCTTGTACTTGTTTCGCGTTTTCACACGATAAAACGGCGGAAACTCCAGCTCCCACCTAGAAATTCTCAACTAACTTCGTTATTCATTTTGATGTCACAAAACTGTAGAAGTCGGACTGATATATTCTACCATATTTAGTTATGTTTTGGCAAGAGAAACTGAATACAACAACAGGGTTAAACTGCGGGCAATTGGAAATTAGTTTTCGTCAATGATTTTTTTCACATCAGAAAAAACAGTATCGATTTCGCGATTGCCATCGATTGTATGCATCAAGCCTTGTTCTTTATAGAAAGCTAAGATTGGTGCGCTACTTTCAATGTTGACTGCCAAACGATTTTTAACCGTTTCGGGCTTATCATCTTCTCTTTGGTAGAATTCATGTCCGCCGCAGCGATCACAAGTGCCTTCAACTTTTGGCGGGTTGAATAATTTATGATACGTTGCGCCACATGTGCGACAGATGAATCGTCCAGCTAAACGCTCGATTAATACATCTTCTTCTACATGGATGTCAATGACAGCATCAATTTTTTTGTTTAATTCTTTAAGCATTGTATCTAATGCTTTTGCTTGATCCAGTGTACGTGGGAAACCATCTAATAGGAATCCTTTGTCTGTGTCTGGTTCAGCAAGGCGTTCTTTAACAATTCCGTTTGTTACTTCGTCAGGAACCAGTTCACCTTTATCGATATAAGATTTCGCTTCTAGGCCCAAGGCAGTTTCATTTTTCATTGCTGCACGGAACATATCTCCAGTAGAAATATGTGGAATGCCATACGTATCAATGATTTTTTCTGCTTGGGTGCCTTTACCTGCTCCAGGTAATCCCATTAAAATGAGGTTCATATATTCTCCTCCTAATTTTAAAGACCGGCTTATGAAGCTAGCCATATGTGAGAATGGTGCTGAGGTAAAACCTCAACACTCGATTCTTACTTATTGATAAAGCCGACATATTGACGTTTCATCATTAATCCTTCTAATTGTTTCGTTGTTTCTAATGCAACCCCGATAACGATTAGTAAACTTGTTCCACCTAAACCGATTGATTGAGGTAAGTTCCAAACCATTTGCGCAATGATTGGAAGTAAAGCAACAAGTCCTAGGAAAATTGAGCCGACAACACTTAATCTCATTAACACGCCAGATACATATTCTTCTGTACCTTTACCTGGTCGCACGCTTGGAATGTAGCTTCCTTGTTTTTGTAAGTTTTCCGCTAATTTCTCAGGGTTTACTTGAACAAATGCATAGAAGAACGTAAACGCAACGATTAGGACAGTATAGATGATTGCCCCTGGAACTGTGTTATAACTGAAGATTTTTGTCATAATGTCATACCAATTTTCACCAGCGAATTTTGATGAGAAAGCTTGTAAAATGGCATTTGGTGTTGCAATTAACGAGCTGGCAAAGATAACTGGAATAACCCCAGCAGCATTTACTTTTAACGGTAAATAACTACTTGTTGGTGCACCAGAAACACGTTTTGTATATTGGATTGGAATCTTACGTTCTGCTTGTTGGAAGAACGTTACGACTGTAACAATCACCAAAATAGCAATAACTAAGATTGCAATGAAAATAACAGATTGCCAAATACGAGAAGACTCGATATTGACGAAGTAATCTTCATAGATTTCTTTGACTGCTTCTGGCAAACGAGAAATAATCCCGGCAAAGATAATCATTGAAACACCATTTCCGATTCCTTTTTCTGTAATTTGTTCACCCATCCAAGTCACAAACATCGTCCCAGCAGTTAAAATAACTGCAATCATCACAAAGGTACCTAAGGTTGGATTGTTGACAATCCCAGTTTGACTTAAGCTATTAAAACCAGCAGTGATCCCCATTGACTGAGCCACACCCAAGACAATCGTTAGATATCTTGTAGCTTGATTTAATTTCTTACGCCCAACTTCCCCTTGTTTTGACCATTCTACAAATCTAGGTACAATATCCATTTGCAATAGTTGAATAATAATAGAGGCTGTAATGTATGGCGAAACCCCCATCGAGAAGATAGAGAAGTTTTGCATGGCACTACCACTCACCATATTCAACATATTCAAAAAGGGTAAGCTACTTAAATCAGACAATCCCTTTGCATTCACCCCGGGCACAGTAATGTGCGCACCTAGGCGAAATACAAACAAGATTAAAACTGTAAATAAGATTTTTGATCTAATGTCTTTGACTTTAAAGGCGTTCTTTAATAGCTTGAACAATTAGATCACCTCGATTGAACCACCAGCAGCTTCGATAGCTTCTTGTGCTGATTTCGAGAATTTAGCTGCTTTCACAGTTAATTTTTTCGTTAACTCACCATCTGCAAGAACTTTGATTCCCGCTTTTTCGTTTTTAACGATTCCTGCTTCTTTTAGGACAACAGGAGTTACTTCTGTTCCATCTTCAAAACGGTTTAAAGTATCTAAGTTCACAACAGCGTAATCTTTACGATTAATGTTTGTAAACCCACGTTTTGGTAAACGACGGAATAATGGAGTTTGACCCCCTTCAAATCCTAAACGAACACCACCGCCTGAACGGGCTTTTTGCCCTTTTTGTCCACGGCCAGCTGTTTTACCATTACCAGATGAAGTACCACGTCCAACACGGTTACGTACTTGGCGTGAGCCCTCAGCAGGTTTTAATTCATGAAGTTTCATAGGTTTGGCACCTCCTTAAGCAATCTTCTATTACAAATCTATAAATCTTAAACTTCTTCTACGTCCACTAAATGTGAAATAGTGTTAACCATACCTTTGATTGCTTCATTGGCAGGTTTTGTAACAGTACTATTCACTTTACCTAAACCTAACGCTTTAACTGTAGCACGTTGGTTTTGAGGACGTCCGATAACACTGCGTTTTAAAGTAATTTTTAATTCAGCCATTATTTTTGTCCTCCTTAACCGATAATTTCTTCTACAGATTTACCGCGAAGTGCTGCCACTTCTTCGGCACGTTTTAATTGTTTTAGACCTTCAACAGTTGCGCGAACAACGTTAATAGGTGTGTTTGAACCTAGTGATTTAGATGTAATATCTGCTACACCAGCTAATTCCAATACGGCACGAACTGGTCCACCAGCAGCTACCCCAGAACCTTCTACTGCAGGTTTCATAAGGATACGGCCGCCACCGAATACGCCAATTACTTCGTGCGGGATAGTAGAACCAACCATAGGCACTTCAACTAAGTTTTTCTTCGCGTCTTCGATTGCTTTACGGATAGCTTCAGGTACTTCTTGTGCTTTACCAGTACCGAAACCAACGTGTCCGTTTTTGTCACCGACAACAACTAAAGCTGCGAAACGTAAACGACGTCCACCTTTAACAACTTTTGTTACACGGTTGATTGCTACAACGCGGTCTTCTAATTCCAAATGTTTTGGATCAATATAAACCATGAATGGTGTTCCTCCTTCTCCTAAAATTCTAGTCCATTTTCACGAGCAGCTTCAGCTAAAGCTTGCACGCGGCCATGGTAAAGGTATCCACCACGGTCGAAGACTACTTTTTTGATGCCTTTTTCAGCGGCACGTTCAGCAACTAGTTTACCAACAGCTGCAGCTGTTTCTGTTTTTGTTCCACCTGAAATTTCTTTATCCAAGGCAGAGGCACTTGCTAGCGTCACACCCGCTACGTCATCAATGACTTGCGCGTAGATGTTTTTGTTAGAACGGAAAATGTTCAAGCGTGGGCACTCAGCAGTACCAGAGATTTTGTTACGTACACGACGATGTCTCTTTTGACGTGTTTTGTTTTTATCTGGTTTTGTAATCACAATTTTCACCTCTTTGATTTAATGTTTACTACTAATATTTCAAGCAGTCAGCAGATTACGGAAAAGAGAAGCTGGCAGACAAGACAAAAGCATTTTATTGGAAAAATCCCATAAAATGACAGTTGCTTGTTGTTGACTTCTGTTTTCTACACAGCTGTTATTATTTACCAGTTTTACCTTCTTTACGGCGTACAAATTCACCAACATAGCGAATCCCTTTGCCTTTATAAGGTTCTGGAGGACGAACGCCACGGATGTTAGCAGCTAATTCACCAACAACTTCTTTGTTGATGCCTTTAACGATAACTTGTGTGTTCGCAGGTACTTCAAATGTTACGCCTTCTGGTGCTGTCATTTCGACAGGATGAGAATAACCAACGTTTAAAGTTAATTTGTTGCCTTGTACTTGGGCACGGTATCCGACCCCGATAAGTTCAAGTGCTTTTTGGAAACCTTCAGAAACACCAACAACCATGTTGTTGAAGTTTGCACGAGTTGTTCCGTGGATTGTTTTCATTTCTTTTGAATCGTTTGGACGAGTGAATGTCACTTCGTTTCCTTCGATGTTCATTTTGATATCAGAAGAAAATTCGCGTGTTAATTCACCTTTAGGTCCTTTAACTGTAATGTTGTTTCCGTCTTGCTTGATTTCAACACCAGCAGGAAGAACAACAACTTTATTACCAATACGGCTCACTTAGAGACACCTCCTTGTGTATTTTTTAGAATTACCATACGTAGGCGATTACTTCGCCGCCGATATTTTTCGCTCTAGCTTCTTTGTCAGTAATTACACCCTCTGATGTAGAGATGATTGCAATTCCTAGACCGTTTAATACTTTTGGTACTTCGTCAGCTTTTACGTATGCACGTAAACCTGGTTTAGAAATACGTTTTAAGTTTGTGATAACACGTTCTTCGTTTTTACCATATTTTAGGAAAACACGGATTACGCCTTGTTTGTCATCTTCGATGTATTCTACGTCGCGGATAAATCCTTCACGTTTCAGGATTTCTGCGATATCACGTTTGATTTTTGAAGCAGGTACTTCTAAAGTTTCATGTTTAACCATGTTCGCATTACGAATGCGAGTTAGAAAATCTGCAATTGGATCTGTCATGACCATTGAACTATTTACCTCCTTTATGCGAGTTTACTTGTTTACCAGCTAGCTTTCTTCACGCCGGGAATTTGACCTTTATAGGCAAGTTCGCGGAAGCAAATACGGCAAAGATGAAATTTACGATAAACTGAATGTGGACGTCCACAACGTTCACAACGAGTATAAGCTTGTGTTGAATGTTTAGCAGGACGTTTGTTTTTAGCAATCATTGATTTTTTAGCCACGTAGTTCGCCTCCTTATATTATTTTTGGAATGGCATACCTAATTGTGCCAACAATTCGCGAGACTCTTCGTCAGTGTTCGCTGTTGTAACAATTACGATGTCCATACCGCGTACTTTATCTACTAAATCATAATCAACTTCTGGGAAGATTAATTGTTCTTTAATACCTAAAGTATAGTTACCACGACCATCGAAAGCTTTTTTGCTGACACCGTGGAAGTCACGTACACGAGGTAAAGAAACTGTTACTAATTTATCTAAAAATTCGTACATTCTTTCGCCGCGTAGCGTTACTTTCGCACCGATTGGCATTCCTTCACGTAAACGGAATCCAGCGATAGATTTTTTAGCTTTTGTGATAAGTGGTTTTTGACCAGTGATTAATGCTAATTCTTCAACAGCTTTGTCTAAGTTTTTAGCATTTGATACTGCATCACCCACACCCATGTTGATAACGATTTTATCAACTTTAGGTGTTTGCATAACTGAGCTGTAATTAAATTTTTCCACCAATGATGGTGTTACTTCTTTAATATATTTTTCTTTCAGGCGGTTCATTCAGTAAGCCCTCCTTCCGCAATTTTTATTTATCTAAAACTTCACCTGTTTTTTTAGAAACGCGGACTTTTTTGCCGTCGACTTCTTTAAACGCAACTTTAGTAGCTTCTCCGTTTGAAGGATCAATCACCATTACATTAGAAACATGAATTGGCGCTTCCACTTCAAGGATTCCACCTTGTGGGGCTGCTTGGTTTGGTTTTTGGTGTTTTTTAACGACGTTGACACCTTCAACGATAACTTTATCTTGTTTAGGAAACGCTGCTAAGACAACGCCTTCTTTGTTTTTATCTTTACCAGTGATAACTTTTACTTTATCGCCTTTTTTAACAAACATTACTGTTTCGCACCTCCTTTAACGTGGGCTCGAGATTATAATACTTCTGGTGCTAGAGAAACGATCTTCATGAAGTTGTTTTCACGTAATTCACGTGCAACTGGTCCGAAGATACGTGTTCCGCGTGGGCTTTTATCGTCACGGATAATTACCGCAGCATTTTCATCAAATTTGATGTAAGAACCGTCAGCACGACGAGCGCCAGATTTTGTACGAACGATAACGGCTTTAACTACTTCACCTTTTTTAACAACCCCACCTGGCGTTGCTTGTTTGACAGTAGCAACAATAACGTCACCGATGTTAGCAGTTTTACGACCAGATCCGCCTAGGACTTTGATCGTTAAAATTTCACGTGCGCCAGAATTGTCAGCGACTCTTAAACGACTTTCTTGTTGGATCACGATGTGTATCCCCCTTTCAGATTTTGTGCTTCAATCTATTAGGAAATTCTCGTTTTATTAGATAATAACTGCTTCTTCGACTACCTCTAGTAAACGGAAACGTTTTGTAGCTGATAATGGACGAGTTTCCATGATTTTTACGATGTCTCCAACTTTCGCTGTGTTGTTTTCATCATGCGCTTTATATTTTTTAGAATATTTCATACGTTTGCCATAGATAGGGTGGTTTTTCTTTGTTTCAACGACAACTGTGATTGTTTTATCCATTTTGTCTGATACCACGCGACCTTGGTAAACTTTACGTTGATTTCTTTCTTCAGTCATACGCGTTTGGCCTCCTTCCACTATTAGTTAGCTTGTTCACGCAATACTGTTTTGATGCGTGCAATCGATTGACGTACTTCTTTAATACGTGCAGTGTTTTCTAATTGACCTGTTGCTAATTGGAATCTTAAGTTGAACAATTCTTCTTTTAATTGTTTTTCTTTATCTAGCATTTCGGCAGTGGTTAATTCTCTGATTTCTTTAACCTTCATTCGATTCACCACCCATTTCCTCACGTTTTACGATCTTAGTTTTTACCGGCAATTTGTGAGATGCAAGACGAAGAGCTTCACGAGCTACTTCTTCAGGAACGCCTGCGATTTCAAACATGATTTTACCACGTTTAACTGGTGATACCCAGCCTTCTGGTGCCCCTTTACCTTTACCCATACGTACGCCGATAGCTTTACTTGTGTAAGACTTGTGAGGGAAAATTTTAATCCATACTTTCCCGCCACGTTTCATGTAACGAGTCATTGCAATACGGGCTGCTTCGATTTGACGGTTAGTAATCCAGTGAGATTCAGTTGCTTGTAAACCCCATTCACCAAATGCTACTTCTTTTCCGCCTTTAGCTTCACCGCGCATTTTTCCGCGGAATTCACGACGGTGTTTTACACGTTTAGGTACTAACATGATTATTTCCCTCCTTTCTCAGTGTTTTTTTTCGTTGGAAGAATTTCTCCACGATAGATCCACACTTTAACTCCTAGTTTTCCGTAAGTAGTGTCCGCTTCTTCCCATGCGTAATCAATGTCCGCACGTAATGTGTGAAGTGGTACAGTTCCTTCAGAGTATCCTTCTGAACGAGCGATATCCGCACCGTTTAGACGACCTGATACTTGAGTTTTGATTCCTTTAGCGCCAGCACGCATTGCGCGTTGGATGGCTTGTTTTTGAGCACGACGGAAAGCAACACGGTTTTCTAATTGACGTGCAATTCCTTCGCCTACTAATTTTGCATCTAAATCTGGTTTTTTGATTTCAACGATGTTGATGTGAACTCGTTTGCCAGTTAATTTGTTTAATTCTTTTCTTAGGTTTTCGACTTCAGATCCGCCTTTACCGATAACCATACCTGGTTTAGCTGTGTGAATTGAAATGTTAACACGGTTTGCAGCGCGTTCGATTTCAATTGTAGATACAGCAGCATCAGCAAGTTTTGTTGCGATAAATTTACGGATTCTTAAATCTTCGTGTAAGAATTCAGCATACTCTTTTTCAGCATACCATTTCGCATCCCAGTCGCGGATGATGCCTACACGCATTCCAATTGGATGTACTTTTTGACCCACTGATTGTCCCTCCTCTTAAATGTTTAAGCTCTGTTTTCATAAAGAAAACAGCCTATTTCATGAGACTTATTTCTCTGTTACAACTACTGTGATGTGACTAGTACGTTTGTTGATTGGTGAAGCTGAACCTTTTGCACGAGGACGGAAACGTTTCATTGTTGGTCCTTCGTTAACAAATGCTTCAGATACGACTAAGCTTTCAACGTCTAAGTCAAAGTTGTTTTCTGCGTTAGCAACTGCTGACATTAAAACTTTTTCAATGATTCCAGCAGACTTGTTCGGTGTGAATTTCAAGATTGAAATTGCATCCGCAACGCTTTTCCCTCTGATAAGATCGATTACTAAACGTGCTTTACGAGGTGAAGTGCGAACTGTTTTTGCAGTTGCTTTAGCTGATGTAATTTGTTCTGACATTTGCATATCCTCCCCTCAAAATTAGCGTTTAGTTTTTTTATCGTCAGCAACGTGGCCACGATAAGTTCTAGTTGGTGCAAATTCACCTAATTTATGTCCTACCATGTCTTCTTGAATGTAAACAGGGACATGTTTCCGTCCATCATATACAGCGATTGTGAAACCTACGAATGATGGAAAAATTGTAGAGCGGCGAGACCAAGTTTTAATTACTTTTTTCTTTTCGGCACCTTGTTGTGCTTCGACCTTTTTCATCAAATGATCATCGACGAAAGGTCCTTTTTTTAAACTACGACCCATGGTGAACCTCCTCTCAAAATGTACGACACATGGTCAAAAAAATTATTTAGTACGACGACGAACGATAAGTTTGTCTGATTTAGCTTTTTTATTACGTGTTTTGTATCCAATTGCCGGTTGACCCCATGGAGATACTGGCGCTTTACGTCCAATTGGTGTTTTACCTTCACCACCACCGTGTGGGTGATCGTTAGGGTTCATTACGCTACCACGAACAGTTGGGCGTTTACGCATCCAACGAGAGCGGCCAGCTTTACCAATGTTGATTAATTCGTGTTGTTCGTTACCAACTGAACCGATTGTTGCACGGCAAGTTGCTAAGATCATACGAACTTCGCCAGAGTTTAAGCGGATTAATACGTATTTGCCTTCTTTACCAAGTACTTGCGCGCTTGTTCCAGCTGAACGGATTAATTGTCCACCTTTACCAGGTTTCATTTCAATGTTGTGGATAACTGTACCAACTGGAATGTTTTCCAATGGTAATGCGTTACCTACTTTAATATCTGCTTCTGGACCAGATACTAGGCGCATGCCTACTTCTAATCCTTTTGGTGCTAAGATGTATGCCTTAACCCCGTCTTCGTAATGAACTAACGCGATGTTAGCAGAACGGTTTGGATCGTACTCGATCGTTTTAACAACCGCTGCGACGTTATCTTTATTACGTTTGAAGTCAATCACACGGTATTGACGTTTGTGACCGCCACCTTGGTGACGAACCGTAATGCGACCGTTGTTGTTACGACCGGCATTGTTTTTTAATGGCTGTAACAATGATTTTTCTGGTGTTGAAGTTGTGATTTCAGCGAAATCAGAACTTGTCATGTTACGACGGCCATTTGTGGTAGGTTTGTACTTTTTAATCGCCACGTCTTATTTCCCTCCTACGTTGATATTGTTCAGGACTGCTTATTCAGCAGCTTCAAATAATTGAATTTCTTTTGAATCTTCAGTTAATGTAACGATCGCTTTGCGACGTTTTTTTGTATAACCTGCATATTTACCCATGCGTTTGAATTTTGGACGCACGTTTAAGATGTTTACGTTTGCTACTTTAACATCGAATGCTGATTCAACAGCTTGTTTTACTAAAGTTTTGTTTGCGCGAGTGTCCACTTCGAAAGTATATTTCTTTTCGTCCATAGCTAACATGGATTTTTCAGTGATCACTGGGCGTTTGATTACGTCTAGTAATTCCATTATGCAAGCACCTCCTCAATTTGAGTAAGAGCTGTTTGTGTTGCCAAGACTTTGTTAGCTGACACAACATCTAACACACTAACGTTATCAGAAGTTACTACAGAAACGTTTGGTAAGTTACGAGCTGATAAAGCTGCAAAGTCGTTACCATTTTCTAAAACAACTAATACTTTAGTATCGATAGACAAGTTAGCAAGAACTTGTTTGAATTCTTTTGTTTTTGGTGCATCGAAGCTTAAACCTTCTACTGCTACCAAGTTATTTTCAGCAACTTTGTCTGATAATACAGATTTCATTGCTAAGCGACGAACTTTTTTAGGAAGTTTGTAGCTGTATGAACGCGGTGTTGGTCCAAAGACTACGCCACCTCCACGCCATTGTGGTGAACGGATTGAACCTTGACGAGCACGACCAGTTCCTTTTTGACGCCATGGTTTGCGGCCACCGCCACGAACAGCGCTACGATTTTTAACTGCGTGTGTTCCTTGTCTTAATGAAGCACGTTGCATGATGATTGCATCATAGACAACACTTTCATTAGGTTCGATTCCGAAGATTTCTTCATTTAAAGTGATTTCACCGTTTTGAGTTCCATCTTGTTTGAATAATGCTACATTCGGCATTCCTTAGTTCCTCCTTTCCCTACACTTATTTAGCTTTCACAGCTGATTTGATTGTGATTAAAGATTTTTTCGCTCCAGGAATGTTTCCTTTGATTAAGATAACATTTCTTTCTACGTCCACTTTAACAACTTCAAGGTTTTGAATTGTTACGCGGTCGCCACCCATACGGCCGGCTAGTCGTTTATTTTTAAATACACGGTTAGGCGCTACTGGACCCATTGACCCAGGACGACGGTGATAACGAGAACCATGAGACATAGGTCCGCGGCTTTGGCCGTGACGTTTGATTGCCCCTTGGAATCCTTTACCTTTCGTAGTACCTGTAACATCAACAACGTCTCCTGCTTGGAAAACATCTACTTTGATTTCTTTACCTACTTCATATTCTCCTAGCTCAACATTCTTGAATTCTTTAATGAAGCGCTTAGGAGCCGTGTTTGCTTTTGCAACATGACCTTTCGCAGGTTTGTTTGATAAAACTTCACGTTTGTCTTGGTAACCAACTTGGATAGCTTCGTATCCGTCAGTTTCAACAGTTTTTACTTGTAAAACTACGTTTGGCGTAGCTTCAACTACTGTTACTGGAATTAATTCACCAGACTCAGTAAAGATTTGTGTCATTCCCACTTTTTTCCCTAAGATTCCTTTGGTCATGAGTACACCTCCATCTTAATTTTATAGTTTGATTTCAATATTAACACCAGACGGTAAGTCAAGCTTCATTAGAGCGTCAACTGTTTTTGGTGTTGGGTTCACAATGTCAATTAGACGTTTGTGAGTACGCATTTCGAATTGTTCGCGAGAATCTTTGTATTTATGAGTCGCACGAATAACTGTGTAAAGTGAGCGTTCTGTTGGTAATGGAATCGGACCTGATACGTCAGCTCCAGTTCTTTTTGCTGTTTCCACAATTTTATCCGCTGATTGATCTAAAATACGGTGTTCATACGCTTTTAAACGGATACGAATTTTTTGTTTTGCCATCTTGTTCCCTCCTTCGCCTATTTTAAAAGTAGACATAGCTCCACGAAAATTTATCCGGCATGCTCGTTCATGGCAAAGCGTCCGAGCGTGTCGCAACCTCTCGCTTCACAGCCGGCAAATCAAATCGTTGATCTACCAATGCTTTTTACACTCCTGTAAACAGCACCTTTTTGATTATACTATGAAAGGATAGTGTTAGCAAGGATTTTCTGCGTTTTTTCGAAAGAATTTTTTCTTGTTTTGAAAAGCATTTGTTTTGTTTTTCAATTCTTTTCATCCTATTTTTATAAAAAAAGAATTTGGGATTCCTTTTTTACCAGAATCTCAAATTCTTTCTTTTTTATTCTATTAACCAATCCGGCGCATTGGAATATCATTGTTATCTGGATGAACCAATAAATATTGAATAACATCAATATTGCTTGCTTGGAATGAGGCTGCACATGCTTGCAAATATAAGTCCCACATTCGATAGAAGCGCTCCCCTTTTTCGTCAACAATTTCTGTTTCTATATTATGGAAGTTTTTTGTCCAATGTTCCAACGTCAATTGATAATCTCTGCGCAAACTTTCCAAGTCAATCACTTGCAAATCATTTTCTGTCATATGGCCGACTAGCTCAGTGACACCAGGAATATAGCCACCAGGGAAAATATAGCGATTAATCCAAGCATTTTTAGCCCCACCTTGTTGGCGACTGATCCCATGAATCAACGCCGTACCTTTAGGCGCTAAGTTTCGTTGAACGACGTCAAAATATTCATGTAGATTTTCCGCACCGACATGTTCAAACATCCCAACACTCGTAATATGGTCAAAAGACTCTCCTTTTAAATCACGATAATCCATCAATTTGACAGTCATTCGATCTTGTAGACCTTCTTTTTCTATAATATGGCGAATATGATGAAATTGCTCTTCACTTAATGTAATCCCAGTTGCTTTGGCTCCATATTCTTTCACCGCAGTTAAAATTAACGTGCCCCAGCCGCAGCCAATATCCAGTAAAGTGTCGCCCTCTTTGATAAACAATTTATCTAAAATATGATGCACTTTATTCACTTGCGCTTGTTCTAATGTATCTTCAGGCGTTTTAAAATAAGCACATGAATACGTCATTGTTTGGTCAAGCCATTTTTTGTAAAAATCATTTCCTAGATCGTAATGGCTGTGAATATCCTCTTGCGAGCGTTTTTTTGAATGACTTTCTTTAGGAAGCCATTTAATAAATTTAGCATTGTGTAAAAAGCTATCCTTTTGGTTATACACATCATAAATCAGTGCTTGGATATCGCCTTCGATTTCAATTTTGCGATCCATGTAGGCTTCCCCTAAAGTTAACGAAGCGTTATTCAGTAAATCCTTCACAGGAATTTTTTCATTGAATACAATTTTAAAAACCGGATCCTCCGACCCTTGCCCATACTCTTTGACGGTACCATCCCAGTATGTGACTTGTGTCTTTTTTGAAAAAGACCATTTAAACAGTTGACTGTACGTTTCTTTTTCTAACATTGCATACCCTCCATTAAATACCATTTGAAGCCAAAACAAAAAGAAGTCGCTTTCCGGTAGTTCGTCAAAACAAACACCACAGTCCGTTCTAAACTGAAGCACAGAAAAGTTAACACCCCTTCTATGTTCCGCTTCTTTTTTTGCAATTACAGTTCTATTCTACTCCTCTTTTAAAAATTTGAACATTCTTTTAACGTAATACCTACTATTGTTATTCTTTATCACAAAAAAACTAGAGCCAGTCCTTGACAGACTCCTCTAGTTCTAAATATTATGCTTTCTTACACATCCGTTGTTCCGCATGAGTGTATGCGCCATGCCATACGTGCCCCACATAAGGATTAACTTGAATACCGTGTTTAATCGCCGCTGCTACAAATTTTTTCGCTAAAGTTACTGCTTCTAACACCGAATAACCTTTCGCCAAGCCAGCTGTGATTGCCGCTGAAAAAGTACAACCTGCACCATGATTATAATCAGTTGGATATAATTCATTTTCCAAAAGATGCGCGGTGTGACCATCGTAAAATAAGTCCAGTGCTTTTTCACCAGCTAAGCGATGTCCCCCTTTAACCACGACATGTTTGGCTCCCATTTGTACAATTCGTTTTGCCGCTTCTTCCATCTCCGCCACTGAAGAAATTTCGCCTAAACCAGATAAGATGCCCGCTTCAATTAAATTAGGCGTAGCAACTAATGCTAATGGCAGTAAATCGTTTTTTAGGCCTTCCACACTTTTGGGTTGCAGAATTTGTGCCGTTCCCTTACAAGCAATGACTGGGTCAATCACGACTTTTTGAATTTTTTCTTGTTTAATGTATTTGCTAGCCATTTTAATATTTTGTTCATTGCCCATCATCCCTGTTTTCAAGGCCGCTACTGGACCGCCTGCAAAAACCGAAATCAATTGTTTTTCTAAGAGCGTTTCTGGCAATTCAGTTACTTCATGTGACCAGCCTGTCGTAGGATCCATCGTCACAATCGAGGTTAAACTTGAAAATCCAAAAACTCCATACTCTTCAAATGTTTTTAAATCTGCTTGAATCCCTGCCCCTCCAGTTGAATCGGAGCCTGCAATCGTCAATACTTTTTCCATTAAATCACCTAACCTTTTTCTCCAAGTATACGGAAGAAACAAGTCTGCTAAAACAGCCAATTGGCTTATTTTTTAGCCAGCCAATTCCTAAACAAAAAAAAGACCAGAGAATAAATTCTCTGGTCTTACGTCCGAATACCCCAGTTTTTCACGCTGGTTAAAGCTATAGTTAAAAAGTTAATTATTTAACGATTTCAGTAACAACGCCTGAACCTACAGTACGTCCGCCTTCACGAATAGAGAAACGAGTTCCGTCTTCGATAGCGATTGGGTGAATTAATTCAACGTCCATAGCAACGTTATCACCAGGCATTACCATTTCAGTACCTTCTGGCAATTCTACAACACCAGTAACGTCTGTTGTACGGAAGTAGAATTGAGGACGGTAGTTAGTGAAGAATGGAGTGTGACGTCCGCCTTCTTCTTTTGATAATACGTATACTTCAGCTTTGAATTTTGTGTGTGGAGTGATTGTAGCTGGTTTAGCTAATACTTGTCCACGTTCGATATCTTCACGTGCTACACCACGTAATAAAGCACCGATGTTGTCGCCTGCTTCAGCGTAGTCTAATAATTTACGGAACATTTCAACACCTGTAACAGTTGTTTTAGATGTTTCGTCTTTAATACCAACGATTTCAACTTCGTCACCAACGCGAACTTCACCACGTTCAACACGGCCTGTAGCAACAGTACCACGTCCAGTGATTGAGAATACGTCTTCGACTGGCATCATGAATGGTTTGTCAGTATCACGTTCTGGAGTTGGGATATATTCATCAACTGCAGCCATTAATTCTAAGATTTTTTCTTCATAAGACTCGTCGCCTTCTAAAGCTTTCAAAGCAGAACCTGCGATAACTGGAACATCATCGCCTGGGAAATCGTATTCTGATAATAAGTCACGAACTTCCATTTCTACTAATTCTAATAATTCTTCGTCATCAACCATATCCATTTTGTTTAAGAATACAACGATGTATGGTACACCAACGTTACGTGATAATAAGATATGTTCACGTGTTTGAGGCATAGGACCATCAGCAGCAGAAACTACTAAGATAGCTCCGTCCATTTGAGCAGCACCAGTGATCATGTTTTTAACGTAGTCCGCGTGTCCTGGGCAGTCAACGTGTGCATAGTGACGAGTTTCAGTTTCATATTCGATATGAGAAGTGTTGATTGTGATTCCACGTTCTTTTTCTTCTGGAGCGTTATCGATAGAATCGTAGCTTTGTGCTTCCCCGCCACCGTGTTTTGATAATACAGTAGCAATTGCAGCTGTTAATGTAGTTTTACCATGGTCAACGTGTCCGATAGTACCAATGTTAACATGGGATTTAGAACGGTCAAATTTTTCTTTTGCCATTTTGAATGTTCCTCCTAAAAATATAAATTTTATTGTTTGTTTTATATGTGATAGACGTTACTAAAAATCGTCTGATCATCATAAGCTATTTTACACGAAATCTTGAAAAAAGGATAGTTCTAAAAACAAACCTTTTATTCTCAAGAAAAATTATGCGTTGCCGCCGTTTTTCTTGATGATTTCTTCTTGAACAGACTTAGGTACGTCTTCATAGTGGTCAAATACCATCATAAATGTACCGCGTCCTTGTGTTGCTGAACGTAATGTTGTAGCATAACCAAACATTTCAGCTAAAGGTACCATCGCATTAACGATTTGAGAGTTACCGTGTGCTTCCATACCTTCAACACGTCCACGACGACTTGTTACGTGTCCCATGATATCACCTAAGTAATCTTCAGGAACAGTAATTGTAACTTTCATCATTGGTTCTAAAATAACTGGGTTTGCATTTTTAGCCGCAGCTTTCAATGCCATAGAAGCAGCTACACGGAAGGCCGTTTCATTTGAATCGACATCGTGGTATGAACCATCGTAAAGTTTTGCTTTGATATCAACTAATGGATAACCAGCAAGAACACCGTTGTTCATAGAGTCTTCTAACCCTTTTTCAACTGCTGGGATGTATTCACGAGGAACCACACCACCGACAATTGCGTTTTCAAACTCGAAGCCTTTACCTTCTTCATTTGGTGTAAATTCAACCCATACGTGACCGTATTGTCCTTTACCACCAGACTGACGAACGAATTTACCTTCTGCTTTAGTCGCAGCACGGAATGTTTCGCGGTAAGATACTTGAGGAGCACCTACGTTAGCTTCAACTTTGAATTCACGTTTCATACGGTCTACTAAAACGTCTAAGTGCAATTCACCCATACCAGAGATAACTGTTTCACCAGTTTCAACGTTTGTTTCAACGCGGAATGATGGATCTTCTTCAGCAAGTTTTTGTAGAGCCACGCCCATTTTATCTTGGTCAGCTTTTGATTTAGGTTCAACAGCGACTTGGATAACTGGATCAGGGAATTCAATAGATTCAAGAATAACTGGTGCATCTAATGCACATAATGTATCACCAGTTGTTGTGTCTTTTAGACCAACAGCAGCAGCGATATCACCAGAGTACACTTTGTCAATTTCTTGACGAGTGTTGGCGTGCATTTGTAGGATACGACCGATACGTTCTTTTTTGCCTTTTGAAGCGTTCAATACGTATGAACCACTTTCAAGGACACCAGAATAAACACGGAAGAAAGTTAAACGACCTACGAATGGGTCAGTCATAACTTTAAATGCTAATGAAGCGAAAGGTGCTTCGTCATCAGCTGGACGAGTTGTTTCTTCGTCTGTTTTAGTATCGATCCCTTTGATAGCATCGATATCTAATGGAGATGGTAAGTAATCAAGAACAGCGTCCAACATTAATTGAACCCCTTTATTCTTGAATGCTGAACCAGCTAATACAGGGAAGAACTCAACGTTGATTGTTGCTTGACGGATACCAGCGACTAATTCTTCTTCAGTGATTTCTTCACCTTCAAGATATTTCATCATTAAGTCTTCGTCAGTTTCAGCAACAGCTTCAACTAATTTTTCGCGCCATTCTTGCGCTTTTTCTAAATAATCTTCAGGAATATCAGTTTCTTGAATATCTGTTCCCAAATCATTTGTGTAGATTTCAGCTTTCATTTTAATCAAGTCAATGATTCCAGTGAAGTCTTCTTCAGCTCCGATTGGAATTTGAATTGGATGAGCGTTTGCTTGTAAACGATCATGTAATGATTCTACTGAATAGAAGAAGTCCGCACCGATTTTATCCATTTTGTTACAGAATACAATACGAGGAACTTTATATTCAGTCGCTTGACGCCAAACAGTTTCTGTTTGAGGTTCTACACCTGATTGAGAGTCAAGAACTGTTACCGCACCATCTAATACGCGTAGAGAACGTTGTACTTCAATTGTGAAGTCCACGTGTCCTGGAGTATCGATGATATTTACACGGTAGCCTTTCCACTGTGCAGTTGTCGCAGCGGATGTAATCGTGATACCACGTTCTTGTTCTTGTTCCATCCAGTCCATTTGTGAAGCACCTTCATGGGTTTCACCGATTTTATGGATTTTACCAGTGTAGTACAAGATACGCTCAGTTGTTGTTGTTTTACCAGCATCAACGTGGGCCATGATACCAATGTTACGAGTTTTTTCAAGTGAAAATTCTCTTGCCATTTTGTATGTTTACTCCTCTCTTTATTTAAATCGATTGTAAATTGACTTTCTGCTGCCACTTTACGCGACAGACAGAGAGGATCTTACCAACGATAATGAGCAAATGCGCGGTTTGCGTCTGCCATTTTGTGTGTGTCTTCGCGTTTTTTAACAGAAGCGCCAGTGTTGTTAGCAGCATCCATGATTTCTTTCGCTAGACGTTCTTCCATTGTGTGTTCACCACGTAGACGTGCGTAGTTAACTACCCAACGTAAACCTAAAGTTGTACGACGTTCTGGACGAACTTCAACTGGTACTTGGTAGTTAGAACCCCCAACACGACGTGCTTTAACTTCAAGAACAGGCATAACGTTTTTCATTGCTTGTTCAAAAACTTCCAATGGATCGTTACCTGTAGATTCTTTGATGATATCAAATGAATTATAGATAATGTTAGCAGCAATCCCGCGTTTACCGTCAACCATTACACGGTTGATTAAGCGAGTTACTAATTTTGAGTTATAAATTGGATCTGGTAAAACATCACGTTTTGCAACAGGACCTTTACGAGGCATCCGTAACTCCTCCTTCCGAAATATGATTTTTCAAGTTGTTATTGTCTTATTATAATTAAGCTTTAGGACGTTTTGTACCGTATTTAGAGCGGCTTTGTTTACGGTCGTTAACACCGGCAGTATCAAGCGCACCACGAACGATATGGTAACGTACCCCTGGTAAGTCTTTTACACGTCCACCACGTAATAATACCACGCTGTGTTCTTGTAAGTTGTGACCGATACCTGGGATATAAGCTGTAACTTCGATTAAGTTTGACAAACGAACACGGGCATATTTACGTAAAGCTGAGTTCGGTTTTTTAGGTGTCATCGTACCCACACGTGTACAAACTCCACGTTTTTGCGGAGAGTTAACGTTTGTTTGAGTTTTCTTAAAACTGTTATATCCTTTGTTTAAGGCTGGTGAATCAGATTTTTCTACTTTAGATTTACGAGGTTTACGTACTAATTGGTTAATTGTAGGCATTCCTTGTTCTCCTCCTTCCTTACTTCGCTTCTAGTTCCACACATCCAGGTGGTTCTTTTTTCGCGATAAAAAATAATGCAATCTCTGCACTCTTTATCAAATATGCTTTGATAGACAGTCAGCACGTCCCTATAAGGAACCTGTAGATAAAGCACCTTTGTTAGGATACCACGATAAGTATCAGCTGTCAACCCTCTTCTTTCGCCTTTCGAAAAAAAGCTTTTCCTTCTATTTAAACGCACTTTTCCTTTAAAAATTTTTATGACTTTTTCAAAAACTTTCTATCTTTTTTAGTTAATTAACGGTACAATATCTTTGACTATTGAAGGGGGCGGAAAACAGCGATGAATCTGAAACAAATGGTAGGAATCGAAGCTGCAAAATATGTAGAAGACGGCATGATTGTCGGTTTGGGTACTGGCTCAACAGCAAAATTTATGGTAGACGAAATTGGTCGTCGCATAAAAGAAGAAGGATTGTCAATCGTGGGGGTTACTACTTCAAAAGAAACAGAGAAACAAGCCTTGGCCTTGGGCATTCCTTTAAAAAGTATTGATGAGGTTCCGTATGTGGATCTTACGATTGATGGCGCCGATGAAATCAGCGCTGATTTTCAAGGAATCAAAGGCGGTGGGGCTGCCTTACTTTTTGAAAAAATTGTGGCCACTTATTCAAAGAAATGTATTTGGATTGTGGATAAATCAAAAATGGTGGACGATTTAGGAGCTTTCCCACTTCCAGTTGAGGTTGTTCCTTATGGCAGCCGCCAACTAGTGCATTTATTTGAAGAAAAAGGCTATCACCCAACACTTCGTTTAAACGCTGCTGGCGAAACATTAATAACAGATGGAGGCCACCATATCATCGATTTGCATTTAGAAAAAATTACAGATCCAGAAGCTTTAGGTTCTTATTTAGACAACTTGGTTGGCGTCGTTGAACACGGCTTATTTTTAAATATGGTTTCTATGGTAATCGTCGGTTATGAAGCTGGACCGAAAACCTTACATGTTCCCGCACGTTAAGAATGTGTGAAAAAAGATTATTTATATAGGAAGGATAATATATGAAACGAATTGGTTATGCACGCACAACTATTATTGAAGACGATTTAAAAAATCAACTAACCACTCTCCAATCGTTTGGTTGTGATGATATTTTCCAAGAGACATTTGATCCTCAAGCGGAGATCAGTGTCTTAGACGAAGTCGAAAAACTTCTTTCTGCTGGGGATACACTTATTGTTTGTAAATTGCACCATTTAGGTAAAACAACCCGCCAATTAACAGACTTTATGAAAATGTTAAAGGAAAAACAAGTTGATTTTGTCAGCATTTCAGAAGGAATTGATACTCACCTTCCAACAGGTGAAGCCTATTTCCAATTAATGGAGAGCTTATCTGCGATGGAATGTGCACTAATTAAAGAACGAACACTCGTCGGGCTCCACAAAGCTCGTGAAAACGGAAAAGTAGGTGGACGTCCAAAAATTGATGGACGTACCGTCCGCAAAATCCGTGCATTATATTATGAAAACAAAGAAACAATCCAATTTATTTCTAATAAGTGCGGCGTTTCGGTGGGCACTTGTTATAAGTACATCAATTTACCTGAGACAGATGTCGAGCGGCTGTATTCCTAAGAATAAAAAAGAAGTCCTTCAGATGGGGCTTCTTTTTTGATTCGATTTCACTCTAATTTTTCAGCAACTTTCACGTTTTTTTACTATTTTCCATTGGAAATCTTGCGCAAAACGGTGTACAATAAACGTGGAAATCTTATTTTCAGAAAACTAAACTCAAAGGAGAGCTTATACATGCCAAAATTAGTTTTTTCTCGTCATGGACTTAGCGAATGGAATGCCTTAAACCAATTTACTGGATGGGCTGACGTAGATTTAGCACCTGAAGGTGTTGAAGAAGCAAAAGAAGGCGGCCGTAAAATTAAAGAAGCAGGCATCGAATTCGACGTTGCTTATACTTCTGTTTTAACTCGTGCCATCAAAACTTGTAACTATTTACTAGAATACTCAGATCAATTATGGGTACCTCAAATCAAATCTTGGCGCTTAAACGAACGTCATTATGGTAAATTACAAGGACTAAACAAAAAAGAAACTGCTGAAAAATATGGAGACGAACAAGTCCACATCTGGCGTCGTTCTTACGATACTCTTCCTCCATTAATGGAAGCAACAGATGAAGGTTCTGCAGCAAACGACCGTCGTTATGCAATGTTAGACCAACGCGATATTCCTGGTGGCGAAAACTTGAAAGTTACTTTGGAACGTGCATTACCATTCTGGCAAGATGAAATTGCGCCAGCTTTAAAAGACAACAAAACTGTCTTAGTAGCGGCTCATGGTAATTCATTACGTGCTTTAGCTAAACACATCGAAGGCATTTCTGATGAAGATATTATGGATCTTGAAATCCCAACAGGTAAACCATTAGTTTATGAATTAAACGATGATTTAACTGTGAAAGAAAAATACTACTTATAAGAACTTGTTTCTTATTAACAAAAGCGGTTTGCCAAGGCAAACCGCTTTTTTATGGATTAAATAAATTGACTTTCGGTTAAACAATCTTTATAAATCGCTACTATATCCGCTGCATCCAATGGTACATAAGCCTTTTCGGCAATTGCACTATGGGCCACAGCTTGTTGTGCCATTTCTTCAAATTTATCTGCTTCGATGCCAACTTCTGGTAATGTCATTGGAATGCCACAAGCCACAAAGTAATCATATAATGCTTGAATACCTTTTTTCGCTGCTACTTCCTCTTCTTGTTCGACTATTCCCCAAACATTTCGAGCAAATTGCGCAAACTTGCCTACGGTTTGTTCAGACAAAACGTAATTCATCCAACGAGGCGTTAAAATTGCTAAGCCAATCCCATGCGTAATGTCATAAAACGCACTTAATTCATGTTCCATTGGGTGACAAGACCAAACACCTTGTTTGCCGCGCCCTGTTAAACCATTTAAGGCTAAACTACTTGCCCACATTAAATTAGCACGTGCATCATAATCTTCTGGATTTTCTAAAGCAATAGGACAATTTTTGATAACCGTTCGCATTAAGCCTTCTGACACAAAATCTTGGACGTCCGTGCCTGTCGAAATACTAAAATAGTTTTCAATCAAATGACTGAAAATATCCGCTGAGCCAGCTGCTGTTTGATTTTGAGGAACCGTAAAAGTATTCGTTGGATCCAAGAACGAAACTTTTGGAATCATATTCGGACCACCAAAGCCTAATTTTTGATTGGTTTCTAAGTTAGAAATGACAGCACCTGCGTTCATTTCACTACCTGTTGCTGCTAAAGTCAAGATGGTCACGATTGGTAAAGCAGGACCAGTATACCCTTTTCTGGCCGCAATGACTGTCCAGATATCTTCTTCCGAATAAAAGCCCGCAGCTATTGCTTTGGAACAGTCAATGGTTGAACCACCGCCAACTGCTAAAATAACATCGACTTGGTTTTCTTTACACAACTCAATTCCTTTTCTAACGGTTTCAATGCGCGGGTTTGGTTCGACACCGCTCAACTCAATCAGTGTATGCCCGTTTTTTTGGGCCAAATCAGTAATTTGTTGGTACAAGCCATTACGTTTGATACTACCGCCACCATAAACAAGTAAGACATTTTTGCCAAATTGATCTAACACAGCAGGTAATTCGTCTAAACGATCTTTCCCAAAACGGATGTCTGTTGGTACATAAAAATTAAAGTTTTCCATTCTTTCATCCTCCATTCAATGCTCTTACGCATTTATCATACTATTTTTTCAAAAATCCGCCAATAAAAAAGCCGAGCAAATGACAGTTGCTTTCACAACGACCAATTGACCCAGCTTTTGATTCTTTTTTATAACGAATCGCTTGTTTTGATTAACAAATAAAGAAAATAAGGCGCACCGATGATCGCAACAATAATCCCTGCAGGCATTTCTCCATTGCCAGGCAATAGCCGACCAATCGTATCACTAACCAACAAAAGTAAACTCCCAAACAACGCCGCCAATGGCAATACCTGTTTTTGTTGCGTAAAACCACATTTGCGAGCAATATGTGGCGCAAGTAAACCTAAAAAATTAATTCCCCCTGTAACGGAAATCGCTGATGCCGCCAACATCACCGCTAACAGCAACGAAACGATTCGTTCTTTTTTCACAGCAACACCTACAGAAATAGCTGTTTCGTCCCCCAATTGTAAAATATCCAACAGACGATGACGCTTCATCGCAAAAAAGAACCCGATGACTAGCCAAGGCAACAAAGCGCCCACAAAGAACCAATTACTGCCCCAGATACTGCCTGCTTGCCACATTGTAACAAAACGGTACTTTTCAGTGTCAATTTTTGATGTAATTAATAAGGTGAGTGCTGAAATACCCGTACTCAAAATGACACCCGCTAAGACCATTCGAACTGGCGTCAATCCTAAACGATGATGATACGCGATTACCAAAATCCCAACAGCCGCTAGCAAGCCGCCAACTAAGGCCACGAGTGGAAGTGCAAACGTTGTGATACTTGTCGTCTCAACAAAACTAATAAACAAAATCACTGCCAAACCCGCACCCGCATTAATGCCTAAAATCCCAGTATCTGCTAACGGATTCCGAGTAATCCCTTGAAGAATAGCGCCGCTTAAGCCTAAAGCTGCGCCCGCTAGGACCGCAAGCACAATCCGTGGTAACCGAAAATCCCAAACTAACAGTTGTTTGGCCTGACTTCCCTGTCCCAAAAGAAGGGCTTTTAAATCCATGAAGGAAACAGATAATTCCCCTTGCGTTAAACTGATACAAGCAGTTAGGATAATCCCAACTATTAAGACAGCCACCCAACGGGACACTTTTTTCTGTGTCATCCTAGTTGCCCTCCTTTACGAAATAAATAAAGAAAGAATGGGATGCCAATTAAGGCCGTGATAATCCCAAATGGTGTTTCAAAAGGCGGATTCACCATTCGAGCGATTAAATCTGCCACCAAAACGAGGAGCGCACCGCCTAACGCCGAGAACGGAATCAAGCTCCGGTAATTTTCTCCAGAAACTGTTCGCATCACATGAGGCACCACCAAACCAACAAAACTGACCGAGCCAACCAGCGCCACAGACAATCCTGATAAAAGCAAAATCGTTATACTGGCAAACAACCGAATACGCTGCGGATTTCGCCCCAAACCAATTGTTGCATCATCGCCAAACCGTAAAATAGTCACCGACGGACTAATCAGAACTGCTAATGCAAATGCGCCCAGAAAGATAGGGACGACTATTTTTAATTGTGCCCAAGAAATAACGCTGACACCGCCAAGAAACCAAAACGTTAACTCTTGACTCAAATTGAACTGAATGGCTAAGAATTGACTAAATGATAAAAAAAGGGCACTAATACCAGCTCCCACCAAGGTCAGACGCATGGGGCTTGCTCCTCGAATTGAATGATTAGAAAGATAATAAATCAGTGCCACACTCACGCCAGCACCAAGAAAAGAAACAACTAAAAGCCACCAATAACTTGCCTGAGGGAGGAAAGCAAAAACAAGCGCTAAGCCCAAGCCAGCCCCAGCATTGATACCCAGCAAGCCAGAATCTGCCAATGGGTTTTGCGTAATCCCTTGCGCTAACGCCCCACTCACCGCTAAACTCGCCCCCACAAAAGCGGCCCCTAAAATCCGCGGCAACC
The DNA here is from genome assembly GCF_051714845.1 of Enterococcus sp. AZ088. Classification (NCBI taxonomy): domain Bacteria; kingdom Bacillati; phylum Bacillota; class Bacilli; order Lactobacillales; family Enterococcaceae; genus Enterococcus; species Enterococcus sp. AZ088. Next base: position 145,073 of record NZ_JBIOSQ010000001.1, on the reverse strand, counting down.
GAACCGTTTGGATGACTTGATGCGCTTGATTGGTCGCATCGAAGTGCGTAAATGAATCAATAATCGTTTGAATCGAAACCGACGTCGCACCAAACATCAGCGACAGAAGCATTGTCCCCATTAGCAAAAAAAGACAGACAAGTAACACTTGCCATTGGTGTCTATAAAATCCGCTTATGCCTTTCATCCATCCAGCTCCATTTCCATCAACTCATAAGAAAGCACTAGTGGCCGCTGTGTCTGACTATGATAACTAATTTCTGCTTGAATAGCGAAAACATCTGCTAAACCAGTAACAGTAATCACTTCTTGCGGTGTTCCCTCATTGATAATCTTTCCCTCTTTCATCGCAATCACGCGATCAGAAAAACGAGAAGCTAAATTAATATCATGAATCGTCATCACGATAGTTTTCTGATGTTCTTGATTAATTCGTTTTAACACATTTAAAATTTCTAGCTGATGCGCTGGATCCAAATAGGTGGTCGGTTCATCTAAAATTAAAATATCTGTATCCTGCACTAGCGCCATAGCAATCCAAACCCGTTGACGTTGTCCACCTGATAAAATTGCCACAGACTCTCTAGCTAACTCAGTTAAGCCTGTTAATTCTAATGCCCATTGTATGTACTCTTGATCTTCTGTGGTGACACTTTTCCAGCCCGATTGATATGGATACCGCCCAAAAGAGACGAGGTCAAAAACAGATAAATCGATTGTATTTTCTGGCGTTTGTGATAAGATCGCTAATTCTTGCGCCACTTCTTTTGAAGAAAAATGTTGAAGTTCTTGGTTCTTAATGAACACCTTGCCTTTCTCGGCTGGCAAAATACGCGCAAGTGTTTTTAACAAGGTCGATTTGCCACAACCATTTGGTCCAATAATACTTGTAATAGTTCCCGCTTCAAATGAACAGTTCAGCGCTTCACTAATCACTTGACGACCATATCCTGTAGTTAAGTCCTCTGCCTCTAAATAATTCATAACCATTCCTCTTTAATTTTTCTGTCGTTATTTTACATTTATTGAGAATCGTTCTCACTCATTGTTCCTTGATTATAAAAGACCCTTCCTTAAAAAGCAATGTTTCTTCCAATCAAAAAAACGAATTATCTAAAAAATGCAACTTATTTGCTCAAAAAAGCAAGCGATGATTGACAAACGGTCGTTTTTAACTGATAATGAGAATCGTTATCAACTAAAAATAAAGGAGTTACACAATGAAACTTTTAAAAAAGACGGTCCTAATTGGTACAACCCTTCTTCTTGGTTCATTCTTACTCGCAGCTTGTGGTAATACGAATAAAGAAGCCAACAACGCTGACAAAACACATGAAGTAACAGATACCTTAGGCAATAAAGTAACCGTCCCTGCGAAACCCAAACGGATTATTGCGAGTTATTTAGAAGATTATCTAGTTGCATTAGGAGAAAAACCAGTGGCACAATGGACAGTTGGACAAGGCAGCATTCAAGATTATTTAGCGAAAGAATTGAAAGATGTCCCCACTATTTCCTATGACTTGCCATATGAAGCGGTTTTAAAATTTGAACCTGACTTATTATTAATCAGTTCATCTGCTCTAGTTGAAGGCGGTAAATACAAAGAATACAGTAAAATTGCGCCAACTTATGTAGTCAAAAACGGCGAAAATGTCACCTGGCGTGATCAATTGGAAGATATTGCTACTGTTTTAGATAAAAAAGAACAAGCGAAAAAAGTGTTAGAAGATTATGATACCTTAACCAAAGGCGTCCAAGAAGACCTTGGCAAAAAAGATGCTGGCAAATCTGCGGCAGTCTTATGGGTAACCAACAACCAAGTCTTTATGGTTAGCGATAATCGCTCAAGCGGAACCGTGCTCTATCAGGACTTAGGCCTCCAAGTTCCAAAATTAGTGGAAGAAATTTCTAAAAACGCTACTGCGGATTGGAATCAAGTTTCTTTAGAAAAATTAGCTGAGCTTGACGCAGACCACATTTTCCTTGTAAACAGCGATGAATCAGCACCTCTTTTCCAAGAAGCAATTTGGAAGAACTTACCTGCTGTGAAAAATAACCAAGTTCATACCTATGATAAAAAAAGTAGTTGGTTATACAACGGACCTATTGCGAATACTCAAATTGTTGAAGATGTAAAAAAAGCGCTCTTAAATTAAAAAAAATGCTTGGATGAAAATAATCATCCAAGCATTTTTTAATTAGCAATTGCCGTTTCTAAACCAACTTCAATCATTTCATTAAACGTCGTTTGGCGTTCTTCTGCCGTTGTTTCTTCGCCTGTCACCAAGCTATCACTCACCGTCATAATCGCCAATGCTTCTACATCAAATTTTGCTGCTAAATAATATAACATTGCCGCTTCCATTTCAATCGCTAATACCCCGTATCGACCTAAACGAAAGACATCATCTAAGCTATCTTTGTAAAAAACATCATCTGACAATACGTTACCAACATGGGTAGTAAAGCCTTTTGCTTTAGCAATTTCGTAAGATTTGAGTAAAAGATCAAAGCTCGCAATTTGTGGAAAATCATATTTAGGAAAATCATTGCGAATCGCGGAAGAAGGTGTCGCTGCTGCTTGTGCGATAACTAATTCACGAACGTTGACTTTTTCTGAAATAGAACCACACGTACCAACACGAATTAACTTCTTCACATTGTAAGAGTTAATTAACTCATGGGCATAAATACCTGCTGAAGGCATCCCCATCCCTGTCCCTTGAACCGAAACACGCTGTCCCTTATACGTTCCTGTGTAACCTAACATCCCACGAACTTGATTATAGCAGACAGGATTCTCTAAAAAAGTTTCCGCAATATATTTTGCTCGGAGGGGATCCCCTGGTAGTAAAATTTTATCGGCAATTTCACCTGGTTTTGCTTCGATATGCACACTCATTCTGGTTTACTCCTTTTTTATAAAGCTGCTAGTGTTGCTTTCACTAACTCTTTGAATTGTCCTTTAACGCGTTCAGTTGTTTCAACTACTTCTACATGATTTAAGCTACTTTGCATACCAGCTGCTAAATTCGTAATACAAGAGATGCCTAGTACTTTCATGCCACTATGCACAGCTACAATGACCTCCGAAACAGTTGACATGCCAACTGCATCCGCACCCATCGTCCGTGACATCCGAATTTCTGCAGGCGTTTCATATGTCGGGCCAGAAAAGCCCATATACACGCCTTCTTTTAAATCAATATTTTGTTCCGCAGCCACTTTTTTTGCCACTTCCCGATATTCTTGCGTGTAAGCATGACTCATATCTGGAAAACGCGGCCCGATTTCTTCATCATTTTCACCAATTAACGGATTATCGCCTGTAAAATTAATGTGGTCATTGATTAACATCAAATTCCCCGGTGTATATGTTTCATTTACGCCACCAGCTGCGTTGGTTACAATCATTGAATGAATGCCTAAAGCAGCCATCACACGAACGGGATAAGTGACCGTTTGCATCGAATGTCCTTCATAATAATGAAAACGTCCTTGCATCGCCAAAACTTTTTTTCCAGAAAGCGTTCCGTAAACTAATTGTCCAGCATGTCCAACGACTGTTGAAACAGAAAAATGGGGAATTTCAGAGAAAGGAATAGCAATCGCATCGGTTATTTCATTAGCTAATTCACCTAACCCAGAACCTAAGATTAGACCGAAGTCTGCTTGTTGCACCCCTTTTTCTTTCAAAAACTCAGTTGTTTCGTTTAAATGGTTCGTTAACGTTGTCATGTGTTGCCTCCTCGAATTATTGTAATTGATTTAAAAAGCTTTGACCGTTTTCCGTTGCAGGAACTTCAAAGTTTTCAGCAATCGTTGCTGAAATATCTGAATAAAATCCTTGTGGCAAGCTGCCTTGTTTTGTCATTTTTTTACTATAAGCCAATAAAGGTACATATTCACGTGTGTGGTCTGTTCCTGGGAAAGTTGGGTCATTCCCGTGATCTGCTGTAATTAAAAGCAAATCATCTTCGGCCATAGCTGCCATAATCTCTGGCAAACGACCATCAAAATCTTCGATGGCTTTTGCATAGCCCTTTACATCACGACGGTGGCCATACAGCGCATCGAAATCCACTAAGTTAGTAAAACTTAAACCTGTGAAATCTTTGTTCATGACCGTTAATAATTGATCCACCCCATCCATATTGCTCTTCGTGCGGATAGCTTCAGTAATTCCTTGTCCATTAAAGATGTCGTTAATTTTCCCAACAGCGATCACATCATTGCCGTTTTCTTTCAACGAATCTAAAACAGTATGGCCAAAAGGATCTAAAGCATAGTCATGACGGTTACTGGTTCGAGTGAAATTACCTGGTTCACCAACATACGGGCGAGCGATAATCCGACCAATCATATAAGGTTCGTCTTTCGTAATGTCACGAACATATTGACAAATTTTATACAATTCTTCTAATGGAATAATGTCTTCATGCGCCGCAATTTGTAAAACAGGGTCCGCTGAAGTATAAACGATTAAATCCCCTGTTTTCATTTGATGTTCGCCGTAATCATCAATGACTGCTGTCCCGCTATATGGTTTGTTACAAACAACTTTTCGCCCAGAAAAATCTTCAATTTGTTTCAGTAATTCTTCAGGAAAGCCGTTTGGGAATACTCGAAAAGGTTTTTTGATGTTCAAGCCCATAATTTCCCAGTGACCGGTCATAGTATCTTTTCCAACAGAAATTTCTTCTAATTTGGTGGCATAGCCATCGTGGTCTGCCACTGCTTTGACACCTGTTAAAGGAGCAATAGTTCCCAATCCAAGTTTTTCTAAATGAGGAATGGTTAGTCCCGCTTCTTTGGCAATATGACCCAGTGTATCACTGCCGACATCTCCAAATTTTTCAGCATCTGGTGCTTCACCAATACCGACTGAATCTAGTACGATTAAATGAACACGTTTAAACACACTTGCTTCCTCCTCTAAGGTCGTAAATACGTCAAGAATGACAATTATTTTACGCTAGCCTTTTAAATAGTCTCGAGAATCAAACAGAATAATCTATTTATTCTCAGCTCTTCAATTATACCATGAATCCGCTATTATTGCCTGAAAGAGCATTAAAATTTTCACTGATTCCTTCGATTTTAGCGGTTCTTAAGGTCCGTTAAAAGAAGAGTATCATCATGCTCTTCTTTTTACTGATGTTCACGAGTTACGCGCTTAATTATCGTTAAGAAAAAAGACCTTCGTCATAGATTGACGAAGGTCTTTTTCTTATTTCGTTTTGACGTAATTTTTCCCGTTCGCTTTTGGTCCCGATGATTTTCCAAAGAACACAACTAGGACTAAAATGGTCAATACGTATGGTGCTGCTTGTAGATAAACTTTTGGAATTTCTGAAATAATTGGTAGGTTTTCCCCAGCAATACTCAAGTTTTGTGCAAAACCAAAGAATAAGGCTGCGCCCATTGCCCCAAGTGGATTCCATTTACCAAAGATCATTGCGGCCATTGAAATAAACCCTTGTCCTGCAATTGTGGTAATCCCAAAACGACCCGCAATACTTTGAGCAAAGACAGCTCCGCCCATACCGCCTAAGAAGCCGGATAACAAGACGCCAGAATAACGCATTAAGTAGACATTAATTCCCAATGTATCTGCAGCTTGTGGATGTTCCCCCACAGAACGTAACCGTAAGCCAAAACGTGTTTTATAAATGACAAACCAAGCTAAAATCGCAATCAAAATTGCTACGAAAGCTGGTAAAGAGGTTTTTGCAAAGAATAGTTCACCAATCACTGGAATTTTTGACAATCCTGGGAAAGAAAAATAGCCAAATGATTGTGTAATCATATCTGTTTGTCCTTTTTGATAAATAACTTTTACTAGGAAAACCCCTAGCGCCGGTGCCATCAAGTTAATGACAGTACCACTGATAATATGATCTGCTCGTAAGTTAATAGTTGCAACGGCATGTAAGAGAGAAAAGACAATCCCGACAACGCCTCCTACTAAACAAGCAATCCATGGTGTCGCCGCGCCAAATGTATCAGCAAACGTCAAGTTAAAAACGACCGAACTGAAAGCGCCCATTACCATAATACCTTCCAAACCAACATTAACCACACCACTTCGTTCTGAGAACGTTCCGCCTAATGCTGTCAAGATGAGCGGAGTTGCATACACTAATGTTTGCGTGATGATTGAGGAAATTGTTGCTAAATCCATTAGATGTCTCCCCCCTCTTGATTGTTTTTGTCTGGCGCCGCTTCAATTGTTTCTACAATCGCTACTTCTTTTTTACTACCAGACGCTTTTGCTAACAAGAAACGAATTAAATAACTAATTCCCACAAAGAAAATAATCGCTGCAATAACAACATCAACTAATTCGGTTGGTACACCAGCTATCAACGGCATTCCTTGTCCACCAAGTTTTAACATTCCAAACAGTAATGCGGAAAGTAAAATCCCGATTGAGCTACCTGCTCCTAATAGAGACACGGCCATACCATCGAACCCAATGCTCAACGATGTGTTTTGAATAAAGAAGTTTTGGAAAGTCCCCAATCCTTGGACCGCACCACCTAAACCAGCCAGCGTTCCTGAAATCATCATGGATAAAATAATCGTTCGCTTGCTGCTCATTCCAGCATATTCAGAAGCAAATGGGTTTAACCCCACCGACCGAATTTCAAAACCAAGCGTTGTTTTTTTCATCAAGAACCACACAAGGATAAGGAAAATGAAGGCCAAGAAAATGCCGATGTTCAAACGAGAGCCATCACTGATACTTGTTAAAAACGGTGAGCGTAATGATGCATTCGCACCAATCATTTTGGTGATCCCTTTGTTCGCCATAATACTTGGTTTCATGACATTATTAGCAATATGATTTCCTGTGTACAATAAAATATAATTCAACATAATTGTAACAATAACTTCACTCGTCCCAAAATAGGCACGCAAGAAACCTGGAATGGCTGCTGCTAAAGCTCCTGCAACCGCGCCAACAATAATCGCCACCGGCAACGCAATCATCCGGGGTGCATCAGGCATGGATAAAGCGACCCAAATACTAGCCACCCAACCACATAAGGCTTGTCCAGAAAGCCCGATATTAAAGAATCCAGCCGAATTTGCCACCGAGAATCCTAAAGCGGTAAAAATCAACGGTGCTGCGGTTACAAAAATCTCACCAATACTTTTCTTTCCTTGGAAAGCTGTTTCAAACATCGCTTGATACCCAGCCACTGGGTCATAGCCAAAGATAACCATAATAATTGCCCCTAAGAGGAAACCCATAATAACAGATAACACAGGGACTAAAATATTTCTTATTTTTTCAGAACGATTATTCAACAGTTTCACCTGCCTCTACTTTTGATAACTCAGCACGGGCTTCTTCCAATGAGTAGCCAGCCATTAACAAGCCCAATTCATTTTCTGTCGTTTCTTTCGGATCAACAATTCCGACGATTTCCCCCGCATGAATAACAGCGATACGATCAGAAACGTTTAAAATTTCGTCTAATTCAAAACTTACTAATAAAACAGCTTTATTTTTATCTCTTTGTTCAATTAGTCGACGATGAATGTATTCAATAGCTCCGACATCTAAACCGCGTGTTGGTTGAGAAACAATCAACAAATCTGGATCGCGGTCAACTTCTCGGGCAATAATCGCTTTTTGCTGATTCCCACCTGAAAGCGCCCGAGCTGGTACTAATTCATTAGGAGTCCGTACATCATATTCTTCAATTAATTCACGGGCATGTTTGTTAATCATTCGATAGTTTAAAATACCTGTTGAACTGTATGGTTTTTGGTAATACGTTTGTAGGCCAATATTTTCAGCCAATGTCATCTCTAATACCAAGCCATATTTATGTCGGTCTTCAGGAACGTGGGCGACACCCATTTCCGTAATTTCACGAGGTTTGCGATTAGTAATCTCTTTTTCATTCAAATGAATGGAGCCTTTTTCGACTTTCGTTAATCCTGCTAAGGCTTGGATTAATTCTGTTTGTCCATTGCCATCAATCCCCGCAATCCCAACAACTTCCCCTGCTCGGACATCTAAGCTAAGATTTTTCACCGCATCTAAGCCGCGGCTTTCTTTCACTACTAAATCTTTAATTGATAAAATTGTTTCTTTCGGTTGCGCTGGTTTTTTCTCTGTTTTGAAAGAAACAGAACGGCCCACCATCATATCGGCTAACTGTTGCGAAGAAACGTCTTTCACATTGACGGTGCCAATACTTTGCCCCCGGCGAATGACCGTACAACGGTCCGCCACTTTTTTAATTTCATCTAACTTATGTGTAATTAAAATGATCGATTTGCCTTCATCGGTTAGTTCTTTCAAAATAATCATTAATTCATCAATTTCTTGTGGCGTTAATACTGCGGTTGGTTCGTCAAAAATTAAAACGTTCGCACCACGATATAAGGTCTTTAAAATTTCAACCCGTTGTTGCATACCTACAGAAATATCGCGAATATAGGCATTGGGATTTACATCCAACCCGTATTGCTTAGACACTTCTTCAATCTCTTTTTTCGCTTTTTTCCGGTCTAAAATACCGCCATGGGTAGGTTCACTACCTAAGATAATATTTTCAGTCACAGTAAAGGCTTCAACTAACATAAAATGCTGATGGACCATTCCGATTCCTAAACGATTGGCTGCAGTAGGACTTGTAATGTTGACTTTTTCGCCATTCATATAAATCTCACCTGAGGTCGGTTCCAATAGCCCTGATAAGATATTCATCAAGGTCGACTTGCCTGCACCATTTTCACCTAGCAGTGCGTGGATTTCACCAGGTTTTACTTGTAAATCAATTTGGTCGTTGGCTTTGAACGTCCCAAATTCTTTGGTGATTTTACGCATCTCAATTACGTTTTCTTCTTGAGACAAGGTCTATTCACTTCCTAACAAAATTATATTGGCAATACTTTAGAGGGTAATTTTGACCCTTAACTAAGTAGTTGAAAAACCTCAACTATTTAGTTAAAAATCCAAACATCATAAAGGGTTTCCTTGGCAGCCGTCGCTGCCAAGGACCACTTCATTTTTAGAAGGAACAATAATGAGCCCTTCTTTTTTCATTTAGGAGCTTAAATTATTCTGGTTTTTCTGGGACTTTTACGTCACCTGAGATTACTTTATCTTTTGCTGTTTTAACAGCTTCTTTTGTTTTGTCGTTTAAATAGCCGTCTGTTAAGTCAACGCCACCATCTTTTAATCCATAAACTAAATGTTCGCCACCAGGGAATTTGTCTTCTAACGCACGGTTGGCAATATCTTGAACCGCTGTGCCGACACCTTTAAGCGTTGAAGTTAACGTGAAGTTGTCTTCTTTGCCGTCTTTTGTTTTGTACTTGCCATCAGCATCTTGATCGCGGTCAACACCGATTACCCAAACTTTGTCGCCAGAACCTGATTCATTCAAGTCTTTTGCTTCTTGGAAGACCCCTTGTCCAGTCGCACCAGAAGCATGGAAGATGATATCAACGCCGTTTTGGTACATTGCAGCAGCTAAAGCTTTCCCTTTGGCAGGATCAGCAAATGAAGCCGCATATTTTGTATCAACAGTAATTTCTTTACCTAATTCTTTCGCAGCATCAGCCACACCTTTTTCAAAACCAGCTTGGAAACGGTCAATTACGACCCCTTCTTCACCACCAACAAAACCGACTTTGTTCGTTTTTGTTTCGTTTGCAGCAGCAACACCGGCTAAGTAAGCTGCTTCATTATCTCTAAATGTTGCAGAAACGACATTCTTTTTGCCATCGATTTGATCATCGATTAAAACAAAGTTTGTATCAGGGTTGGCATCTGCTGCAGAAGAAATTGCATCTTTTAGCAAGTAGCCAATACCAAAGATTGTGTTGAATTTACTTGATACCGCTTGGTCAATATTTGTTGTATAGTCAGCTGCATCATTCGATTGAATATATGCATACCCTTTTGAACCTTCTGGTAAATCATGTTCTTTACCCCAAGCTTGCAATCCTTCCCAAGAAGATTGGTTGAACGACTTGTCATCCACGCCGCCTGTATCTGTAATGATTACAGCACTATGCGCTGCATCCCCTTTGCCACCGCCGCTTTCAGCGGTTTTGCCTTTGCCACCACCACATGCTGCAAGTGAAACTGATAAACCTAATGCAATCAAACTAAAACCGAATAATTTTGCTTTTTTCATTTCTGTAAAGCCTCCTAAAAATAGTTTAATGTATTTAAACAACTAAGTTGTTTCTAAGGTTGGTCTGGGACTTTTACGTCACCAGAGATGATTTGTTCTTTGGCTTCTTTAACTGCCGTTTTGGCTTGATCGCTTAGGGCTTCTGTTGTTAAATCAACACCGCCATCTTTCAATCCATAAGTTAAATGTTCGCCGCCAGGGAATTTATCTTCTAATGCAAGATCAGAGATTTTTTTCACAGCAATATTTACCCCTTTAATGGTTGAAGCTAACGTTAAGTTATCATCCTTGCCATCTTTGGTTGTATATTTACCGTCTTCGTTTTGGTCACGGTCAACACCAATCACCCAAACTTTATCTTTTGAACCTGTTTCATTTAGCGCTTTGGCTTCTTGGAAGATTCCTTGTCCTGTAGTCGCCGCTGCGTGATAAATAATGTCGGCACCTGCTTGATACATAGAAGAAGCTAAGGCCCGTCCTTTTGAAGCGTCTGCAAATGTCCCTGCATAAGTAGACGTAATTTGAATATCTTTTCCTAATTTTTTGCCAGCATCTGCTACACCTTTTTCAAAACCAGCTTGGAAACGGCCAATAACAGGTCCTTCAACCCCGCCGATAAATCCTACTTTGTTGGTTTTCGTAGTGTTAGCTGCTGCCACACCTGCTAAATACGCAGATTCATTATCTCTAAATGTTGCAGAAGCGACGTTGTTTTTCCCATTAACTGTATCGTCGATTAGAACGAAATTCGTTTCTGGGTTGGCGTCCGCTGCATCTACTACTGCATTTTTTAGTAAATACCCAATGCCAAAAATCGTTTTAAATTGACTTGAAATGGCTTGGTCAATGTTTGATGTATAATCAGATGCTTCATTTGATTGAATATACGCATACCCTTGAGGTCCTTCTGGAAGTTTGTGCTCTTTGCCCCACTCTTGCATTCCTTCCCACGCAGATTGGTTAAAAGATTTGTCATCAATGCCGGCTGTATCTGTGACCATTACGACACTATGTTGTGAATCACCTTTTGTGTTGGCGTTCTTTTTGCTATTGCCACCACATGCAGCTAACCCAATGGTTAAGGCAACTGCTGCCAATCCTAGACCTAAAAATTTTGCTTGTTTCACTTTCCGAAAAGCCCCCTACTATTTTATCTATTATTTCATTCGCATTTATGCTATTGAAATCTACTTTGAGCCCAACGAAACCTTATGTCCTTTTTTTAAAAATCTTTATCTGTAAATGAATAGGGCAATAATGCCTCAACTGTCATTGTTTTAGTCGCGCCATCTTTACCAACTAGCGTGACTGGCATTTGTGGATCAAAGAATTCAGCCATTACTTGACGACAAGCGCCACATGGAGAAATGGGTGCCTCTGTATTACCTGCTACAACTAAATGTTGGAAGGTCCGTTCATCTTCTGAAATGGCTTTAAAAATCGCCGTTCTTTCTGCACAATTTGTTAAACCAAAGGAGGCATTTTCAATGTTGACTCCTTGATACATTTTCCCGTCTGCAGTCACTAAGCAAGCGCCCACAGGAAAGTTAGAATACGGTACATAGGCGTGTGCCAATGCTTCTACGGCACAATCAAGCCATTCTTGTTTTACTGTCATCTTTTTCGCCACACCTTCGTTTAATTTGAAATACGAATTAATACCCTTCGCCAGTTGCGCCAGAAACAATTGCTACACCCGTACTTGCACCGATACGTGTTGCCCCCGCTTCAATCATTGCTAGCGCTTCTTCTGCATTATGCACGCCACCAGAAGCCTTAACGCCCATGTCAGGACCAACTGTCTCACGCATTAAACGAATGTCTGCTACTTTAGCGCCGCCTGTTGAGAAGCCAGTAGATGTTTTAACGAAATCGGCACCTGCTTCTTTGGCTAATTCACAAGCTTTAACTTTTTCTTCGTCTGTTAATAATGCTGTTTCAATAATCACTTTGACTAACGCTTTTCCTTTGGCTGCATCTACTACGCCTTGAATGTCTTGACGTACGTAATCGTATTGTTGTGATTTTAATGCACCAATATTAATCACCATATCCACTTCATTCGCACCATTTTTAATTGCATCAGCTGCTTCGTATGCTTTAACTTCTGGTGTATTCGCCCCCAAAGGAAAGCCAATAACGGTACACACAGCGACGTCGGTATCAGCTAATTGCTCGCTAGCAAAAGCGACCCAACAAGGATTGATACATACAGAGAAGAAGTTGTACTCCTTAGCTTCGTCAATAATTTTTTGGACAGCGGCTTCTGTCGCTTCTGGTTTCAAAATAGTGTGGTCAATCATGCGGTTTAATTCCATGATGAGAATTCCTCTTTTCTTTTTGTTTTATTCCGTAATAATATCGTGAATCAAAATAGGCTCTTCGCCGGTTGGTCCAATTTCAATGTTTTTATAAAGCAATTGTTCGACTTCTGTCACGTCTTCACGATTGGCATAAATGGTTAGTAATGATTCGCCTTTTTCAACTGGGCTCCCTACTTTTTTGTGAAGTTTCAAGCCAACTGCAAAATCAATCGTATCTTCTTTCGTAGCCCGACCAGCGCCCAGCAACATTGCGGCAACGCCAATTTCATTGGCAACGATTTTTTGTACCACGCCTGTTTCTTTGGCAGGTAAATCAAATTGATAAGTTGCGGTTAATAATTTTTCTGGCTGGTCAACAACGGAACTGTCGCCGCCTTGATTTTCAATCATTTCTTTAAATTTTGCGAGCGCTCGACCGCTTGTTAAAGCTTCTTCTAATAAAGCCCGTGCTTCGTCTAACGTCTCGGCTTTTTTAGCTAAAACGACCATCTGACTTCCTAAGACATAGCACATCTCCACTAAATCTTCTGGCCCATTTCCTTGCAAGGTCTCGATTGCTTCAACGATTTCTAAGCTATTTCCGATGGCCTCCCCTAAAGGTTGTGACATGTCTGAAATTACTGCCATCGTTTGGCGATTTGCCAGTTTTCCAATGCGAACCATTGTTTCCGCTAATCGACGAGCACTTGCTAGGTCTTTCATAAAGGCCCCTTCACCAGTAGTCACGTCTAAGACAATCGCATCTGCCCCTGCGGCAATTTTTTTACTCATAATGGAACTTGCAATTAATGGAATTGAGTCAACAGTGGCGGTCACATCACGTAACGCATAAAGTTTTTTATCTGCTGGTGCTAGATCACCTGACTGACCAATCACTGCCACTTTTGTATCGTTCACCAATTGAATAAAACGTTCTTCTGTCAATTCAACTTTAAAACCAGGAATCGCTTCTAATTTATCCAACGTACCGCCCGTGTAGCCTAAGCCACGACCAGACATTTTTGCTACATTGACCCCGACACTAGCAACTAATGGCGCTAAAATAAGCGTCGTAGTGTCGCCTACGCCACCTGTAGAATGCTTGTCGACTTTGATTCCTTCTATAGAAGAAAGATCCACAATTTCGCCTGAATGGACCATTGCTAACGTCATTTGTGTAATTTCTTCGTCTGTCATATCTTGGTAAAAAACAGCCATTAAAAAGGCACTTACCTGATAATCTGGAATTGAACCATCTGTGTATCCGTTGATAATAAATTGAATTTCTTCGCTTGTTAGTTGATGCCCGTCACGTTTCTTTTCAATAATGTCTACCATTCTCATGAATTCGTTCCCTCCGATTTCCCGATAATGTATTATACAACAAAATCGTTCAGCTTTAAACCATTTAGTAAACCAGTTTACTATTATTTTTTTCTTGTGAAAACGCAAACAACACGAACATTCCATTTCTAAGCTGTTTTTTAAATCGGTTTTGTGCTTTTTCTAGCAATAAACGTCGCATCAAAAACTTTATTTGGAACTTTCCCTGTTGGATCTGCAATAGCTTCCACCAAAAATTTTGCTGCATAATAGCCAATATCAAAACTCGGCTGATAGACGGTTGTTAAACTCGGCACCAAATATTCGGAAATTTCCAAGCCATCAAAACCAACCACCGAAATATCGTCAGGAATTTTCTTGCCCGCTTCTTCAATGGCTTGATAAGCTCCCATCGCCATTTCATCATTGCCACAAAAAATTGCTGTGATTTCTTCATTTTTCAAAACTTCTTTCGCCGCAGCATAGCCGCCATGCAAGTTCAATTCCCCAGCACAAACATAATGCGGACGAAAAGGTAAATTGTTGTCCTGTAACGCATGCTGATACGCCGTCACTCGTTCCGTCAAACGATAATAGCCGGCACTTTCACGCAACATGCCAATATGCTGATGCCCTTGTTGAATCAAATGATGGACCGCTTGATAAGCACCTTCGTACTCTTTAACGATTAATCGTCCACTATCTCGTGGATTAATCCCACGATCGACAAGAATGACAGGAATCGGATGTTCTCGTCGGTCTTTTAAAATATGATTTTCTGGCAAAACATTCGGCGTGGCAAAAATAATGCCATCCACCGACCGATGAATCAACTCGCTAACATATTGCATCGCTTGCTCGGAATCATGCTTTGAATTGCATAACAAAATCATGTAGCCTAACGAATTTAAATATGTTTCTACACCTTCAATCACTTTTGAGAAAAAGAAATCCGTCACATCTGGCACAATCATACCAATGGTTTTGGAATGACGGTTGATTACATTCGAAGCAAAGTAATCTGGTTTGTAATGATTTTCAGCGACTACCGCCAACACCTTGTTGCGGGTTTTTTCACTGAAACGACTCCCTTTATTATTCAGAATTTGTGAGACGGTTGTGACAGAAACACCAGCCATATCAGCAATTTCTTTAATCGTTAGTTTCATCGCGCCCCTCCCAACGTCTCCTTTTGCATTGACAGACATTTGTAGACGTGTTACAGTCTTCAAAATACTTATCGAATCTTTTACATTTTAACAAAAAAAAGACAAAAGAAATAGACTAAAAAGATTAAAAAACAAAAGAAAATGGAGGCTATTTTTTCATGGAAGAATCCCGTGTCCGTCAATTACCAAAAATCGAGCTGCACTGTCACTTAGATGGGTCGATTCGACCAACCACTTTACGCACCATTGCTGAAAAACAAAACATTCCATTACCCCAAGACGAACAAGCCTTGAAAGAGTTAGTGGTTGCCCCTGAAAAATGCACCGATTTGAATGATTATTTAACTCGGTTCGACTTCGTGCTAACCTGTCTACAAACGGCCGAAGCTTTGCAAGCAGCGGCGTATGACGTGATTAGCCAAGCTGCAGAAGATGGCGTGGCTTACATAGAGGTGCGTTTTGCGCCTTCCCAACATACAGAAAAAGGCTTACGGTTACCTGAAATCGTGACTGCTGTTTTAACTGGCTTAAAACAAGGCGAAGAAGATTTTGGTGTAAAAAGCAATGCACTGTTATGCGGCATGCGACATGACCAACAACAAGCCATAGAAAAAATCGTTCACTTAGCGCATGATTTCAGAGAAACAGGCGTTGTCGGATTTGATTTAGCTGGCAATGAAGTCGATTTTCCTCCATACACATTTGAAGACGTATTAGCTTTAGCCAACCAATTGTCAATTCCATTAACACTCCACGCTGGGGAATGCGGCTGTGGCAAAAATGTCGCTGATGCTGTCACTTTAGGTGCCACTCGGATTGGTCACGGTATTGCTTTGAAAGATACACCCGAATATTTGGCGCTCTTAAAAGAAAAAAAGGTTCTTTTAGAAATGTGTCCAACTAGCAACTTCCAAACAGGCACCGTCAAAACATTGGCTGAATACCCTTTTCAACAATTTATAGAGGCTGGCTTAGCCGTCTGCATCAATACCGATAATCGCACTGTTTCAGATACTACGTTAACGAAAGAATTCATGAAATTGGCCACTTGGTATCAATTAAGTTATGACGAAATGAAGCAACTCACTAAAAATGCGCTTGCAGGTGCTTTTTTATCGCCAGACGAAAAAAAACTGTTGAACCAAAAAATTGATCAAGCATATCTATTCTAAAAAAGAACCTCCACTAAAGTGGCGGTTCTTTTTTACTCTGCTTCTTTAACACTTCGTAAAATATAATAGCCTTTGTCTTTTGTCACAATTTCAACATTGCCAAATACTTCAGCCATTTTCTTTTCTGCACTAGGTGCACCTTGTTTCTTTTGAATAACCACCGTTAGTGTGCCACCAACTTTCAACAACGGAAAAGCCCCTGTTAAAATGCCATGGACAACTTTTTTGCCTGCACGAATGGGCGGATTGCTAACAATCGCCGCGTAGGTCGTTTCGTTTAAGGTTTCATACACATTGGAAGAATGGATATCCACAGTAGTAATTTGGTTGCGTTGGGCGTTCATTTGAGCTAGCCCAACTGCCCGTTGGTTGACATCCACCATTTCCACCAGTCGACCAGTCGCCGCTGCTAAGGACAACCCAATTGGTCCATAGCCACAACCAACATCTAACAAACGGCCTGCTGGTAAATTTTCCCATTCAAAGGCATCAATCAACACACGAGAACCATAATCCACTGTTCCTCTTGAGAAGACCCCACTATCGGTCGTAAACTGAAAGGTCCGACCACGTAATGGAAAAGACCAGCTTTCTAAATCATGTGCTAATTCTGGATTTTCTGTATAATAATGATTCGCCATTTTGTTCTTCCTATCTATGCTTGTTTTGGTTTTAGTCTACCTTTTATTTCTCGAACAATCAAGGCACCTAATAATTCATAGCCCACTTGTGAAAAATGCAAACCATCTGCTTGTAAAAATTCATCCGTTCCAGGATAAACAGTCATCGCTTTATACAAATCAATAACTGGCAAGTTATGTGCCGCTCCGACTTCTTGTGCAACCTTGACCAATTCCTTGATACGCGTTTGTGGACGTTCTGGACGTCTGCCACTATCCGCATATGGTGGTGTAATTAAAATCACCTTTTCTGAACCAATTTCGTGAATCATTGTTTCAAGGTTTTCTCTAAACGTGGCTACTGTTATATTTCGATCCAGTGACGCATCATTGGCGCCAAAGAAAATCACCACCTCATCAGGTTTCTCAATTAGTACTTCTTTATTTAATCGTTTTAAACCATCCTCTGTTGTATCGCCAGGCATTCCAGCATTAATAACGGCCACTTCTTCTAGACCCATCGCAGCAATATCCCGTTTCACTAAGTCAACAAGAACAGGTGAGACGGCTTCCTCTAAATAACCAGCAGTAATGCTATCACCAAATAATACAATTTTTCTCATGGCTTTTCCCCTCTTTTCTAACAGTTTTCTCTTTTCATGATACCATTTTCATCATAAATTGGCGAAGAAGGGAATTCTTTTGTAAAATCCTGTGTTTCCCTTGTGAAATTATGGTAAAATGTACAAAGATTGAACAGGGTTTGGTGGAGGAACAATGGACGATAAAATGAATTACTACCCAATTTCCAGAGAAGAATGGCATGGGTTTTATCATGACGGCAAAGCACCGTTAACCGAAGCAGAATTGGATAACATTAAAAGTGTGAACGACCAAATTTCACTAAAAGATGTACAAGAAATTTATGTACCCTTAACGCATCTTATCCATTTATACATGAAAGAATTTGAATCGCTAACACTTAGCAAAGGATTATTCCTACATGAATATGTCTCTGTACCACCATTCATCATTGGAATTGCCGGCAGTGTCGCCGTTGGTAAAAGCACCACCGCTCGTCTTTTGCAAAGAATTCTGGCCCGAACGTTTAAACGAAGAAACGTTCAACTCATTACAACGGATGGATTTTTGTATCCCAATAAAGTGTTAGAAGAACAGGGAATGATGGACCGAAAAGGGTTTCCTGAAAGTTATGACATGGAAAAGCTAATTAATTTCTTAAACGAAGTCAAAAGCGGCAAAGACGAAATTAAAGCACCCGTCTATTCTCACAGTGTCTACGATGTTATCGAAGGCGAATATGAGTTGATTCAACAACCAGATATTCTGATTGTTGAAGGCATTAACACCTTACAGTTACCCGCCAATCAACAAATTTATGTGAGTGATTTTTTTGATTTTTCTATTTTTGTGGATGCCGATCCAGCCTTAATTGAAAAATGGTACCTAGAACGTTTTGGGGCCTTATTAGATACGGCTTTCTTAGATCCTAATAATTATTATTACCAATATGCAATTGGCAAACGAGAAGATGCTTTCGCCATGGCACGGAATGTTTGGAAAACCGTGAACTTGCCGAACTTGGAGGAATATATCTTGCCAACGCGCGGACGTGCGGACATTATTTTGCATAAAACGGAAAATCATTTGATTGACCAAATCTATCTACGTAAATATTAAGGGTTGACGAGCTAAGAAATATCCTGTATCTTTTGTAGAAATATCCTTGAAAATTTTCAGCAGAATGCATGACTTTCAAGGAGTAAAATGTTTTAATAAGTATAGCTAGACAAAGAAGAGTACGGAGCAAAAGTGAACCACTTTTTAACCGCCTGATTCTCGGCTGTTTGAAAGTAGCCCCTGCGGAATTAAGCCAAAATTTTCTAAAAATCGTAAAACAATTTTTGAAAATCCTTTCTTAATTCTTGGTGCTGACCACTTTTTAACCGCCTTTTCTTTAGATAAATTTAAATGGATAAGGGGTAATAGACGTGACTAACGTTGCCGATTTGACATCTGTCGAAAAAATTATTGTTTTAGACTTTGGTAGTCAGTTTAACCAATTGATTACTCGTCGTATTCGTGAATTTGGCGTATTCTCTGAGTTATTAAGCCACCGAACTACGGCAGAAGAAATTCGCAAAATCGCGCCTAAAGGAATCATCTTCTCAGGTGGACCAAACAGCGTGTATGACAAAGATGCTTTTAGCATTGATCCAGAAATTTATGAGTTAGGAATTCCCATTCTTGGCATCTGCTACGGTATGCAATTAATGACTCATAACTTAGGCGGAAAAGTAGAACCTGCCGCAAACCGTGAATACGGAAAAGCAGAATTAGAAATCCTTGGTGATGCGACATTATTCCAAGGAACACCTGCGAAACAAACCGTTTGGATGAGCCACGGTGATTTAGTAACAGAAATCGCTCCTGGATTCGAAAAAGTTGGGACAAGCAACGACTGTCCAATCGCTTCTATCGAAGATGCCAACCGCAAATTCTACGGCGTACAATTTCACCCAGAAGTTCGTCATTCAGAATATGGTAACGACTTATTACGTCACTTTGCTTTTGATGTGTGTGGCTGTACTGGTGACTGGAGCATGGAAAACTTCATCGATATGGAAGTCGCTAAAATCCGTGAACAAGTAGGCGATAAAAAAGTCTTACTTGGTTTATCAGGTGGCGTTGACTCAAGTGTTGTCGGCGTGCTTTTACAAAAAGCCATTGGCGACCAATTAACTTGTATCTTCGTTGACCATGGATTATTACGTAAAGGTGAAGCAGAACAAGTAATGGAAAGTTTAGGCGGTAAATTTGGCTTAAACATTATTAAAGTAGATGCGAAAGAACGCTTCTTAAGTAAATTAGCAGGCGTTTCTGACCCTGAACAAAAACGTAAAATCATCGGTAACGAATTTGTGTATGTTTTTGATGACGAAGCAACTAAACTTGCTGGGGAAGAAGGCGTTTCATTCCTAGCACAAGGAACTCTTTACACAGACGTCATCGAATCTGGTACAGAAACTGCGCAAACAATTAAATCACATCACAACGTTGGTGGTCTTCCTGAAGACATGCAATTTGAATTAATTGAACCTTTAAATACATTATTCAAAGACGAAGTTCGTGCCTTAGGAACTGAACTTGGCATGCCTGATGCAATCGTTTGGCGCCAACCATTCCCAGGACCAGGATTAGGTATTCGTGTGCTTGGTGAAATTACAGAAGATAAATTACAAATTGTTCGTGATTCAGATGCTATCCTACGTGAAGAAATCGCAGCAGCTGGCTTAGATCGTGACATTTGGCAGTACTTTACTGTCTTACCTGGCATCCGCTCAGTAGGCGTTATGGGTGACGGCCGTACCTACGATTACACAGTCGGTATCCGTGCTGTGACTTCTATCGACGGCATGACCGCTGAC
This sequence comes from Enterococcus sp. AZ088, assembly GCF_051714845.1. Lineage (NCBI taxonomy): Bacteria > Bacillati > Bacillota > Bacilli > Lactobacillales > Enterococcaceae > Enterococcus > Enterococcus sp. AZ088. Next base: position 124,865 of record NZ_JBIOSQ010000001.1, on the reverse strand, counting down.
TTTGCTCGTATCCCTTGGGATGTTTTACAAAAAATCTCTGTGCGCATCGTGAACGAAGTTGCACATGTAAACCGTATCGTGTACGATATTACTTCAAAACCACCTGCAACTGTGGAGTGGGAATAACAATCAACCCGCTAGAAAACCTATTTTATAGGTGTTTCTAGCGGGTTTTCTTTTGTGTTATCACACTTCCCTCCCACCATTCTCCATTTTTCCTTTGCTCCACCGCCCTCAAAGTCCTATAATTTAATCATAAGAATAGTGGCTATTAATAAAATTCATCAATTAAATGGTTTTGTTGTCCTCTTCATAGGAATTTTTTTACTTCGTGCCCAAAAATTTATTTCTGAGCCCCTTTCGTACCTTTTTTCGGGTATTCTTTTGCTTATTGTTGCGTATTTAATACTCGTGAAAAAAATGAACTTTTTCTCAAGTTTGCTCACTGTTACCGATCAACCTTCTTCTGCCCAACAACGATTGGGTCAAATCTCTGGTCTTGTCAGTTTATTGATTGGTTTACTTCTAGTAATTTTTTCAGTCATTTTATAGACACTTTTTCACTATTGTTCTTATAAAAACAAGACGTTCTTGTTTGGCCTTTGACGTTGTCGTATACTATAAATAATAAATAAGCTATGAAGGAGTAAATTAATGAAAAAAAGTGTTATAACTAGTTCTATGTTAGCGGTTTTATTGTCGGGATTTCTCGTTACCCCTATTTCTGCTTACGCTTTGGAACGCTCTAAGGGAACTACTGAAGAAACGGTGGCTTCAGAAACATCTCTAACGGAGCAACAAATGAGTAGCGGTGTCACTGAAGAAATGAATCCAAGCATCATAAATTCTCAAGAGGAAACAGAAACAACTTCCACTTCCTCAACCTCCGATTCTACCACTGAAGTTTCTACATCAGAAGTAACAACTGTTAATGATACAGAAAATAGTAGCGACGATACTGAAACTACTTTGGAAACATCACAAAGTAATGAGGACACACCTGTAGCACCGGCAAAAGCAGAAGAAAAAGTTCCTGATATTAATTATCAGACACATATCCAAGACATCGGATGGCAAGGGGTTGTCAAAAACGGGGAAATATCTGGGACTAGCAGACGCTCTTTACGTCTTGAAGGAATTAAAATGAATATTTCAAATTCAGATTTGGCTGGATCTGTAGAATATAGAACACATGTCCAAGAAATTGGGTGGCAAGGATATGTGAAAGATAATCAATTGTCTGGTACAAGCGGAAAGTCTTTGCGGCTCGAAGCGATTCAAATTCGCTTAACTGGAGAAATAGCTAACGCATATGATGTTTATTATCGTGTGCATATAGAAGATAAAGGTTGGTTGAATTGGGCAAAAAACAGTGAGTCCGCAGGTAGTCAAAGCGCCGCTAAAAGATTAGAAGCCATTCAAATTAAATTAGTGAAGAAGGGCGAAGCGGCACCTGAAGGAAATGGAAAAGCCTTTTTAATTGGAAATGAAGCAAAACGTCCAGATGAAATCAAACCAAATGTCAATTATCAAACACACGTGCAAGAAATCGGATGGCAAGGGTTTGTTAGAAATGGTGAAAGCGCTGGTACTAGTGGAAAAAAACTACGATTAGAAGCGATTAAAATCAATCTTAGTGATGCTGCTTTAGCCGGAAATATAGAATATTCGACACATGTTCAAAGTATTGGTTGGCAAGAGAAGAAAAAAAATGGTGAGTTATCTGGTACTAGTGGGAAAAAATTACGTTTGGAAGCGATTAAAATAAACCTATCTGGAGATGTTTCCAGATATTATGATGTCTATTACCGTGTTCATATCCAAGATAAAGGTTGGTTGAATTGGGCAGCTAATGGTGCACCATCTGGGAGTCAATCTGCATCTAAACGATTGGAAGCTATTCAAATCAAAATAGTTAGAAAGGGTGAAGCGGCTCCTAAAGGATCTGGAAAAGCTTTTTTAGTTGGCGATGAAGCTCGCACACCAGCAGAGATAGCAAACAGATTACGTGCAGAAAGATTAAAGAAAAAACCTTATTATTATTCTCAACGTGACCCACAATGGATTAATACTTATATCGGAAACTATACCATTGGCGCAGCAGGATGTGTTCCAACAAGTTTATCTATGATTTTAAGAGGCTCTTACGGTTATAATGTAAATCCTGTCAGTGTTGCAACAAGAATGGCTTCTTATGGTGGGTTAAATCAAAGATACTTTGGCGCTTCTGCAACTGATTTAGTGATAACAGCTCAATCATATGGCCGTTCGATCAAAGTTATTAATGATGTAGCTACATTAAACGCCTATCTTTCTGAAGGATATCCCGTTATTTTATATCAAAATGTTGGGATTGGACATGCTATTGTCGTTCATGAGTACAAAAATGGTTACACTTTAACCTATGATCCATACGGTCGCCAGTTTTACTCAGGTTGGGTGTCAACGCAAGCACTTTGGAATACCCCGTCAAATGATCCAATTGATTGGACAGAAGGCCGACCATGTTTCGTTATTTTATAGGAGGATATAATGAAAAAAAAACTTATTGTACTATTGTTAGCCTTATTTTTAACGGCATGTAGTAATAATACTGGAGAAAAAAATAGCGACGCTTCATCTACTGAAGTATCAACTAAACAGCAAACTACCCAGTCTTCTAAAAAAGATAGTAGTAATCCGGACACAACACCAACTTCTACATCATCTATAACAATTGAAACAACCGAGAATTTAAAGAATAGAGAATTGAATCCAACAGATGATGTTTCAAAAACTAGACGACAATTGTATGAACAAGGAATTAACAGTTCAACAATTACGGATAAAGAACTAAAGGAATATATATCAGAGGCTAAAGAACAAAAGAAAGATGTCATTGATTATATTAAACAAAAAATAAATCAATAAAATTATCTCATATTGATTCCCCCTTGACTCTCCCTTCACTCTTGGCTATGATTACCTTAGCAAGTACAATGGTGTACTGTGAACAGTCGAGCAACGGCGCTCAAAAAGATTGGCTTTCGTGCATTCTTTTTGAGGGCTTTTTATTTTTAGAAAGTAGGGAAATTGAATGGAAAAAATGTACCGCAGTCCGTATGAAGCGTACCCGTATCTATCTTCTAAACCAGAAGATTTACGATGTGATTTTGAATTAATGACTGATGAATTAGCCTCGATGACAGGTCTTCTACGAGGATATGTGCAACAATTAGACGTCCCTGAACAGCCTGCACTAACAGAAGAACTAGCCAAAATTTGCGAGTTAATCTACCATGTCAATCCAACGACTCGAACAAAATTAACAGTCACAGAGGAAGAAATAGCCTGGCTTTTGGAACGTGTCAATGCTATGAATGAACTGACATACGAAGAAAATCGTCCTTTTGTTTTACCGATGGGCACAATCTGTTCCTCTTATGCACACATTTTAAGAGCCAAAGCCAAAGATATTGTTCGTTTACTTTATCGCATGGACTATGGTGGTAAAAAAATTGATCCGCAGCTGTATGATGTAGTCAACTTACTCTCAGGTTACTTTTTCATGTTAGCTTTGTACCTAAATCAGCTCGAAAATGGTGAAGAAGTTCCCTTTGTTTCTCGCAACTATTCTATTTAATTTGGAGGAAGATGATGAATTCATTACCGATACTTGAAAAAGCAGTGGGCGCGATCACGCTGCTTTCCGAAGAACAACAAAATGCCGAATATGAAGGCTTTTTATGCCAAGTTAATGAATCGCAACAACTTATCCGCAGTCGCTTAGCCAAAAAAACGCCGAAAAAAGAAGGCTATTTTGTAGCCTTCTGGGAAAAAAATCAACAAAATCAGAACGAAGCCTTTGATGCAACGGAAGCCCCTGAAATGTTAGCAATTGTCATTGCTGATCAAGAAAAGCAAGGTCTCTTTCTTCTGCCAAAAGAATGTTTAATCCAACAAAAAATTCTCAAAACGCACCAACAAAAAGGCAAAATGGCGGCCCGTTTTTATCCTTCTTGGTGCCAAACCCTTAATCAAACCGCGAAAAAAACACAAAAATGGCAACTAGCTTACTTTACTGATTTATCTAAATACTAAAAACGTCAGCTGGCTTCAGAAGCCAGCTGACGTTTGTTTCTTCTACTGTTTAACCAATTGGTGGCGTACCTTCTGCGTTCCCAGCAATCGCTTCGATTTGAATCTGAGCACCTTTTGGTAAATCCGTCACACCAATCACTCTTCTGGCAGGCGTGCCTTCAGGGAAGTACGTTTGGTAGACGTCATCTACTGCCGCCAGCTCTTCAATCTCTTTCACAAAAATATTCACTTTCACCAGATCAGCTAAGCTGTGATCCACACTTTCAATAATCGCTTTGATGTTTTCTAAGCATTGCGTCGTTTGTTCCTTGATTCCGCCAGAGACTAACGCATTTGTTTTAGGGTCCAATGGTAGCTGAGCTGATAGATGGTTGTAATGAGAAAAAGCAACAGTTTGTGTCGAAAATGGACACTTCGGTGCGTAATCTGTATTATTTGCTTCAATAATTAATCCATGTCGATCTTCAATCGCTTGTGGTGGCGTACCATCCCCATGAGAAACCACCGCTTCTACTTGCACCGCCGCGCCCATTGGTAAATCAGCAACAGCAATCACTGTTCGTGCTGGCATGTAATTGACCGTACGCGCAATTCCTGAATCCGGGAAAAAAGCGGCATATACTTGATTGACAGCTTCTAGCTTAGATAAATCTTTTAAATAAATATTGACCTTCACAATATCATCAAAAGGCACATCAATACTGGTTAAAATGGCTTTTATGTTTTTCAAACATTGTTTTGTTTGCGTTTTAACACAGCCAGCCACAACTCTGCCCGTTTGAGGATCTATAGGCAATTGTGCAGACAGATTGTTATAGTGAGAAAACGCGACCGTTTGACTAGCTAGAGCATCAATTGGTGCCTGAACAGTCTGATTTGTTAATTTAATTAAATCCCCAGCTTGAGGTGCATTAGGGATAGTTCCTTCCCCATTTGAAACAAGTGCCTCCATTTGAACAGAAGCGCCTAACGGCAAATCTGCGACGGCGACCACTGTTTTAGCTGGATAATAATGGGTAAAAAAGGCCGCATAGACCTCCTCAACTGCGGCAGCATCCCGCATATCTTTGACAAAAATGGTCATTCTGACAATGTCACTCATCACATGGTTGATACTTTCAACAACCGCTTGGATATTTTTCAAACATTGTGTCGCTTGGGCCCGAATGCCACCTTCTACCAATTGTCCAGAGGTTGGCTCAACAGGTAACTGTGCTGACAAATGATTATAGTGGGAAAATGCGACTGTTTGGGTTGCGAGAGGATGCTTTGGTGCACGCTCTGTATTTCTTGCTAAGACGATATTTTCATTACTCATAACTCTACTCCCTTTTTTAGCATTCCAACAAAATGATTCCGCTTACATTTTCAAGCATTAAACTTCCAACAAGCTCCTTTTTATTTTCCTGCTTTTCTATTAATGGTGATAGCTTTCCACCACCACTTCTTTCAGTCTACAATAAGAACAGGAACATTTCAATAAGGCATTCCTAAATTGATTGTTGGCCCTCAAACAAATCTTCTTCCGTTAAAGAAGGCTGAGGTCGGGAAAGAACCGTTTAGCTCCGAGAAATAAGAAGAAATTTCCGAAAATTGCTCTTTAATTTTTGGAGAATTTCGGCTTATTTCCGAAGGAGTTGGTTCTGTTCCCGCCGTTTATCAGGTTTTGATCCTGGGACAAAAATCCAAAGTGATTTTTGTCCCAGGATCAGTCTTTATAGATAACTCGTTAGCTTTAACTAGTTTTATTTAACCACCATATACTCACGATAATTTTCCGAGAACGTATCCATTAGCGTATAAATTCGTTCAAAATCATAGTCACGACGAGGGTCATCATACCAAACACATTGAATACTTCCAATGATTGGAAGATTCGGGCTACCTGCTGGCACATCTGTAAATGCTTTTTTCGACATATTTGCTAAAGCATCGTCATATTGATAAATGCCAGAATCAACATTGCCAGCTACCCAATACCACGCATCATTGGTATTAAAAATTTTGTGTCCTTTTTGAACAAAGTACTCAGGTTTGGCTACGTCATATCCGCTCCAACCGGCTGTCCAATAAGAAATAATAATCTCTGGGTCAAATGTACCGAAAGAATCGTCGCTGTTGTAATAAATGCCATCATTGAAGCTCATTGGCTGCATGCCCGCATCTTTAATTATTTTAGCTAAATCATTCGCATAAGCGACAAAATCTTTGTAGCGCCCAGAAGATTGCAGTTTTGCCCAACCGCCTGTGTCGACATCATTTGCATACTCATCGCCACCAAAATTGAAAATTTCACTATGCGCGGAAAAATAAGCCACGTACTTACTGATAATCGCCTTTGTGAAATTCACTGCCTTTTGGTTCCCTAAATCTACTGTTCGTTTTGAGCCATCAAAAGCGGGATTTTTAATCGCTAGTTTTTCCATGGCCACTAACAAGGCATCCATATGTCCTGGACTGTTAATCACGGGAATGATGTTGATGTTGCGCGCTTTCGCAAAAGCCAACAACCGATCCATTTCTTTTTGTGTTAACGCGTTGCCATTAGGATCATTGTAATATGCGTTGTTGCCTCGTTGGATTGCTTTTGAAACCCGGTTGTGGTTGTATTTTTTACCATTCACATTGACCGACATATCATCCAAGATAAACCGTAAGCCATCATTTCCTAAAATTAATTGGACATCTGTGTACCCATTTTGACTGGCTTTGGCCACTAATTCTTCCAGTTGCTCCACGGAAAAATATTTTCTTCCTGCATCAATGGAAAAGACACTTTTTAAAGGTTGTGTTTGTTTCTCTTTTAAATTATCCAAAGCTGTTTGGACCTCCGTTTGCCAAGTAGTCACTTGCGCGGCTGTATACGTTTTTCCCGCAAGTTCTGTTGCGACTGTCTCTTTTGTTGTTTGTAGTGCTTGAATCGTTTCTGGTGTATAGCTTTCTGCCTTTTCAATGGCTGCAACTGCTTGATCCAACGCACGATATAAAGTGGTTAAGTCAATGGCTAACAGGCCTTTTTCTAACTCAGCATCATAGGTATTTGAAAGCCCTTGGCCATAATCGCCACCTAAAATAGCTTTATTCACATCATAAAGCGTTGTTGCTTGTGTCACTGCTTCTGCGGCTTTATTTTGTGCTTCAAGGTCTGTGTTGGCGTAGCTAATTCGTTTTAAATAGTGTTGCGCAGCCGCTTGCATCTCTGCAAGAGAAACGCCTTTACTCTCTGCAATGGCCGTTTTTGTCCAAAGCAAATTAGAAGGTTTTATCTGATTTAAATCGTCTTCATTATAGGTGCGACCATCGCGATCTAAGGCATAGAGGAACATGCCCCCTAATTTATTTTCATAAGAATAACGAGCTACTTTATACATGTTACTTTCCATATACGGCTCTTTTGTGTCATACCAGCGGTTGCGATCTTGCTCTTCTGGGAAAGTTAATCCTGGAACAAATCGTTCCCCATTGAGAACCGGACTTAAATTATTTAATGCTCGTTGCGTGCGTTGGTCATCGCTACCATACTGTTGATACGCGAGAAAATCGAAACAGTCACTGACATCTTGTAAAGGTGGTAAATATTCTGCATTGGTATCATACAAAAATGGACGATCCGTTCCCGACTTCGGTCCAATGTATTTTGATAATGCATGAATGACCCCATTAGATAAAACAATATCTTTTTCACTTGGACGAGTTTCCATGTCAATATCTAACCCATCAATTCCTAAATCATCGACAAATTTGGTTAACAACTCTTTCGCATAAGCATCAAATTCTGCTTCTGTAGGCGTTGTTCCTGCGTAAGGAACTTTTAATAGCTCGCTGTAATCAATCCCTCGAACTAAACGAACACCTCGTGCATGTAATGCTGGCGCATACTCATTTTTTAACGTGTCATAAAATGGCTGTGCAAGTGCTTCTTGTCCTTTTGGCACATAACTAAAGACATTCACAATGTCAATACCATAAGGAATATCGTGCATCGTTAGCCAATTTTCATCTGGCAATGTTGTATTAACTCCTTGCATCGTTTTGTCACGCCAGGCCCGATAATAAACCATAAAATGTTTCTCTTGGGTCGGCTCATTGGCTTGGCTGATCATTGGTTGATGAAACAGACTAAATAAGATAAACGCCAAGCCAACCAATAACGAAAGACCCAGCCAACTGACAATTGTTTCTCTGTTTTCTCCTTTTCTTGTCGATAAATTGTTCCCCACTTTGAACACCATTCCTTTCTGCACTCCGTTCATTTTTGTGTATCCACCTAAAAAGAAAGCGCATACACAACCATCAATAGAATAACAAAAAATAACGAATTTGCAAAATAGAAACTGGAAAAATGAGGATTTTCTATAAAAATCTTTTCCCGCCTAAAATCACTTTCGTTAGGCGGCGTTTAAATGTAAATTTTGAGACATGCAAGAAAAACAGGCCTATTTTTCTTGCATGTCTCCTTTATTTAGTCGTGATTAACATCGGCGATTTTCACAACAATTTTCCCTTGCGCTCGTCCTGTCAATGAATAATCCACCGCTTCTTGAATTTGGCTAAAAGGAACGACTCGGTCAATTATCGGCTGTAATTTCCCCTGTTCAATGAACTCAGTGAGTAAAGCTAATTGCTCGCCATCTGGACGCATAAACAAAAAATGATAACTAACATCTGTGGCTTGCTCCAATCGATGAATCTTGCGGGTAGCTATTTTAAAGGCCCATTGTTTCCAAAGCGGCAAGCCATACTCTTTAGCAAAACGTTCGTTGGGAATGCCTGACAATGTAACGACTTTTCCCTGAGGTTTAACCACTGAGAAAGCTTTTTCTAAGATTGTACCGCCCATTGTATCAAACACATAATCGTAGTCGGATAAAACTTCTTCAAAATTTTGTGTCCGATAGTCAATCACTTCATCTGCTCCCAACGCTTGAACCCATTCTTTATTTTTACTACTCGTTGTGGTGGCAACGTAAGCGCCCGCTAGTTTTGCTAATTGAATCGCAATGGTTCCAATCCCTCCTGAACCTGCTTGAATCAGGACTTTCTGGCCTGGCTGTACATTCATAATATCATGTAGCGCTTGATAACTTGTCAAACCGACTAACGGAATGGCCGCAGCTTCTTCAAACGTTAAATTTTTCGGCTTCATAGCTACAGCCGCTTGATCCACTGCAATATATTCAGCAAAAGTTCCCACGCGATTTTTGGGTACTCGTCCGTAAACTGCATCGCCCAGCCTAAAATTTTGAACATTTTTTCCAACAGAGACAACAATCCCAGCAAAATCACTGCCTAAAATCAGTGGCATTTGATAATTTAAAAGCATCTTTACTTTGCCATCTTTTGTTTTTAAATCAATCGGGTTGATACTGGCAGCGATAATTTTGACCAAAACATCATTGTCATGAATGGTGGGTAAGGGCACCTCCTCGATTGCTAATTCTTTTTGTCCGTATTTATGAATTAAAGCGGCTTTCATCATTGAATCTTTCCTCTCTTTCTATCCCTTTTATTGGTTTAAAAGTTTAAACCTTTAATCAATTAGTATCTTAACGAAGAATGGGATCCACGTCAAGTTTCAGCCCTTAACGTATTTCATTGACAAAAAACACGAAAAATGGTTTAATCGTTTAAAAATACGAACCAAAGAGGCGAAAAAATATGAAAGAATTAGAAGGAATTCAAACAGAATTTACTGCGCTTAGTGATTTTTTAATCGCATTGGGTGATGAAAAACGCCAAGCAATTATTATTGCACTGCTAGAAGACCAGGCCTGTGTTGGCCGTCGTGTCACTGAGTTAACAGAGGCGACACAACTCTCACGCCCCGCTGTTTCTCACCACTTAAAAATTTTGAAACAAGCCAAATTAATTGATTGTCGCAGTGAAGGAACTAAAAATTATTACTCACTTTCTCACGATACCACCAAAATTGAGCAACTCCAACAACTATTGACCCACATTACGTCGATTATGCCAGGGAGGAAGCAAGCATGAAAAAAATTCTCGTGGTCCTCACAAACGTTTCCCGTTATCACGGCACCGAAGAACCAACGGGCCTCTGGCTAGGTGAAGCCACGGAGTTCGTGGAAGAAGTAACCAAAGCAGGATTTTCAGTTGACTATGTTAGTCCCCAAGGAGGCTATGTCCCTTTGGATCCCCGGAGTATGAAATATGTAGATTCATCCATTATGGCAGTTTATGAAAGTGCTGATTTTCAAGAACGAGCGCTAGCGCATTCCCTCTCTCTTGAAGAAATTGAGCCAGACGAATACGCAGCAATTTACTTTACAGGAGGCCATGGCGTTATGTGGGACTTTCCTGATAATCCTCAGTTGCAAGCAATCACTCGTAGCCTTTACGAACAGGGCAAGTACCTAACTTCTGTTTGTCACGGAATTGCTGGCCTTTTAAATGTCAAAGATGCGTCAGGAAATTATTTGATTGCAGATAAAACCATTACTGGCTTCACTACTGCAGAAGAAATTTTAGCCATGAAAAAAGCAGTTGTTCCTTTCTTAAACGAAACAATTGCCAAAGAACATGGTGCTACTTTTGCGAAAAAGCGTCCCTATAAAGAATTTGCGTATCAAGATGGCCGTATAATCACTGGGCAAAATCCTTTTTCTGTCCGCGCTGTCGCAAGATTGTTAATTCAACAACTATCAACATGAAAAAAATCCCAATATACACCTTAACTTATGATATATTTTTTGTTAGAGAAAATAGATTGAAATATCTACCCTAGTAAATACCTATCTAAGAGATTAGAGCAGCTCTGATCTTTTAGATAGGCTTATTTTCTTATTTTGTTCTAGGATCCACTCGAGTATAATTAATTTCTCCTTTGATTACTGGATAACGTTTTAAATCTAAGTCATACGAAATACGCTTTTTAGAGTTAATTCCTAAATTATGGTGATATGTTTCAATAAATATTTTCAAGATACGTTCCGTTTGTCTAATCCCTAAAATTTTTCTTTCTATCTCTAACTCATTAACTTTTTTAAAAAAAGTCTTATAATCATATATCTTTATACAACATAAATTAAAATATGCCTGAAATAAAGCACCAGAATCTTTTATTTTAGTATCTTTTTTCAATTGTTCATATTCCTCTATAAAAAGAAGAAATTCTTCGTAATTATAAAATTTGAATTTTCCTTCTTTAGTTTGGTTTACTAACTTTTGTGATTTATTCCAAGAACCCATACTTACCGAAATCAATTCAACAAGCGGAATGGCTGGATGTCGATTGATAATTTTCTTCAATCGCTTATATTCTAAATTTCCTGTTTCAGCATGTCTGTTAATAAAATCTAAAACTTTCCATTTCTGAGTGGTATTATTTATAACAACTACATCTGACATTTGTTTATTTATTGTGATGAAATAAGGAACGTCCAGGTTGTGTTTTTTTGCCAACATCAATCTATGTTGCCCATCAATTATTTGCAAATTAGAGTTTACCATGATAGGCATAATAATACTTCCTCTCAGTACAGATTCTTCTAACTTTTTATTTGTAATAATCGAACGATTGGATTCCATAAAACTAAACATATCATAATTTTTCGTCACATAGATTTCGCCAATTACTCTATCCATTGTCTGCCTCCTTGATGATAAAAAAACTCTGTGGAGAAGTAATTACAGGACTACCGTCATTTTTTATCTTATACTTAATCGCCTTAGAAGAATTAACCTTTTCTCCAAAATTATGTGCTTTTATAAAAAATTCTAATACCACTCCTTGATGAGAAATTCCATCGATCTCATACTTTCCTTTCTTTATAATTCCATCAACTAACTGCTTTTCTGAAAATTCTTTTGATATATATAGTTCTAAATATGAAAAAAACGTGTACTGTATACTATTTATGCTCACATACTCACAAAATGATTTGTATTGTTTTAAAAATACAATAAGCTCTGGATAATTATAAAACTTAAATAAACCTCTTCTAGTTAATTCTGGTGCTAATGAACTATACTTTTTATAGCCCATTGCTAATGAAATTAATGAGGTAGGCGGAATCATTCTATACTCTTCTAAAAGCAAGAGTAACTTGCCATATTCTTTATTCCCATCAATATAATACTTATTTATATAGTCTGTAATTACCCACGGTTTTGTAGTTGAGTTAAGTTCAATAACATCCTCTATTTTCAATCCTTCTATCACTATATATGGAATTAATTTTTTATATTTTTTTGCTAATATGTATCTATTTTGACCATTTATTATTTCAAAGTTTTCATTAACAATTAAAGGAACCTGTATACCTTCTTCTCTGATTGAACTTTCTAAGCTTTCTTTTTTTTTAACTATTCTGTTTCCTTTTAAAAAACTGAATTTTTCATATTCATCTGTTTCATAGATTTTCCCAATCGATTCACCCATCTCCGTATTCTCCTTTTAAAAATATTTTTAAACTACTTTTTCAGGTTTATATTACAACGCGCTTCGAATTATTTCAATAATAAATTTAAATAATTACAATTAATAACAAGTAAGGACTCGCGTTTATCTAAAAAAAACATCTTTCTAAAAAAAACTTTTTTATACCAATGATTATTTTGTTTAAAATAACTAAAAAATTCTGCTCTAATTTTTTAACCTCCTTAAAATAACATGTAATATTTAAGTTTTTTAACCATACAAATAAAAATTTTTTCAAATTCATTACTTTCAGGTATATGTTTAGGAGCTCCATATTTATCAAGTACAAAATAACTATTTGGATTGAGTTGATTATACAAGTAACCAAAAAACTATCATTTATGTTATTTTCCAAAGAAGTACAATGAAACAACAGCGACTACCTAAAAGTAGTCGCTGTTGTTTCATTGCTTCTTCTTTTTTCCGAAAGCCGAAGCCCTAACATAAAAAATTTTTGATTAGCTAAAGAGTAACATCGCGCCAATTAAGATAATTAGGTTAATTAAGCCTAAGACAATCATTGGTTTGGCCATGAATTTTGTCCAAGTGGCATATTGAACTTTGGAAATTTCCAAACCACCCATTACGACACCAGATGTTGGCGTGATCAAATTAATCAAGCCACAACCTGAAGCAAAAATCATAACCATCACTTCTGGACTTAAACCAATGTTTTTAGCTAACGCACCCATTACAGGAATAGAAACGTACGCTAAACCAGAAGTTGAAGGAATTAGGAAAGATAAACCTAAGTATAAAACAAAGGCACCGATGACAAATAAAACTGGGGAGAGTCCTTGTAATAAGCCTGCCGCTTTATCAAGGATAAATGAATCTAAATACGTTTTAGACATCAAAACAGATGCCCCGCGAGCAACTACAATGATTAAAACAACGGATAACATATCTTTGGCACCGTCGATAAATGCTTCAATGGTTTCTTTTTCAGTAAAGCGACCAATCAAGGCAGCAATGATCCCTAAAAGGAAGAACCACATCGCTAAGTCGCCAAAGTACCAGTCACCGAAACTGTTGCCTGTTAAAACAGACGTCCAGCCTTTGAAAATCGTCACTCCAAAGTCGTTCCATGGAATTAAGGAAACAATCATAACGACAAAACAGAAAGCGAATACCATTAAGATTTTTTTATGACGATTCGTAAATGGCATTTCTTTCGACGCTGCTTGTCCATACGTTTTTTCCATATCCTCTTGTTCTTGTAAAGATAAAATTGTTGAACCTTTGTCAGCCTTCACTTTTTTCGCATAACGCATCACAATGAAAATAGAATAGCTGGTAGAGGCCGCCCACAAAATAGCACCGACAATTAAAATAATTCCTGTATTCGGCTGAATGCCAATACCTCGCAACGCATCCATCGCTACCCCTGTGGAGAAAGGGTTAACCGTTGAACCGATAACACCTGATCCTGCACCCAATAGCACAGTACCCACTGCGACAAACGTATCAAAACCAGCGGCGACCATGGTGGCACTCAATAAACCATAAAAAGGAATTGTTTCTTCTGCCATTCCATAAGTCGAACCACCAATAGAAAATAAAATCATTAAAATCGGAATGATTTTCAATTCGTTCCCTTTTAACTTTTTAACGACTGATTGAATCCCTGCTTCAAGAGCCCCAGTTTGCGTCACAATATTTAAAAAGCCACCGAGTACTAAAATAAAAATATTAATTTCAATGGCATCTTTAAACCCATTGAATGGAGCCATGATAATATCCGATAATTTGGCCCCTACCACGTGATCAACCATTTTGCCATCAATTTCTCTTGGGGTAAATGGCTGGCCATTTAGCAAGACCGTTACGATACCTAAAACAATTAAAATAATAAATAAAATACTAAAAGACGAAAGCTGTTTTTTGTTTTTCTTCTTTTTTTCTGCCATATCCTTTTATACAGGAACCTACTTTCCTGTATCTCCCTTCTCTATGATTAATTACTCAATCGATCAATAAAGAATGGCGTATCTAGAAAAGTTAAGAATTTATGACTGTAGCTAATACGGTTCATTTGGACTAATTTTTTCATAACACTGCTTGCTGTTTCCCGCGTGGTTCCACTCATTCGTGCAATGTCATTAATGGTAATTGGACAAGCAATTGCAACGCGTTCCCTGTTGTCAATTCGTTCTCCTAAATCATTTAATAACATCGCCAGTGATGTCACAATCCGTTCACATGCATCATTGGTTGTTCCTTTTTGGATTTTGATCATACTTTCTTTTAAAAGGACCGATTGTTCTTGAATCCAATGAATCAATTGCTGGGGATTATTTTGGAGAAAACGCTCAAACAGTTTAACTGGCACAAACACAACCTCAATATCCGTATAGGCAATCGCGGAGTCGTAATGAACCTCATCTTGAAACAGTCCGATTCTCGGAAAAAGAGCCTGCTTTTTCATAAAATGCAGATAGGAAAAATTACCACTGCGATCATTTTTTTCAATTTTAATGACACCCGAAACCAATAAAATCAAATGATTTCTCGGATCACCTGGATAAAAAAGGACTTGGCCTTTTTTATAGGAGCGAACGAAACTCTCGTTGCGCAATTCTGTTAGTTCTGATTCAGAAAAGTATTGAAAATCTTGATTATTTTTAGTGATTATTTTCTCTATCATCATCTTAATTCTCCTAAATACTATACTTTATTTTGTCACAACCGTTCCTACGATTTCATCGCCGCTCATACTTCCTAAGTTTTCCAAAGAAGTGATAATTGCTTGTTTATTGGGTTGGCTTTCTACAAACTGAATGGCGGCTTCAATTTTCGGTAACATACTACCTGGTGCAAAATGACCCGCTTGTTTGTATTCTTCCAACTCTGCTACAGTGACATTGGTTAATTGTTTTTCATCTGGTTTGCCATAATTAATACACACATAATCCACGCCAGTTAAAATAACTAGTGCATCCGCATCCACTAATTCTGCCAGTTTTTCAGAAGCAAAATCTTTATCGATTACTGCTTCGACACCTTTTAATTCTTGTCCTACGACAGGGATGCCACCACCACCACATGAAATGGTAATTATATCATTTTTTATTAAGGTATTAATAGTCTCAGCCTCGTGGATGTCAATTGGCTTAGGACTTGGAACGACTTTGCGCCAGCCACGTCCTGCATCTTCTTTAAAAATAGCACCTGCTTGCATTGCTTCTTTGGCTTCAGCTTCTGTTAAAAATGGACCGATCGGTTTTGTTGGATTTTTGAATGCCTCATCTGCTGGATCTACGACCACCTGTGTTAAAACAGTAGCCACTTGTTTCTTGATTCCTGCTTTGTTTAATTCTTGATTAAGCGCATTGGACAACCAGTAGCCGATACTTCCTTGTGTCATAGCAACACACGTATCTAGCGGCATCGCTGGATTTTTTTCAGAATCAGCTGCTTGTTGTTGCAATAATAGATTACCGACTTGTGGACCATTGCCATGTGAAACAATCAACCGATGCCCTTGTTTAATTAAATGAACTAAATAGGCAGATGTTTGAACTAATGCTTGCTGTTGTGCGTGTGCGCTAGCATCATTTGAAAGGATGGCATTTCCGCCTAGTGCAACGACCATTTTTTTCCCCATTACAAATCCTTCTTTCCTATCATAATAAAGAATAGGCCGCCCTTCAAAAGAATCTCTTAAAGGGCGAAACGACTATTCTTTTTTCAATGTTTTTTCAGTTGCTTCCTACACACGAGGAATGAATAAGTTGCCTAAAGTAGCTGCCATGATCGCTTTAATAGAATGCATTCTGTTTTCTGCTTCTTCAAATTGACGACCATATTTACTGCGGAAGACTTCATCCGTGATTTCCATTTCAGTAATGCCGAATTTTTCAGCAACCATTTCTCCGTATTGTGTTTTCGTATCATGAAAGGCTGGTAAACAGTGTAATACGATTAAATCGCCATCCATGTTTTCGGTTTTTTCTAACATAGCCATATTAATTTGATAAGGTTTCAACAGATTGACACGTTCTTCAAATTTATCTTCTTCACCCATGGACACCCAAACGTCTGTATATAACACGTTGGCTCCTTTAACACCTTTAGCAACGTCGTCTGTAATCATTAATTCTGCACCAGATTCTTTCGCAAATTCTTTTGCATAATTAACGACTTCATCAGAAGGGAACAATTCTTTTGGTGCACAAATGCGAACATTTACGCCTAAAATAGCACCTGTCACTAACAAGCTGTTTGCCATGTTGTTACGGCCATCGCCGACATATACTAAAGTGATTCCTTCTAAACGACCAAAGTTTTCTTTCACTGTCATAAAGTCCGCAATCATTTGTGTTGGGTGCCATTGATCC
Organism: Enterococcus sp. AZ088; assembly: GCF_051714845.1. Lineage (NCBI taxonomy): Bacteria > Bacillati > Bacillota > Bacilli > Lactobacillales > Enterococcaceae > Enterococcus > Enterococcus sp. AZ088. Next base: position 108,005 of record NZ_JBIOSQ010000001.1, on the reverse strand, counting down.
GTTAAACCATTCCAAACAGGAACACCAGAATATTTCGCTAAATCTTCCACTACTTCTTGACTAAACCCACGGAACTCAATCCCGTCAAACATACTACCTAAAACAATCGCTGTATCTTCAACAGATTCTTTTTTACCTAATTGAATATCGTTGGCGCCTAAATACTCAGGATGTGCCCCTAAATCAATCGCTGCTGTCGTGAATGCAGAGCGTGTCCGTGTCGAAGTTTTTTCAAATAAAAGAGCGATATTTTTTCCTTCTAAATAGTGATGTGGAATCCCTTTTTTCTTCAATTCTTTTAAGTGAATACTGAAGTCTACCAAATACTCTAATTCTGCTCTTGTAAAATCTTTTTCTGCTAATAAACTACGTCCTTGAAATACTGAATTCATGATGATTCCTCCTATTTTTGGGTGTTTTTTAAAGATCTTCACGGTAAAGTGGCATACTCATACAACGAGGGCCACCACGGCCACGTACTAGTTCACTTCCTGGAATGTAATTCAATTTCACGCCTGCTTCTTCTAGCGCTTTATTCGTAATCGTATTCCGATCATAAACAACAACTTCCCCAGGGGCAATTGCTAATGTATTTGAACCGTCGTTCCATTGTTCACGGGCTGCTGCGGTTAAATTTCCAGCACCGCAACGGATTAATTGAACATTGTCTAAATGCAAGTATTTGCATAAAATGTTATCTAATGTATCTTTTTCTTTTGTAATTTGGATGTCTCCATCTGCTTTTTCAGTGATCGAGTAAACAACCAAACCACCTTCGATTTCTGGATGAATCGTAAATTTATCATAGTCAATCATGGTAAAAACGGTATCTAAATGCATGAATTTACGATGTTCACCGATATCAAAAGCCAAGATATTTTTAAACCCTAATTTTTGTTCAAAAATATTTCTCGCAATTTTTTCAATTGACGCGGCATCCGTTCTTTGAGAAATCCCAATGGCCACTACTTCTTTTGAAAGAATTAATTCATCGCCACCTTCAATTCTGGTTGATTCTGAACGATCATAGACTCTAGGAACCTCTTTTCCAGCAAAACGAGGATGATAATCAAAAATGTATTGCCCAAAAATGGTTTCCCGTTGTCGAGTTACTGAATACATATGATTTAAAGAAATCCCGTGCCCCATTGTCGCAAAGTTATCACGCGTGAAGTATAAGTTAGGCATTGGATCAATAATGAATGGATAATCCGCTTCAACCATATCTGTTAAAAATTCTTGCTCATATTTAGGTAATTCTTGTTTTTGAATGCCAGCAATCGCTTTTTGAATAAGTTCTTCGTTGTCGTCAATTTCTAACATTAACTCTCTAACTTTTTCTTTTGCTGATTCGCTGCGAATATTGGCTTCTTCTAAGAATTGGTCAATAAATTGTCGGCGGACCTCTTCATTAATCAACGCTTCAGCAGCTAAGTCCTCTAAATAGACCACTTCGATATCTTTTGATCGTAACAACTCTGCAAATGCATCATGTTCTGCTTGTGCTTTTTCTAAAAACGGAATATCATCAAACAACAATCTCTCCAGATAATCTGGCATTAAATTTTCTAATTCCTTACCTGGACGATGTAACATCACTGTTTTCAATTTCCCGATTTCAGAAAATACATTAATTGGATGACTCATGTGAAATAACCTCCTCAACTTAATTACAAACACAGAATAACAGACCTGATTAACCTAGGACGTGAGCCATTTGCCAAACAAAATACCAAATATACAACGGTATTCTTTCTTATGCATATTTTCAACCTAAAAGAATGCGCTTTCATAGATATTCTAAAAAAATAATGCATAATTAAATAAAAAAAAATGCATTTATTCAAAAAAAAATTATTTCTCCATACACATAATAAAGTTATAATCTTATAGAGGTAAAAGGAAGGGAGCCAGAAGTCAAAACGACTTCTGGCTCCCTTCCTTTTATGCGTTACTTTTTGACAAAGGTGTTGGCTGAATAAATTGTTGAAAATACTGCTCTAGTTCTTGTGCTTTTTCCTCGGATGATGAAACAATAATAACAGTGTCGAAGCCAGCGACAGAACATTTCTTTTCACACAAAGACACTTCATCAAGTACAGCTGAAAACAATGTTGCGTTGTCTGGTAATGTATGAACCACTAGTAAAAAGGCGACACGTTCAACCTTGGTCACTACCTCACGAATTGCTTGTATCAACTGTTCTTTTTTTCGTTCTTCTAAAGAAGTGAATTGTTCAAAAATCGTTAAACGGATCTCGCCAGAATCATCTAATGCTTTGACGACTTTTAATTCCCATAAATCCCGTGAAATCGTTGCTTGTGCGACATTTATCTCGCGCTTTTTTAATTCTCTTAACAACTCATTTTGACTATGAATTACAGTTGTTTGAATGATTTCTTTAATCAAACTTTGGCGTGTTTGCTTATTCACAAATAACACCCTTCCTCCAGACATTTACAAAGCAATACTAGCAGAATCTCTCTAATTAGAATAGAAAAAGGGTCGTTTAGCTAAAAGGTTCTCATTGATTTTGTCGGATATTTCGCATTCAAAAAAGTGAGACTTGCACAATTTAGTAAAACGTTGTACAGTGATTTTAGGGAATTACTGGCACCGTTTTAAATAACAGCAATGATGTTTTTTTGCATGATTAACTGAACTGGAGGAAAGTAATGAACCGATTAAAACGCCAAACGATGATTAAGCGATTGGTCACAGAAAATGAAATCCATACACAAAGTGAATTACTAGCATTATTGGAAAAAGAAAATATTCACACCACACAAGCAACTATTTCTCGTGACATTCGTGAGCTGAATTTAAACAAAGTAGACAATGGTCAAGGAGAAGCCTATTATCGTATCTTGAATAATTCTGCCCTTCGTCCAAAATATAAAACAGATGAAGAACGTCTTGTTGACATTATTATTGAAACTGGTGTTTCTTTAACACAAATAGAGTTCACAAATCTTTTAACCGTCTTACCTGGCAACGGGCAAGCCATTGGGGTTTTAATTGATCGCATACGTATCCACAACCCTCATATCTTGGGCTGCATCGCTGGGGATGATACCATCTTAATTCTTTCAAAAAATAAAGAAGATGCCCTTGAAGTTAACAACTATTTCCAGCAGTATTTGTACCACCCATAATTCATCACTTAGTAAAATCGACTATTTTTTGACATCATTGCTATTTTATTAAAGATAAATAAAAGAAGGCGTCTCAGTGAAAGCTGAGGCGTTTTCTCATGAATTTTTCTTTTGAACACCGTCTTTTTTTTGTATAATAATCAAAAAGCAAAGAAAGGGTTTCTTATGACTGAACAATTCATACTCACTTCAAACGATCAACAAACTCAGCTCAATGTACGTCATTGGCCCTGTCCTTCACCCAAAGCCGTAGTTCAATTGATTCACGGCATGGCAGAGCATATCCAACGTTATGATGAATTTGCTCGTTTTTTAAATCAATTAGGGTTTGCCGTAATTGGGCATGATCATCTAGGTCATGGCGAATCTGTACAACCAAGCGCACCGATCTATGGTTTTTTTGGAGAACAAGGGCCTGAAAATGTCGTTACAGATATTCATCAAGTGAAACAATGGGCTATGAATCACTATCCACAATTGCCCTATTTTATGATGGGTCACAGCATGGGGTCTTTCGCCTTGCGCAACTATCTGCAAGACTATCCTGTGACTATGCAAGGAGTCATTTTCATGGGCACTGGAACAAGTCCGTTACCTTTAACCGCCGCATTGCCTTTTATTAAAAAAATGGCCGAGAAACAGCCGAAAAAACCAGCTCCGTTCATTGATAAGCTGGCATTTGGTTCTTTTAGCAAAAAATTTCCTGAAGCAAGTTCCTTTAATTGGCTTTCTAAAAATCAAGCCAATGTGGCTGACTATGAAAATGACCCATTAATGGGCTTCGTATTTACCAACAATGGTTTTGCTACCCTTTTTTCACTTGTTAAACGAGCAAATCAAAGGAATTGGTACCAAGCGATCCCAAAAGAATTGCCTATTTTAATCATTAGTGGCGCTGAAGACCCAGTTGGTGATTTCAGCAAGGGGCCAGCGAAAATTCAAAAGCAATTAAAGCATGCAGGTTTTCAGCACGTGACGTTACGACTATTTCCCACATTGCGTCATGAAATTTTATTAGAAATGGAAAAAGCAACAGTTTTTCAAGAAATTGGGCATTGGTTAACGGATTTAACGAATTAAAAAAGAAGGTTGATGTCACAACATCAACCTTCTTTTTTAATCTATTTTCGTTAAACCGCCCATATAAGGACGTAGAACTTCTGGAATCGTTACGGTGCCATCTTCATTTTGATAATTTTCCAAAATGGCCGCCACTGTTCGACCAACAGCAAGTCCTGACCCATTAAGAGTATGGGCATATTGAACTTGACCCGTTTTATCACGATAACGAATCAACGCCCGACGTGCTTGGAAGTCTTCACAGTTTGAACAAGAACTAATTTCTCGGTACGTTTTCTGTGCCGGAATCCAAACTTCTAAATCATAGGTTTTCGCTGCCGAGAAGCCCATGTCACCTGTCGAAAGAGTAATCACTCGATAAGGGAGGCCCAATTTTTCTAAAATGTCTCCAGCATTGTTGGTCATTTTTTCTAATTCTTCATAGGAGTGTTCTGCATCACTAAATTTAACCATTTCTACTTTATGGAACTGGTGTAAACGAATTAATCCTCGGGTATCACGGCCTGCGCTACCCGCTTCCGAACGAAAAGAAGGACTTAAAGCAGTAAAATAAATCGGTAACTCTTGCGCCTCTAAAATTTCATTATTATAGTAGTTAGTTAATGGGACTTCCGCTGTGGGGATCAGCGTCAAATCACTTTCTGCAACTTGGAAAACATCTTCTTTGAACTTAGGAAACTGACCGGTGCCAAACATTGCTTTGCTATTGACCAAATAAGGAGGAATCACCTCGGTATAACCATGTTCATTAACATGTTGATCTAACATAAAATTATAGACCGCTCGTTCTAAACGAGCCCCTAAGCCTTTGTAATAAAGAAAACGGCTACCAGATACTTTCGCGCCTCTTTCAAAATCTAAAATTCCTAAGGCTTCACCGATTTCCCAATGTGGTTTCGGTTCAAATGAAAAAGTTTTCGGCGTACTCCACCGCCGAACTTCTACGTTGGCGGCTTCATCTGCGCCAACAGGCACGCTCCCATGAGGTAAGTTAGGCAGACGTTCTGCAATGGCTGTGCATTGTTCTTGCAAATGAACAACTTCTTGGTCTAAAACTTTAATTTGCTCGCTAACTTCTTGCATATTTAGCAATTGTTGTGAAGCATCTTTTTGTGCACGCTTTAATTGTGCAATTTCTCCTGATACCTGATTACGGTGTTTTTTCAGTTCTTCAACTTTAACAAGTAACGCTCTCCGTTCTTCATCTAAAGCCAAAAAGCGTAATAAAACTTCCTCGTCCACACCACGTGTTTTTAACTTTTTCTGTACCACTTCTACATTTTGGCGAATTTTTTTCATATCCAGCATCTTATTTCCCTCTTCATGATTAAATTTTAAACAATGGTGAATTTTACTTTTTCAAAAATTTCATTCTTCATTCGTTGGCCAGTCGCTGTGCCAGCTAAGCCACCTAAACCCGTTTCTCTCAATTCTCGTGGTAATTGACGGCCGACTTTATTCATGGCTTCCACCACTTCATCTGCTGGTATTTTATTTACAATTCCAGCTAAAGCCATATCTGCAGCGATTAACGCATTGCCTGCACCTACTGTATTTCGTTTGACACAAGGAATTTCGACTAACCCAGCCACTGGGTCACAAACTAAACCTAATAAATTCCCTAAAGCCATAGCAAAAGCTTCAGAAGATTGGCGTGGTGTTCCGCCAGCCGCTTCAACAGCTGCAGCGGCGGCCATCGCTGAAGCACTGCCTACTTCGGCTTGACATCCACCAACAGCACCAGCAATCATCGCATTGTTGGCTGTGACCATTCCAAATAAAGAACTGGTAAATAAGAAACGAATTTGTTGATCACGCGTTAAATTCAAGGTATTTTTAATCGCTGTTAAAACCCCTGGTAAGGTGCCACTTGCACCAGCGGTTGGCGTTGCGCAAACAACGCCCATTGCTGCATTGACTTCATTAGTACCTAGTGCGGCTTGAACTGCAGACATCATTAAATCACCTGATAACGTTTTGCCAGCTGCGCGGTATTTTTTTAAACGTGCCGCATCACCGCCCGTTAACCCAGTAGGAGAAAAAACGCCTGCTCCTTCTTGCGAGCGTTTGACAGCAGCATCCATGACATCCAAATTTTGACCCATCTGTGTCCAAATTTCTTCATAGCTTTTTTGGCTACGCTCCATTTCTTGCTCAATCATCAAATCAGAGATTTTTTTTCCTGTTTTTTCAGCTTTATCGATAAATTCTTCAATCGAAAGGTACATATGTCAAACTCCTATCATAATAAGATTATTTTCGATGTGTCATCTAGTGAAAACAGTTGTTCTTTCACCGAGGAAATTGGTGCCGAATCTAAGTCAAAGATGAATAAAATTTGATTCCCTTCCACATAACGAGACACCGCATTCACTTGAATATTATTTTTTTGTAACGTATCTTTAAAAGCTTGCATCGCCTGCTCTTCTTGATTAATGACTAACAAAATAGGTAAAGGACCATGTAGTTGTACATTGAAACCGTCTAATTCAATGTATTTCACCTCGATAGTACCGCCACCTACAGAAATTCCTGTTAAATGGATTTCGTGCGTTGCATCACTGAGTGTCACACATGCTGTATTAGCATGCTTCACTGGACTTTCTTCACTCATTTCTAAAAATTGAATCTCGATTCCTTGTTCTTCCGCAAGTTCAATGGATTGTGTTACGTTGGCATCATCTGCTGCTAGTCCAAGAATTCCACCAATAATTGCAAAATCAGTCCCATGTCCTTTATGCGTGTCTGCAAAAGATTCATAGTATTTAATCACAATTTTTTCTGGCGTTCCGCCGAATAACTTTCTTGCCGCTAAGCCAATTGCTAAGGCCCCAGCTGTATGCGAACTAGAAGGACCAATCATAATAGGACCGATAATGTCAAAACAACTTTTGTAGTTCATTACTTTGTTCACTTTTTTAGGTTTATTGATGGCCATAGCTGTGTTCATACGTAACTCCTCCTTTGGTTTTTACTGCTTCTTTTTCTTTTTCACTGGTTACTTCCGTCGTTCCTTCAAATTCTGGTGTATTATCCACCGCTTCAATTCTGTAACGTTTAAAGACCAGCGCACCTAAAAATCCAAACATCAGACTGACCACTGTGATAATCGCTACTGCTAGTAAAGTCGTTTGAATGGCATTGTTACCTAATGTCACAAGTAAACCAGCCCACGGTGTTGCCATTCCTGTCACAGGTACTTTTAAGCCAAAGAAAGTCACTACAATACCACTAACCATTCCTGAAAATAAATTCGTTGCGTAAATAGGTATTGGATTGGAGCTGATGATATCGACTTGTGTTAATGGCTCAATTGCCACAGCTAACGGAGTTGAAGCTGTGCCTAGTTTTAACTTTTTAAATAGCGCCGCATTGACAATGGAACTGCCGTAACAAGTCAACGCACCGACAGCCATTGGTACACCAGTCAAACCAATCAAGGCAGTTAAAACCATTGAACTTAACGGTGTCATACCAACAATCGGGATAATAGCACCTAAAATTGCGCCCATCACATATGGATTGCCATCTACTGCACTTAAAATCGTGCCCCCAATAACTTCTAGGACACCTAATACAACGGGTTGAATAAAACCAGCAACTAACGAAGCAGCGACTGGAATGACTAAAATAACGACTAATAAGTCAATCCCTTCTGGAATACGTTTTTGCATCTGCTCAACAACAAAAGATAAAAGATACGCGGTAATAAAAGCTGGTAACAAGCTGACTTTAATCAATGACAGACCTAAAATAATTGAAAAAACTGGACTAATCCCGAAAGCCAGCGGCACAAGAGCTCCAGCTGCTAAACCACCTAGACTACCCATAGTTTCACCAATTTGCGACACATAATCTAAATGAAAAACGCCGCCTACTGCATACCGCAAAAATGCCTCTGGTAGAAAGGTGGCACAAGCTGCACCAGACAAAGCACTTAAAGATTTTTTCCCTCGCGGTGCTTTAAAAGAGAATAGGGACATGCCACATAAAACTAAGACTAACATCAAGATTCCTGATGACGTTTTCATTTCTTTGCCTCCAACTATATTTTTTTATAACGGATGGTACTCCTGAATAAAATTTTTATTGCTCAACAAGTGAAAGAATGAGCGAACATTTCGATGAACTAAAGTACAATGAGTAACAAAAATTTCATTCCACATTCAGAGTATACGACTAAACAAAAGTTTAGTCAATGTATTTTTTTAACGTAAAGAATCTTATTGCTTTTCCATTAAAAAAGTATTACACTAAAATTAATTTCAGTGTAGGGGAGGATATCACTTGGAGTCATATTTACGTTTAAGTGAAGTAGATAAACAAATCTTACATTCACATGCCTTAATGCTTGATGGATTAGGGAACTTCTTTGGTAGTACCCATGAAGTCATTCTTCATAGTTTAGAAAATTTGGAAAGTTCAGCTATCAAAGTCATCAATGGCCATTTCAGTAACCGCAAGGAAGGTGCCCCCATTACTGATATGGCGTTAAAAATGTTAAGTCAAGTAGAGTCGGAACATGATTACGCTGTGAAACCCTACTACAATAAAAATCAAAAAGGGGTTATTTTAAAATCTTCCACCATTCCAGTTATCGGTGAAAATGATCGTATTATTGGATTGATCTGTATCAATATGCATTTAGAAATGCCATTAATTGATTACTTGCAAGACTTATTACCTTCAGGACAACAAAATGATATGTCCCAAGAGCTTAAAAATTCTGAACATTTTTCTGACAATATTGACGAATTAATCACTACTTCACTGACAAAAGTAAAACAAGCAGTAGAAAGCGATCCAAATGTATCACATTTGAATCAAAATAAAGAAATTGTTATTCGTTTATATGATCAAGGAATTTTTAATCTCAAAGATTCTGTCATAAAGATTGCCGATCGATTAGGTATTTCAAAAAATACCATCTATTTACATATCCGCAATCATAAAAAAGAAGAAGCTTAAAACATCAAAGCCACCAACGCTAACTAGCGTTGGTGGCTTTGATCACTTCTCTTCTATTTTAATTTGGTAAATCAAACAAGTAAGGTGTCCCTATTTCTCCATTTAACGTAACATCTAAGCGATTTTTTGTGCCGGGAACTAAATTACTGGCTGTGAAATTCCCTTGGGCATCCGCAGTAAAACTTGCTAAAATCACCCGCGCATCATCTGCACGTGACACTAAAATAGTTGCATTCGGTGCTGTTTTACCAGAAATTGTTCCTTGTTTCGGATCAATCGTAATATTGCTAAAAGAAAGCGCTGCTTCTTGTCCTGAACTTGGAATGTCAATTTGGACAGGTGCACTATTCCGTTGATCAACGGTTGCGATTAATTGAGTAGTCGCTCCCGCTCTGGGACTAATTACTGTAAAATTGCCATTGGCATCCGCATAAAAAACACCTGCTTGTGCAGAAGCATCACCGACTACCGTTGCTGTAATGGTTGCATTAGGTAATGTAGTACCATTAATTTCATTTCTTTCAGGATTGAAAACAACATTGGTAATTGTAATGTTTGTATCAGGTGCTTGGTTTTGAGGGACTTCATTCGTTCCATCAGTTCCTGCAGAAGGCTGCGTGGCATTTTCTGACGGATTTTCCCCTGTCACATTAGAATTTTGACCCGTGACAGACGAATGACTACTTTTCATTTCTTGTTGACTAGAGGATTTCTGCGTGGCTTTCTTTGTTTCTTGCTTTGGCTTAGAATCATTTGTGCTTGCTGTTTTTTTGTTTCCACATCCTGCTAGACTTAAAGACAATACACTGAACGTTAACATACTGAACAAAGCAATTTTTTTCATTTTTCGTTACCTCCAGAAATCTTTTTGTAACATTAATGTAACATTGTTTTAAAAATCTAGCAATAATTTTTCAACCGTTTTCCTTTTTGTTTAAAAAGAAAAAACCTGCACAAAGGCATTTAGCCTTTGTGTAGGTTTTTATCTGCTAAATGGATTTAATGTTTGCGATAGCTTAAATAGTAAAAGCCAGAAACAAAAATGGCACCACCAATGATATTACCTAAATAAACAAAAATAAAATTACGGAAAAAATCCCCCCACTGAACGCCGCCTTCAAAAATTGCGGCTGGAATGATGAATGCATTCGCCACACTATGCTGAAAGCCAATTGCAACAAAAATCATTACTGGAAACCAGATGCCTAATAGTTTCCCCGCTGCATCTTTCGCACCATAACAAATCCATAAGGCCAGACCTACGAACCAGTTACAGCCAATACCTGAAATAATTGCTTGAAGCCAAGTTGCTGCAACTTTATGTTCTGCAAGAGAAAGAACCTGATTTAAATAGGCGCCGCTACTGGTTAAACCTAAATAATGGCCAAAAAAATAGGCAACAAATAGGGCGCCAACCATATTTGCCAATGTAATTGTGACCCAGTTCACGAGTAATTCTCTGAAAGAGACCTTTTTAGCAAACCAAGCCGTACTCACCGCCATCATATTTCCTGTGATTAACTCACCACCAGCCATTAAAATAACAATTAGACCAATTGGGAAAACCGCAGCTCCCACTAAAGCTTGAACACTGGCTAAATCTGCTGGAATAGAGGCGGAAACACGCACATAAGCTAAATAGCCGAGGGAAATCATAGCCCCGCCGATAAATCCTAAAATGAGTTTTGCTACCAAAGGCTTTTGAATTTTTTTCTGACCATTTTCAATACTAATACTTAAAATTTCATCTGGTGTATACAAACATTTCACTTCCTTTGTTTTTTGTCCTCCTTTACTTTACCCTTATATCACAGAAATTCAAGTACTTTTGTGTATTTTTTCACTAAAAACTGTAGTTCTTTTAATTTTATATGAAAACATCCTGAAACAAGTCCTATTTCTTGTTTCAGGATGTTTACTTATCCGTTTTTAAAGAGTTATCTTTTCACTTTAAAACAATAGGTTGCTGCAGTTAACGATAACAAGCTCAGGCCTAGGAAGCTCCCAACTGCTGAAGATTGTTCCCCTGTTTTGGGGAATTTTTTCTTGGCAATTTTGGTCGTATTATCCGCTTTTTTGACTGTTCCTGACGATTCTTGATTCGTCTGTATCTGTTTAGTTGCTTGGTTTTCTGCTACTGATTCATTTGTTTGACTAGCCTTGGCAGAGGGCTTGGAATTACTTTGAGCGTCATTAGGATCTTGATTAGACTCTACCGCGTAAATGACAGAATTCTGGCCTTTGTTTTGGCTGCTTTCGTTTACAGTGCTTGGGGTGCTACTCTCACTTGTACTGTTGGTTGCGCTGGTCGTACTTGAAGCACTACTTTCGCTGGTACTACTTGTTTTACTGGTTGTACTTGGTGTGTTGCTTTCATTTGTATTGCTTGTTTCACTTGTCGTACTTGAGGTGCTGCTTTCACTTGTATTACTGGTTTCGCTGGTTGTGCTTGGCGTGCTGCTTTCACTCGTACTACTGCTCTCACTTGGCGTGCTGCTTTCGCTGGTACTACTGCTTTCACTTGTCGTGCTTGAGGTGCTGCTTTCGCTGGTATTACTGGTTTCGCTGGTTGTGCTTGGCGTGCTGCTTTCGCTGGTACTACTGCTTTCATTTGTCGTGCTTGGCGTGCTGCTTTCGCTGGTATTACTGGTTTCACTGGTTGTGCTTGAGGTACTGTTTTCGCTTGTGTTACTAGTTGTCTCTGTTGATTTTTCAACTAACAGAAGTAACGCCGTTTTTATGGTTTGTGTTAATTGGTTAATACGCTTTTGTGCATCTACGGGCGTTTTAAAGCCACCAAGTGTTGGCTCTAATAATTCTTCATCTGACCAAGCAAGCAGTTGTTGTAACTGCTTAGAGCTTCCTTCGCCAGTTGTTGTATCTATTAAGGCTTTTTGCATGGCTTGCCAAGAGTCTTTGGTATATACAGATTCGTCTAATTTATGAACGCTTGCAAGTTCATTTTCTGCTTCTGTACGCTCTAGCGTGATATCGGCTTTTTTGACTAATACTTTCATTGCAGATTGCAAATTACTTGTTAACTGATCCACTTGCTCTTGGGTTTTGTCCTGACTCTCCTGACCTTCTGCTAACAATTGTGTCGCCTGCTGATAATAGGAAGGAACAATTGTTTTAGGCCCAATGGCAGTGAATAGCTGCCAAGAGTAAACTGTATATTGGTTTGCTTCACCAATCGAAGCATAAACGGTTTGTAGCTGGGACAAATCAAGCTTTTTTGCCGGAGCCTCTACCGTCACCGGTACGTTCACTGTTACCAATGAACCTGTTTCATAAGTTAATTGAACAGTCACTTTTTGTTGGCCGATTTCATTTAAGACCTCTGGATTGACGATTTTAGCGGCTGGGACTGCTTCATCCGCGTCATTTGTATTAGCAACCAGTTGCTGCGGATCGATTGATTGTCCTTGCACAATCGTTGTAGCCACAGGGGTTGCTAAAGTATTTCTAACCGGAATTGGCGTATTTTTATATTGCTCGTAAAGTGTTGGTGAAATTAATGATTCCCATGTTGCTGGCATTAAGCGATAGTCCGCCTCTGTCCAATTTTCTACCAATAATTGGCCGTTTTTAAGGCCATCATCTCGAGTATTGTCTTTCACAAAACTCGTTTCTGGTCGGAAACCACCGCCACTAGCGATTAACAATTCCCGACGTCGATTTTGCGGAATATTATGGTAGTTAACAAACTGATTGTTGATAAATACGCCATTGAACACATTGTTATTTCCTGTATGTCGATTGTATTCCATCCCAATTGCATATTGATTGTCCCAATACTTCCAATCAAAAATGTTATTAGCCACTAGCCAGTTGGATAATTCTGAAATAGCTCCCTCTGCTTGCGTTTCTGCCAAACCAATCTCTGGTGTTCCATACATAATGAGGCCTGTATTTCGCAAATAATTATTCATAATCGTAATATTACGACCTGATTTAAACTTAAATCCGCCAGCTGGACCATTTTGTAGTCCACGTAAGTGATTCCCCACCACCGTGATATTTTGGGCACCACGGAAATAAATCGCATGATCTCCCACTAGACCATTCAAGTTTTCATTATCATAGGTTGAATAGAAAAAATTATGTTGGACAGTTACATCCTTCAGCATATTAAAAGAATTAACCCCGGTGGATAGATAATTTTGTTCATTAGGTACTGAAATAGCACCGGCTTCAATGGCTGTTTGCAAACGTGTAATAGTCGCTGCTAAGTCTGAACGACTGGTACTTTTAATCGCATCTAATTCTGTCACTTTTAACCCAAATAAATTGTCCACGATGTCTACATCTGACATATACTGGAAGCGACTTGGCGTTGAATAGCCACCAATATAAATCGCTCGGTTAAAATCAATTCCTGGCTGCATATGTGCTGTGTCTCGCATAAAAATATTACCTGAAATTTTAACGCCAATATCTGCATTTAAATTGACTACGAATCCTTTTAAGGGATTATAAAAAATATTGTTTGCTAGCGTTAATTGATTCGTCAATTTCAAGGTCACATTGATGCCGTCAAAAGCAATATTCTGAAGTCGTACATTGGTTTTCGTTCCGTATGTGGTGTCTGTCAGCTGAATCGGTGTACCTGTAACGTTATGTAAAATAGTGGCTCCTGTTGTATCGCCAATTAATTGATAATTTGAAGAAATCACAATATCTTTTGACAGAGCATAACTTCCCTGTGGTAAAAATAATGCCCGTCCTTCCCTTGCTGTCTGACTCAGCAACGTCTGTAACTTCTCTGTTTGATCCTCTGTGCTATTAGGCACCATCGCTTGCGCACCAAAAATCGTTGTATCTGTTGCGTTAACTGGTTCAACCGCTTCAGTCACCATTGGTAGACCCACCACTGTCAATAAACCAAATAGAAGAATGAGCATTGTTTTCTTCATGTGTTTCCCACTTTTCATTCCGTTACTTCCAACGGCTTATTTTGTAAAAGTTGATACAGCGTAATAACACGACTGTCTTCGTATGCATAAATTTTTTTAAATTTTGGATTCATATGTAAGATACTTGTTACCTTTAACAAGTTTTGATTTGTGACTTCTAATTCTAAAGCCTCAACCAATTCCTTTAAGCGAACACCGGCACTATTTTCTTCACAACTTAAAATTTCTTCAATTTGTTCCATTCGTTTTTTCATCTCATCCCGCCTTCCTTCCCTTGCTCTTTCTATTATATAGAAAAATTCTTGTGAGAACCCTCAATATTTTTTAACTGACTGTTAAAAAAAGTAGTAGTTCCTTTGCTATCAATAGCTAACCATCTATTATTTACGATAAAAAAAGCAAAAAAAGTACCTTTTTGACATAATTTTCAGACGAATTGACGCAGTATTTATTAAAAAACAACGAGAAAACGTCAATAAGTAGGTAATCAACACCTACTTATTGACGTTTTCTTCTTGTCTTTTTTTACTTTTTAGAAAAATTTTTTTACAATTTATCGGACATATGCATCAAAAAAGCCCATTTTTTGATTTTTTATTAAAGTGACGTGGTTCTTTTCTCGTTAATTTTTACTATTTTTTGGTTCAAACGATTATATTGCTCAAACGTTAACTCACTTGAAAGTAAAAAGATCTCTGGATGGCCCGTTTCTACATCTGCCAAAGAAGTCACTAATAGTAAATCAATATTTTGCCATTCTTCTTTGCTTGCTTCACTGTATCGTAAAACTTCCAATGCATAAAACCGACGAAAATTATTTTCAATCGAAAGTTTCACCCGTTCTTCTTCCAGTACTGGCAAGCCTGATTTTAACCCTAAAACAATTTTTTGTTCACGATGAATTAAATCATTAGAAAGCGCCAAAACACTAGAATAACGCAAAGCCAAAAATTCTTTATTTGTAAATAATTCATTGCCTGTTTGTTCGTAAAGTTGATTTAAGCCTTGGCTTAATTCTTCTAAAAGAACCGGATATTTTTCTTTGACTTTATTCCAAAAGACATTATACATTTTCACATTTTGGACATAGTAAAGTTCGGCAAATAAATGTGTAGCAAACAAATAATAAAAAATTTGCGGACGAATTTTTTCCAATTGCGGCGTCATTTGTATTTCTTCTAATAAGAAATGTTGGACTAAATGAGTCAACATATAAACAGGCGCTTCAGACTCATCAAAATGCGCTAAAATTGCTTGTGCAGTGGCTTCATCTTGATAAAATTGGTCATTGGCTAACAAGAAAAAGTACACAAAAGTTAAATCGTTTTTGTTAAGGAAAAGGGTTGTAGCTGTCATCTCTTCTATAAAGGCTTGGTAATGTTTATTACCTTCTAAATAAGTTTCTTGCTCGGCTGAAGGTCGATATTCGGCGCCTTGCGCACTACGGACTTTTGAGATAGCGACCATATATTTAACTCGGCGTATCACCGTTTCCGCAACTTCTACGTTGAAAAAAGCCATCATTTTTTGGACAGTTTGTGCGACTTCCGTTTCTTGTATATAGTCAAAAGGCCACGTATCACGGATTAAGTCCATAAAAATAGTGTAAGCAAAATGGCGCAAATACGCTTCATTGCCTTCAATTTTCCAAGTACTTTTATTAATTACTAAACCCAATGGTGCTAAAATTTCTGTAAACCCTTTGAGCAAGCGCCGAATCGTGGCATCACTGGTATGATATTTTGCTGTCGCTGGCACAATCCCATTAAATCGACCCCAGAATAAATCTTCCATTACTTGATAAGTTAAACTATCCCGAAAAATTGCTGTATAAAGTTTCTGGAACGCTTGGCTAGACGCCAAGTTCAAGCGATAACCATGCCCCTTTTCAAAAGCCAAAGAAGCATCATTATCCACAGCATAATACGTAATGTCATCTTTTAGAAGCTCTACGTATTTTTTGACTGATTTTTTGTTTAATTGTAATTCTTCTGCTAACTCATTGATGTCAATCCAGCCTTCATTAATTGGCAAGTTTCTTAAAATAATAATTTTAGAAACGACATCTGTATCGAATATATCAACATATTCATCCCATTTCACTGTTCACTCAACTGCCTCTCTTCTGTTCTATTGTACACAAAATGAGAAATCTATTCCACGAAAAAAATAACAGTTGTTTCTTTTATTCTTTCGTAGATGTGGACGTTTCAGGAACAAACACGTTGAGTCCCCCAGCTTCCACCGTTACTTTAATCGGTAAATCATCAGTAGGGTCGCCATCTGTTCGTGTTTGGACTTTCTTGTCTTTTTCGCCACTAATTTTAAATTGACTTCCAGAGAAATACACGACACCAGGAATTTCATTTAATTGTCCTCTGATAATTTTAGGTAAATAATAGACAAACTTGTAAAAAACTAACTTAGGCAAAATGATAATGTGCACTTCGCCGTCATCTGGCGTGGCATTGGCATCGAAATTGGTAAAGCCGCCAGCAGAATTCGTCATGGTCATCGTTAATAATTGGGCTTTGCCATGCCAACGTCTTTCATCGCCATCAATTTTTAGTTTGTACTTTTTCTTTTTCATTAATAAGCGGAAAAATTGCTTTGTAAAGGCTAAAGGACCATATTTTTGTTTCTCCTGTTGGGTCACATTTGCTGCTGTATCTGCTAATAGTCCAATCGTTAAGGTCGAAATCATCACATCTTGATTTACCATTCCAAAGTCAACTGGCGTGGTCTGTCCTGCCAAAATGGTCTCAAAGGCGTCTTCTTCTTTCAAAGGAATACTTAACACACGCGCAAAATTATTGACTGTTCCACCTGGAATAATCCCTATTTGATAGTCACGAATGGTGTCTTTAAAATTTTGAACGGCATGATGAATGGTCCCGTCACCACCAATAACGACCAAGACACCCACTTGATTTTCTTTGGCATTTTTCCGCATTTCTTCAGGATCAATGTCTGGATTGGAAGGTTGCAAAATAACCGCTTCCCCTTTCGCTTCTGCAGTTTTTTTAAAGCGTTCTGCAATCTCTTTACTTTCACTACTTCCTGAAGTTTCGTTGTATAAAACCATCATCTTTTTCATCATTCTATCCTCATATCTCTAACTAAATTTCTTGCACATGTAAAGTGTACAATATTTTAGCCAAAATACCTAAAGATAGCATCGAAAAACAAAGGCTGAGGCACAAGCGATTTGCTCCAAGAACTCAGTAAGTTCTGTTCAAAGGCTAAACTGCGATGAAGGCTTACCTGAGAATGTCAATAAGAAGGAGCTACTTTTGTTCAGTTGATTAGCTTAAGATGAAAAAACAGGCCATCCGTCGAAAGGACGGATGGCCTGTTTTTTTATAGCTTTTGCTTATTTCTTGCTCTTTTTATAGAAGAGCCAACATGCCAAACTGACCAACAGGAGGCCGATAAAGACAAAGAAGTAATTGACTTGTGTGTTGGTTTTCGGTAAACCAAGCCAACCTGTCTCTCTAGCTACTTGTTTCGTTGTTGGCTGATTTGGTTTTGTTTTTTTGGATACAGGTTGTTTCTCGTTAACAAACGTGCCCGCATCCACGAGTTCAGGTTTGTCTTTCGCTGTTGCCGCAATAGTGAATGCGACAGCTTGCTTAGACAGTTGGTAACCATCCGGTGCTTTTGTTTCCACAAAGGTATATTTTCCTGGTTGTAAGTGGTTCACTTGAACTAACCCTTGGCTGTCAGAACGTAATGAACGAGCGACAGTTTGCCCTGTCTCTGCATCTGTCACTTTAAATTCAGCACCTGCTAAGGCATTCTTTTGCTGATCAATTTTCACCAGCTTGGCAGCACCTTGGTAATTAATAAAAGGTGCTTTAAGTACCACAGTGGCTGGTTTGCCCTGGTTGTCTTTGGCAATCGTAAAGCTTGCGCTTGGCGTTTCATTAAGAAGATAGCCAGTTGGCGCTTGTGTCTCCACAAAACGATACGTTCCCGGTGCTAAATTTTTCGCAATGACTTTGCCTTGCTTGTCAGACATCAGATTAGTTTGTCCAGCCACGGTTTGCCCTGTTTCATCAATGACCTTAAACACCGCACCTGCCAATGCTTCACCTGTTTCGTTTTCTTTGGTTAATTGAGCAGTTCCTTGATAATTGATAAGATCGCCTAAAGCAATTGGCTGCTCTTTTCCTAATTGGGCGGTTACATCAAATGGATGTGGCGTTGTGTCTAACAGATAGCCTGTTGGTGCTTTCGTTTCCACTAAAACGTAATGCCCTTCATTTAGCCCTTTAGCGTAAATTTCGCCAGTCTTATCCGTTGTTATTTCAGAAACTTTTTCTCCTGCACGATTCAAGAATGTTATCGGTGAACCTTGGGGCTGATTCTGCTCATCGGCATTGTAAATTGCAAAAACTGCACCCGCTAAGGTTTGACCTTGCTCAGTGACTTTACGTCCCGTTACTTCCGCTTGATAATTCACAAATTCTAACTCATCTAGTGGTTGTTTATCATTTGAATTCTTCTTCACTACAAAATAAATGGGTTGTTTATTGACGATATAGCCATCCGTTGCATCCAGTTCATCTAATTCATAGCTACCAGCGCCTAAATCCTCCATAGCCAATGAACCATCTTTTTCAGCAGTTACTTCTCTTTCAAAGATTTTTTCCCCGTTTTCGATTCGATACAATTTAAAAATTGTTCCTGGAAGTGGGTTCGCATTGGCATCAATTTTCTTAAAGACGGCGCGTCCTTTGAAATTGGCGAAGGCCCCTAATTGGAAGATCTCCGGATCACCTTTGAAATCACCACGAATTTCTACTTTTACTAATTCAGGATAAATAATATAATCTGCGCCATCTGGTAATTTTGGTGCTTTGATTTCTTTGTAATAATAGGTACCTGGCGCCAAGTCTCTAAAGATAATTTTGCCATCTTTGCCACTCGTTGCTGTAATCCCTAATGATTGTTTATTGTGATCATATAATTCAAAAATAGCACCTGCTAATGGTTGGTCTGCGCTATTCGTTTTCACGATTTGGAAAGCCCCTTTGTAATTCACAAAGTTGTCACTAGCAACCACGACCGCTGGTTTACCAGCATTTTTCTCAGCAATTTCAAATGGGACTGGCGTGGTATTTAATAAATAGCCTGTTGGTGCTTTGGTTTCTACAAAGCGATATTTACCTGGGGCTAAGTGCTCTGCAATAATTTCCCCTTGATTATTTGTCGTCAAGCCTGTTTGAATCGTTTGTCCCTTCGCATCAAGCACTTTAAATGTCGCACCACTTAATAAGTGTCCATTCACATCTTTTTTGATTAATTTAGCTGCGCCTTGATAGTTAACAAAGTTAGCCGTTGCTATAACTGTTGCTGGTTTGCCCCGATCGCTTGCTGCAATCGTGAAAGCACTTGGTTCAGTGTTTAAAAGGTACCCTGCTGGCGCTTTAGTTTCCACAAATTGATATTTTCCTGGGGCTAAATCCGTCACTGTGACTTTTCCGTTTGCATCCGAAACTACGTGTTCTCGAACCGCTTGTCCTGTGGCATCAAGGACTGAAAATTCAGCACCTGCTAATGGATTGCCTGCTTGGTCTTTTTTAATTAGCTCAGCAGAACCTTGGTAATTCAGCATTTTAACGTGAACGTCACGAATTTGCCCACTCATACTTTGTGTCACAATGAATCGTTTTGGCCTAGTATCTAAAAGATAGCCTGTCGGTGCTTCGATTTCTGTGAACTGATAAAGCCCTGGTTTTAAACTATCCACCTCTAACTGGCCATTCTCGTTGGTTCGATCCGGCGCAAGGGGAACTTCTTCCCAATGAGTAAACGGCGTGGTTACGGCATGCTCTAATTTAAAGCGAGCATTGACTAACTTTTTACCCTTCTCATCCATTTTTTCTAAAAATACTTTATTGACATCGTTTTTAATAATGGTTGGTTGTGCTCCTTCGGCTGAAGTTTCTTCATCAATAGTAATGACTCGGCCTTTAGCTAATTCGTCCGAAACTGTATAGCCTTCTGGTGCTTTTGTCTCCACCAAAATGTATTGCCCTTGCGGCAACCCACCAAATGTGATAACCCCAGTGGCGTCTACTGTACCTTCACGTAGGACTTGTGTTTTAGCTTGGTCCCAAATTTGGAAATGGGCGCCTGCTAAAATAGTCGTCCCATCCATGGCTGTTTTCTTCAGCTGAATTTTGCCTTTGGTTCCTGTAGCATGCCCGCCACTGTGATCAATGTCAACGACCACATCGCCATTGTCATCCCCATGAACGACTTCTGAACCATTTCCAGTAATTGACACTTGGTTGGATACCGTGTCTGTACTCCCCGCCGCTGAAGAAGTCACTAAACTACGATATTCCATATAATAAGGTGCTTCAATATGAGCCATTTTAACGACAATTTTTTGTTGTCCTGTTTCATTATCGGTGGTAACTTCCAGTGTGTAATCTTTTCCTTCTTCTAAAATAACAGATTTATCTGGCGTAATCGTTCCGTCTTCTGTTACGTTGGTACCGTAAATCACCAATGATTCGGGATCTAGCACTTGGTTTGGTGAGGGTGTATCAGTAATAACCACATCGTCTAAAACCGATTGGGCGCCATTGATCATTACATGCCAGTACACATGATCTGGATCATCTTTGTGGTATTCGCCACCTTTTTTCACTGATTCGCCACCATGTTGAATAGAAACTTTTCCTGTCACATCACGTGAAGAACCTTGGTTTGTATAAGATGCGGTATTGTCATAACTAGCCGAACCTTCGATAACTTTTTCATCAACAGACGTCTTAAATTCAATCACATACGTACGACTATCATTAGGAAAATCAACACGCCAAGTATTTTGGTTTTTCTCGCTTGGTTCTTCCATTGTGATATCCGTCAACGGTTGCGTTGGTTTCACTTTTTCAACCGAACCATCTGGCTTTGTATTGCCTTCATAGACTTTCAAGCTCCCAGCCAAATAGGTTTGATTGGCTAAAATTGGATCCGTCAAAAAGGCGTCGACTAAACGATTATTACTTAAATTCACCGCAAGCGTCCAAGTGATTTCTTTGGTGACGGCATTGTAAACACCGCTTTTTTGCGCATTTAAATCAAAAGCAGGTAAAGGTTTAAACGGTTTACTATCTTCTGAATGATGATTGTTTCCTGCTTCATCCGTCCAATCAATGGCAGCAGTATTTCGGTAATGGTCCAACGCGGGATCATTAGCGTCTAACTCGGTAACATCGAAAAAGGTAGTATAGGTTATGTGGAAAGCATCACTTGTTTTGGCATACGCCCCTATAAAACTTACCTTAAAGCCTGTTTCACCATCTGCATTACGAGTTATTTCTACCATGAAATCCTTGCCTAACGTCAACTGAGCACCAGTGGTTGTATCTTTAACAACCAACGAATTGGGTACCATAGTTAAGCCAGGAACTGGTTCGTACGTATCCGTAATCACGGCGTTTTCCATCAAATAATTATTTTGATTCACAGCTAACGTCCAGCCAATCGTTGAATTTTGATAATCAACTGCACCAGTGTTTTTAATAATATTTTGTTGACTGGCTGTGCCATCACCTTCTGAATGCTGACCAGTGCCGACATCCACACGATTATTCACGGCAACATCGCCTTCGACAATTCCATCAACTTTGGTTTTATAATCAATCTTGACTGCGCCATTCACATCATGTAAAAAGTCAATTGCAAAGGAACCGTCTCCGTTGATTACCACTTTGTAATCTTTTCCTTCCACAAGTTCTGCTCCAACGACTTCATTTCCTTTGTCATCAAACGTCACTGAATATAAATGTAAAGAATCTGGTTCAAACGTTAAATTATCCCCCATTGTGTCTGTAATGACTGCTTGGTCTTTTGGAATGGTTTGTTCACCATAGTTGTAGTTAATTTCCCAAGTGAATTCTTGATTGGTTTCATCGTAATCTATATTGCGCTTGTCTAACATTTTGCCATAGGTTGCCGTCACAGTTGCTTCAGCATCTAACCCATTTGGATTATTATCACTTGTTAACGTCGCGTGATTTTTAAAAGGCACGTCGCCGCCGCCATCTGGAATAACCGCCTCGTCAATCGTCGTTTGGTACTCAAGACGATACGCTTTGTTGGTGTCACCTTTAATCGTCACATTGCCATTTTTATCAACGGTATATTCATCTGGACTAAGTTCACGACCCACTTCTTTAATTGTTCCATCAAGATTCATCACTAACTCATAGACTTTCACGGACTTAAAGGTATTCCCTGTTGGCCATGTTTCCGTCACAGTTGGATTTGTTTGATCTTTCATCGCTTGATTGATATCTACCGTCCAAGTAATCGCACTAGGATTGGGCGTTCGATCAAAATGGCCTTGTTTATCAATTTGTTGTTCGGTATCTGGGACAATCGGAATCACTACAGGCGGCAAATCTTCTTGTGTAGGAATATCAATCACCCAATCTCCTGGGCCCCGCCCATCTGAATCATTCAAATGAGTATCTAAAGAAAAGTCCCCGTGAATGTCACTTTCAGACGTGATTCGCTCATTAAAGGTAAAACGAACCGTACCATCTTCACTAATTGTGTAGGTTCCATAGACATTGCCTTCCGCATCAACTAAATCACCTGAACCTGGTTTATTAGGTTTCAAATTGCCAGGTAATTGAAACTCGAAGTAATCGCCTGCTTTCATTTGTTCTCGTACATCTTCTGGAATCGACCAGTTAAAGTTCCAATGAATGGTCACATCTTCTTTATACGGCGGTGTTGCTGGTGTGCCATCAGGATTTAAATAAATCGGATCTTCAAAATTATCGATAATCGTTGTTTCATCACCTGTAAAATAGTTACTGATATTTGTTGGTCCTGCTACGCGCGGTTTGACAGTCGTAGACTCGGTTGTTTTACTTTCTACCGCTTTCGTCGTGCTGGCGACAGTTTCTTTGGACGAACGAGGAACAGAGGATTTTGTAGATGCTTCTTCTGTTGAACCTTCATTCGCTGTTGCGGCTGGCGAACTCGTGATTACCGTTGATTCTGTCGGATCAGTACCAGTATTTAACGTCAACGCTCGTTGTTGTTGTCCATAAGAAAACGTCACATCTTCTGTAGCTTTAGGGTTCAACGTTAAGACTAACGTATCTGCTAACGCTTGCTGATTCAATTCAATTTGAATCTGTTTCTTCTGGTCATCTACTTGAATCTTGCGCGTATTATTGGGCGCTGCCCAATGTGCAGCTTTGATTGACATATTGGCACTATAATGCACTACAACCTCTTGTGTTGCTGGTTGTGCTTTTCCTTGAAGCGCTAAGGTCATTTCTTGCTGGCTGGTTTGCTTCACTTCTCCTAACGTTAACTGACCATCGCTGTTAACCTCTTCCGCCAAAGCCATGAGTGGTGTGCCATAATTTAGAACAAGTAACAAACACATCAACCCGTAGAGCCAACGGTTTACCATTGGACCATTCTTTCTCATTTCTTTCATCCTTCCTCTACTAACGACACATAGAAGAGAACGTTCACTTCGTACCAATTTTTTATTTTAAACCAAATAAGTGAGTGCTCTTCTGTTGTCTTTCTTCCTTGCTAAAACAGACAGCCAACACACCTTTTCTTTTTATCTCCTCAAAACGCAGTCTTACTTCGAATGCGGATTCATTTTCTGCTTTTTCCTATAGACTCTTCTATAAGAATAAGAAGAGTATAACGAGATTTTTCAGCAAAAATTATCAACAACTTCTCCTCCAAATAGAAAAAGTTGATGAAATCCCAGAAACCCTTTTCATCTTTATGAAAACACTCCTTTAATCCTTTTTTATTTGTACTAGTCCTTCTTCCACTATACCGTTTTTTTAATTTTTTTTCATAAGAACTAACCAGACAAAAAAGCCTATTTGTATAAGCTATTTAAGCTAAAAAATCAATAGACTCAAATTATCATTTTTGTTATTTAAATGTTTTATATAAACCATTTGTTTTTCTTAATAATTTTTTGCTCTATCATTTTTTATCCGCATTTTCTTCTATTTAACACATTTAGTTCTTCTTGATTTTTAAGAATAGATACAGTAGCATAAGAACAACTAGTTCTTTCACTGGCAATTGTCAATGTCGCTTAGAAAAGAATGTTTTATCTGTATTATCTGAAAAATCAAACAAGCGTAACCAATTAGAAAGGTGGTTATTATGCATAACTTATTAACCAAACAGGAAATTCAGTTACTTTCCCTAATTGAATACTTGTATGACAGTAAAGAAAAAGTCCCCATGCAAGTACTCCGGCGAAAATATGAATTTTCCCATTACAATATCAACAATTTATTGAATCAATTAACTTTATTAATTTCTCGAGTCAATACACATGAAAATGTACATATTCGCATTATTAATAATCAACAGTCCATAGAATTAGTCGCCGATGAAAATATCCCGATTGAGTTAATGAAAGAAGCCGTAGTTCGCGGGTCATTAACTTATATGTTAGCCTTAGATTTACTTTTAAAACGCTATACTTCAGCCAAAGATTTTTGTGAAGAGCATTTCATTAACTTTTCTATTTTCAAACAAGTCAGTGACCGTTTAAACAATTATCTAGCTAGATTTAATTGTTATTTAAATTTAAAAAGGCGAGAAAAAATTTGTGGCAAAGAGAAAGATTTTCGTAGTTTCTTTTACTCCTTATTTTTCATTTCAGGAACTTCTCTCGTTCCTTTTTTATCTAAAACCAATCAAGCGCAATTGCAGAATTTTATTGAAATCATCAAAAACCGTTATCCTTACTTTACATATACCGATTTACGCAAATTAAAATTAATTATGTCCATAGGTTTACTCCGTTACCAATCTGATTTTACAATCAGCGATTATCCTGAAATTGCTACGATCAATTTAGCCTTTCCTTATTCAGAATTTCAATTATTAGTGAATGATTGTTTTATTAATGAACAAAAAGAACCCGACACATGGCGGGCTGAAATTCGTTTCTACTATGATTTTTTCAGTACATTAACGATGTATTCACTTGAACAAATAGAAACAGTCAACTTTGCCAACTTAGCGATTATGGGCATGGATGAAAGTCCCCATGTCACCTGGATTTTTGAAAAATGTACGCAATTACAGTTGGATTTAAGCGCAATAGAAGTAGTCTTTTTGTTGGTTAATTTATCCAATGCCAGTGAACGACTGATTCATTTCCCTGTGGAAGAGGAATTGAGCTATGAGGTTGCTAATGTCTCTTTGTATGAAAAACAATACCCAAATGTTTCACGAACAACCAACTATTTCTTAAAGCGTTTGCCTTTTGACAAACAACATCCACTAGATGCGTTATTTAAAGAAACCATTTTTCTAATTATTCGGAGCGTTTTATTAAATAAACAAATTCCTGTTAAAATTTTACTTCATTCATCTATTAATCAGATACAAGAAAATTGGTTAGCGAAGGAAATCAATAATTATTGCGATGTTCCTTTGAAATTTGTTAATCATATTCAAGAAGTGCCTGACTTAGTCATTACTGACAAAAATAATCCGCTTTTTCACGCCAGTAAAACCTTTTATTGGCATCCCGTTCCTTATTTAGACGAATACCATAACTTAAAACAAGTCGTCCGCAAAATTTATTTTGCCAAATTACGTGGGGAAAACAGTTTGGAGGGAATCGGATGTTAACAGGATTACTTGATGTACCTTATCGTAAAAGTTTTGCTCTTTTAGAAGAATTACTCGAACGTCGTGAAGCAGAAGAGCAAACATTGGCGATTTCTACTTTAGCCACTCAATTAAAAATGCAACAAAATACCATTCTACAATCTGTAGCTTTGCTCCAAACAGAAATTGAAAAAAACGGCTGGGAGAACTTATTTTCTTTATCAGCAACTGCTAAAGAAATCACATTTTGGTTTGCACCCTATTTCCAACTGTCGTTTTTGATGCCCTACTTTGTCAAAAAAAGTTTCGCGTATCAAGTGCTGACCTATGCCTTTAACCATAATGCAATTGATAGCAAACATTTTGAAAAAGTCCTAGAAATTTCTTCATCAACCTTTACGCGAAAAATTGGACAATTAAACCAATGGCTCCAAAAATATCAGATTGAAATCAATTTAAAACGTACCAATGTGTTGGTGGGCAAAGAAAAAGATATCCGGATTTTCTTTATGATGCTTTTTTGGAACAATTACTCTGAAGGGGATTGGCCGTTGCACACGATTACTAAAAAAGAAGTCCATAGTCTCTTTCGACGTTTAAAACACTCTGTTTCTTTCAATACAACACAAGATTTTACAAAAGACTTGATTTTTTCTGCGGTGATTTTAGCGCGTTGGAAAGAGGGCTTTTTTATCAAAGAAACTTTCGTAGAGGAAGAAGCGATTGTTAATCCCTTTGTTAATCTGAGTGAATTTGAATTATTTTTTAAAGAAGAAGCTTTACACCAAGTTCCAACAAAATTTATACAAAAAGAAGGGCTTTTTGCCTTTTTCTTATTAACGATTAGTGTCAGCTACGCCACACAAGAGGTCTTGGAAATTCCAGCAGCACGGATGCATATGGTCCAGCTATTAGGCTCACCCATTAAAGAGATCATTTATCAACTGACGTCTTTTTATCAAATTAAATTGACATTTCACGAGTACCTTTATCTATATACTTCTATCCAAAATTTAAGTGTCTTTTTTAAGACCTTTGTTACGATTGCCAATCCATTTGTGCAAGAAAGCTTTTTAAAAGAAGCACTTCAAAAAAATCCGAGTCTCTACAAAGATGTGAAGCGACTTACAATTGAAATGCTTCCAACATTGATGGGCAATGAAAAATTGTTAGTTGACTGCTTGTTCATTCTTTTCTGTACACTGAAAACGAAATCTTTACCACCGATTCGTGTCTTAGTACGGACCAACCAAAGTAACTTAATTTTAGATACCCTTTATGAAAAGCTAAGTAAAGCCGTGGATAAAAAATTAATTTTTGTCGCTTCACCAGAAAAGCCTTTCGATGTAATTATTACAAATATCTTTTCAGAAATTAGTGTCAAATCAACGATTCCTACTTATTATGTTGACTTTTCCGCTAGCATTGGTGAACTAGCGCAGAGCTTAGAAAACTTAAATACACAAATTGTCACCAAACAAAGTCCACGCCACTTTTAAAAGTTTTCACGTGAAACATTTTAAGTGATAAAAATAAGCAAGAGGAGGTCGGGACAGAAGTGTTTAGCTCCGAGAAATAAGAAGGAATTTCCGAAAATTGTTCTTTAATTTTTGGAGAATTTCGGCTTATTTCCGAAGGAGTCGCTTCTGTTCCCGCCGTTTATCAGTTTTTGAGCATGGAGCAAAAATCCAAAGTGATTTTTGTCCCACGCTCTTCTTGCTTATTTCCCTTAAATTACAAAAAACGTCAAAAGGTAGCAGAAAAACTGCTACCTTTTGACGTTACGAAAATTTTTCAATGTTCCACTCCAGTGATAACAAAGCGTGGAACGTTCATTTACTAACTACTCACTTTACATGACGTTGTTATTTTCTGTCACCAATTCTAGCTCTTGCAAGTAATGATCCAAAGTCGCGTGATGTTGATCGACATCGGCTAACTCTGTTTCAATTTTAGCTAAACGCGTGTTCATGCGTTGAATTTCCGTTAGTGTTTGTTGTAAAACGTTTAAAATCCGTTCATCGTTAGGCATTGAAATCACTCCTTGTCCATTTATAGTTCTGAGCCGTGTTCAATCTCTTCAATCGTTTCAAGAGACAAATCTTTGGCATCATTTTTAGCTTTGTGGAAGACCATATATAAAATGGTACAAACGATTGGGATACAGCCTGCTAAGAAGTACATTTGTTGGAATGACATAAAGTTACGTAATTCACCTAAAACGTACGGACCAACCCCTAATCCAAGGTCTAAACCAATGAAATAAGTCGATAAAGCAATCCCGATACGGTGAGGACTTGGGCTTTCTTGAAGACAAACCGCTTGGCCATTTGACATGAAAGTCCCATAACCTAAGCCAATTAACCCACCTGAAACTAATAACATCCAACCAGACGTAGTCATACTTAATAAGAACAAGCCTAGTGTTAAGAAAATGTAGCTCGGATACATGACGTAGCGTTCCCCTTTGACATCGAAAATCCGACCTGTCGATGGACGTGTTAAGGTAATCACGACCGCATAGACGATAAAGAAGAAGGTGCTGACGTCAACTAAATCGATTACTTTGACATAAGAAGATAAGAAAGATAAGACACTTGAATAAGCAAGCCCCATTAAAAAGGCGATAAATGTAATAAATAAAACTTTCTTTTCAACAAAACTATCAAAATTCCATTTAGATAAAGCTTCACGATGTTCAGGTGTTAACTCAATATTTTTCACTGGGAAAATGAAGCAAGCAATGGTTGTTAACAAAATTAAAATAATTGAAAAGTTAATAATGACATGGAAGTTGGAAACATTTAACAATAACATCCCAATAAATGGCCCAATGCCGGCTGCCAAACTAGTACTCAAACCATAATAATTGATCCCTTCCCCTTTTTTGTTTTTAGGGATATAGGCGGTAACAATTGCGTTGGTCGCTGTCGAAACGGTTCCGTAACCAAACCCATTTAAAAAACGGACCAGATAAAGAATGCCCATACTTGGCATATACATATACGCAACAGTCGTTAAAAGATAAAACAAAGCCCCATAACGTAAGACTTGTTTGCGCCCAATCAGTTCAAGGAGTTTCCCCATGAAAAGTCGTGCAAGCAATGTCCCGATGATGTAAATTCCTGAGGCCAAACCCGCTTGACCTAAAGTAGCGTGTAAGCTATCTTGCGCAATCACCGCAATAATAACCATTAATAAATAATAAACAAGATAGACAATGAAATTAATCACTGTAATACTGATAAAGCCTTTATTCAAAAGCTTTGTTGGTGTTTGTTCTGTCATAATTCTTTGGATTCCTCTCTCTTTTGTTCTGTTTATTTTGTGTTGCTATTTTTCAATAAAAGACCGCTATCCCCTCACTTTGATGACTTATCAAAAAATTTTCTGAAATTCATTTGCAGTTATTACTATACGAGATATCCGTTACAAAAAAATGTAAATTTGTGAATGATAAACGTTATCTACAAATAACTTCAACAAATGTTGTTGATTTTTGTTGAAAAGCCAAAATGACTAATGATTTTAATTAAAATAAGCTCTTGGCTACTTGCTCAAAATTTACTTTTCATACGAAACTTCCTCATACATAGAAAAAGAAAAATAGGACATAAGCCGAAACGACTTATGCCCTATTTTTTTAAACTTTCTCTATTTTCGTCCTAAAATCCATGAAACGATGGCAACTAAAATCACTGCCCCGATAATCGATGGCACAATAGCCATCCCAGCTAAGCTTGGTCCCCATGTGCCTAAAATGGCTTGACCAATTGTTGAACCAACTAACCCTGCAATGATATTGGCAATAATGCCCATTGATGATCCTTTTTTAGTAATTGCTCCAGCGATTGCCCCAATGACCCCGCCGACAATTAATGCCCAAATAAAGCCCATGATTGTTTCCTCCCTTTAACCGTTTATTCTACACGTGGTTCCATATTTTCTTTGACTTGTTCTGTTCCTTTATTCACAGCTTTTTTTGCTTTTTCTGTTTGTTCAGAAGCAAATTCACCGGTACTTTTGGCAGCGCCTGTGACTTTATCTTGAACCGTTTCGCTATCTTCTTCGTATTCTTCTTTTGATTTGATATCAACTACGTTAACATTCACTTCAATCACATCTAAGTGGGTCATTTTTTTCACTTCACGGCTGATTAATTCTTTCATTTTTTCGTAAATGTCTTGAATATCTTTGCCGTATTCTACCACGATATCCATATCAACAGCGACTTGTTTTTTACCAACTTCGGTATCAATACCAGCTGTGACGTTATCTGTGTTTACTAATTTTTCAGCAATATTTGAGAAAAAGCCGCCATCGACTGTTAATAGACCATCGACATTTTCTAAGGCTAAACCGATAATTTTTTGAACGACTTTATCTTCAAATGTTAATTCACCTTTGATTGCATGATCTTCTGGTGTGTGTGGTCCGTTTCCTGCTGGTTTTGGTACATTATTGAATTTTTCGTTACTCATGGTTCATTCCTCCTAGTTTCTTCTATTATTGCTTTATTTTTAATAAAATAATAACCAATTATTGAACACGAGGTGCCGTGTTTTCTTTGACTTTTGTCTTGCCTTTAGTTACCGCATGTTTGGCTTTATTGGTTTGTTTTGACATAAAACTACCTGTCGCTTCAGCGGCGTTGCCAAGTTTATCTTGGACTGTTTCACTTTCTTCTTGGTACTCTGCTTGTGTTTTGATATCTACTACGTTGACATTGACTTCGATTACTTCCAAGTGAGTCATTTGTTGGACTTCACGAGTAATAACCTCTTTCATTTGATCATAAATGGTCTCGATATCTTTCCCATATTCGGCTACAATGTCCATATCCACTACGACTTGTTTTTTGCCGACCTCGGTGTGAATGCCTGTTGTAACATCTTCACTGTTAATCATTTTATCTCGTAAATTCGAGAAAAAACCACCGTCCACAGTTAACAAACCGTCGACTTCTTCCAAAGCAATGCCAATAATTTTTTGGATTACTTTATCCTCAAACGTCAACTCACCTTTAACAATCGATACATTTGCATTTTCCATAGCCAAAACCTCCTATTTATGATGAAAATAATTTTTGACAATGCCTGTCTGTTCCAAATACAAACCTAGCCAAATACCTAGTCCTGTCAGGAGTACTACTAACAATGTTTTAAAGAAGCCGATTGACAGAAACAAGATTGCAAAAACCAAGCCGACTAGGCCACCAATTAACGGAACGGCATATTGTTTTATCCATTCAACCATTGTACATCCCTCCTACTCCACACGTGCTTGTGTTTGCTGTTGTTGTGGTCGTTTCATTGATTGAATATCTTCAAAATGAACATCAATCGTAATCTTGTGACCAGTCCCCACCAAACGAGCAAGCCGTTCTTCCATTGTTTTTGACCAAGCTTCTGTTTGTCCAATTAAATCTGCCGTTCGTTTCAGTGTGCCTTTGACATTGACCTTAATGCGCCGTTTTGTCGCCTTTACACGAATGGTTGGTGCTTCCAGAAAGTCACTGTCTTGCAAGCTAGAGCGTACAAATCCTTCGATGGCTTTACGGTGTAACACTAACTTTCCTTGCTCTTCTTTTAATTCAAACGTGCCTTTTCTTCTTGGGAATAAAAGAATGAATAAAAATAGAAAGAGCATAATTCCTAGTAAAACCAGCGCTACCCAAAAAATTGCTTGACGTGCGTACTCGTTGTCTTGCAAGAACCATTGGACATTATCTGGTGGTTGCCAAGCTGTATCGGCTGACCAAGTGGTAATGGCCACCGCGCCAAATAATGCCATTAAAATCAGTGAACCTAGAAGCAAAAGTATTTTAACAACTTTATTCACGGAACATCCCTCCTAAAGATTAATTGCTTCTCCACCAGTTACGCCATAAACTTGAGCCGTAACATAACTTGCATCATTGGACGCCAAGAAAACATAAACAGGGGCTAATTCAGCAGGCTGACCCGCACGTTCCAGTAAAGAATGTTGCCCAAATTCTGGCAACTCTTCAATTGGTTGTCCATGATCTAACTGTAACGGTGTCCAGATTGGTCCTGGAGCCACGCCATTTACCCGAATGCCTTTTGGTGCCAGTTGTTTTGCTAAACCAACGGTAAAGTTGGCAATTGATGCCTTCGTTGCTGCATAATCCAACAAATGCTCACTGGGATTAAAGGCTTGGACGGAAGTCGTTGTCACAATACTACTTCCGGCAGGCAAGTGAGGCACTGCTGCTTTGACAATGCCAAACATCGCAATAATATTGACATGGAAAGTGTCTATCACTTGTTCCATTGGTAATTCTTCAATAGCGGCACAGGAAATTTGTTGGGCAGCATTTAAAACAAGGGTATCCAAGCCGCCTAATGCTTCACGAGCTTGTGCAACCAATTCTTCAGGTGCCTGTTTATCTCTTAAATCTGCTGGCAAAAGAATGACTTTTCGGCCAGCTTCTCGTATATAGTGCGCCACTTCTTCGGCGTCTTTTTCTTCACCTGGGAAAAAATGTAAGGCGATATCTGCGCCTTCGCGAGCAAAAGCAATCGCCGCAGCTCGTCCAATCCCAGAATCACCGCCTGTAATTAATACCCGACGATTTTCTAATTTGTGATTTCCGACATAGCTGTCTTCCCCACAATCTGGTTTAGGGACCATTTTGTCCTGTAATGCGGGAGTTTCTTGATCTTGTTGCGGAAATCCATCACTATAAAATAACTTTCTTGGGTCTTTTAAGTTTGGTTCTGTCATTAAATCTCCTCCCTTTCTACTATTACCTTAATACAATTTTTTCTTTTTGAAAAATATTTGAGCACATAAAATAAAAAAAATATTTTTAATACTCATTAAGCGAAATTTTTGGCAAAATTATCTAAAAGTTGATTTTATTTTTCAAAATAGCGTTTAATTGACCTTTTTTATCAACATTTGTTATTGACATATGATGTCCAATTCGCTTAAATAAGAAAGAAGCCCAACAGGCAAAAACAAAAATATTTAGAGATAATTGAGGAGTTACCGCCAATGAGAAATGTTTTACAAGACTACTTAGATGAACATTCCTTTCGAGTCGTTGTAAAAAAGAAGAAAAATTATTTAACTTATGAAGGACTGCAAGATCGTTATGCCTATATTTTAAAAAGTGGCATCATCAAAACTAGCGTTATTTCCAAAGACGGTCGTGAATTTAATTTACGTTATATCAACAATTTGGAAATTGTTTCATTGCTACGTGATGAATATTCAGAATTTATTGATGCACCTTTTAATATTCGCATCGAATCTCCACAAGCAGAACTTTACCAAATCGACCGTGTTCAATTTTGGCGGGATATCAATAATAGTAAAGACTTGCAAATGTATGTCAAAGAATACTATCGGGACCGTTTAATGCATTCCATGAAAAAGATGCAGCAAATGTTGATGAATGGCAAATTTGGGGCCGTTTGTACACAAATCTATGAAATGTACGATTCATTTGGCGTAGAAACAGAGGAAGGTATTTTAATTGATTTCGTGGTGACCAATGAAGAAATTGCGCATTTTTGCGGGATAACTTCTGCTAGTAGCGTTAACCGGATGATGCAGCAACTAAAAGAGTTAGGGGCAATTGAACTACGTAACCGCAAAATTTTGATTAAAGATTTAGATATGATTAGAGATAACATTATTGTTTAACATCAGTACCCCCGCAAGTTTGACCTTGCGGGGGGTGCTTTTTATTTTTCAGTAACAATATTCAATGGAAACTGACCTTTTTCTAAATTAAATGTCCGGCCAGCCGTCAGCTGAAGCATTTCTTTTTTCATGCCTTCCGCCAAACGTACATCGCCAAAACTTTCAATCATATCAATAACGGCGATTACTTCTTTATAGTATCTCATTTTGCCAGTGTACAGATAATACGTAAGGTTTTTTAAGTAACGTAAGTTAAAATGAATATAGTAAATTTCAGCAGGAATCGTGGTAACACTCACTAGCGCTAAATATTCCCGAGCTTTCGCATAATTTTTCTTATAAAGTTCCCCAGTAATGATATTCAGGTAAAAACCATAGGCAACATTTAGTGTTTGGGTATCACGTAATTCAGCATCTTTGACAGGAAACATCTGCTCAAGAATCTGAAGGACTTCACTTTCAGAAAACAAGGCGGCAGGATTAGTCACCATTTGATAATCATAGTATGTATAGTAGCTTTTGCTAGAGATAAGCGCGAGAATTACCATTCGATCGGTTTCATCAAATTCTGGAATTTCCTCCCAATCATTACTAAACGTTAATTTAATATCCGTGTAAATAGACATTTCCAACGCATTTTTATGAGGATTGCGCTCTAATTGATAAAAATAATGAATCAGATTCTTTTTTTCACTTGTATTGTTCAACCCCATTTGACAACATTCAATTTGATGTTTGACTTCTGAAGAAGCCATGATTCTCGTATCAGATACCATAAAAAAAAATTCATTAAAAGTAATCCCCAATGACTGTAACGCCGTCATTAAATCCTCGTAACTTAGCTTGGCTTCACCAATTTCGATTCTTCGATAGGTTTGTTTCCCCTTTTTTGGCAAAACATCTTTCTGAGCAATTTTTTTCTTTTTTCTAAAATATTTTAGAGCACCTAGTACATCCATAATATCCTCCTCCTATAACAAAATTAATATTAAGTATTATTTTTTTATTAACATAAAAATCCAAAAAATGTCTATATAGCTTAAAAAAACTGGCATAACCATTAATAATTCTTTTGAAATATTTGTTTATATTATTTTTACGATTATAATATTGTAATATTTTGATAACCATAAAAACTTATATACTTAACTTCCCTTGAAAAAACCAAAAGAAATGTTCTATAATAGAAGTCAACATAGCTAACATAGAAGGAGGTTTTGCATATGTTTGGTTTTGATATCAGCTTATTCCTTATTACACTATTCCGTTAAACCCACTCTTCACTAACCATTGTACAACCAATTCCATTGAATATCTATTTCATTTTTATTAAATAACATTTTTAATAAAAGTACATATCGTTTATTTTTAGATATTTTATTTAATTAAATGAAATATATTTATTTAAACAAATAAATTACATTTAATTAAATCAGAGGGAAACAGGTTGTAGCAAGTGAAGAAAAAAAATAGCTCTTGAGAGATATTTTCTCAAGAGCTGTTTTTCTATTTTATTTCAAAAGCGGTTTGCGTTGTGGGGTTATTACTTAATAAGGTGTTTTTATACAGTAAATAGTACGCTGCCGCTGACCAACTAAAGTTTTTCGTACTTAGGCCCTTCCCTGTCAGTGGATCATAATTTTCATGGATAGGGCCTTCTCCCATCAATCCTTCAGCATGTAAGAAGAGTTTTTGTGTCATTTCTTTTGCTTCTTTTGTATAGTCATAGTTTTGAAGAGCTTCTACACCAAACAAAGCTTGATCAAGCCAAACTGGTCCCCGCCAATATTTCGTTGCAGTAAATTTTTCATTGTCTTTGGATGCTGTTGGGAATGGCATAAAGGTATTGAACATTTCTTGATTCATCATGTTTTTCTTAACTGCCGCCGCCTGTTCTTTGGTCGCTACTTTTGCCCAGAGCGGCAACCAGCCTTCTGTTCCTTTGCCACGATTGACTAACAATTTTGTTTTCGAGCCGTCTTCATTTATTTGTAAGTCATAGAAGAAGCCCGTTTTTTCATCAAACATATTTTCTTGAATATATTTTTTTAGTTTCTTCGCTTCTTTTTGATAGTTCTTATAGTCCTCTTTTTTGCCTAGTTCTTCTGCTATCGAAGCTAAATAGCCCTTTTCAGCGTAGAGATACGCATTCAAATCCACTGATTCTTGATTAATCGAATACCCCACTACTTTTCCTTTATTTTTGTTTTCAAAAACTTTAACTCCAACGTCGCCTTTGCCCACACCTTCTTTGTCAAACCGTGTAGCGTTATCCATGCCACTTTCCCACGCAGCTGCTTCAATAACAGCATCATCATCCACTTTAGGTTGGCCATTTTTATCTTTAATGATTTGATCCTTGTCGTCTTTTTGCCAGTGAGCATCACTGACCATGCTTCCATATTCTGCTATCCCATTTTTATTGTGGTCTCTGTTGGTATACCACCAATTATGATAAGCCACAAGTTTGGGATACATTTCTTTTAAAAATTCCTTATCTTTGGTTTCTTGATAAATATGCCAAACTGCCCATGCAGCCAATGGTGGTTTAGAATTTCGTTCATTCCAGTTGCCACCTTCACCACCACGCGCACTGTCTTGATTGTAAAAGACAGCATCAATGATCGCTCCTGCATCTTGTGGACGTACGGTATCATCTTTTTGAATTTGATAATCAAACAAGGCCCGCATATTATTTTTAGCTAACTCGGGATTAAAATCAGCCGTTGCTACATCCGCTTTCCACGAATCCCAAGCCCACATACCAATAAACCATTTATAAGACATGGACGGAACAATCCCGTCATGCTTAAAGGCACCTGCCGCACTTCGCCAATTGGTATTAATCGTTTCAATCGATTTGACTAGCGCATTTTGATATTCAGGAAATTCTGCTGTTTTCTTTTGATCAAACGTTTTATCTAGATATCCTTGCCATCTTTGCTTATTCTCTTTGAAATAGCGCGCCGCATTTTTGGTATATTCGGGTGCTTGTTGTTGTTCCTTTGCCTCTTCCTCTTTTGTAAAAGTATAGCTTTCTGTCGTATAGGTGTTGTACGTTTGTTTAGGCTTCAATTCAATTGGTTCAGCGGTCGCTGTATAATTCCGATTATCAATTTTTGTTGAAACTTTATCCGCATGATGAATCGTATATTTTGTGTCTTTCGTAGCAAAATAATTCCACGTTTCTCTGACTTCACCAAAATTCACTTGAATGTCATTGTCTTTAGCAGTTAAACGAGTACCAATATCTAAGGTTTCCGTTCCCTCTTGAATTTTGTCAAAGACCGCACCTGTCCAGCTTGCTTCAAGTGACAAGGGATCTTCACCAGTGTTTTCAAGTGTCGTTTGGATAAGCGCCGTTCGATTGCTGACAAAAATTAAAGCTAAATGAATCGTTACATCGTCTAATTCATAGGTTTGCTCTAGGCGCCCAGGATAATAAGACAGGTCCATGCGGTTGCTTTGGCTTAAATCATAGGTTTCTCCCGTTTTTTTATTTTTGACCGTTAATTTGTTTAAACTTGCCGCCAAGTTTACTGGATATTCTTCCGCAATAATCAATGGCCCCGCAAAACCACCCAGTAGCTCTTTATTGCTTTTTTCAGGTAAATAGTAGCCATGCCATGCACCTAAATCAGAAAAATTATTAAAATAATTGGTATCGTATACGCCATTCGTCCGTTCGGTTGGTGATGCACTCACATCTAAAACATTCGCAAATTCATCAACTTTTGTTCTTTCAACACTTGCTTGCACTTCCCCGCTTAACGCAAAACAGCTGACTACGGTGATTCCTAACGCTAACCAAGTAGACACCCGTTTCTTTTTTGATAAACCCTTCATAAAACCCCTCCTATAAAAATGATAGCGCTTTATACACTGATTTATT
This sequence comes from Enterococcus sp. AZ088, assembly GCF_051714845.1. Classification (NCBI taxonomy): domain Bacteria; kingdom Bacillati; phylum Bacillota; class Bacilli; order Lactobacillales; family Enterococcaceae; genus Enterococcus; species Enterococcus sp. AZ088. The sequence continues at coordinate 70,671 of NZ_JBIOSQ010000001.1, read as the reverse complement.
ATCAGCAAGGACTATGCCAAACGGAGTGTATCCCTTTTCATTATTGAAAGATTCCACTTTCTCTAGAAAAAAAGCGACCGTATTGAAGTGTATTGATCAAAAAATAACAAGTGTATCGATAGTGTATTTAGTTTATGCTTGATTCTGTTTTATTTTCGTAGCTTCCACAAATTTTTCAGTAATTTTTTGCGGTCGTGTAATAACAGATCCCACCACCACGCTATAAGCACCTAGCTCCAGAACACGTTGGACTTTTGCTGGCGTATCAATCATTCCTTCTGCAATGATTGGTGTAGTAAAATGCTTCTTTGCTTCTCTTAACAGTTCAAAATCATTTTGTTCAATCCGCTGATTTTCACTTTGCGGCGTATAGCCGACTAACGTTGTGCCAATATAATCAAAGCCTAACTCCGCCGCTTCAATCATCTCTTCCAGCGTGGAACAATCTGCCATCCATTCTTGGTTAGGATACTTTTCTTTTATTCTTTTGAAAAATGTGGCTAACGTTTCGCCATTTGGTCGTTTCGAATGGGTTGCATCGAGAGCGATAATTTCTGGCTGAACAGCCATTAATTCATCTACCTCACGCATAGTTGCGGTAATATATACTTCTGCGTCAGGATAATCTCGTTTAATAATCCCAATGATTGGTAAATCTACCTCTTTCCGGATTGCTCGAATGTCTACCACAGAATTTGCTCGAATGCCTTTAGCCCCTCCTTGTTTAGCGGCCAAAGCCATCTTGGACATGATAAAAGAGCTATGCAACGGTTCGTCTGCCAACGCTTGGCAAGAAACAATTAATGCCCCTTTGATTTCTTTATTCAACATTGATCCCTCCAATTTAAAAGCGATTACAAACACAGTATACCTACAACAGCTGAAATATGCCACTCTCCCAAATAAGAACAAACGTTTCACGTGAAACAAAAGAAAGCAAGCGGTTAAGGCTTGCTTTCTTTTGACTTATTTTTAATTTTTATGACCCTCTAAATAATCATACCCAAAATGTGCATACGCAAATGGCGTTGCAATTCGTCCTCGTGGTGTTCGTTTAATGAAACCTTTTTGAATAAGATAGGGTTCATACATATCTTCCACCGTTTCGGTTTCTTCACCGATGTTTACAGACAAGGTACTTAAACCAACCGGACCGCCACCGTATAAATCAATCATTGTTTTCAACAATTTTTGATCGACATAATCCAAGCCTTGATGGTCCACTTGCAGTAAGGTTAACGCTTTGTCTGCAATCGCTCGGTCGATTTTGCCATCTGATTGGACTTGGGCAAAATCACGGACACGTTTTAACAAACGATTAGCAATTCGGGGGGTTCCTCTTGAGCGGCGCGCAATTTCAAAGGCACCTTCCTCAAAAATCTCCGTTTGAAAAATATCCGCGGAACGGAGAACGATTTCTTTTAAATCCTGCTCTTGATAATACTCCATGTGAGAAATAATCCCAAAACGATCTCGTAATGGCGCTGAAAGCATCCCTGCCCGTGTGGTAGCGCCCACTAAAGTAAAAGGCGGTAACGGAAAATGAACGGGATGTGCCGTGGTTCCTTGACCGACCATGATATCAATGTAAAAATCTTCCATTGCGGAATACAGCATTTCTTCCACCACTCGCGGCAAACGATGAATTTCATCGATAAATAACACATCACCAGGCTCTAATTCGTTCAAAATAGCGACTAAATCTCCCGCCCGTTCGATGGCTGGTCCACTTGTGGTACGAATGTTCACATTCATTTCATTGGCGATGACCATCGCCATTGTCGTTTTCCCTAAACCTGGCGGACCATAAAGAAGGGTATGATCCAACGCTTCATTCCGATTTTTCGCCGCTTCAATATAAATCGTTAGTTCTTGTTTTACTTTATCTTGACCAATATATTGTGCTAAAAATTGTGGACGTAACGATTTTTCAATTGAAGCTTCTGCTTCTTGACTTGCAGCTGAAAGCAACCGTTCTTCTTCTGTCATCGTTATTCCTCCTTAGCGTTTCATCATGAATTTTAACGCATTGCTCAAATAAACATCTGTCGTTGTCTCACCTAACGCTTCCAATTGCTTAGTGATACGCTTAATCTCTCGGTCACTGTAGCCTAGGGCACTTAATGCTTCTAACGCTTCTGCCAATGCTTGATTGCTTGTTGTCACCGCTTCGGTTGCGGTCATGGCCGCCACCGCTGCTTCGGAAGACTCTAATTCGCCTAGTTTTCCTTTTAAATCTAAAATCATTTGTTGGGCTGTTTTCTTGCCAACACCTGGGAACTTCGTTAAATATGTAACATCTTCCCCTTCAATTGCATTGATTAAACCACCATGATCAGCCACAGAAGCCATGATAGCTAAGCCACTTTTAGGTCCAATTCCAGAGACACTGATTAATTTTAAGAACAATTGTTTTTCTTCTAAACTGCCAAAACCAAATAAAAGTTGTGCATCTTCCCGCACGACTTGGTGAAGATATAGTTTAATATCCGTATCCATTTTTCCTGAATAGCGATACGGGTTATCGACTGAAATCTGATAGCCAATGCCATTTGTTTCAACGACAATATAGTATGGGCTAACAAACGTTACTTTTCCAATAATATATTCGTACATGTTGTCACCTTTCCAATTGCTGATTGCGTACATATGTTCCATTTTACTTGATTCATTTATTTTAAGCGATATCTTCATCGTTTGCAAATATTCCTATGAGCAATCTATACTAATAGCCTGAAAACACTCTTTATAAAACAGCTTTCTATTGATGAAGCAAACAATAATTAATAACTAACAGAAGACAGATTAACACGCTCTCCCTAGTAGACAATAATTTTATGTACAACTCAGTCTAATAATTCTATCTAGAAAGCTGTAAAAATTTAGGATTGATATTACTTTCAGACAAAACTAAATCATAATCTTCTGGGTAAACTTTTAAGTGCTGATCTAACGCAACAGATACCCCTGCTTGTAACCTTGCTAAAGCTACTTTATTATCCATCCATGTCAATGCATGAAATAGGGTACCTAAACAGGATATTCCTTTGCCTTTTCTATACTCTGCCTGAGTAATATTTGCTCGGGGATGAAAATTTTCACTATATCTAATAACTGCTTTAGCCGACCGATAGTTATACATTCGTCCACCATGTGCAGCTCTATTCCTATAACTATGACATAAAAAGATAATGTCAGTAAACATATTGGTAATCCCTTCATCCACGATTTCTTTAGGTATTCCTAGAATCATCGCTATAACTTCTTTTTTATTTTCACTTTTTTGTAATTTATAAAAATTAGCCAGGTTTCCAAATGTTGTTCCTTTTAACATAATCCAAGGTGGAACGTTTCCATGATAACCACGATAGTGTTTCATGGGTTCTATATCATCGTAGATAATCTTTTTAAACTTTGTAATTAGCTGATCAACTTTATATCCTTGTCCGTTTTTGTTTTTCTTTCCACTTTGATAATGACGTCTATTCAAATAGTCTATTTGTTGTTCACCTATATTTTTACTGACAACGTAAGAAATAGCTGCTCTTACATACATCTCAACATCACATGTCGCATCAATTACAGATGAAGTTATTGTTTTGTCCATCATAAATAAAGAAAAAATATGATCAAATGTACTGTTTTCTATAAAACATTCTTCTTGATGGTCAGTTATTTTTTGCTTTTTTTCCAAAAGGAAGTCTTTATAGCCATTGATAATCTCATAATAGCCATAAAAAGATAATTTCTTTTTTGCATTTTCCTTATCCGAGAAAACCAATCCTCGAGCTTCCAAAATAGCTAATTGTTCATCTAACGTTTTAAAAGGCTTCATATACTGTTCTCCTATTAATTAGCACAAGAACGTCTATTAGAAAAACTAATAGACGTTCTTGGTTAGCCGCACAGCAGCTCTTCTTTAAGGTTATCTCTATGCTATCATTTGTTTTGTAGCTAGTCAATAGCCCAATTTTCTAAAGAAAATGCTTTTTATACTAAAAAATACAATACGTTGTATAAAAACAGAAAAAATATTAAGTATATTTCTATACATTGGCCAAAAAATCAAAATGCACACAGCCATAGCGGAGAATTTTTTATCATCGACCTTGGCTACATCTATTTGTTACTTTTCGCTCACTAGGGAATTAAAAAGTGCGTACTGTTTTTTTTGACATGCTTGCGTAATAATAGCGGTAGCTTCAAAAAAATAACCAAAAAGGAGACTACATACATGAAATTAAGTATCTTAGATCAATTAACGGTTCCTAAAAATCAATCAGCAAGCGACACATTACAAGAAGCCAAAGAGCTCGCTCAATTAGCGGAAAAACTTGGTTACACAAGAATTTGGTATGCCGAACATCACGGTTCAGACGCCTTTGCCAGTGCAACGCCAGAAATTTTAGTTGCACATATTGCTAGTGCCACCGAAAAAATTCGTGTTGGCGCGGGTGGCATCATGACCATGCATTATGCGCCATTTAAAGTCGCAGAAACGTTTAAAACATTAGCAGCTTTATATCCTGATCGAATCGATTTAGGCATGGGTCGCTCGCCTGGTGGCAGCCCTTTAACTACGTTGGCGTTAAATAATGGTCAGCCACCACAACTAGATCAATTTGATAAATTACCTGAAATTTTACTCTTTTTAAGAGAGGAATTTCCTGAAGATCATTTATATTCTAAAATTTCAGCTGTTCCGCGGGAAGTTCTATTACCACAACCTTGGTTACTAGGTGCTAGCAAAGAAAGCGCACGTTCAGCTGGTGAATATGGCATTAATTTTTCCTTTGCGCAGTTTATTCATGGACATTTGCCCAAAGAAGTATTGTCCGCATATTACAAGCATTTCCGACCAGTAACTGAACAACAAGAGCCGCAAGTGAGCGCTGCGTATTTCACTTTTGCCGCCGACACGAAAGAAGAAGCAGAATACCATGCGGCTAGTTTTGAGCATTATATCTTTGCCACCGAACATGGGCTTCCAAATAAATTTTTATCGCCAGAAGAAGCACTAGCTTTCCCTTACAGTGAAATGGACAAACTGGTTTTAGAACAAAATAAACAACGCTTTGTCATTGGCAGTAGCCAAGAAGTTGCAGAGTTTTTTCACCAACAAGAAGAACTAGGGTTGACAGAAGCGATGCTAATCACCCCAGGTTATGACAAACAAACGCGCTTTCAATCATTTGAACGCCTAGCAAAAGAATTATTATAGAAAGGAAATGAGAAATGTTAGAGGTTTTAAAAAGAATTAATACGCTTGCACAAAAAGAGCGTGAACAAGGCTTAACATCTGAAGAACAAGCTCTTCGTGTCGATTTGCGACAAGAATATTTGCGGACCATTCGTGAACAATTCAATAAAACATTAATGGGCGTCACTATTTATGATCCTACTGGTGAAGATGTGACCCCAGAAAGATTAAAAGAAGAACAGCAGAAATATTTTGATTAAAAGAGACACAGAACAGTCGATTTGACTATTCTGTGTCTCTTTTTAACTACTCTTCTGTTACATATGTCCACTTATAATCATATTGTGCGCCAGCACCATGGGCAACGACGCCTTTCACTTCTTTACTGCGTAGATGGGCAGTCGCCTTTTGATAAAGTGGTGCCAAAGCGGTCTCTTCACCAATCAATAACTTCTCAGCCTTAACCATGTCTTCCCAACGTTTTTCAGGATCTGAAGCATCTCTTGTAGCTGAAGCCTCAATCAACTCATCGTAGGCTTTACTTGAAAAACGCCCGCGATTATAGTTATTACCAGTAACAAAAAGGTCTAAGAAACTACTTGGATCTGCGTAATCCGCAGCCCAACCACCTAAGATTGTCTCAAAATCGCCGCGACTACCTCGATCAATTCGAACTGAAAACGGCACTGGGCTCACTGTTACATCAATACCCTCTAAAGTATCCTTTAACGTACCTTGAATATATTCCGCTAACTTTTTCGTAGAATCGACATCATCGGCAACAATATCCATTTTGAGTGTTGTTATGCCCAATTCTTTCTTCGCTTTTGCCCAATATTCTTTTGCTTTTTCTGGGCTATATTCAACAATTTTTTTATTTTCATCAGCAAAATCTTTGTCATCTGTCGGCGAATAAGACATCCCTTCTGGAATTAAGCCGGTAGCGACTACTGAGCCGTCGCCTAAAATTTTATCTACTAATGCGTTGCGATCAATCGCTGCTGAAATTGCTTTGCGTAAATTCACATTATTATACGGTGAATTTTTATCTCGCTGATTAAATTCCAAATAGCTGGTTCGTGCTTCTTTTTCGATAACCAATTCTGGATCCTTCGCCATTTGCTGGGCCAATTCGCCACTTAAAATAACATCGTCTGCCTGGCCATCTTGGAATAAGTTCAAGGCAGTTGGCGCCTCCTTGACAACATCAAAATTGATTTTATCTAATTTGACATTGTCTTTATCCCAATAGTTTTCATTTTTTTCCAAAGTCCAATTGGTATCTGAGCCAGCCCCTTCAAAGTTAGCTAAGACAAACGGACCATTATAGACTGCTTTTTCACTGGAAGCAGCGTAATCTTTGCCATATTTCTCTACGGTTGCTTGATGTTGCGGGAAAAATAGTGGAAAGGCCAGTAAATAATCAAAATATGGTGTTGGTTTTGCCAGTTTAATTTCTAGCTCGTAATCTCCGTTTGCTTTAATGCCTAATTCAGAGACTGGTTTCTTACCAGCTACAATATCTGCGCCGTTTTCAATCATTTCTAGAAAATAAGCATACTCAGCGCCAGTCTGAGGATCTGCTGTACGTTGCCAACTAAAAACATAATCGGCAGCTGTGACAGGATCACCATTGGACCATTTTGCTTCTTCTCTTAGTTTCACTGTGTACGTCAGACCATCATCACTGACTTGCACTTTTTCTTTAGCCCCTGCTGGTTGCGGCTTGCTTTTATCATCTAAACGATAAATTCCTTCATACGCATTATTCAGTGCCGTAAAACTAATTGTATCTGTTCCTAAAGATAAATCTGCAGAAGGCATTTCTTGTTGAACTACTACTTTAAATTCTTGTTTAGCGGCAGTTTTCTCTGATCCGCCCTTTGCTTTTTCGGCGCCAGCTCCCCCATCACCACCACAAGCAGCTAAAACTAACAGCGTTGTTAAACTTAACCCGATAAGTCCTTTTATACGTTTACTTTTCATGCCTTTCTCCCTTCACAGAAAAAACTCTTCATTTTTTAATTTTTAGAATATTCTTATAATACTAAAATTAAAAACAAATGGCAAGCATTAAAATAAAAAAAGAACCAATCCCGAAGGACGGTTCTTAAAAAATGACTAACTAGCTTTGTTACGTCGTTTATAAATATACCAGCCAGAAGAAGAAAGTCCAACGAACAGTAAACCATATAATGCAAGCGTTTCTGTTTCTGTACCCGTTTTAGGTAAAAAGCCGCCATACTTTTTCTTCTCTGTTACGGATGGATTGCTCTGTCTTGCTCCCGCTTGGTTTTGTTTATTGGTTGCTACTGGTGTTTCTGGTGTTGGTGTTGGTTTTGGATCTGGTTTTGGATCTGGTTTTGGATCTGGTTTTGGATCTGGTTTTGGATCTGGTTTTGGATCTGGTTTTGGATCTGGTTTTGGATCTGGTTTTGGATCTGGTTTTGGATCTGGTTTTGGATCTGGTTTTGGATCTGGTTTTGGATCTGGTTTTGGATCTGGTTTTGGATCTGGTTTTGGCGTCTCTCCTCCACCGATTAACTCTTTGTAAGCTTCTTCCGAAATAGAAACAATTCGTTCGCCTGGGAATGGTTCTTTATATTGTGCTAAATCAATCGTCGTTGCTGCACGATACAACCGCAAGCTGGTTGCACTTTTCAAGTATTCAATTAAGACAGCATCTAGTGAAATCCCTTCTTCTCGTTCACCACCTAGCATATCGTAACCATCACCACCAGCAGCTAAGAAATCATTGGTAGCCATCCGGTATTGTTTCTTCTCATCCAATGGTTCAAACTTTTGCGTTTGCCGATTTTTAATTTCTATTCCTAATACGCGACTACCAACAATCGTTTGTCCTGTTTCATTGCCTTCGTCACTAGCCAAGCGAGTACCTGGTTTTGTGGAATCATAGTGGATACGAATGGAGCTTGAAACATGTAGGAAACCACCATTTGCGCCAAGTTTTGGTTGGCCAGCATCATCTAGTAAAATTGTGCCATTCTCATCTTTTTGTGGAATCGAACGAACAGACATTTCAAACATTTCTTTAACTTGAGCGCCGGTTACTTGAATTTGCGCAATGCTATTGCCAAAAGGTAACACAGCAATGACATCCCCAACTTTAATTGGCCCTTGTTTAATATCAGCGCGAATGCCGCCACCATTGGTTACTGCAAAATCAGCAGGTTGACTAAACGCGTCTTGCCCATATGACATAATCGCATCACCAATCAAATTCCCTAAGTTGGTCTCTCGTGTGCGCACATTTTCTCGTTGTCCATCCAATGTGAATGGAATATAATCGACAATTACTTTTTCATTTTCAGCGTTAAAATTCGTACGTGCTTCATCAACGATGGCTTTAACTGCCGGGTTTTCTGGCAATTCTAGCAACTCTGCTGCTGAAATCAATTTTGCTGTTTTCTTAGTTGGTTCACTCTCTGGTGCTGTGACGATCCCAACATTATTTAAATAATTACCTGTTTGAGCATAGATCACTTTGCCATAACGTTTGCCACTTTCGACGGCTGTATGCGAATGTCCATCAATCACAGTGATATCTAACTCAGGATATGTTTGACTAAGGGTTTCTGCTAGCGTATCACCACGCCAGATATGCGGCGTCGTTTCATCTACGCCTAAATGCCCAGTAACCACGAAAGCTTGAATATCCGCGTACTTCTCTTTAATTTCATTAATCACCGCTTCTACTTCTGGAATCGGGTCTTTAAATGTCACCTTCTCTACGTTTTTCGGGTGTGTTTTCGTTGCTGTTTCTGGGGTCGTCACACCTACAATGGCAAACTTTTTCCCGGCTTTTTCTACGATTGTATACGGATCAAAAACCCGTCCACTGCCATCTTTGTAATACGTATTACTAGATAAAATCGGAAAATTCAGTTGGTCTTTATAACCTAGTGCAATCTCTAAACCAAAATCAAACTCGTGATTTCCCACCGCCATGGCATCATAACCAACTTCATTCATGGCTTTGGCCATATCCGCGCCTTTGGAGAAATTGGAGATTGGTAATCCTTGGAAAACATCCCCTGCATCCACCATCAAGGTTGGGTTTTCTTGGTCTTTAAAGGTTTTTAGACGCGCCATACCTAATTCGCCTTTCCCTGCTTCTAGTCGGCCATGAACGTCATTTGTGTGCATAATGGTATATGCATTATCTAAATCAAAGCCCGCATTACGGACATCTTGTTTCGTAATAGCGGCGGCGTTTGGTGTACGTCCATCAGGAGAAGTCGGAATTTGAAGAGTGCCGTCATTCACTAATTCGATTGCTTTGGTACGCCATTTTTCATCAAAATTTGTCCCAATAATTGACCAATTTCGTTCGATTTCTTGTTCTGGATCAAGCGTTCCTTTTTTCTTAATATAATCAACAATCATTCCTCGTAAGGTTTCTGGATCAGAATTTTCAATAGGTTCCCCTACTTGAATCCCTTGGCTAGCTAAACCGCCGTAACGATAATTATTCATGGCAATCGTATATTCTTTGGCAGGATCCAACGGTTGGCCGTCAATTTTCGCATCTACAATTCGTTCACCCACTGGTTTTGAAATGTCAATCTTGTAGTCCACTCCAGAAATCATGTCATAGTTATATACACGAATGTTTGGATTAAAACTAATGGTCAAATCATCTGGCTGTGTTTGGTTATAGTACGCCCCTTGTTTTTCTAAATACTTCAGTAAGTTTTCACCGTTAATGGGAACACTCACTAAGGTATTCGGGTATTTGTAGATATCAAAAATCGTGGCATAGGAAATCTTCCCCGCAGGTAATTTACTGTCGTATTTAAACAGCGCTGCCGCACTTAATTGTGCGCCTGTTACTTCTTTTTGAACGTTATTAATTAAAGAAATCATCGCTGTTGGTTGTAATTGCGCTTCGGGAATTCCTTTAATTTCTTGTTTTGGTAAAAAATCAGCTGTTGCTGTGCCGATCTCCTCCTGAATAAACGCTCGCGTTTGCTCATGGTATTCTTTTGTCGCTGCCTTAACTGCTTCATCTGCTGGAACATTCGTTGTTGGTACAATCGTTGCTGTACCTTCTTGCACTTCCCACTTATCGGCATTTTTAGCAACTGAAAGATCAATTTTGACAACTTCTGTCCCAGTATCTTTCGGTCCCCCTACCGGTACAGTTTTTCCATTCGGCGCTGCTCCTTGCTTGGTAAAAGAAAGGTGGTCATGACCTAGAATATACGCATCAATCCCCGCGACATTTTCAATTACTTGGTCGGCGCTGGCAGCCGGATCACTATTTTGTTGTCCCGCATGAATCGAGGCAACAATAATGTCAGCCTGATCGTTAGCTTTCAACTCAGTAACTGCTTTTTCTGCTTCTTCTTTCAAAGGTAAAAAATTAAGCGAAGTAACACGAGGGCCATCCCACAAAGGAATGTGCGGGATTGTTAAGCCGATAATCCCAACTTTTAAATCTGGCTGCCCATCTTGATTAAGATCAAGTTCCTTCGTGGTAGTCCCTTCAACAAAACGACTACCATCCTTATTGTAGGTATTCGCAGACAAGATTGGAAAAGTGGCTTCTTTTTGAATTTTTTGGATTAACGGTAAACCAAAATTAAACTCATGATTCCCCAAAACCATTGCATCATACTTCATCACATTCATGGCGGTAATCATTGGATGGGTCTTTTCATTCACTAAAGGCGCTTTATTATACAAGTCATCTGTTAAAATAGTGCCTTGAATATTGTCGCCATTATCAATTAAAACGGTGCCTGCTGGGTTTTGTGCCCGGACTTGGTTGACGACTGTACTTACTTGGGACAAACCAACTGGTAATTCTTTATCATCTTCATAAGACCAATTCCATAATTGACCATGAACATCTGACGTACCTAAAATTGTTATTTTTTGCGGCGTGCTCGTTTCTTCTTTTTCAGCGGTTGACGTTTCTAAATTCGTCGTCTCTGTTGGTGCTGTGGTTTCTTGTGACTGCTTGACACTGTCACTCGTAGCCTGATTTGGTGCTTCTTGTTTGATGTCTGTTGTTTCCTGTGTAATGACTGGTTCTTGTTTTCTACTTGAATCGGTGGTACTTGTTACTGCTTCTGAACTTTGTTGACTCGTTGTTTCTACTGCATATGCCGTACTAGTAACGCTTGGCGCTATCAACGCAACAGCCATTAAAAAATGCATGCCCCACTTCACTTTTTTAAAGCTCAACTTTTTCACAAATTTCCTCCTTGTGTTTCAACCCATTTGCAACAAACAATTGTCAAAGTAACAAACAACAAAAAGAGCCTTCCCCCATCACGCTGCTCTTCTTTTCCTATCATAATATATCCGTTAAATAAAAAACAGTAAATTCCGTTAAAATAAGATGTTTTTCCTGTAAATTGTTTTTATTTTTGGACAATACAGCGGATTTGTTTGTGAAAAAAATAGTAATTTTGACCAAAACACGAACTTTATAAAAAAGAAAGTCTTTTTATATTGGAAAAGCAGAACAAAAACTATTTTTTTGAAAAAAATAACTAAAAATACCGAATAAACAGCATTGGTCTAGTCCTTGAATACCTCTAAACAAATATTAGCAGCAATTGGTCTAGTCTTTAAGGAGGAAAAAGAACGCTCTTTTGCTTAAGCAAAAGAGCGTTCTTTTTTATTTGAGGTTAATCCTTCATATAAGGTAACTTTTTAGCATAGCCTTCTTTATTCACTTGACGTGCCCGGGCAATCGCCAAATCTTCTGAAGGGACATCTTCTGTGATAGTTGAACCAGCAGCAGTCACCGCATGATCACCAATCGTGACTGGCGCAACAATGTTCGTTGCAGAGCCAATAAACGCGTGATCACCCACGACTGTTTGGTGTTTATTTTTGCCATCATAATTAACAAAAACAACGCCGCAACCGACATTAATATCTTTGCCTAATGTTGCATCACCAACGTATGTTAAATGGCCCACTTTTGTGCCTTCATCGATTGTTGCATTTTTTACTTCCACGAAGTTACCAATGTGTACGTTTGCCCCCACATCTGCTTTAGGACGTAAATGTGCATACGGACCTACATCGGCCCCCTCGTGAACCACACTTTCTTCAATCACAGACTGTTTAACAACCACTTGATTGCCGATGTGACTATCAACGATTTCTGAATGTGCGCCAATCAAGCAATCTTCGCCAATCACTGTTTTTCCTTTGATAGTGACTCCCGCTTCAATGACTGTGTCTGAACCAATTACCACGCCTTCATCAATATACGTTGTGTCTGGATCAATAAATGTAACACCATTTCGCATATGCATTTCATTTAAACGACGATGCATAATTTTATTAGCAGTGGATAAAGCGACACGATCATTTACACCCATTGCTTCGTCAAAGTCTGCCATTTGGTAAGCAGCGACAGCTTTGCCTTCTTTTTTCAAAATTTCAATGATATCTGTTAAATAGTATTCCCCTTGTGTATTGTTTGTATCTGTTTTCGCTAACGCTTCAAACAATGATTCATTATCAAAACAGAAGGTTCCTGTATTAATTTCTTGAACACGTGCTTCTTCTTCACTGGCATCTTTTTGTTCCACGATTCGTTCAACAATGCCCACATGGTCACGAATAATTCGACCATAGCCTGTTGGGTCTTCCGCATGCGCTGTTAAAATAGTCGCACTTGCATTCTTACCTTGATGGTAATCGAATAAATTTTTCAAGGTTTCCGCAGTTAATAACGGCGTATCCCCTGTAATAACTAATGTTGTTCCTTGTTTACCACCTAATAACTCTTGTGCTTGCATGACTGCATGCCCAGTTCCCAATTGTTCAGCTTGTAAGGCATATTGACTACGTTCGCCTAAATGGCTTTTAATCATTTCCGCCCCGTGTCCAACGATCGTCACGATTTCTGTTGGTTCTGTTTGTTCTACTTGATCTAAAATATGTTCGACCATTGGTTTACCAGCAACTGGATGCAATACTTTATAAAGTTTAGATTTCATGCGTGTTCCTTTACCAGCTGCTAAAATAATTGCGTATCTATTTTCCACGTTTGCCACCTCAAATTAACTAAATTGTTTGATTTTCTTCTAAATCGTCCTCATTATACCTTTTCTAGTTTATCTTACTCTTTTGTCTTTTTCAACAAAATAAGGCATTTAAAAGGTAGACCAATTTATTTTCTCATCTTTTTTTAAAGGAATAAAACAGAAAAAAAGAACCTGAAAATGGAATGGACCATTTTCAGGTTCTTTTTTAAATTATTTCTCTGTGAAATAGTTTCCTGGGACTACGCTAATCGTTTTTGTTTGTGTATCCACATCTTCCACATATAATAGCGAAGTGTAGTCATCGATTGCACGACGACCATTGAATTTTGACTCAGCAAAAACGGTAATGCCCACAAGTTCTGCTTCAAATTCTTCAATCATACTCTTCATACCATTGACGGTGCCGCCGCCTTTCATGAAGTCATCCACGACTAAAACTTTTGATCCGCGTTTTAAGCTGCGTTTTGAAAGTTCCATTTTTTCGATACGTTCTGAAGACCCTGATACATAGTTCACGCTCACCGTTGAACCTTCAGTAATCTTAGAATCGCGACGAACAATCACAAACGGAACATTTAAGTAATAAGACACAGCTTGCGCAATTGGCACTCCTTTAGTCGCAACGGTCATTACCGCATCAATTTGTTTGCCTAAATATTTAGAAGCAATAATCCGGCCCACTTGTCTTAATAAATTCGGTTCCCCAAGTAAATCTGAAAGATAAACATAACCCCCAGGTAATAAGCGATCTTGTTCTGACAAACGATCACACAAATCCATAATCAACTGCTCCGCTTCCTCATAAGGAATTTCAGGGATAAAGCGGACACCGCCTGCAGCGCCTGGAATCGTTTCTAAAATACCTGTTCCACGTTCTTTAAATGTTTTTTTAACAATTGCTAAATCTTCACTAATGGAAGACTTGGCAGATTGGTATCGGTCAGCAAAATATGTCAAAGAAACCAATGTATGGGGATGATCTAAAAGATATTGGGTCATATCGATTAATCGTTCACTTCTCCGAATTTTCAAATTCGTCACTCCTTTTCATTCTATCGTTCCTTATTATAAGGGGTTTAACCGAAAAATTCGAGGATTTTTTTCAAATAACTGAAAATAGTTCGCCATTTCTTTTAAAAAAAAGAAATAAAGGAGAAAAACTTTCGTTTTTCTCCTTAGTTTCTTTGCATTTTTTGTTTTCGTTGGACCATGACAACCACTCGGCGATAAATATTGACTAATAAGAATAAACCAATAAAAATTAGGGTAATACTTGCACTCGGTGGTGTTTCCAAATAATACGAGCTAGTCAACCCTGTTAGCATGCCAATCAAGCCCATAAACACACTGATGATAATCACCGTGTTGAAGCCTTTACCAATTCGCATACCTATTGCAGCTGGTAAGACCATAATTGCTGAAATTAACAAGGCTCCCGCGATCGGAATCATCACAGCAATCGCCACGCCAGTAATTACATTAAAAAGCATCGACATCCAATGAATAGGTAGCCCATCAACATGAGCAGTATCTTCATCAAATGTTAAAACATACATTGGACGTTTAAATAACATAAACAATAGAACTAAAACTACGAATAAAATTGCCAACATAACCACTTGATCCCACGTAATCGTGACGATGGAACCAAATAAATACGATTGAATACTAGCAGCTGAATTGCCTCCTGTTAAATTCATCAAAACTAACGCCAAAGCCAAACCGCCTGACATTAAAATAGCAATCGAAATTTCTGAATAGGTGCTATAAATCATTCGTAAATATTCTAGAATGATTGCAGCCACAATCACGACAATTAAGGTCATTAAATTAGGATTCCAATTAAAAAAGAAGCCTAGTGCCACACCGGCTAATGACACATGTGAAAGGGTATCTGCCATTAAAGATTGTCGGCGAATAACTAGAAAGACGCCGAGCATTGGGGCAATCACTGAGATAAACAGTGCTGCTAAAAAGGCCTTTTGCATAAATGCATAAGAAAGCATTTCTGCCATACGATTCACTCCTTACCGCTAAAATGAACACTACCATTGTAGCGACGTTTAAGCGAATTAATTTTTTAATTCCTGCTTATTTTTTAAATTTTTCCAACATTTCTTTAAGCCGTTCCTTGGCTTTCGTTATGATCGAGCCAGATAACGTTTTATTGGAAACTTTACGTATACGATTCTTCACTCATATGGAAACAACGCCATTTCGAATCTTCTTTGCGGACAAGACGAATTTGACGATCCACATAGGTTTTGATATCTTCATGATCATGTGTAATCATCAAAATAGCTTTTCCATGTTCATGCGCACTGTGTTGCAACAATTGATAAAATTCGTTTCGCGATTGTTCATCCATACCTGTTGTTGGCTCATCTAAAATAAACAAATCTGGATCGGTCGCAAACACTCGTGCTAAACTAATTCGTTGCTTTTGCCCGCCAGAAAGCTCGCCAATTCGTTTGTGGCGCATTTCCCACATGTCCACTGATTTCAAAGCTTTTTCCACATGAAGATGATCTTTTTTCGTCAACGGTTTGAACCAACGATTTCTGGGAAAGCGACCTGAACGTACTAATTCAATGACGGTGCTAGGAAAGCCCGCATTGAAAGAAGCGACTTGTTGTGGAATGTAGCCAATGCTGATTTTTTCACCAGCACTATTTTTTTTAGCGACCGTAATTTTGCCACTTGTTGGTTTTAATAACCCTAAGGTACTTTTGATCAGCGTTGACTTGGCAGCGCCATTTTCTCCTGTTAAAATAACGAATTCCCCTGGATCAACATAATAAGAAACATCTTCTAAAACAGGTTCATCATCATAATAGAAGGTTAAATTTTCGACTTCAATATAATGCATAAGTTGGCTCCTTTCTGTTGCCAGATTAATGAATGCTTTTTTGTAAAGCAGCGAGGTTTTCTTTCATGACAGACACGTAGTTCTCGCCTGCTTCTTGTTCTTTTTGAGTTAAACTCTCTAAAGGATTCAATACAGCTAATTCGACGCCTGTCTCGTCTGCCAATGTTTTGGCTACTTTTGTAGAAGCCGATGCTTCAAAATAGATCACAGAAACATTGTTTGTTTTAATATATTTTTTTAATTCGGCTAAACGACTTGGCGAAGGTTCTTGGTCTGGAGAAATCCCAGCAATCGGTTCTTGGGTCAAGCCATATTGTTTCGCCAAATAGCCAAATGCAGCATGTTGCGTCACAAAGGTCCGATTTTTAGCGCCTGCAAACGCAGCTTGGTATTCCTTATCTAGCGCAGTCAATTTTTCCAAATAAGCAGCGGTATTTTTTTCAAATACGGCTTTTTTCTCAGGATATTTTTTGATAAGCGCATCCCGAATCGCTGTCACTTCTTTTTGCGCTAACACGGGATCTAACCAGACATGCGGATCCAGTTCGTGGGAATGGTTATGGCCTTCATGACCTTCTTCGCCAGATTCTTCCTCTTCTGTTCCTTGCATCAATTGAATGGATTGACTGGCTTCCACGATTGAAACTTTTTTCGTGTCCAAGTTTTCAATAACATTCGGAACCCAAGTTTCTAGCTCTTTACTATTATAAACAAAGACATCCGCATCAGTAATTTTCGCTAAGTCTTTTGCGCTTGGTTCATAATCGTGTGGTTCCGTTCCAGCTGGAATCAACAGCTCAACCTCTCCCTCATCACCAACGACTTGTTTTGCGAAGTCGTACATCGGATAAAAAGTAGTCATTACCGTGAGCTCTTTCTTCTCTTTTGGCGATTGTGTGGTTTGCCCACAGCTAGCTAAAAGAAAAGCACTGATTGCTAAAGTAACGCCGATTATCAAACGGCGGTAGATTTTCGTCATGTTCTGTCCTCTTTTCGATTTACCTATTATAAACCGTAATATTTACGATTTGCCAGGAATAATGTACCAAATGGATCACGGGACGTCAAGGAATAAATTTAAAAAAACAACAGAGCGTGGGACAAAAATCACTTTGGTTTTTTGCTCCACGCTCTGTTGTTTTTTATTTCAATGTCCGAACCAAATAAACTTCTTCGCAAAAGCCTTTAAGTCCATTATAAATCCGTTGTGCTCGTGTTTTCTTTTCACATAAAGCAAAGACTGTCGGTCCACTGCCGCTCATCAACGCTGCATCAGCGCCGTACTTCAGCATGCGATCCTTGATTTGTTGCACGATCGGATGTCTGGCAATCGTGACACTTTCCAACGCATTGCCAACCGTTTGGGTCATCCCAGTATAATCACCATTTTCGATGGCTATTCTTAGTCCAGCAATATCTGGATGGTGCAATTCATCTACCGCTAAATCATTAAAAACGGTACTAGTGGATACACTAATTCTCGGTTTAACTAACACAATCCAACATTGAGGCATGGTCGGTAATGCTTCAATTTTCTCCCCACGTCCGTTTGCAAAGGCTGTTCCGCCCCTTAAACAATAAGGAACATCCATACCAATTTGGCTGCCAATTTCACAGAGTTCGTCCATCGTCAACCCCAGATTCCACAGTTTGTTCAAGCCTCGTAATGCTGCGGCACAGTCACTGCTCCCCCCTGCTAAACCAGCTGCCACGGGGATACGTTTTTCAATATATATTTTAATTCCTTTATGAATATTATAGGTACGCTTTAATAAGTCAACTGCTTGATAGACATGATTCCGTCGATCCACGGGTAAAAAAGAGCTGTCCGTTTCAATACGAATGATGTCTTCTTCTAGATTTTCAAAAGTTAAATGATCGGCTAAATCTACACTTGCAAAAATAGATTCAACTTCATGATAGCCATCCACACGTTTATGCAGAACATCTAACCCAAGATTAATTTTCGCAGGAGCTCGTTCGATTATTTCCATCGGTTCCCTGATTCACCTTCCTTAATCTTTTGTCTACCAACATTTTAATCTTTTAGATTCTATCATATGTCCATGAAGAAGTACACCGAAGATTGCTCTTTCTCTGACGACAGATGGTTGAAATTAAAAAGAGCTTAGGAACGAAGGGCTCTTCCTTCACTCCTAAGCGGACTTTCTAAATTATACGGCTTGACCGATGAATTCGATTTCAACGGTGCGTGTTAAAACATCTGAATAGCTATAAGATACACGTTCAAATGAGTTCTCGTCTGGATCCAAGTCAACAACAAAAACAGATGGATAAGTCTCCGTTAAGATTCCTTTACGTTCTGTTTGGCGCTTTCTTCCAGTCTGAGCAACTAACATAATTTCACTGCCGATACGGCCTTCCAAATCTTTCTTAATTGACGATAACGTTGTTGGCATTGCATTCACCTCAAGAAACATTATACCACTTTTTTTAAAAAATTTCAAGTTTATCATACTAGAAGTCTGTTTGCAACTACTTTTGCTCGACAAACCGGCTGTTTTGTCGAATTTTTATTCATTTTCTAATGTATATTTCATTTTTGCTTTGGCACGATCATAGGCACTTCGGACAGCTGAAAAAGTTCCCCCACGCACTTTAGCGATTTCTTCTAACGTGTAGCCTTTTAAGTATGCGTTTAAAATTTGTTGTTCCAACGAGGAAAGACGTGTCGGAAAAGCTGCCAATTTTTCTTGAATCATTAATTGCCCTAATGGGTCGGTAGCCGCTGTCCCTAAATAGTCCACTAACTCTTCACCAGCGCTTTCTAATCGTTGTTCCAGAGAAATAGACAAGGTATCTGTTCGCCGCTTATAGGCGCATTGATGGCGAATTAAGCTATGTACGTGATTTTCAAAATTTCGTTTAAAAAACTTTCCTAATGACGCTTGTTTTTCTGAATCAAATCGTTCTAACGTCCGAAAGAAGACAATTCGCCCTTCTTGAAGCCAGTCTTCAGTATCATAATCTTTTAAATAGTATTTTTTCATGCACTTATAAATCACTGGCTGATATTGCCCATATAAGGCTTGAAATTGTTCTTGGTCTCCTGCTAATGCTTGTTGAATCTGTTCTAACATAAAAAGCCCTCCTTTTCGATAAACGTATCGAATGATTTAGGAGAGCATAGCATGTTAGAAATTTATGACTTAAGCGAACATTTGTTTAATCTTTTTTTTGAGACAATTCTTCTAGCTTCTCAGAAAGTTTTGATAACTGCTCCACGTTCCATGGAGAATTTCGACGAAATTGCTGGAAATGGATATCCGTTGCATGAATGGCAATCGTCTTTTCTGTTTTCTGGACAGCTTTGTAAAGTTCATTGGCCGAAGTCCGCAATGCACCTTGTGAAAAGACCACCCATTGTTCAGCCAAATCACTCGTTGCGACTGTTACTTGCGTTAAACGATCATTTTTTTCACCAGCTAGACGTTCAATATAACTATCTGCTGTTTCATCTTCTTTGGTGAAAACCACGGTCAAAAGGTACTTTTTGTACGTTTGCTGAATGCCTGGGACTAATTGGGCATCAAAGACCACAATGATTTCCAACCCTTCATATTTGGCGTAATTGGACAGACGACTAAGAAGCAGTTCACGCGCATCCTCTAAACGCTCTTGCTTTTTCAACTGGACCAATTCTGGCCAAGCACCAATCATGTTATAGCCATCAACGATTAACAATTGTTTTTTCATACAATCGCCTGCTTCTATAATGGGTTGCGGCCACGATAGACTTCATACATTAGCAAGCCTGCAGCCACACCAGCGTTTAAGCTTTGAACGTGTCCAGTCATTGGAATCGTTAATAATTCATCCACTTCTTTATGAAGACCTTGACTCATGCCACGACCTTCATTTCCGATGATTAAGGCAATTGCGCCTTGTGTATTCCAGCGACGATAATCCGTCCCAGACATATCTGTACCAAAAATCCAAAATTGATTCTCTTTTAGCGTTGCAATACTTTGCGCTAGATTCGTTACACGAGCCACTGGAATATGTTCCACGGCCCCTGTTGACGCTTTGGTTACGGTTGGTGTAATTCCCACTGCGCGATGTTTCGGAATGATAATACCGTCCACGCCTGTCGCATCAGCTGTTCGCAAAATTGAGCCAAAGTTATGTGGGTCCTCTAGACTGTCTAAAATTAGGAAAAATGGTGTTGCTGTCTTTTCTTTTGTTTGTTCCAATAATTCTTCTAAAGTTAAATATTGATACGCCGTGATTGCTAAAACCATGCCTTGATGCACGCCGTGATCACTCATCGTATCTAATTTTGCTTTAGGCACCCATTTGACTGGAACAGCCTGCTCTTTCGCTGCTTGTTTTAATTGCTCAATTTTCTCGCCACGAGCATCTTCTTGTAAAAACAATTTATTCCCGCGTCCTTGCTGCAACGCCTCAACAGTGGCATGGAAACCAAAGACAAAGTTATCTGCTAGCTCTTCTGAGGTTCCATCAGCACCTGCTGTCGCTGGTCGTGGGTTCCGTTCTTTTGAACGCTTATCTGAACGTTCTGGACGTTTCTTACCTTTTTTAAAAGGACGAGATTTTTCATTTTTCATTGGTTTCACCTACTTTCTTGATACACCAGTTAATTAATTCTTCTAAACGTTCTTTTTGTTGTGTCAAATGTAAATAACCCATCAAGGATTCGAAACCGGTCGCTACCCGATAGGTCGTCACATCAGCATTTTTGGCAAAGGTGTGACTTTTAGCATTCCGACCGCGTTTGTACATCACTTCTTCTTCCTCCGTTAGCATTTCTCCCGCTAACATCGCTTGCATTAAGCTTGCTTGGGCTTTTGCTGACACGTAGTGTGTCGCCATGCGATGCAAAACATTCGGTTTCGTTTGTCCCAAGGAAACTAAATAATCACGAATGTAAATTTCATAAATCGCATCGCCAACATAGGCCAAAGCTAAACCGTTTAATTGTTTGTAATCTCTCATTCACTTCTTCTCCATCTCGTTCCTTGCGGAGTATCTTCTAAAACAATGCCTTGTTCTTTTAATAAATCGCGGATTTCATCACTTCGGGCAAAATCACGGTCTTTCCGTGCTTGGTTCCGTTCTTCAATTAACGCATCGACTTGTGCATCCACTAATTCTTCGTTTTTAAAGAATAAACCAAAAATAGCTAACCAGCCATTGAAAAGCTTATCCATCGCCACTAGAACTGGTTCCGAAACTGTCGCTTGTTCACTGTACTGATTCATCATCTTCGCTAATTCATAAACGACCGTAATCCCGTTAGCTGCATTGAAATCATCGTCCATTTCCGTAATAAAACGTTGTTCTAATTCGTTTAATTGAGCCAAATAGTGTTCATCCTCTGGCAAACTTGCGACCGCATCTGCTTGTCTAAAACGTAAATTTTCAAACGCATTTTTCAATTTTTGATAATTGGCTGCTGCCTCTTTTAGAGTGCTTTCGCTATAACGAATCGGGCGACGATACTGGGTGGTGGACATAAAGAAACGTAAAATTTGCGGATCCACTTTTTGAATCATTTCATGAACAGTAATGAAGTTACCTAGGGATTTGCTCATTTTTTCATCATCTTCACCAATTGTGACATAGCCGTTATGCATCCAGTAATTGGCAAAGGTATGACCTGTTTTGGCTTCGCTCTGTGCAATTTCATTCTCATGATGTGGAAATTCTAAATCTTGTCCACCGCCATGAATATCAATCGTCTCTCCCAAGTGTTTTGTCGCCATGACAGAGCATTCAATATGCCAGCCGGGACGTCCTTTACCCCAAGGAGAATCCCAAGAAATTTCATCTTCTTTGGCACTTTTCCAAAGAGCAAAATCCAATGGGTCTTCTTTTAATTGTTGTTCAACGCCAGTTCGTTGACTTGCCCCCACTTCTAATTCATCAATCGATTGATGGCTTAATTTACCATAATTAGGGAATTTACGGGTGCGATAATACACATCACCTGCGACCTCATAAGCAAAACCTTTTTCAATTAAAACGTCGATAAAAGTTAAGATATCAGGCATGTGGTCCATCACCCGGGGATGTAGCGTTGCTGGCTGGACATTCAACGCTTGCGTGTCTTCTTCAAAGGCTTTGATAAAACGCTCCGCCACTTCCGGCGCAGTAATTTTCAATTCTTTAGCTGCCTTGATAATTTTATCATCGACATCTGTAAAATTCGAGACATAATTCACTTCATACCCACGATATTCAAAATAACGACGAATTGTATCAAAGGCGATCGCACTGCGCGCATTACCGATATGGATATAGTTATACACGGTTGGTCCGCAGACATACATCCGAACTTTATGCGCCTCAATTGGCGTAAATACTTCTTTTTCTCTGGTCAATGTATTATAAATTTTAATCATGCCCTTTTTCCACCTTTCTTCCATTTAGACGAACGACTTTCGCAGGAACACCCACAGCTGTAGCATCTGCTGGGATGTCTGAAATAACAACAGCACCCGCCCCAATTTTTGAACGTTCACCAATCACAACTGGCCCTAAAATTTGAGCTCGTGCCGAAATCATCGCTCCTTTTTTCACTGTTGGATGGCGTTTACCCGTATCACGACCGGTCCCACCTAACGTCACTCCGTGAAACAAAACAACATCTTCTTCTATTTCCGCGGTTTCCCCAATCACAATGCCCATGCCGTGATCGATAAAAACCCCCGCTCCAATTGTGGCTCCGGGATGAATTTCTACGCCCGTTATGAAACGCCAAAATTGTGCATGAATCTTCGCCAACAAAAACAACTGATGCCTATATAAGAAATGAGACAAGCGATGCCAAAACAGGGCGTGCAAGCCAGGATACGTTAAAAGAACTTCTAGTGTGGTCCGCGCTGCAGGATCGTTTCTTTTAACAGCTGCGACGCTACGTTTCAACCAACTCATAGGGTGAACTCCTTTCTACTATACAAAAATAAAAAACGTCTTTTAAGCAACAAAAAAACGTTGCTTAAAAGACGCCCATGCGTGGTTCCACTTTTCTTCACAAGAACTAGCTCTTGCCTCGATACAGTTAACGCCTGCCGACGTCTTCGGTTACTTTTTTCACCAAAGCCACTCATAGATGCATTTCGACAAAAGATGCTCGCTGTTCTCACCACCCACAGCGTCTCTGAAATCCATCTGCTTGTCTACTTCTTCTATTCTTTGTGTTTTTATAACACTTTATTTAAATGATCTAATGCTTTTTCTTTGCCTAATAATTCGATGGTTTCGCCTAATTCAGGACCATGCATTTGTCCAGAAACAGCAATTCGAATTGGCATAAACAAGTTTTTGCCTTTAACGCCGGTTTCTTTTTGGACGGCTTTAATCGCTGCTTTAATACTTGGCACATCGAAAACGTCCAAGGCTTCTAATTGTTCTTTAAACGCCTGTAACACAGTTGGCACTGTTTCTCCTTGCAAGAATTCTTTCGCAGCATCATCTAAAACTGGATGTTCATTAAAGAACAAGTTTGATAGTTCCACAATTTCAGCTGCATAACTCATTTGTGGTTGATACAAGCTAACTAATTGTTTTAACCATTCGATTTTTTCAGGAGATGGATTTTCTTCAACACGACCGTCAGCGACTAAATAAGGAATACACATATCTGTTAGTTCACCTAAGTCCATTTGTTTCATGTATTGATTGTTAATCCATTCTAATTTTTTCGCATCAAAGGCCGCTGGTGACTTGCTTAAGCGTTGTTCATCAAACAATTTAATCAAGTCTTCTTGTGAGAAGATTTCTTCTTCGCCAACAGGAGACCATCCTAGTAAAGCAATAAAGTTGAACATGGCTTCTGGTAAGTAACCTAATTCACGGTATTGTTCAATAAATTGTAAAATTGTTTCATCACGTTTGCTCAATTTTTTGCCAGTTTCTGAATTAATGATTAAGGTCATATGGCCAA
Organism: Enterococcus sp. AZ088; assembly: GCF_051714845.1. Taxonomy (NCBI): domain Bacteria; kingdom Bacillati; phylum Bacillota; class Bacilli; order Lactobacillales; family Enterococcaceae; genus Enterococcus; species Enterococcus sp. AZ088. The sequence continues at coordinate 46,633 of NZ_JBIOSQ010000001.1, read as the reverse complement.
AGACAGGTGGTGTCCATTCAAACGCTTCGTAAATCATTAATTGTTTTGGTGTGTTAGCAATATGATCATCGCCACGTAAAACGTGAGAAATTTTCATTAAGTGATCATCTACTGCAACGGCAAAGTTATACGTTGGCATCCCATCGCGTTTTTGGATGACAAAATCGCCACCAATGTTATCTGACTCAAAAGTAATTTCACCTTTCACGATGTCATCAAATTTGTATTCTGTGTTACGTGGCACACGGAAGCGAATCACTGGTTCTAGACCAGCCGCTTCTTTGGCTGCTTGTTCAGAAGGTGTTAAATTCGCACAAGTGCCTGCGTAGTGAGGCATTTCCCCACGAGCTTGTTGTGCTTCACGTTCTGCTTCTAATTCTTCTGGCGTACAATAACACTTATACGCACGATTGCTACTTAATAATTGATCAATCAATGGTTGGTAAATTTCTTTACGTTCTGATTGACGATATGGACCATATTCTCCCGGATGAGCAGGTGATTCATCCCATTCCATCCCTAACCATGCTAAGTTTTCCAACTGACTTTTCTCGCCGTCTTCGATGTTCCGTTTTTGGTCGGTATCCTCGATACGAATGATAAATTCTCCGTCATTGTGGCGGGCAAATAAGTAGTTAAATAATGCTGTTCTTGCATTCCCAATGTGCAAGTGTCCAGTTGGACTTGGTGCATAACGCACACGAACTTTCGTCATGTTCATTCCTCTTTCCATTTTTTAAAAACAGACGGTTTAACGTCGTTTTCAGTTATTTTTCCAATAAAGCAACGGCAATTGCGCCGATTCCTTCTTTTTTACCAACAAAGCCCATCGCTTCCATGGTCGTTGCCTTAATGTTCACTTGTGTGACCGCTAAGTGGCAACTCGCGGCTAGATTCTTTTTCATCTCTGCCAAGTATGGGCTCATCTTTGGCTCTTCCGCTAAAATTGTACAATCAATATTGCCAATAGTAAAGCCCGACCGCCCAACTTTTTCATTTACTTTTTTTAATAAGTTTACAGAATTCGCATTTTTGAACTGCGGATCGGTTTCGGGGAACAGTTGTCCAATATCACCCAGACCAGCGGCACCAAGGATTGCATCAATAATTGCATGTGTTAAAACATCAGCATCTGAGTGACCTAACAGACCTTTTTCATAAGGAAGAGTAACCCCACCAATAATTAAAGGTCGTTGCGGAACTAATTGATGAACATCAAAACCTTGACCGATTCGAATCATACTAAGTCCTCACTTTGCTTAATTTTTATCGTTTTTAGGATGGTTATCCTTGCGATCATTAATTCCGCGACCCGCATGCGCCGGTTTGGCAAAAATCATACGCCCAGCTGCGGTTTGTAAAGCACTTGTGACGACCACTTCGATTTGCTCATTCATGTAATGCTGGCCATCTTCTACCACAACCATTGTGCCATCATCTAAGTAAGCGACCCCTTGTTGACGCTCTGTTCCGGCTTTTACAACCATCACATTCATCGTTTCACCTGGAATCACCACTGGTTTCACAGCATTAGCTAAAGCATTAATGTTTAAAACAGGCACATTTTGAAATTCAGAGACTTTATTTAAGTTGTAGTCATTGGTCACAACCACGCCATCTAATAATTTTGCTAATTTGATTAATTTACTGTCTACTTCAGAGATATCCTCGAAATCTCCGTCATACATCTCAACAGAGATACCTTCTTCTTTTTGTAAAGCATTTAAAATATCTAAGCCACGACGACCTCTCACCCGTTTTAAACTGTCTCCAGAATCAGCAATGTATTGTAATTCATATAAAACAAAGTTAGGGATGAGCAAAACACCTTCTAAAAAGCCTGTTTTAGCGATATCGTAGATTCTGCCATCAATGATGACACTGGTGTCTAAAATTTTGTATTTATGGAAGTTGTCTTCCACTTTACGTTCCAACATTTGTCCTTCGGTGTCTTCCGTATTTGCTTTCTTTTGGCGAGGTGTGAAAACTTTTTTCCACTCCTCAATCCGTGTTGTTCCCATTCGGAAACCTAAGTAACCCAGAATAATCATAACTAGAATTGGTAGTAAACTATTCACGACAGGAATTTGTAAGTTGTACATTGGAATGGAGATAATGACGCCAATTGTTAAACCAATGATGGCACCAATACTTCCAAATAATAAATAGGTTAAACTCATTTCATTTAAAGCTGCTTCGATTTTTTTGACAGCGGAAACAATATACTTTGCTAACCCTAAAGATAAAATAAAGAAAATAATTGCACCGATTAATCCGTTCGTAAAGTTATTGTTTAACCAACTGTTATTGCCTTGCTTAGCCATTTCCCAAGCCATTGGGAAAAGAGAAATTCCTAAACTTGCACCAGCAATGATCATCAGCAACGTGATGATTCGTTTTTGCATATAGCCATCCTCCTCGTTTATTTAATAAAGACGTCTAGCGTTGTGGGGCGTACAAAAATCATACGCCACCAACAACCTAAACGGATTATTTCTACTTTCATCATTTAAAAACTTTTCTTAACGTTTCACCAATTGTTGAAACGCCAATAATTTCAATCCCTTCAGGCGCTTCCCAGCCACCAAGGTTATTTTTAGGGACATAGACTTTTGTAAAGCCTAGTTTTTGCGCTTCACGCACTCGTTGTTCAATACTATTCACGCGGCGGATTTCACCAGTTAAACCAATCTCACCAATGAAACATTCCGAAGATGAGGTTCCTTTTTCTTTATAGCTAGAAGCAATACTGATTGCTAACGCTAAATCAATAGCTGGTTCATTAATTTTGACTCCACCAGCCGCTTTTAGATACGCATCCTGGTTTTGTAACAAAAGGCCTGCCCGTTTTTCTAAAACCGCCATGATTAAAGAAACGCGATTAAAGTCCAACCCGGTGGTCGTTCGCTTGGCATTGCCAAACATCGTTGGGGTAACTAACGCTTGGATTTCCACCAAAATAGGGCGTGAACCTTCCATTGCTACCACAATTGAAGATCCGGTGGCTCCTTCTAAACGTTCTTCTAAAAAGACCTGAGAAGGATTCATAACTTCAACCAATCCATGTGTCTGCATTTCAAAAATACCAATCTCATTCGTTGAGCCAAACCGATTTTTGACAGCCCGTAAAATTCTAAAGGTGTGATGCTTATCTCCTTCAAAATAAAGAACCGTATCTACCATATGTTCCAACATCCGTGGCCCTGCGATAGACCCTTCCTTCGTTACGTGTCCGACAATAAAAATGGCAATCCCATTCGTTTTTGCCAGTTTCAATAATTCGGCAGTTGTTTCTCGGACTTGACTGACACTACCAGCAACGCTGGTAACATCTGGCTGCGTCATTGTTTGAATCGAGTCAATAATGACATAGTCTGGTTCTAATTTTTCAATGGCTCGTGATATTTCGTGCATATCTGTTTCTGCGTATAAGTAAAATGTCTCGTTGACGGTGCCTAAACGCTCCGCTCGCAATTTAATTTGCTCAGCACTTTCTTCACCAGAAACATATAAAACCGTGCCACCTGTGGCTGCTAATTGTTGCGATACTTGTAAGAGCAATGTTGACTTACCTATTCCGGGATCGCCACCGATTAAAACTAACGAACCTGGAACAACGCCACCACCTAAAACCCGATTCAGCTCCACTAATTCAGTTTTTACACGAGGCTCTTTTTTAGGTACGACTTCAGATAGCCGTTGTGGTTGTGTCTTTTTACCAGTCAAACTTACTCTAGCACGACGATCAGAAGTATCTTGAATAACCTCTTCCACCATCGAATTCCATTGTCCACAATTAGGACAGCGGCCGAGATATTTTGGAGACACATACCCACAGCTTTGACATTCAAATTGAACTTTTGCTTTTTTTGCCATGTAGAATCTCCTTATCTGTTGTTTATTTTAACATTTATTAAATGGTTTGAATAACGTTGCCTACTGAAAAAATAGGCTTTATTTTTGTCCAGACGAACCAAAACCGCCCGTTCTTTCTGCCTCGACTTGGTCATCATCCGCTAATAAAAACGGTTTAAAAATCCCTTGGCCAATTCGTTCACCTTTCTCAATGACAACATCTTCATATCCAAAGTTTAAAAATTGGAACATGATATGTCCTTCGTTATTCTCGTTATTATAATAATCACTGTCAATGACTCCGACACCATTCGCTAAAAGTAGGAACCGTTTTAGCGGGTTCGAAGAACGACTCACCAATTCTAAATATTCAGAATCAGGCATATACGCCTTAATCCCTGTTTTAACTAAAATTGGTTTGGGATTTTCTCCAGCTTGTTGTAACTTCCAAAGACTTGGTACAACGACCGTTTCGGCTGCTTGAAAATCATACCCCGCGGCACCTTTTGTTGCTCGTTGTGGGACACTCAAGCCCTCTTCTTGATACTTAGAAATAATCTCAAAACCACGTTGTTTCATATTCATTCTCCCCTACTGTCTAAACTACTCCTATTTTACCATAATCTCTGATACTCTGGTTGTTTTTAGTAAGTTTCTCATTTCTAAAAGCCCAGTTAATCTAGACTACGCAAAAAAGAGGAGAATTTTTGTTTATTTTCCTTCTTTTAGTCTATCATCTTCTCTTAAAATAAACAGACCAAATCCCAAAAAGTCCCAAGATTCCCTCAAAAAGTTCACACTTTCATTAAACTTTCTTTACTATTCATTATTTAGCACTTTCTAGTAGCCGCTGATTTTGTTATAATGAGTGTCAAATTTTACTGTAAAAAGAAACGAGGCACTTATGAGAAACAAACTCCAACAGGCCAAACGAATTGTGATCAAAGTCGGAACCAGTTCTCTGATTTATCCCAATGGCAATATTAACTTAAAAGCAATTGATCAATTAGCCTTTACTTTGAGTGATTTAAGCAACCAAGGCAAAGAAATTATTTTAGTTTCTTCTGGCGCAATTGGTGTCGGACTGAATAAATTAAATCTATCTGTACGCCCAACGACAATTCCCGAACAACAGGCAGTCGCTGCAGTCGGCCAAGCAGAATTAATGAACATTTATAATCAGCGGTTTTCAACCTATAGCCAACAAATGGCACAAGTTTTATTAACACGTGATGTTATTGAATACCCTGAAAGTCGCAATAATGTTACCAATACTTTTGAACAACTGTTAAAAATGAATATTATTCCTATCGTCAATGAAAATGATACTGTCGCAATTGAAGAATTGGATCACTTAACCAAGTTCGGGGATAACGATCAATTGTCAGCCATTGTCTGCCAAATTGTTCAAGCTGACTTGTTAGTTATGTTATCAGATATTGATGGTTTCTTTTCAGATAACCCTACTGTCAACAAAGAAGCCACGTTATTTTCTGAAATCAATGAAATTAATGAAGACTTGTTCCAATTAGCCGGTGGTAAGGGGAGCCGCTTTGGCACTGGTGGGATGTCTAGTAAATTAAAAGCTGCTGAACGTGTGTTAGCTAATCAACAGGCGATGATTTTAGCAAACGGAAAGCAGCCAAAAATCATTTTTGAAATTTTAGAAGGAAAAGATATCGGTACGTTATTTATTAAAGGAGGGCATGAAAGTGACTGATTTAAAGCAACTAGGGCAACAAGCTAAAGAAGCCTCTTATACGCTAGGCTTGATGGATACTCGTCAAAAAAATACTTTGTTAAACAAAATGGCCGCAGCCATTGAAGCCAATGCGCCCCGCATTTTACAAGCAAACGCATTAGATTTAGAGCAAGCCGCTACCCACGGAATTTCTGAAACAATGCAAGACCGCTTACGTTTAACAGAAGAACGGATCACAGCGATGGCCGAGGGCATACGCCAAGTCGCTACTTTACCCGATCCAATTGGGGAAGTAGATAAAATGTGGCGCAATGAAGCGGGGCTGTTAATTGGGCAACAACGCGTGCCTTTAGGTGTTATTGGAATCATTTATGAATCGCGGCCGAACGTGACAACAGATGCCGCTAGCCTTTGTTTCAAATCAGGAAATGCTGTTATTCTTCGAGGCGGAAAAGAAGCGTTTCACTCCAATCAGATATTGGTGACAATTTTACAAGAAGCGCTAATACAACAAGCCGTTTCTCCCCATCTCATTCAATTTGTTGATGATACTTCTAGAGAAACAGCCCAACAACTTATGCGCTTAAATGACTACTTGGATGTCCTCATTCCGCGTGGCGGCGCCAACTTAATCAAAACTGTTTTGACAACAGCCACTGTTCCTGTTATTGAAACGGGCACGGGCAATTGTCATATTTATGTGGACAAAGACGCCCAGTTAACAATGGCAACTGAAATTATTGTCAATGCTAAATGTCAACGTCCTTCTGTCTGTAACGCCGCCGAAACGTTATTAATTCATCAAGAGGTGGCTGAAGCCTTTTTACCAACAATTGAAAAAGCCTTGAAGGAGTTTCACGTGGAACTTCGGGCAGATGAACGTGCGCTAGCAATTTTTGAAGAAGCCATTCCAGCGACTGAACAAGATTGGGAAACGGAATTTCTCGACTTTATCTTAGCAGTGAAAGTCGTTGATTCTTTAGACGAAGCCATCCAGCATATTAATCGCTACAATACAAAACATTCTGAAAGTATTATTAGTGATAATTACTTTGCCACACAACAATTTTTACAACAAGTGGATGCAGCCGCTGTTTATGCGAATGCTTCAACTCGTTTCACGGACGGTTTTGAATTTGGATTTGGCGCCGAAATCGGCATTAGTACGCAAAAATTACATGCCCGTGGACCTATGGGCTTAGCAGAGCTTACTTCGACAAAATATGTTATTTATGGAAATGGGCAAGCACGTTCTTAGAAAGAAAAACCCTTGATTTAAAGATCAAGGGTTTTTCTTTCTCTTCTCCAATGTGCATTTTTACACATGAGATTGTTCACAGTTCTACAATCTATTCTTGATATTTTTTTTGAATCCTCATTATACTTTCTACATATGCTTGTTTCACTTGGACTGGCTCTAAAATTGTCACTTCTTCACCAAAGCCCATAAAATAGTTGGCTAAAAATTGTGTTTCTGTTGGATGAATCTGTCCAACTAAAAAACACTGCGTGGGCGTTTCTTCCAACTGAATATTGTCAAAGCGATGTTTATAAAAAAATTCTTTGCCTTTTTCTGTAATGATTGCTTTAAATGGAATCGTACGTGCCGTCGTTTGTTGATGGCGATACGATTCTTTCAGTTCTTCAGTCGTAAAATCCAGTGTTTGGTTTAACTGCTGAATAGCCTCCATAAAATCACAGCGGTAAGTACGCCAAGCCTTTTTAGTCACATCATAGCCTGAACAATACCAATACCCTTCTAAAATAGTTAACCGGGTTGGTAAGATTTTTTTCGTTGTTGCTTCATATCTGGTATAGTTAAACTGAATTACTTGTTGCGCCAAAATACAATGAAACAGCTGCTCTAAATTGCCTGGTGCTTCTACTTGTTCAATTCCTTCGTAATAGACGACCTTACTCATTTGACTGATTTTAAATTGGGTTGGTTCATCTAAAGAATGCAATAATTTTTGCTTAATTTGCTGATAGGAATGACCAAACGGTGACTCTGCGACTAATTTCAGTAATTGTAACGAAAAAAAGATCGCTAACACTTCATTTTCGTTAAAATAAATCGGCGGCAACAACGGTTTGTTTAAAACTCGATAGCCACCATAACGACCATTCTCCACATATAGCGGCACGCCTAAATTTTCCAAAGCTTCAATATCCCGCAAAGCTGTGCTTTTAGAAATCCCAAAAGTTTTCATTAACTGATTTAAATTAAACTGAGGATGGGTTCTCAAGAAAAAAAGTTCCTGATTTAAACGTTCTGATTTTTTCATTTTTCCCTCCATCGGTGTCACTTTTTGACACCTTTTATTGTTATGCTTATCTTATCAATCTTAGGAGGTTCAAACAATGAAAAACACACAATTTGCCCTTTTTATGGTCTTAAATGGACGAGCAACGGAAGCCTTGACGTTTTACCAAGAAGCCTTTGCTGGTGATATTCTTTTTAAAATTACTAATCAAGAATTTAAAGAGCGCTTAAATCCTTCTTTGACCATTCCCGCTGGCGAAGAACACTGGCTTTCTCACTCGATTTTACAAATGGACACTTTTCAATTACAACTAGCTGATAATCCTTTGTTTGCAGGAATGAATACCACGCCCACAGAACAATTGACCCTCAGCTTAACCGTCGAGAGCCGTCACTCTGCCAAAACAATTTTTGAAAAACTCACGTGCCATCCCGAATCCTGTATTATCCAAGAACCAATTGAAAATGAATTTGCAACATTTTATGCGATTGTGAAAGATCCTTTTGGTTTAGTCACTCAAATTACTCATGAAAAACAAGCAGATCCTACCAAGAAAGGACGTTAGCCGAAGAATGCGAACCTATGAATCAAAAGAAGCCTTGATTGAGGCCATTCAAATAGCTTCACAAAAATATTTAGCTGAATTTGCAGAAATTCCTGAAACACTTAAAGATCACCGAATTGAAACAGTAGCTAAAACACCTTCAGAGAACTTAGCCTATCAATTAGGCTGGCTCAACTTGCTGCTTTCTTGGGAAGAACAAGAACAACGTGGTCTGACCGTTCAAACGCCAGCTGAAGGTTATAAATGGAATCAACTGGGTGCTCTCTATCAATCATTTTATCAAACCTATGGACAAATGAGTTTAGAAAGTCAGCTGATTGCGTTGCAAGACACCTTAGAAAAATTACTTCATTGGATTGACTCGCTTTCCGAAGACGAATTATTTTTACCTCAACAACGGGCTTGGGCGACCACCAAAGCACAATGGCCTCTTTGGAAATGGATTCACATTAATAGCGTTGCCCCTTTTACTAGTTTCCGAACGCAAATTCGCAAATGGAAAAAAGCTTGTCTTTAAAAAGTTATCCACATTTTTTCAAAAAAAGCTTGACAAGCATTTTTAAATTCTCCACAGAAAACTTTGTGGATGAAATTTCTTGTTTTTTCCAAAAAACTTTTCCACAATGCTTATTTGTTTGACATTAAATCTTTGTAAATTCTAGAAAAAAGAAGATGAAAACGTTGTTTTAATAACGTTTTCATCTTCTTTCAACTTTAGGGATTCCTTTACTTTTAGCAAGCAGGCCTTCTGAACTTGCGTCTATTTTTTTTAGCAACTCGAAAACTTATCCTTGTGGATAAACCGAGATAAAAAGCTTTTTTGTGGTTTTCAACAGAGTTATGCACAAAGTTATCCACAGGGTGTTTTCAGCAATTTTTCGGAGAATATTCGTTGTTTTAATCTGGTGATTTAGCATTTGAATGTCAATCTCTTACTACTAATTCTTCTTCACTCCACCCTTAGGATCCTAATAAAATTTTAAAGTTTTTCTTCTATTGGTACATCAAATAAAGAGTATGATAAACTATAGGTACTTTCGAAAAATCAGGTGAGGTTATTTATGAAAAATAAAAGTAGGCAGTTTTTAAAAAACAACTGGCCTTATATGTTAGCCAGTTTCTTCATTCCATTTTTAATTATGGCAATTATCTATTTGAGTATTGGGATTTATCCAGGAAGTAGTCGCAGTGTTTTAGCCAGCGATGCCTTTTCTCAATTTTCAAATTTTCACGCAAGCTTTAACAATGTTCTTCATGGAAAACAAAGTCTTTTCTATACGTGGAATGCTTCTTTGGGACTAAACTACTTGTCCTTAATTTCCTATTATCTTGGTGGCTTATTTACGCCGCTCGTCTTTTTCTTTAACAATCAAAACATGCCTGATGCGCTCTATTTCCTAACGTTATTGAAAATTGGGAGTGCTGGCTTGAGTTTTTGGTTCTTGGCAAAACAAACCTTTAAGATTCCTAAATGGTCCCATGTGACTTTAAGTGTGTCTTATGCGCTAATGTCCTTCATTGTGGCCCATTCAGAATTAATTATGTGGCTGGATGCCTTTATTTATCTGCCACTCGTAATTTTAGGAATTCATCGTTTAATGGACCAACGAAAACCGACATTATTGTTTGTCAGTTATTTCTTGCTTTTCATTACAAATTATTATTTTGGCTTTATGATTGGGTTGTTTTCCTTCCTGTACTATTTTGCACGAACGTTTACAGACTGGCAACGATATAAATCTCGAATCGTTGCGTATTTTACTACTTCTCTTTTAGCTGGTGGAGCATCTATGATTATGGTCTTACCTGCTGTCTTAGATTTACGAACCAATGGTGAAACTCTTTCTGAAATTACAACCTTTAAAACAGAAGCGACTGCCTTTTTAGATATTATTATGAAAAATATGATTGGCGTTTACGATACAACCAAATATGGGTCCATTCCTTTTATTTACATTGGGTTGTTGCCTTTGATTTTTTGTCTCTTCTATTTCGTTACGAAAGAAGTTCCATTGAAAAACAAACTACTTTTTGGCAGTTTGTTTGTCCTATTGATTGCTAGCTTTTACATCACGCCCTTAAATTTATTCTGGCACGGTATGCATGCGCCGAACATGTTTCTTTTCCGCTATAGTTTCCTCTTTTCATTCCTAGTTATTTTGCTTGCTGGTTATGGTTGGGAGAAATTTGAAAAGGATGATCTCGGCGTCTTAAGCGGCTTGATTTTGATTCTTTTAGCAATTTTTGCTCTTGCAATGGGCACAAAAGGTGCTACTAGTTATACGTTTGTGACTTTAACCTCTTTCGTATTAACGGCAACTTTTTTGCTATTATACTTTTTCGGGATTGCTTTTTATCAATTGAAAAAAGCGCCTATGCAATACTTAGTGATTTTGTTATTGCTACTCGTTTCTGGTGAAGCAATCATTAACACACGGGCGATGGTCACTGGTATTTTAGATGATTGGAACTACGCATCACGTAGTTTGTATTCTGAACCTTATCCTGACTTAAAAAATCTAGTCGATCAAACAAAAAAAGAAAATGATACTTTTTATCGCTTGGAAAATTTAAATGGTGTTTCGGCCAATGACGGCATTAACTATGGCTACAGTGGCATTAGCATGTTTTCTTCCGTACGGAACCGACATTCTTCAACATACCTAAACGCCTTAGGTTTCCGCTCGCGAGGCACGAATTTAAATATTCGTTACCAAAATAATACCTTGTTAATGGATGCTTTGATGGGCATTAAATACAATATTGCTGAAAATAATCCAATGAAATTCGGCTTTGAACGACAAGCTGCTGCTGGTAAATATCAGCTTTATCGTAACGAAAATGCTTTGCCGTTAGGATTTTTAGCAAACAAAGAGATTTACAATGTCCGGCAACCTCTCAATGATAATTTAGGTAGTCAAACAAATTTACTAAATGCTTTAGCCAATACTAATGAACGGTATTTTACCTTTTATCAACCAACGATGACTCTTCAAAATAACGTGACAATTACGCAAAATACAGCTGGCGTAACTTTTACGGAGAAACAACATAACGTAGCCAAAGAGATTTCTTATACAGTCAATGTGCCCGCCAATACGCAAGCTTATTTGAGTTTATTCCCAACGGATTTTGCTCAATTGGAAAGTTCCACTGCGACGGTCACCGTGAACGGCTCGAGTCAGCAATCACAAATTGGCATTACTGGCCAATATTATAATTTAGGCTACTATCCAAAAGATACAACCGTTAACTTCAAAGTAAGTTTTTATGGAACCAAAGCAGTAAGTTTTGTTCAGCCGCAAGTAGTTGGCTTAAATACCAATGCATTTGAAAAAGCCATTTCCGCCGTGCAAGAAAAAGGCGTTGATTTAACCACTGGCAAACGCTCTGCTTCAGGTACCTTTACCGCCGACAAAGATCAAGTACTCGTCACTACAATTCCTTATGACAAAGGTTGGCGTGTCAAAATTGATGGCAAAAAAGTTACCCCAAAAGCCTTTAAAGATGCCTTTCTAAGCGTTCCTGTCAGCGCTGGAACCCATACTATTCAGTTCTCTTATTTACCAGAAGGATTGATTCCTGGCATCGTGTTATTCGTTCTATGTACTGGTGGTTTCGTTGTCTACGTAACCTTGATTCCTGCTAGACGAAACCGTAAAAAAGAAGACAAATAAAAAAATCACGCGATGGCTAAGTCATCGCGTGATTTTTTTAAATTTCAGTCATTGCTTCTTCCACAAGCGAAACACTTTGATGTCTTCCTTTCGTAATCAACAAGGAAAGTTGCACAAAAGCAAAGAGTACACTGGTCCGCTTAGGATAAGCAAAATAACGTGGTTGCCAACTAGTGACATATTGTTCTTTGCGCTTGCGTGTATCTTGAAACGCATAAATTTGATAACTATACTTGTAAAAAATATTAACAAAGCGTTCTTTTAAGAAAGAGTACTTGCTCTCCCCTACGTTAGCCAACGGCGCCATCCCAATATCAATTAATTGATAGCCCTGCTGTTGATAGGTTTCAATAAAATGAGTGAACAAATATTCTCTAGTAAAAGCAGGTGCTTCTGAACGAATACGTAACAAATCATACGAAATACTTTTGCCTTTTTCCATTTCTTTTCCCGTAATAAAACCAATGACCGTTTGTTTCTGTCTCACCAAGCCCACGCTACTGCATTTCAAGTACTCGGGATCCAACCGTCCACCAATAAAGTAGCGCTCTTTTTGATTCCGTGACCAGTCCGCAGAAACTCGTTCTAACTCTTGATATAAGGCATCACTAATCGTTTCGGGATAAAATTCAAACTGAAAATCCGCTGCTTCTGCTGCTATTTTTTCAGTCACTGTTTCCGTCCAGGCTGTTTGATTCACTGTTGACGGCTCATCAAATTGAATCAAGCCTTCTTCCCCAACTTTCATAAATTCAAAGCCGCAATCGTGAAGATTCATAACATATTCTTCCGAAATACGATAAAAAACTAATTGATAGCCTAACAAATCAGCTTGATCCATAAACGCCAGTGTCGCCGCTGTCCATTTCTCTCGTTGCCCAATTGGATCCGCCAAGACAAAGCATTTATTAAACTTCATTTGAAACCCAAAAAGTACTTGATCTTCGCCTTCTTCTTGGTAATAAAAATGACCATAATCCTTTAAATACAAAAATTGACTGCCTTCGTTGCCACCAAATTTTTCCAAAAAGCGTGTCAACCGCGCTTCCTCAAACCCCTCACCTAAAGTAACAGTTGTTTCGGCTAAATATTGATACAAAAAGAATAAACCAATCAAGGAAATACTTAATCCAATCAATCCGTTAAACCAAACATCATCTGACGGGAACAACAAAAAGTGATTGATAACTTGATTGCCACCAGCTGGTCGTGCGGCGTAATAGCCAGCAACCGCATAACCGATAAACAAGCAGCCAAACAAAATACTATCTACCGTTAAAGCGCCCCATGAATAAACAAACTTTTCACGATAAAATTCTTTACGAGCCAAAATAACCGCCAATAAAATAACAGCATAAACAGTAATCAACTGCCACGAAGTCGTTCGTGCCACCGTATTTACAATACAAAATCCTAGTAAAATAATTGTAGGCCAATAAGCTTTTTTCACTTTCATAGAAATGCCTCGAGCTAAACCTAATAACAAGAATCCTACAAATAAATTCAATGTCTGATCTAAAAAATTAAAAGAAAAGGGAAGTAACACTTGGAATAAACGACTGACATTCGACAAATTCGTCACAGTCGACAATAGAACCATCATAATTCCTGCAAAATATAACGCCGCCACCAAAATAAAATGCGCCACTTTTTGTGAAAATAACCGAGGTAAATTATCAAAAAATTGATTAACTTTCATGCCTGCTTGTTGCAAGAACAAAATAACTCCTGTCATAAAAGGCGTCACATAATAAAACAAACGATAATACAACAACCAGACGACCGCTTGTGATCGATCAATCCCTAATTGTGATAAGCCCAAAATCATTAAGACATCAAACGTTCCCATACCACCAGGAACCATAGTTAACATCCCGATTAACGTAGCGATAACAAACATTGGGTAAACAGAAACCATCGAAACTGGCACCTGCATCAAGCGACCTATCATTAAGAAAGCAAACATCCCCCCTAGCCATTGACCTAATGAAGCGCCGAATAATAGGAGTACCGCTTTTGGAAAAAATGTTTTAAACAATGTTCGCCGTTTTAAATACGTGAAAAACCAGAGCGCTGGCGCAATCAGACTGCCCAATAATAACCAAACCCAATATTCACGAAAAACATTTTGGGTTCGAATAAAAAATAAATCAACAAACGCCACAAAAGATAAAATAGATAACCCTGAAATCAAGAACAGAGCAACTTTTGAGACCGTTGCTACAACCTTGCCCCGCGGTACATCTTTTCCGTAAAAATTAATCCGTAGCGTTGCACCAACCACGCCGCCAAAACCCGCTAAGTTATTAATGGTATTGGTGACCCAAGCCGAAGTTAACCAATCCATTCGTTTCATTGGTGGCTTACCTTCTTTTTCCAATAATTTAACGACTACATAGTCATAAAGGAGCATCGGAATAACCCCTAATAGTCCTGCCAAGACCATACCAATTAAACGCCCCGTACTTTGTTGTTCCATCGTGGAAAAAATATCCGCCCAGGTCATGCCTTGAGCGATATGTGTCACTTGGTTAGCCACGAAAACTAATACAGAACCAAGAAAAATTAGTTTCAATAATAAACTGTGTTCTTTCAACCACTGCGTTAGTTGGCTAATATTTTTTTTCATCTTATAGCCTCTTTCATATCTCTTTTCTATTCATTTAACTTTCGTTTTATCGATTTTCTTCCATGGTAGCCTATTTGCTGAAAATTTTCCAGCACGGCTAGACATTTTGGCTGAATCGTATTGTTTTATTGAAAAAAAAGAGTGAGAAAAAAATCTAAGACGATTTTTTTCTCACTCTTTTAACTGTATTTTTTACGCCACTACTTCTGCGATAATCTCAATCTCCACCAACACATCCATCGGTAATTTAGAGATTTCAATCGTTGTGCGTGCAGGATATTCCGCACTAAAATACTCAGCATAGACTTCATTGAATGCCGTGAAATCCGCCATATTTTGTAAATAGCATGTCGTTTTGACTACATGAGCAAAATCACTACCAGCTTCTGTTAAAATCCCTTGAATATTTTTCAGTACTTGATTGGTTTGTTCTTTAATCGTTGTCCCAACCACCTTGCCTGTTTCAGGATCCAGTGGAATCTGACCAGAAGTAATCAATAAACCATTCACAATTTTTGCTTGTGAATATGGTCCAATTGCTTGTGGTGCTTGCTTTGTTTTAATTGTTTTCATTTCTTTTCCCCCAGTAAATGACAAGTTGTTACTTTTTGTTATTTTATTTGTTTCTATTTTTCCATTGTACTGCAACCATTTTCGGAATGCTATCTTTTCTCAATTATTCCCAAGCGCTGATGCTGTGCCATCCTTTTGTAAAACAGCTTCAAAACCTTGGCGCATCCTTTCAAGTCCCTCGTGTAGTTTTGCTTGCGAACAGCCAATATTTAACCGTAAAAATCGTTGTCCATTACCGCCATAAATCGAGCCGTCCATAATGGCGACTTTCCCCACAGAAACTAAAGCCTCTTGTAAGCGGGCCACATCTGGAACTGCCGCTGATACGTCCAACCACATTAAGTAAGTGGCTTCCAGCTCCGTCACTTTAATTTTTGGCAAATATGTCTGTAAAAAATCTTTCACGTAACGTTGGTTCTCCGCTAAATAATCATTCAACTCGTCAACCCAAGTACCACATTTTTGATAGGCCGTCATGGTTGCTAGCATTCCCAAAATACTTGTTGATGATAAACCATCGGCATTTTTTAATTTGAGCTGAAAAGCGTCACGTAATTCGTTATCTGGAATTAGGGCGTAAGCAAAAATCAGCCCTGGAAAATTAAAGGTTTTCGTGCCACTGGTAATAATGGCAGATTTTTTATAACCAAATTGCGTAATTGGTCGATGAACTTGGCCTTTATTAACGATATCCATATGAATTTCATCAGAAAGTAAAAACACATCATACTGTTGGCACAATGAAACCATTCTCTCTAATTCCCATTGCTCCCAAACACGTCCTGTTGGATTATGCGGGGAACATAAAAGCAAACAGCGATTTTCTGGTTGCGCTAGTTTTTTTTCTAAATCAATAAAATCAATGCTGTAGCGCTTCTCTTGATAAAGCAGTTCATTTGCCACTACTTGCCGCTTATTTTCCTGAATAACTTTAAAAAATGCATCATACGCAGGTGTTTGTAAAATAATGCCCTCCCCTTCATTAGTTAATAATTGGATCAACGCAGAAATCCCATAGATAACGGTCGGGGTATACATAATCCAGTGTTCTTCAATCTTCGTCTGGAATCTTGTCTGGTACCACGTTTGAATTGCTTCTTTTAATTGTGGATGGTTCCACCTCGTATAGCCAAATACGGGATGTTTCAAACGCTCCTGTAATGTTGCCAGAACTGCCTCTGGCACAGCAAAATCCGTATCGGAAATAGTGAAGGGAAGCAAGTCCGCTTCCCCAAATCGATCTTCTACAAAATCCCACTGTGTACAATACGTTCCTCGTCGATCAATTGCTTTATCAAACGACACACTCTTCACCTTCTGTCTTTTTTCTAACCTAAAATCATCTCTAATTGATTACGGACCGTTGTCACTTTGGTTCCGATAATCACTTGCACATTCTGCGCATCTAAATGCACGACGCCTAAAGCCCCTAATTGCTTTAATTTGTCATCATCTACTTTATTAGCATCTGCTAACACTAAACGTAAACGCGTAATGCAATTATCAATAGCTTGAATATTCTCTTGCCCACCCAAAGCCGCTAAAATCCCAGGCGCATCATAGCCACCCGTTTTCTTATATTGAACTTCTTGATCGGTATATTCAGTCTCATCTAAGACCTTGTCTCGTCCAGGTGTTTTTAAATCAAAGGTTACAATGACTGTTTTAAAGACGAAATAATAAACAACAAACCAGATAGCGCCGACAATGAGAACCCACCACCATTTTGTATAAGTTCCTTGTAACAAGCCAAAAATAACAAAGTCTAGTAGCCCGCCATCAGTGTTTCCAATCACAACACCTAATAAAGCCATTACCATGAAACCTAGACCAGTCATAATGACATGAAACAGCCATAATAATGGACTAATAAATAAGAATAAAAATTCAATTGGTTCTGTAATGCCAGTGATAGCCGTAGCAATTACACCCGAAAGGAGTAAGCCTTTAATCTTATGTCGATTCGCCGGAGCTGCAGTATGATACATCGCAAGTGCCGCCGCTGGTAAGCCAAAAATAAAGGTCGGCATTTTCCCTTGTGACAAGAAAGCTGTTGCGCTTGGTGAAATCGGTAAATTATTTTGCAATTCTGCATAGAAAATATTTAACGCACCAAACACTTCTTTGCCAGCCACCACCGCTGAACCCCCTGCTTCAGTAAAACGAATCATGGAAACCAAAATATGATGCAACCCAAACGGCAACAGTAGACGTTCCCCTGACCCAAACAGAAAAGGCCCAAAAATACCAGAACGTTGGATAAGTTGGCCAATCGCCATAATCATTAGCGCGAAAAGTGGCCAAACTAACGGAATTACTAAGCCCACGAAGGCCATCACTAATGAAGTAATAATTGGTACAAACCGTGCGCCAGAAAAGAAGGCAAAACTATCTGGTAGTTGCACCGTGTAAAATCGATTATGCAACTTATAGACAATAAGCCCAGCGATAATTCCACCAAGAACGCCCATTTCAATCGTTTGAATCCCAAAAACCATTCCTTGGCCGGCTTCCCGCAACTGCTCAGGATCCACGAGGCGATTCGTCTGCACTAAGTAGAAATTAATCGCTAAATTCATCACCGTATAGCCTACGAAACCTGAAAACGCAGCAATTCCTTTTTCTTTCCGAACTAACCCCAACGGAATGGCCATTGCAAACATGACAGGTAAATAGGCAAACGCAAAACCACCAATTGTCGACATAAATTGGAAAATAATTTTCACTGCGGGCTTTCCTAAAAACGGGATCGTTTCAATCATGGATTCACTGGAAAAAGAACTTCCTAATCCCAACAAAATCCCCATAAAAGCTAATAAAGCCACTGGCAACATAAACGTTTTACCTAATCCTTGGAAAAACTCCCAGAAAGTCGCTTTCTTTTTCTTTACTGCCATTTCTTAACTCCTCCATTCATTCTTTACAAAACTAAAAATGATTGCGTTTACATTCATTGCCCTCATTATAACTAGCCCAAAACAAAGAAAAAAGAGGCTACACTTTTTCTGTATCCCCTTACATCATTTAGTATGGTGTTGCATAAAATTACCGCGGTTGCTTTGCCTCTGCGTACATTAATAAAACCGTATCGAACAAACAAATGACAGCAATTCTTGAACTTAAATCCACGCGCTGATGATAACGTGTCGTCCCTTTGGCAAATAACGTCGTCGTCGACAATTTTTCCAAGGTGCTTCCTTTAGTCGAAATCAAACTAATCATCGGCACTTGCTGTTCCTGCGCTACACGTGCATACGCTAAAATCCCCTTAGTTTCTCCTGTATAACTGACAAAAATGGCTAAATCCTGTCCATCCAGATTCTTAACTGCTGCCGCTTGTTCATCCCAATCAGATCGTGCATAGGCTTTTTTTCCTAAAAATGTTAGCTTTCGTGCAAAATCAGTACAAATAGGAAAACTGCCACCAACACCGAACACTTCAATCGTATTCGCACGCTCAATCATTTTAAGCATTTCCGCGACTTTGGCTTCATCCATTTGTTGAAAACTGTCTTGCACATTGGCGATCAACTGTTGTGTAATGGCTTGAAAACTAAGACTATCGCTTTCTGTGCTCTCGCTCTGCACCGATTGGACGATCGCGTATTTTAATTCTTGGAAGCCTCGATAACCTAAGTGTTTTGCTGTTCGAGAAATAGTGGCTGTTGAGACAAACAACGCCTGCGCCACCTCATAAATGGTTTGTGAACTAATTTCCGTCATATGCGTCAAAATATAATCCAGTACTTGATTTTCAATTTTACTTAAATCATTTCGTTTCTTTTCTAACAAAGCGATTAATCCCTCAGTCGACATCCAATCCCTCACTTTAAATCCTTTTTTATAATTATACACCAGAATATTCTGATTATTTCAATAAGAAAGTCCAAAATAACCAACAGCGGCTCCATCATTCGCCAGAGAAAAAAATCAGCCTTCCGATGGAGGTACTTATTGCGCGTTCTTGCTATACTCTGTATATAGAAAACAGGAAAAATTTGGAGGTAGTACGTATGAATAATCAACGACCAATGTTTATAAATATTCTTTTAGTGGTCCTTTTATTTTTAGTTGTCGGTTCACTCTTTAGTGCCGTTGTCGGTATCGTGGGAAGCTTATTGTGGCTAGCAGTAAAAATTTTAGTTCCCGTAGCGATTATCGTGTGGCTTGTTCGAACAATTTCGGGAAATAATGGCAACTGCCACCGTCGTTATTAAAAAAACAGGTTTTCCTTTTCGGAAAACCTGTTTTTTTACTTCTTTTATCTAAAAGCATATACAATATTACTAATACCAAACATCATAAAGTAGAAGCCAACTAAGAAGCTTAGAGTTAATGCTGAAGACAATGGATTAAATAATAACATTACACCTAAGATAATCCCTAAAACATCAACAATTAATGTGAACCAGAAGTAACCTGTGCTTACTCGTTTAGCAAAATCTAAAGTAAATAAGCCGAAAATTGAGTCGAATAAAAACCAAATTGCAAAAACAAATGGTAACACAGCGACACCAATATTTAAGTTAAACAATAAGTAAACACCAATTAGGATATCAATAATCCCTAAGATGATTGGTGCATAAGCTTTGTAGCCTAGTAATTCTTTCATACGATTACGTACAAAAATTTCGAAAATCCCTTTAATAATAGCAAAAATCGCAAAAACCATCACAATGGCAATTAAATTACCGGCAGGATTTTGGAAAGAAATTAATGCAGTCAGAACAAATAGAATTCCTAATACTAATGAACCCCAGTCCATTCCATGATGTTGTCGTTGTTCCATGACACTCACTCCTCTATAAAATAATTTATTACACTTATTATGTTACTACTATTTTACAAGGTGTCAAATATTTTCATCGTGCTTTCTGAAAACCATTTCAATGATAACTCCATTAAAAACAACGTATCACTTGATTGTCTCTTTTTTGGTGCACAATTGTGCCTTTTTTGTATAAATAAGTCCCTCGTTTTCCCACAAAAAAACCGCTACTTTTTCATCTAGTTTATAAAAAAGTAACAGTTATAAATTATTTTTTCTTTTTCCCAATCGAGAGAATCCCTCTTTTTATGACATCAAAGAAACTCAAAGATTGGACCATATGATCTGGGTCAACATATTCACGAATAGCTCGTAACACTCGCTTCGGCTCTTTTGAAGCAAACGTATACGTCCCATTTTTCTTGGTTTGAATCGCATAACGAGGAATCCATTTTCCTTTGAACATTACTGAAGCCAACACGTAATCGACTTCTTCCCACGGAATTTGGATAAACTTACGTGGATCTTTGGCATGGTAAAATTCAAACCCGCGGTCACCTATCATAATTTGTCCATAATCTGTTAATCCTGTAAATGCCGTCGCATCTATAACTAAATCAACTTTTGTGTTTAATGATTGTACCATGTTATCTGCTCCATTTCATTCGACTAATTCCTCTTTATTATACGTTTCTTTCCTGATCGAAACAAACAAAATTACATCTTTGTTTAAAAAAGCGGAAGAAAAGTTTCTCGACTTCTCTTCCGCTTTTTTTGATTAGAAGTAATAAACTTACCTCGTCATTCTTATAATAAGCCGATTAAGTGGCCGACTACGCCGACTACGAATAAACCAAGAATGATAACGATTGGGCTAACTTTTTTCTTCAATAACCACATACATAAGAATGTAAGTAGTAATGGTGCTAGACCTGGAATCAATTGATCTAAGTTATCTTGTAAAGTAGTAACTTTCGTTGGTGAAAGCGCCAAGCCTTGGTTCACTTGTTCAAAGGCTTTATGCATTCCTTCACCGCCAGCAGGAAGTTTATCCCACTCGATATAAGCACCTTTGTCTAACTTAACTTGTGAGACAATTGGTAAGAACTTAATCGATACCCAACGTTGAACTAATGCGGCCAGTACGAACATCCCTAAAATAGAAGCACCTTTTGTAATATCTTGTAGTAAACCACCTGAAAGGTCATCAGTAATTTTAGAACCTGCTTTGTAACCAAACTCTTGTGTATACCACATGAATGACCAACGAATTAAGTTCCAAGCAACGAAGAATAAGATTGGGCCTAAGATATTACCACCCATTGCTAAGGAAGCACCTAAAGCTCCTAACATTGGACGAACAGTAAACCAGAAAACTGGGTCACCGACACCGGCTAAAGGACCCATCATCCCAACTTTAACCCCTTGAATCGCTACGTCATCAACTGGTGCGCCATTGGCACGTTCTTCTTCCAAAGCTAATGTTACACCAAGGATTGGTGAGGCAATGTATGGGTGTGTATTAAAGAATTCTAAGTGACGTTTTAACGCCGCTGAACGTTCTTCTTTCGTTTTATATAATTTTTTGATTGCTGGAATCATTGAGAATGCCCAGCCGCCGTTTTGCATACGTTCATAGTTCCAAGAACCTTGGATAAATGTTGAACGCCAAGCTACAGCTAAACGATCTTTTTTAGTTAATTGAATTTTTTCTGCCATTTTCTTTGCTCCTCCTTCAGAATTAGTAGTCGTTTAAAATATCGCCTAATGGGTCGCCAGAGTTGCCTCCGCCATTTGAGTTAGAAGAACCGCCCATTTTAGATAAGTTCAAGTAAATAAGAGCTAAAGCGACACCTAAAGCACCTAATGCGATTAATGTTAATTGAGAAATCGCTGCGACTACGAAACCGATAATGAAGAATGGCCATACTTCTTTTGTTGCCATCATGTTGATTACTAATGCATAACCTACGGCAACGACCATACCACCACCGATAGCCATACCATCAGTTAACCAAGCTGGCATTGATTCTAAGAAATTACGAACAGTGTCAGCAGGAATGAATAGTAAAGCACCTGCTGGAATCGCAATACGAATACCTTGTAAACATACAGCGAAAATGTGTAACATTTCAACTTGTTTAATGTTGCCTTTTTCAGCAGCCGCATCCATCATGTGAACGATTGGAACCGCAACTGTCCGAACGATCATTGTTAAGAACAAACCTGCAACCGCTAAAGGAACTGCGATGGCAATCGCTGAAGGAACACCTTTAACACCTTGGCCACCTAAAACTAAAATAATTGCTGAGGCAACAGATGCTAAAGCGGCATCCGGTGCAACGGCAGCCCCGATGTTCGCCCAACCTAACGCGATCATTTGTAAAGTACCACCTAAAACAATTCCGGCTTCTAAATTACCAGTAACTAATCCGATTAATGTACATGCTACTAACGGTTGGTGGAATTGGAACTCATCCAAAATCCCTTCCATACCAGCTAGAAAGGCAACGAGTAAAACTAAAATAATTGATATAACAGACATGATAAGCCTCCTATTTTGATTTGTATTTGGCGAGTTACGCGTTTGCTAACTCATTTTTTGCTTTTTTCAAAATTTCGTCCATATTCGCTTTTGAATCATTTGGCACTTTACGCACATCAAATTTGATGCCTTTGGCTTTTAATTCATCAAACGTATCAACGTCTTCTTGACCCATTGATAATACTTTGCTTACAACGACTTTTCCAACAGAGTGAGCCATTGAACCAACGTTTACTTCTGGGATTTCTACGCCGCCTTCAACCACTTTTAAGACGTCTTCAGGATTTTCAAATAATAATAATGCTTTTGTATTGCCAAAACGTGGATCTTTCGCTACTTCAATCATTTTACTGATTGGAATAACATTGGCTTTTACTCCTGGAGGAGCTGCTTGTTCGATTAATTTCTTACGTAAGTCATCTTTTGCAACGGCATCAGAAACAACAATAATTCTGTTTGGTTGTGTTGCTTTTGTCCAAGCTGTTGCTACTTGACCATGTAATAAACGTGAATCAATACGTGCTAGCACAAATTTAATTTTGCCATCGCCAACAACTGTACCTGGTGGTAACGAACCTTTTGGCTGTGCATCTTCTGTCGTAGCAGCTTTTGGTGCTTCTGCTGGTTGTAACTCTTCTGGTTTAACTTTGACACCATCTTTTGCTGTTTCAAGAATGTGTGTCGCAATTTCTTGTGCTGATTCCATAGAGAAACGAGAAGCATATGCTTCAATAACCATTGGTAAGTTCATACCTGCAACGATTGCCCATTTGTCTTTATGATCTTCTAACAATGAGTTCGCTTGGTTAAATGGTGTTCCTCCCCATAGGTCAACTAAAAATAGTACTTCGTCTTGATTGTCAAACGATGCAATGGCTTCTTGCATTTTTGCTTTTACATCATCGGGACCTTCGCTAGGCATTAACGTAACTGCTTTTACATTTTCTTGTTCGCCAAAGATCATTGCACCAGATTGCAAGATCCCTTCAGCAAATTCACCGTGACTTGCTAGGATAATTCCTACCATTTTTATACCTCCTGTATAATTGATGTTTTTTTTCATGGTTGTACTGCTAAACGCTTTCACTTTTTGAAAAAAATCAGATAAATCAGATTCTGACAAAAATAAATGAAAAAATTTCAATAGTTCTTGATTTTTTTCAACATCAGCACTTGCCTTTATCAATACAGTTCATGAAGCAATGATGTTGGTCCTAGGCCACCACATCCTTTCAATGTCTTTCGTCTGTAAAAATAAACGTCAGCTGGCGTTATTTTCTTTGCTACGCTCTTTTTTCAGTAAATCCATCAAATTCACTTGGCTGTCTGCTGCGACTTTTCGAATTTCCAATTCAATACCTTGTTCATTTAAAAACAGAAATGCTTTTAAATCGTTGGCATCCACTGCGACTGCATTCGTAATCATTCGCTTGCCTGTGCTGAAACTCATTCCGCCAATATTCACAGAAGTTAGTTGTACACCGCCTTCGACCACTCGTTTCACGTCCAAAGGATTAGTGAATAACAACATGGCTCGAAACGAATCAAAACGAGGATCAGGGTAAACATCAATCATTTTTTGAACAGTGATGACATTTACTTTGACACCAGGTGGAGCAGCTTGGACCAACAAGGCTTTTCTCAAATTGTCATGAGCAACGGAATCACTAACCACTAAAATGCGATTAATGTTCGTCAATTTTGCCCAAACAGTTGCTACTTGGCCATGAATTAATCGATCATCAATTCGAGCTAAACGAATATCCATTACCATCGGGAATGCTCCTTTAAATTCATTTTTAAAGGTTAGGACCTTTGTCTTTTTACTTAAAAATTTAGGTAAAAAGGGACACCTTATTATAAGCAAGTTTCGTGCCAACTTTAGTGTATCGGTTCGAAACCTAGAAAATTATAGGTTTTTTTAAGAAAATCAAAAAATCGATACACTAATAAATAGTGTATCGATTTTTCTGTATTAATCTAGTGTATCAATTTCGGTGATTTTATCTTCGATACACTGGGCATTTTTGACTAACTGTGCGATAAAATAAACTTCTTCTGCTGGAACATCCATATTAAGAGCTTCTTCCATAGTCTCAATTGAGGCCACAATCACTGGATAAATTGGTTCTTGAACCAATCGACCAAGTTCCTTTTCTGAAACCGTCAGTGTATCATTCCGTAAAATACGCTCCAACATGCCCGATGTGTGCATAATCAAATTGATGTAAAATGTGTACTCTTCTGGCATCGTTAATTGGGTTTGGATATTTTTAGCGAATGACCACAACAGCTCAATGATTTTTTTTCCATTAATGAAAGTGAAACTTTGCTCCATATATTTTAGACAAATTTCTTTTGCTGCCGCTTCGTCCAACGGCTTATTCATTACTTCTTCTTTCCGCTCTGCTAGTAATTGCTGAATAATTTTTTCTGCTTCACCGGAAAAGAAATTTTCCATGGAAATATAAGGAACACCAATTTTGGGATTGGTAATCCCAGTTGTCGCAATAATTTCATAGTCTTCTTGAATTTTAGGCAAGACTTCTTTCATATTTACAATGGACAAAGGAATCACTTCTAAATGCCAGTCTATTTGTGGCAAGACAGCTTCCTCAATAAGCTCTTTCATTCGGCGCGCAGTTCCTTCTCCAGAAGCGCAGATAGCAATAATTGCTCTTGTTTTCCAATTTTCAATGATTTGTTTCGTTTCACTTTGGCGAATATCGGCATAGCCATGAAAGTTTTTTAAAGACTCGTGAAGTGTTTCCAATTGCGTATCAATTAATGCGGTTTTGCGGGCCGCTTCAAGCACAATTGGCGTGGTCACCATGTCTACTGTCCGCACATCAATGCCTGTCTGGCGTACAATTTCTTCTGAAAACGTACTTAATGAACCCATGTCCACTAATAATAGTACGCCATTTTCTTCATTCACTTCACCAACTGCTTCAACGATTTTACGCAAAGCTTCTTTCGGTGGCATATCTAACGGCATATCCACAGCCTTCAAATTATCAACATTTAACAATTGAGAAACCACTTGTACCATACTGCTAGCGGTACTATTTCCGTGCGCAGCCACGACAATGCCAATCCGGCCAGCCTCAGGATTTTCTCTTAAAGAAATGAGCAAAACAGCTAAATAGTAACTTTCAGATTCAGGAATCTCCATCTGATAACTACTTTCAATAATATTTTTAATTTCTTTCGCTGTTTCAAACTCTGTTGGATAATCTAAAACCATATTTCGAATACTTTCATTTAAAGGATGCTTAGGATCTTTGCCTAATTGGATGCGTTTCAAGAAAGAACTAATGTGTAAACTCATTGCATAAATAAAATTGGGTTGAAACGAATACGATAACCGCTTCGCTGCAAAATTATAAATTTTCTTAGTGACATCAATAATTCGTTGGTCAACAATTTCAGCCAATTTATTTTCTGTATCAAAGGTGAATCCATAATCTTTGTAGAAAGATTTTAAATGAACATTGATATCCGTTGTAATAAAATTATTAATTAGTTCTTGGTCCAAGCCGTCTGCTTTTAAGAGAGCCGCTTTATCTCCAATAATCTCATATAGATTGTAAGGCAATTCATAGGCATCTGACTGAATAGCTACTAAAGATTCATTTGGTGATACCACTAATTGCGGTTCCAGATATTTCGATAACTCCGACAATACTTCTCGATTACTGGCAAGTTGCATAATGCCTTCTTTAATATTGTCCGTTAATTCGTCCATCGTAATCATTAATTCCTCTTGTTCCATCTGATTAAGGAACCCTCGCGCAGTCACAAGTTGCACATTCGATTTTAGCTGACCGACATTTCCATAAGAAACACTTCCAATTAACGCTTTGACCACATCTTCTGACAAAGAGATTCGCCGTTGAATCCGCGCTGCTTCCATTGAAACCATCACTTTTAGGAGGTCAATTTTTTCTTTCGCAGGACGGTCACTAAAGTTCGGTAATTGAATGATAATCGGAATGCGTCGCACAAAAGTATTCAATAAAGAAGAAGTAGGATTCTCCGTCGTAGCACAAATAATCCGAACATCCGCATGATGTGATTTCACTGTTTCACCTAAACGCGCGTACACGCCGTGATCCATAAAATAAAAAATCATTTCTTGTCCTTCGGGTGGTAACCGATGTACTTCATCTAAAAACAGAATGCTGCCATCTGCTTCATCAATAATCCCTTCTTTTGCTTTCGTAGCGCCTGTGAAGGCCCCTTCTACATACCCAAATAAATGCGACATCAAAAGTTCTGGATTATGCGCATAGTCTGCACAGTTAAACACCACAAACTCTTTTTCTTTGGCCACAATTTGGTTCAGCTTCGCAAATTGAAACATGGCATGAGCAAAATAAGTTTTCCCAGAACCTGTTGGTCCAGTAATTAAACAATTCAAGCCTTTTGGCGGATATAAAATCGCTGCTTTGGCTTGTTCCACCGGCGTTTTCATGCTTCCAGCTGAACCGATAATTTTTTTGAAAATATCTTCAACTTCTGGGGTTTTACTTGTCGTGACTACTGGTTCAACCAATGGTTCGATAAAAGTTTTTGTGGAGTGATCCATTGATTTTTCCCGATAACTTTTAACTGGCTTGGTTAATGGTCGATGCTGAAACGCCACCTGCGCGACATATTTTACTGGTCGACCAGATAATTTTTTCAAGCGCCCTTCACGAACCAGTTGATTCAAATCTTTACTAGCATTGGTCCGCTGAATGTTTAAACGTTCTGAAATTTCTTGTGTCGTGACTCCCGCATCACTTGTTAAGGTCATTGGCGTTAAATTCTTCGTTTGCTCTTTAACATATTGATAGATTTTTTCAATCCGCTTCATTTTTGATGGCTCCTTTAATCGATACACTAATTAATTTACATGATACAGTGTATCATTAAAAAAATACACTAAAAACCCTTTCATGAAAAAAAATTCTGTTTCACATGAAACATTTTAAAAAAGCGCCTTTTTTCTATAAAAAACCCACCTTTTTATTCGTTTCTGTAAAAAGATTGAAACTCCTTGAAAAAAGGTTCTGTAGCCGATATAATGCAGAGAGGTTCAAGAATATATTAAAAGCGAGGAAAACAATTGATTACTGTTAATGATGTAAGTTTACAATTTCCAGATCGTAAACTTTTTGAAGAAGTGAATATTAAATTTACTCCTGGCAACTGTTACGGCTTAATCGGCGCAAACGGTGCAGGAAAATCAACGTTTCTTAAAATTTTATCAGGTGAGATTCAACCGACAACTGGCGTGGTTTCAATGGGTCCTAATGAGCGACTAGCAACGCTGAAACAAAATCACTTTGACTACGAAGACTACACTGTTTTAGAAACTGTAATTATGGGACATAAACGTCTTTACGAAGTAATGAAAGAAAAAGATGCTATCTATATGAAAGAAGATTTTTCAGATGAAGATGGGATTCGTGCCGCAGAACTAGAAGGCGAATTTGCTGAACTTGACGGTTGGGAAGCAGAACCTGAAGCAGCTGTTTTACTCCAAGGGCTAAACATTCCAGAAGAATTACATGATCAAAAAATGAGCGAATTAACAGCTGGTCAAAAAGTCAAAGTATTATTAGCTCAATCTCTTTTTGGTAAACCAGATGTCTTACTATTAGACGAGCCGACAAATGGTTTAGACACCCGCTCAATCAATTGGTTAGAAGAATTTTTAATCAACTTTGAAAATACTGTTATCGTGGTTTCCCATGACCGTCATTTCCTAAACAAAGTCTGCACCCACATGGCAGATTTAGACTTTAGTAAAATCAAACTTTACGTGGGTAACTATGATTTCTGGTTGGAATCAAGCCAACTAGCGACAAAATTGCAAGCACAATCTAATGCCAAAAAAGAAGAACAAATCAAAGAATTACAAGACTTTATCGCTCGTTTTAGCGCCAATGCCTCAAAATCAAAACAAGCAACGTCTCGTAAAAAAATGTTAGATAAAATTACCTTAGATGACATTCAACCTTCCTCTCGTCGTTATCCATTCGTTGGTTTTACACCAGAACGTGAAATCGGCAATGACTTATTACAAGTTGAAAATGTCTCTGTAACGATTGATGGCAAAAAAATCTTAGATAATATCTCGTTCAACTTAACAAAAGATGATAAAGTGGCATTCATCGCTGACTCAGATATTACAACGACTACGTTATTCAAAGTGATTATGGGCGAAATTACTCCCGATACAGGTTCTGTTCGTTGGGGCGTTACAACTAGCCAAGCTTATTTACCAAAAGACAACAGCAAAGACTTTGAAGAGCCATTAACCATTTTAGATTGGTTACGTCAATTTGCTGGTAAAGAAGAAGATGACAATACGTTCTTACGTAGTTTCTTAGGTCGGATGTTATTCTCTGGTGAAGAGGTACTAAAACCAGTCAATGTTCTTTCCGGAGGCGAAAAAGTGCGTGTCATGCTTTCAAAATTAATGCTTTCCAAAGCCAATGTCTTAGTTTTAGATGATCCAACGAACCACTTAGACTTAGAATCAATTACTGCGTTAAATGATGGGTTGATGGCTTTCACTGGTTCAATTCTTTTTGCTTCACATGACCACCAATTTATCCAAACATTAGCGAACCGAATTATTGCTGTTTCTGATAAAGGGGTTATTGATCGGGCAGAAACAACCTATGATGAATTCTTGGAAAACCCAGAAATTCAAAAACAAATGGACGTTTTATTCAGTTCAGATTATTAAAAAAATAGAGAAGTCATTAAAAAATGACTTCTCTATTTTTTATTTTCTTTTTTCACCAAAAGAAAACACAGCAATACAACCTATTCCGGTATGACTAGTAATGGTGGGTCCTAGAGGATAAATCAGTATCTCATTAACTTCTATTTCTTTTTCAATTAATTCTTTGACTTTTTCCGCGTCATCTTTCGTTCCTGCATATGCAATCAATAGTGTTTGTTTCATTGGCTCTACAATGCCTTGAATCGTTTCTTGCGCAATCTTTTGCAAGGACTTGTTTCGTCCACGAGTTTTACCAACGGATGCTAGTTTGCCTGCCGCATCCACGCGAATAATTGGTTTAATGTTCATTAAGCCACCAAGTGCAGCCGCTGTTTTAGAAATCCGTCCGCCACGTTCTAAATGTTTTAAATCATCTACCGTTACCCACGAGTGAAGTTTCATTTTTTGCTCTTCAAGATAGGCAACAACTTCTCCTAATGAATGACCATCTGTTTGTAATCGAATGGCTTCTCGGACTAACATCCCTTGACCTAAGCTAGCTGCTTTTGTGTCAATAATATGAATTTCTACATTATCATATTCTTCTTTTAACATCTCTACTGATTGCAACGCACTTTGATAAGAGCCACTTAACCCAGATGAAAAAGCTAAATAAATCACCGGTAACCCTTGCTCCACAAAAGGACGGAAAAATTCATTGTAGCGTCCTACATTAACTTGAGAGGTAGTGGGCATACTTCCATTTTTAATAGCCGTTAAGAAGTTCTGATAATCAAACGTTTCACCTAAATCATCGCGATATTCTTTCCCGTCAATTTGAATATTCATGCTAATAAAAGATACTTGGTTTTCTTTTAAGTATGTATACGGCAAGTCACAACAAGAATCTGTCACTAATTGATAATTCACGGACAATTGCCCCCTTCATGTTTTCTTTTATTTTACCATAGTTTTTCATTTTTATATAAAATTAAAAAAGAACGTAAAGGCTGAACTGGCATAAGCCATCCTTTACGTTCCCTTAAAAATCTGCTTAAATTTGTGCCCAAACGCTTTCTAAAACGTTCGTTTGGTTACGGTCTGGACCTACAGAGAATGTTGAAATGCGCACACCAACTAATTCTGAAATCCGATGCACGTAGTTACGAGCATTAGCTGGTAAATCGGCTAAAGTTTTGCAACCAGTGATATCTTCAGACCAACCTGGTAATTCTTCATAAACTGGTTTACAGCGGCTTAATTCTTTCAAGCTTGCTGGATAATGATAAATTAATTCACCATCAAGTTCATAAGCTGTACAAATTTTCACCGTTTCTAAACCACTTAACACGTCAATCGAGTTTAATGACAAGTTTGTAATCCCTGATACACGTTTTGAATGACGCATAACTACTGAATCAAACCAACCGACACGACGCGGACGTCCTGTTGTTGTTCCGTATTCTTTACCGACACGACGAATGGTTTCTCCTGTTTCATCAAATAATTCTGTTGGGAATGGGCCGTCACCGACACGTGAAGTGTACGCTTTGCAGACACCAACCACTTTATTAATTTTTGATGGACCAACGCCACTACCGATAGTTACGCCACCAGCTACTGGATTAGAGGAAGTAACAAATGGATAGGTTCCTTGATCGATATCCAACATGACACCTTGTGCCCCTTCAAATAAAACCCGTTTTCCAGCATCTAATGCATCATTTAAAATAACCGAAGTATCTGTAACATATTGTTTAATTTGTTGTCCGTATTCATAGTATTCTTCAAAAATATCATCAAATTCAATGGCTTCGCTATCAAACATTTTAACGAATTGACGATTTTTTTCTTCTAAGTTAATTTGCAAACGTTCCGCAAAAATTTCTTTATCCAATAAATCAGCGATACGGATTCCCACCCGTGCTGCTTTATCCATGTAGGCTGGGCCAATTCCTTTAATCGTTGTCCCAATCTTGTTTTCACCTTTCGCATCTTCTTGCAATTGATCCAATTTAATATGATACGGCAAGATGACATGGGCACGATCTGAAATACGTAAATTATCAGTGGCAACATTATTTTCTTTTAAATAAGCTAATTCTTTTACTAAAGATTTTGGATTCACAACTACGCCGTTACCAATTACACTAATTTTTTCTTTATAGAAAATCCCTGAAGGAATTAAATGTAATTTATACGTTACGCCGTCGAATTTAATGGTATGTCCGGCGTTATCTCCGCCTTGGTAACGAGCGATCACTTCTGCGTTTTCACTTAGAAAGTCTGTAATTTTTCCTTTACCTTCGTCGCCCCATTGCGTTCCAACAACTACTACTGATGACATTCGAACACCTCGTTCATAATTTTTTTGTCCTGAATCATTGTACCAGTAAAACCAGTCCCTTTCAAGGGTAAAAATCGAATATTCTTTCACAATCAAAAGCGTTTCTGTCAAAAATACGAACATTTTTAGTTATGTTTTTGTAAAATAATAAAATATACGAATATTGTTCGTGTTTTACTCTCTGATTTTAATCCCTTAATAAGCAAAAAAACGAACTCAAAAAATGAGTTCGTTTTTTAAAATTCTGTCCTCGGCGAAAGCGAAGAAAATTTATTATATTCTTTAATGAAAAGTAATTCGACCGTTCCACGCGCACCACTACGGTTTTTCTCAATGATGACTTCTACAACATTGTCAACTTCTGGTGGCTCATGATCGCCGTCTTCTCCTTCACCACGATCATAGTAATCATCACGATAAAGAAAGGCAACGATATCGGCATCTTGCTCAATGGAACCTGATTCACGAATATCACTTAACACAGGACGTTTATCTTGACGTTGTTCCACGCCACGAGAAAGCTGTGACAAAGCGATAACCGGGACTTTTAATTCTTTCGCTAATTTTTTTAATTGACGTGAAATATCAGAAACCTCCTGTTGGCGGTTCTCTTTTCCAGTTCCTTCAATCAATTGTAGGTAGTCGATCAAAATTAGACCTAGGTTGCCTTTTTCTTGTGCTAATTTACGACATTTCGCACGAATTTCGGTAATTTTAATCCCTGGTGTGTCATCAATATAGATATTCGCACGGGACAAACTACCCATCGCAATAATTAAGTTTTGCCATTCTTCTTCAGATAATTGCCCTGTTCTTAAATGGCTGGCCTCAATGGATCCTTCTGCACAAAGCATCCGGTTCACTAATGACTCTGCCCCCATTTCTAAACTAAAAATAGCGACAGCTTTATCTGTTTTGGTGCCGACATTTTGGGCAATATTTAATGCAAAAGCGGTTTTCCCTACCGCTGGACGGGCCGCTAGAATGATTAGCTCTTCCGCTTGCAAGCCAGCAGTCATTTTATCCAATGCTTGATAGCCTGTAGGTAAACCAGTAATCTCTTCATCATTTTGGTATAATTGGTCAATATTCGCAATAGTTGTATTTAGAACATCTGAAATTGATAAAAAGCCACTGCGATTCCGCTTTTCAGAGACTTCTAAAATGCTTCGTTCTGCATCATCCAAAATAGATTCAACATCTTCACCTTGCTCAAAGCCTTTAGTTACAATCTCTGTAGCGGTTTGGATTAAGTTGCGCAGCAACGATTTTTGTTCAACAATTTTTGCATAATAAATGACATTGGCAGCTGTCGGTACAGCTAAAGCTAAATCTGACAGATAACTTAGTCCGCCAACATCTTCTAACAAATTCTCTTGTTCTAGGCGATCTTTGATTGTTACCACATCAATCGCTTCATTTCGGTCGCTTAAGGTCATCATCGTTTGGAAAATCAACTGATGACTACGACGATAGAAATCTTTAGGTTCCACATATTCCATCGCTTCTATTAGCACATCTGCATCTAAGAAAATAGAACCTAAAACGGCTTGTTCCGCTTCAATATTTTGTGGCGGTACCCTATCTTGCAATAATTCATTCATTTTGTTCTCTCCCACGATGTCTTACTTTCTGGTTCATTTAGTCTATCCATTTTAACACAATTTCATTAAAAAAAGTACATTTTTTCTCTGCTGATTTCTCTATTTTTAGTTCACTTTCCAATTTTTAAAAATATATAATTAATAAAAATATAATATTTTTATTAATTTAAAATGTTGTGCATTTGATTTCTAAACGTCATAAAAATAATTACTGTAATTTATTTGGCATAAAAAAGAAGCCGGAGAAATCGGCTTCTTTTTTTATCAATTGTATTATTCCGCTACGACATGAACCTTAATTTTCGCTGTAACTTCATGATGTAGTTTGACTGGTACGTTAGTGTAACCTAGAGAACGAATTGGGTTGGCTAATTCGATTTTGCGTTTATCCAATTTTACATTGTATTGTTTGTTTAAGGCTTCTGCAATTTGTTTTGAAGGAATTGAGCCAAATAAACGGCTGTCTTCTCCAGCTTTTGCCTTAATCTCTACAACAGTCTTTTCATCTTCTAAAAAGGCTTGCATTTCTTTTGCTTGTGCTAAAACTTCTGCTTCATGTTTTTCTTGGGCTTTCTTTTGACCCGCTAACGCACTCATGCTCCCTTTATTGGCTTCTTTCGCATAACCATTTTTAATTAAAAAGTTTTGGGCGTAACCAGTTGGCACTTCTTTTACGTCCCCTTTTTTTCCTTTTCCTTTAACGTCTTGTAAAAAAATGACTTTCATTTCCTTCACTCCTGTTCATACATTTCATTAATATTTTGACGAATTACATCAAGTAGTTGCTCTTTTACTTCTGCTACTGTTACGTTTGATAATTGTACTGCCGCATTAGTAAAGTGACCGCCACCACCTAAATTTTCCATAATAATTTGGACATTAATTGAACCATTACTCCGAGCACTAATGCCAATCTGTTGATCCGTCCGCTTGGTAATGACAAATGCTGCATTAATCCCTGCCATAGAAAGTAATGTGTCCGCTGTTTTGGCAGCTGTGACACTATCATATTCTTTGTCTTCACTCCCGGCAACAACGACGGTATCTTTTGTGACATATTCGCTTTTAGAGATTAAATTGTTCATTTCCAGATAGCTTGTAAGATCAGAACTTAATAGATATTGTACTAAAGATGAGTCTGCTCCACAAGTTCGTAAATAACTAGCCACATCAAATGTTCGCGCCGTCGTTCGTGTATTGAAACTTTTCGTATCAACCACAATTCCCGCCAACATCATGGTTGCTTCAAAGGCCTGCAGTTTATTTGCGCTATTACTTTGGTATTCGATCAATTCTGTGACTAATTCTGAAGCAGAAGAGGCAGAAGATTCAATATAAGAAAGCAAGGGTTTTGCTGGAAATTCGTCTCCTCGTCGATGGTGATCAATGATTACCACTTTATCAAAACGCTCATAGAGCTCTTGTGAGATCGATAGAGACGGTTTATGGTAATCTACCATAACTAATAAGCTACTTTCTTTCTTGCGCTTCATGGCCTCTTTAGGACTAATAATGCGCTCTTCTAATTCTGGGTACTCTTTAATCGCCTCTAACACTCTTTTGACATCGGGAATGATTTCATTTTCATCTAAAACAATCCACGCTTTTCGATTATTAAACGAAGCTAAACGAGCAACACCAAATGCTGAACCTAACGCATCCATATCTGGATAACGATGGCCCATAATATAGATGTCAGCAGATTCCGCAATAATTCCCTTAATTGCCATGCTCATTGCACGAGAACGTACTTGGGAACGTTTCGTCGTTACTGCCGTTTTTCCACCAAAAAATAACGGCTTCGCTTCATCTTTGGCTTCTTTTACAACCACTTGATCGCCGCCACGTACTAAAGCTGTATCTAGGTTTGTTTGAGCCGTGGTCCCGGTTTGATCTAAGGTTGGCCCCCCATAAGCAATCCCCATACTTAACGTAATGGCTACTTCATGGTTAGCTGATTCCTTACGGATCGTATCCAAAATAGAAAATTTTTCGTCCATCATTTTTTGAATATCTTCCCATTGGGCAATGAAAAAATAACGTTCTGCGTTGATTCGCTTATAAAAAACTTTGTATTGGTCCATCCAATCAGAAACCATCGTCGTAATGAAACTATTCAAATAAGAAATTTCTTTCTCATCCATTGTATCGGTGACATCATCATAATTATCAACAGACACAATGCCAATAGCCGTTTGCATTTCGACTTTTTCTTGATACAAATTACTTTCTTTAGTGATATCTTCAAAAGTAATTGTATGTTGTTCTTTATTGACGCTAAAGCGATAGGTATTTTCGTCAATCGTAAAAATATCTTGGTTTCGTTCTGCTAATTCTAAATAAGACGTAACTTGGCTAGCGGTTAACGTTAGCTGATTATCTTTATTAAAAATAGAAGCAGCATAAGGATTAAGCCATTCTACCGCGCGTGTTTCCCCGTTATACGTAATAATTCCCACAGGTACTTCATTTACAACATAATCCAACGATTGTTCAGCAATGGAACTTGCTTCTTGAATCTTTTCTACGTTTGTAATTTCTACATCTCTAATCAACAGCCGAATAACCACTAAGAGAAAGATATCTAATGCGATAATTACCGCCAATAGCAGCCATTTATTTGTTAGTAAGAAATAGAGGAGAAATTCTACTAAGAGAAGACCCACAACAATTAAGAAACCGTTTTTTTGAATTCTCTTCTTTTGCATTTTTTTGCCTCCAATCTTTCTGCAGACCTTTGAGGCGACTTGTTCCAACGAGCGTATTGCTCTGGTGATTCACTAGTTATTTCATCCCTTATTTTATCACAAAACACTTCATTCTGCGAACCTTGTTATGTTTCACGTGAAACACTAGTCAAGATAAAAAAGAACCAAAGAGCAAGCTCTTTGGTTCTGGAAATTGTCATAAAATTATTGTTCGTCACTAACGAATGGTAATAATCCCATGATACGTGCGCGTTTAATAGCAATCGTTAATTTACGTTGGTTTTTAGCGCCAGTACCTGTAACACGACGTGGTAAAATTTTGCCACGTTCTGAAATGAATCGTTTTAACAATTCAGTATCTTTATAATCGATGTATTCGATGTGGTTTGCTGCGATGTAGTCGACTTTCCGACGTTTACGTCCGCCTCTTCTTTGTTGTGCCATTCTTGTTCCCTCCTATCAAATTCGTTTAGAATGGTAAATCATCATCTGAAATGTCGATAGATGAACCTGAGCCACCAAATGGATCAGAATCTTTATCGAAATCAGGCATACCGTTATTGTTTTGCGACTGAGAAGATGATGGATTGAAACTATTGTTGTTATTAAATCCAGAACCGGCATTGTTATTACCAAAGCTACGATTTTGTGATTGATAACCATTTTCGTTGTTATTAAAGCTACCGCCGCCAGTTCCTCTTTGTTCTGAAGCAGAACGAGATTCTAACAATTGGAAGTTTTCACAAACCACTTCAGTTACGTAGACACGTTGACCTTGTTGGTTCTCGTAATTACGAGTTTGAATTCTTCCGACAACACCTAATAATGTACCTTTACGGGCATAATTAGCCATTGTTTCTGCGGGTTTACGCCAAATCACACAGTTGATAAAGTCTGCTTCACGGTCACCATTTTGATTCGTAAAATTACGGTTTACAGCAAGTGTAAAGGTCGCAACAGCTGAACCACTAGCGGTGTAACGTAAGTCAGGATCTTTTGTCAATCTTCCGACTAATACAACGTTATTAATCATTCAAAACATCTCCTTTCGTCAATAAATGTTTCATGTGAAACAAATTATGCTTCTACCTTCACGATCATATGACGGATAATATCGTCATTGATTTTTGCTAAACGATCAAACTCGTTGATTGCGCCAGCTGTTGATGGAGAAGTAACGTTAACGATATGATAGATGCCTTCACGGAATCCGTTCATTTCATATGCTAAGCGGCGTTTTTCCCAATCTTTAGATTCGATAACTTCTGCTCCGTTATCTTTTAAGATTGTGTCGAAACGTTCTACTAAAGCAGTTTTTGCTTCTTCATCAATGTTCGGACGAATAATGTACATGATTTCGTACTTCGTATCTTGACTCATTGATTTTCACCTCCCTATGGACTTCAAGGCTCTTAGTTGGCTAAGAGCAAGGAGAACATACCTAAAAAGGTAGTTCACAATCTCTAATTATATGCTAATTGATGGACAAAAGCAAGAAATAGTTTTGAAAAGCCCCAATAAAAAAGTTTCGCCAGTTGGCGAAACTTTTTTATGTTATTCTTCTGTTTCTGATGTTGTTTCGTTTTCTGTTGTTTCTACAACTTCAACGATTTCTTCTTCCACTTCTTCTGGTTCTACAACAGCCATCGTTACCACTTTGGCACCATCTTCCATTCTCATTAAACGAACCCCTAATGTTGCGCGTCCTGTTTGAGAAACAGAATCAACGTTAAAGCGGATAATGACGCCTTTGTTCGTAATCAATAAGATATCTTCATCCCCATTGACCGTGGTTAAACCAGCTAATGGACCATTTTTCTCAGTGATATTTGCTGTCTTAATCCCTTTACCGCCACGTCCTTTAACTGGATATTCAGAAGCTTTTGTACGCTTACCATAACCATTTTCAGTAATGACTAGGACTTCTTTGTTTTCATCCAGAATCGCTGCACCGACCACATAATCATTTTCGCGGAGACGGATTCCCCGAACGCCTGATGCTGTCCGGCCCATATCACGTACAGTATTTTCATCAAATGTGACAGAGTATCCTGCATGTGTTCCGATAATCATCTTCTGATTGCCATTAGTCGTTACCACGTTAACTAACTCATCATCTTCTTTTAAGCTAATGGCGATTAATCCATTACTACGGATATTAGAAAAGGCTGTTACAGCTGTCCGTTTGACGGTTCCTTTTAAGGTTGTGAAGAACAAGTATTTACCTGCTTCCGCTTTGCCCTCAACAGAAATAATCGCTTGAATTTTTTCTGCAGAATCAATTCCCAGTAAGTTAATCACTGGAATTCCTTTTGCTGTTCTACCGTATTCAGGGATTTCGTAACCTTTTGCTCGGTAAACTTTCCCAGTGTTCGTAAAGAATAATAACGTGTCATGTGTTGAACAAGAAACTAGGTTTTTCACGAAATCATCATCATGAACGCCCATGCCTTGGACACCACGTCCGCCGCGGCGTTGCGCCCGGAATTCGGAGTTTGCCATCCGCTTAATGTAGCCGTTATTGGTTAATGTAATCACGACTTCTTCTTCTTCGATTAAATCTTCATCTTCAAGACTTAGGACTTCACCTACTAATAATTCTGTGCGTCGTGCATCACCAAATTTTGTGCGAACGTCATTTAACTCTGTTTTAATGATTTCAATGACGCGTTCTGGGCGGGCTAAAATGTCCTCTAAGTCCGCAATGAATTTCAATAGCTCTTGATATTCATTTTCAATTTTGTCGCGTTCTAAGCCTGTTAAACGGCGTAAACGCATATCTAAAATCGCTTGCGCTTGACGATCTGAAAATTCAAAGCGTTCAATTAACGTTGCTTTTGCTTCGTCATCTGATTGTGATCCACGGATAATGGCAATAATTTCATCGATATGATCTAAGGCAATTCGTAGACCTTCTAAAATATGCGCCCGTGCTTCTGCTTTGTTTTTGTCAAAAATCGTCCGGCGAGTAATGACTTCTTTTTGATGCTCGACGTAGTTTTCTAAAATACGTTTCAAGCTTAAAATTTTCGGTACGCCTTTTTCGATGGCTAACATGTTAAAACCAAAAGATGTTTGTAAAGCAGTCATTTTGTACAAGTTGTTTAACACAACAGAGGCACTCACATCTCGACGAACATCGATGACAATCCGCATGCCTTCACGAGAAGATTCATCCCGCAAATCGGTAATTCCTTCAATTCGTTTATCTCTGTGTAATTCAGAAATTCGTTCGATTAATTTGGCTTTATTCACCATATAAGGCAATTCAGTTACTAAAATACGTTCTTTTCCATTCGGCATTTCAGTCAATTCAACTTTTGCACGAACAGTAATCGAACCTTTCCCTGTTTCATATGCTCGGCGAATCCCTGATTTCCCCATCACTAAACCGCCTGTTGGAAAATCTGGTCCAGGTAACACTTCCATCAATTCATTCGTCGTTACATCAGGATTGTCCATCAATAAACTTGTTGCATCAATCACTTCACTTAAATTGTGTGGTGGAATATTTGTTGCCATCCCCACCGCAATCCCCGTTGTTCCGTTAACTAGTAAGTTTGGAAAACGAGCAGGTAAAACTACTGGTTCTTGTTCTGAATCATCATAGTTTCCTTGGAAATCGACTGTATTTTTGTTAATATCTCGTAGCATTTCTAAAGCAATTTTACTCATACGTGCTTCGGTATAACGCATAGCGGCAGCGCCGTCACCATCGACAGAACCGAAGTTTCCGTGGCCGTCAACTAACATAGCCCGATAACTAAAAGGTTGTGCCATCCGCACCATTGATTCGTAAATCGCACTGTCCCCATGGGGGTGATATTTACCCATAACATCCCCAACAATCCGGGCTGATTTTTTGTGTGGTTTATCAGGGGTTACCCCTAATTCGTTCATTCCATATAAGATTCGGCGATGAACAGGTTTTAAACCGTCACGAACGTCAGGTAACGCGCGGGCTACGATAACACTCATTGCGTAGTCAATGAAAGATTCTTTCATTTCGCTGGTCAGATTGACGTCTTGAATGTTTTCTTTAATTTCTTCACTCATGAATTTTTTCCCCTCTAAATATATGTTCTAGCGTCTCTTACAACGTTGCGACACATTAAATATCCAAGTTTTTCACGTAATGGGCATTTTCTTCGATAAACGCACGACGTGGTTCCACACGATCGCCCATTAGCATTTCAAAAATTTGGTCAGCTTCAATGGCATCATCGACACTCACTCGCGCCATTAATCGTTTTTCTGGGTCCATTGTTGTTTCCCAAAGTTGGTGATCATCCATTTCACCCAAACCTTTGTAACGTTGAACACTTGGTTTTGGTGAAGCAGGTAATTCTTCTAACACTTTTGCTAGTTCCTCTTCAGCATGTTTGCCCGGTTGAACGTAGGTGATATTTTTCCCTTGTTTCACACCATATAGTGGTGGTTGGGCAATATACACATAACCAGCTTCAACAATTGGCCGCATGAAGCGATAGAACAAGGTTAATAACAACGTTCGAATATGCGCACCATCGACATCGGCATCGGTCATAATCACTAGTTTGTGATAACGTGCTTTAGAAACATCGAAATCTTCGCCGAAGCCTGTTCCCATAGCTGTAAATAATGACCGAATTTCTTCATTGGCTAAAATTTTATCCATGCTAGCTTTCTCGACATTCAAGATTTTCCCACGAATTGGTAAAATGGCTTGGAATTCACGGCTACGGCCTTGTTTTGCTGAACCGCCGGCCGAGTCTCCTTCGACGATAAATAATTCGCATTTTTCCGGATCTTTACTTGAGCAATCAGCCAGCTTCCCTGGCAAGTTGCTAATTTCTAAAGCGCCTTTACGACGGGTGACTTCACGGGCTCTTTTAGCGGCTAAACGAGCTTTTGAGGCCAACATACCTTTTTCGACAATTTGTTTGCCGACTGTTGGATTTTCCATCAAGAATTTTGTAAAGTATTCTGAGAACAAACGATCCGTAACGGTCCGTACTTCTGAGTTCCCTAATTTCGTTTTCGTTTGTCCTTCAAATTGAGGATCTGGATGTTTGATGGAAACCACTGCAGTTAAACCTTCACGAACATCTTCCCCAGTTAATTTTTCATCGTTTTCTTTCATCAATTTTTGTTTACGTGCATAGTCATTAATCACACGTGTTAAAGAAGTTTTAAAACCAGATTCATGCGTTCCGCCTTCATAAGTATGAATATTGTTGGCAAAACTTAAAATATTTGAGTGGTAGCCATCTGTATACTGCATTGACACTTCCACTGTAATATCTTGTTGCTCTCCCTCAATGAAGATTGGCTCTGGGAAAATAACGTCTTTATTGGCATTTAAATGCTCAACATAACTCTTAATCCCGCCTTCATAGTGATACTCTTTTTTATCTTCTTGTCCTTCACGACGGTCTTCAATTGAAATGTGTAAGCCTCGATTTAAAAAGGCTAATTCACGAACCCGTGTTGCTAATTTATCAAAATCATAAACGGTTGTTTCTGTAAAAATTTCAGGATCTGGAATAAAGTGAACAGTAGTTCCGTGACGATCCGTTTCTTCGATAACTTTTAGGTCATCAACAACCGCACCACGACGATATTCTTGGTAATACACTTTGCCATCTTTATAAACACGAACATCTAAACTGGTCGATAAAGCATTAACAACAGAGGAACCAACACCGTGCAAGCCACCTGATACTTTATAGCCGCCACCGCCAAATTTCCCGCCGGCATGTAGCACTGTAAACACTGTTTCCACAGCTGGGCGACCTGTTTTGGCTTGAATCCCGACTGGAATTCCACGACCATCATCGATAACAGTAATACTATCGTCTGGTTCGATAATTACTTGAATTGATTTAGCAAATCCTGCTAAGGCTTCGTCGATAGAGTTGTCAACGATTTCCCATACTAAGTGGTGTAACCCTTCGCCACTAGTAGAACCTATGTACATACCAGGACGTTTCCGGACAGCTTCTAAGCCCTCCAAAACTTGAATCTGACTAGCGTCATATTCTTGCGCACGTTCTCTCATGTTTTTTTCTTCTTCTGTCATGTCGCTGAATTCCTTTCTATCTTGCCTTGTTGAACATAAAAAATATCTGGTTCAACTGTTAGCTTGTCTTTTATGTGATCTAAACTAGTTGTCGTTAAGAACGTTTGAACTTTGCCTTCAATCGTTTCTAACAAGTGAATTTGACGTTCATTATCTAATTCACTCATGACATCATCTAGTAATAACACAGGATATTCTCCTGTTTCTGAATGCATCAAATCAATCTCTGCCAATTTAATACTTAAAGCTGTCGTCCGCTGTTGGCCTTGTGAGCCATACGTTTGAACATTTTGACCATTGACAATAAATAGCAAATCGTCACGATGAGGGCCTAAAAAAGTATTCGCTTTAAACAATTCACGCTTACGATTGTTCATTAATTGTTGGAGCAATTGATTTTGAAGTGCTTCTAAGGAAAGATCCGTGTTGTCAATTGGGATGCTTGATGCGTAGTCTATGGTGAGCGTTTCGCGTCCATGACTAATTTTTTGATGGAGTAAGTTTGCCCAGTGTTCTAATTTTTTAAGAAAACCTAACCGAGCGTATAGAACTTTCCCGCCAAATTCAGCTAGCTGTTCTGTCAAAATATCCAGATAAACAGTATCTGTTTGTTTCTTTTCAGCTAGTTGTTTTAGGTATTGGTTCCGTTGCTTTAAAACAGACTGATATTGGACAAGATCATAAAGATAAATAGGACTCACTTGTCCGAGTTCCATGTCAAT
Organism: Enterococcus sp. AZ088; assembly: GCF_051714845.1. NCBI lineage: Bacteria > Bacillati > Bacillota > Bacilli > Lactobacillales > Enterococcaceae > Enterococcus > Enterococcus sp. AZ088. Next base: position 3,889 of record NZ_JBIOSQ010000001.1, on the reverse strand, counting down.
AAATTTCCGGCGGACTTGAGGTGAGCCTTTCACCAAAGATAAATCTTCTGGGGCAAATAAAATAACATTCAGTTGCCCAATGTACGCACTGAGCCTTTTTTGCTCAATGTGATTAACCTTGGTTTTACGTCCTTTGTTGGAAATTAAAATTTCCAACGGCACGGTGCCTGTCTTTTTTTCAACCACACCGCTAATTTTAGCTGCTGCTTGTTCCCAGCCAATTAATTCTTTTTCATTGCTGGTTCGATGACTTCGTGTCATTGCTAGAACATAAATGCTTTCTAACAAGTTGGTTTTTCCTTGGGCGTTTTCGCCTAAAAAAAGATTTAACGTTTTTGGAAAATCTAAACTGACTGTTTCATAATTACGATAATGCTGAAGTGTCAGCTCATTCAGCCGCATCGTCGGACTCGTTTCCGTTTTTCACCATAAAAAAAGTACCTTCTTCAGGTATCTCAATCATCATGCCCGCATAAAGTTTCCGTCCGCGACGATTTTCCAACTCGCCATCAACAAACACGCTATTGTCTGCCAAATACCATTTGGCTTGGCCGCCACTACCAATGACGTTGATTTCTTTAAGAAACTGACCAAGCGTTATATACTCAGTTGCTAAAACAAACGTTTTTTTCAATGTGCATCCCTCTTTTTTCTAATACGTTCTCATATATATTATACCCTTTTTCATAAGAGAAAACAAATTTATCTGTCTAATTTTCATTCTAAGCAATTTTAATTCTAAATGACCGAAAATATTATTAGGATAAAAAAACTCTTAAAAAGCATTTTAAAACGGAAATTGATATTTTCTTGAGAAAAAAGGGGCCTGATTTGGCAGAAATGACGAGTAGCGTTTAACTAAAAAACAATTAGGGGTAACTCAAAGACAAACGAAGAGGGCGCGCAATGAAGAAAAGTAGCTTGTAGAGGTCTGAGCGTCGTTTTAAGCAACGTAAACTTCTTTCACTAGGAAATATTCATAAAAAAATGAACAGCCCTTAAACGAAAAATTAAAGGGCTTTTTTCTTTATCCACGAAAAAAAAGGCAGAATTTATTCGTCAAACGATAGTTCAAATATTCACAATCATATTAGCGTAAAAGCTATTCTAGTTTTAAAAAGCTTATCTAGCAGCGTTTATCGGCTTTAAACAGACGACAAAAAAGAACCTTCGGCGATCATAGTGATTTTCCGAAGGTCTTTTTTAAACATGATTAATTTGTACGAACCGGTGTAATTAGTTGAATGAAATCTAGTTCTGTTTCGGTTGGCTCCAATGTAAACGGACGAATTGGAGAAAGGAATTTCACGGTAATATTCATATCGCCAAACGCTCGCAATGCATCTTTCATATAATCTGGGTTGAAAGAAATATCCAACGCTTCACCAGAAACATTTTCATAGTTTAACGCTTCTTCGACTTTTCCAATTTCAGGTGAATTTCCATATAAAACAACAGAATCTGGTGAAATTGAAAGGCGAACAATATTGTTACGTCCTTCATGAGAAAGTAAAGAGGCACGTTCGATTGCTGAAAGCAGTTCTGGTACATAAAATTCAATTTGCGTGTTATGGCTAGTTGGAATTAAACGGTTGGTATCAGGATAATTTCCTTCTAACAAACGAGAATAGAAGTACATTGTTTCTGTTTTAAATAGCACTTGATTTTCCATAATGCTGATTTCAACCATTTCTTCTTCATTGGTTAATGAACGAGAAAGTTCAGTTAAACTTTTTCCTGGAATTACAATGTTAAAGTCTTCTACTGCTTGTTCTGTCGGGATCACACGTTGACTTAAACGATGTGAATCTGTCGCAACGGCAAGTAATTTTTGATTTTCTAAAATAAAGTGAACCCCAGTTAAAATTGGACGACTTTCGTGCATCGATACAGCAAAACCTGTTTCACTAATAATTTTTGTCAATAAATGAACAGGTAATTTCATTTGGTTTTGAGTATCAATTACTGGTAAGTGCGGATAATTGTCAGCATCTAATCCATTGACCGTAAAATCAGCTTTTCCTGAAGTAATTGCAACTTGATTGTTATCTAGAACTTCCATTGTGAACATATCTTCTGGTAATTTACGAATAATTTCGCCAAAGAAACGAGATTGTAAAACGATGCTACCTGTGCGTTCAATCGTCATTTGAGCTTTTTCATCGTCTTTACTTAAAAAACTTTCAATTGAAATATCCGCGTTACTCCCAGTAAGTGATAAGCCATCTTCTGATAACACAATTTTAACACCTGTTAAGATTGGAATCGTTGTTTTAGAAGAAATTGCTCGTTGAACAGTTTGTAATTCTTGTAAAAAGACACTTCGTTTGACCGTTAATTTCATAATGTAAACTCCTTTTTAAGTATTTTCAATACGTTCTAATTTTGTACGCCACTGTTTTGTATATTATATATAAATAAATAATAAAAGTAATAGGGCATGTTGATTCTGTGGAAAAGTCAAAAGAGCATTGATTTTACTAAGTTATCCACTTGTGTATAAGTTGTGGATAACTTTGTTCTTTTTTGTTTAGTTTTCCACATCCTAAGAGTTCAATAAATTTTTAATTTCACTGACTTCTTTTTGAATCGCTGGATCTTTTTCCAATAATTGCTGAATCTTTTCGTGCGCATGAATTACCGTTGTATGATCTTTGCCGCCAAATTCGGCACCAATTTTTGGCAAGGAATTGTCGGTCATTTCTCTAGCAAGATACATTGAGATTTGACGAGGAACCACAATTGTTTTCACCCGTTTTTTCCCTTTTAAATCTTTAAGAGGCACATGATAATATTTGGATACTTCTTCTTGAATTTGTAAGATGGACAATTGATTTTTACTACCAACTGATTTTAGAGATTTCAAGGCGTCCGCCGCTAAACTAGTGGTAATATCTTCTCCATTAATAGTTGCAAAGGCTTGAACGCGGACCAAAGCACCCTCTAATTCACGGATGTTGGAATCAATTTGACCAGCGATATAACTTAGTGTATCATCCGGAATTTCTAAACGCTCGGCATCTGCTTTTTTGCGCAAAATTGCAATCCGTGTTTCTAAATCAGGCGGGGTGATATCGACAGACAAACCCCAAGCAAAGCGAGAAACTAATCGTTCAGGTAATTTTGGAATATCATTCGGCGGGCGATCACTTGTTAAAACAATTTGTTTATTTTCATTGTAAAGATCGTTGAAGGTATGGAAAAATTCTTCCAATGTTGCTTCTTTTTCCGCCAAAAATTGAATATCATCGACTAATAATAAGTCAACATTGCGATATTCTTTCCGAAATTGTTCGGATGTCTTTGTTTGAATTGAGTTGATAAATTCATTCGTAAACGTTTCGCTACTAACATATTTGACTTTGGCATCTGGTTGATTCACTAACATTTGATGACCAATGGCATGCATCAAATGGGTTTTCCCTAACCCTACACCACCATAGAAGAAAAGGGGATTGTAAATCGAACCCGGATCCTCGGCAACAACAAGCGCTGCAGCGTGCGCCATTTGGTTTCCTTTACCAATAACGAAGGTGTCGAAAGTGTACTTAGGATTAAGCATTGCTTTTTTACTTTGTTCACTAAAAACAATTTCTTCTTCGGCAGGTTCTTCGAGTTCTTGTGCCAGTGCTGCGTCTTTTTCATCGGCAACAACAAAATGGGGCATCACTTCTGCACCGGTCAATTTAAATCCAGTTTCGACAATTTTTGCCGAAAGATTTTTTTCCCAGTAATCACGATGAACTGCAGAAGGGACTTCTAGCCACAATTGATTGTTGTCTAATTTCAAAGGGCGTGTGGTTTTAATCCAAGCATCAAAACTTGGCGCCGACAAAATCGCTTGATAGGCTTCTTCAAGGCTATGCCAAAAACTTTCCACGTCGGGCAT